>JAWVFH010000059.1:0-3415 GCA_033856255.1 Solirubrobacterales bacterium | reverse complement strand
ACGAGTACCTCGAGAGCGTCGACCCGCGACGACTCGCCCGTCTCGGCGAGCACGTGCGAAATGAGCTCGCCCACGTCTTCCCCTCATTCCCCGATCCCGGACGAGGCAACGTCAGCGGCGTTCAGGGCGAGCGCTATCGGACCAACCGAGCGGTGCGTGAACTGCTCGAACGGCTGGCCGCGACCAAACCGCTGGTGCTCATGCTCGACGACTTTCACTGGGCCGACACAGCCTCTATCGACCTCGCCGGCAGCCTCCTCTCTCGGCCGCCGGCGGCTGCAGTGCTGCTTGTCCTCGGCGCGCGGCCCACCCCGGGTCCGTCGCGGCTGACAAACGCGCTCGAACGCGCACTGCGCGCGGGCGGGATGGCTCGTGTCGAACTTCACCCGCTCACGAGCGACGAAGCCGCCGCACTGCTGGGACTGGAGCGTCTGGACCCGTCGACGGCGGCGCTTTACGAGGATTCAGGCGGGAACCCGTTCTACCTCGAACAGCTCGCACGTTCGCCGCATCAGGCTCCCCCCGACTCGCCTAACCGAGACCTGTCCGTGCCCAGCGTTCACGTGCCACCGATGGTGGCCGCGGCGATGATGGAGGAGCTCTCACTTCTCAACAGCAGCAGCCGGCGGGTGCTGGAAGGAGCTTCGGTCGTCGGCGACCCGTTCGAGCCCGAACTGGCGGCAGCCGCCGCTGACGTGAGCGAAGAGCAGGCGATCGAAGCGATCGACGAGCTGCTCGTGGCCGAACTTGTCCGGCCCACCACTGTGCCCAGACGCTTCCGCTTTCGTCATCCCATCGTGCGCCGCGCGGTCTACGAGGCGGCGCCGGGCGGCTGGCGGCTCACAGCGCACCGGCGAGCGGCGGAGGCATTGGCGAGCCGAGGAGCGACCGCCGCGGCACGCGCTCACCACATCGACGTTTCGGCCAAGGTCGGCGATGCGGCCGCTGTGAGCACGCTGGCCGCCGCCGGCCGGCAGTCCGCGCAGCGCGCGCCGGCAACCGCGGCCCGCTGGTTCACGGGAGCGCTGCGGTTGCTTCCCGACACGGCGCCAGCGGGCGAACGGGTCGAGCTGCTGCTGGCCAACGCCACCGCGCTGGCCGCAACCGGCCGGTTCGCGCCTGCGCACGAAGCGCTGCTGGAGAGCCTGGCCATGCTCCCCGAGGAAGCGACGGCGCGACGGCTCGAGCTCTCCGCGATGTGCGCTCGGGTGGAGCACCTCGTGGGCCGCCATGACCAAGCGCATGCTCGTCTGACGGCAGCGTTGGACGGTCTGGCCGACGCCGGCGGACCCGACGCCGTGGCGTTGATGATCGAGCTCGCGGGCGACGCCAACTTCCGACTGGACTTCGAGTCAGGTCAGGACTGGGCCACCCGTGCCGTCAGCGCAGCTCGACCCCTCGCGGACCCAGGGCTGACCGCCGCCGCACTTGCGCTTCTCGCACGCGCACTGGCATGGGGCGGGGACGCCAAACGCGGTGAGGCCGTCCGATCCGAAGCGGCCACACTGCTCGACGCCCTGTCCGACGACCAGCTTGCTCACCGGCTGGCCGCCGCGGTTGATCTCAGCAGCGCGGAGATCTACCTCGACCGTTTCACGGAGGCCGGGGTTCACGCGCAACGTGCGCTGGCCGTCGGGCGGGCCACCGGCCAGGCACAGCTCTTCCCGGGCGTATACGCAGGCCTCGGCGTGGCCTGGTGCATGCTCGGTCGCCTGGCCGAAGCCGCCGAGCTCCTCGACGCAGCCACCGAAGCCGCTCGCTTGTCCGGCAACCCACAGGCCTTGGCGTGGGCGCTGTTC
Organism: Solirubrobacterales bacterium; assembly: GCA_033856255.1. Classification (GTDB taxonomy): domain Bacteria; phylum Actinomycetota; class Thermoleophilia; order Solirubrobacterales; family 70-9; genus WHSW01. Next base: position 1,616 of record JAWVFH010000059.1, on the reverse strand, counting down.
TGTCGCGCCTTCGTGGCGTTTCCCGCCGGCGACACCCGAACCGCCATCGCCGCCGCCCAAGAGAGCTTGGAGATCGCAACCGACGCCGGCCACGATGTGATCGCCGCCCGCGCCGCGGCGGTTCTCGGTGTGGCTCTGCTCGATGCCGGTGAGCCGGCACGCGCCGTCGAAGCGCTCACCGGCCCCGTCGGAGAGCACTTCGCTTCGATCCCAATGGCCTGGCGGGCCTACTTCCTCGAGCTTATGACCAGATATTGGCTCGGGGTCGGTCGCCGCGCCGACGCCGAGCGCGCGGCTGCGGGTGCGCGGGTCAGCGCATCCGCGGTCGGGCTACGTCTCCCAACGGCCATGGCCCATCGCGCCGCGGCCGCCATCGCGTTAGACCTCGATGATGCGGCAACAGCTGTCGAACTGGCACTAGCCTCAGCCGGGCTCGCCGACGATGTCGGCGCGCCCATCGAAGCCGGACTCTCTCGAACCGTCGCGGGCCGCGCCCTGGCGCACCTAGGCAAGCGCGACGAGGCAGTAGCGCTGCTTCAACAGGCCGCAGCCGAGCTCGGAAGCTGCGGCGCCCTGCGCTACCGCGATGCGGCCGAACAGGAACTACGACAGCTCGGACGCCACATCCACCGACGAACACGTCCCGGCGACCCCAATCAGGGCGGAGTGGCCTCTCTTACCGAGCGCGAACTCCAGATCGCCAGGTTGATCGTCGACCGAAAGACCAACGCGGAGATTGCCGGCGAGCTGTTCCTGAGCAAGAAGACGATCGAGACGCACGTCCGGAACATGTTCCGAAAACTCGACGCCAACTCGCGCGTGGAGATCGCGCGAGCGGTCGAACGCGCCGAGCCGCTCGGGCGATAGGCCGGCTGCAGGAGCGCCACGCCTACGGGCTCGAGAGCGGACCTAGCCGCGGCTGTCGGAGATGCAGTGAGGCGTCGACGGGCACCATCGACGCGTAGCCAGCGTGGACGATGTCGATGATGTCAGCGCTACGTCGGTGGTCGGGCCGGTCCATGCTCGGCCATGCCGTCGAGGCCCGGCTGGTGGCGACGCAGCACGAACAGCCCGAAACCGAGGGTGTCGGTCCCGCCGGGGAGCGCCCGCCGCTCCCGGATGCGGCGCGCATAGGCGCGGGAGTCTGGGCCACCCTCGTGCTCGGCGTTGTCCGCCACGGTCTCCTCGTAGCGGGTCCAGTCGCCGTCCTCCGCGAGCGACTCATGAAGGATCTCGAAACCGGCGGCCCCGATCGCCACGCGCAGGCCGTCAAGATCGTTCAGCTCATCCTCCGTGGCTCCGCCGAGGGCCGCGAGAAAGTCCATCGCAGGCGGCCGCCGCCAGAAACCCTCGCCGTAAAGGACCACTGGCGCCAAGGCCCGCAACGCCTCCAAAGCGGCGGGGAAACCCCCGTGCACGTGCGACGAACCGACATTGATGACCGCGTCGAACGTGCCCTCGACCCTTGCCGCGTCGCCGACCTCGAACCGTGCACGCAATCCAGCGCCACGGCGACGGGCCTCGGCGATCGCGTCTGCGTCGATGTCAATGCCGACGCCCCATGCCCCGGGGCGGAGCCGCAGCACGCGCCGCACCATCTCTCCGCTGCCGCAGCC
>JAWVFH010000058.1:0-2845 GCA_033856255.1 Solirubrobacterales bacterium | reverse complement strand
CGGCGCGCGCGAGGGCGACGCCGCTCGGCCACAGCTCCGCCCAGTAGGGCAGGAACTGCTCGTGGTCGAACGCGTCCTCGTCGAGCAGCGCCTCGGAGTCGCGCGGGCGCAGCACGCGCAGGTCGCGGCCGTTGACCCCGACCACCTCCTCGACGAGGTCGTCCATGGACATGGTTGTATCCAGAGCATCCCCCCGCACGAGCACCGAGTCACGAGCGTCGACGTCGCCCGGCACGCCGGGGTCTCGCAGTCGACCGTCTCGCTCGTGCTCTCGGGCAAGGGGCGCGGGCGGATCTCGGCGCGCACCGAGGCGGCCGTGCGCCGCGCCGCCGAGGAGCTCGGCTACCGGCCCAACGTCGCGGCGCGGGTGCTGCGGACCGGGTCGGCCCGCACCGTCGGCCTCGTGGTTCCGGACATCACGCACCCGTTCTTCGGCGGGGTGATGCGCGGCGCGCAGGAGGCGGCCTGGCGAGAGGGGTACGCCGTCGTCCTCGCCGACGCCGCCAACGACCGCGACTGGGAGCTGGCGTCGCTCGCCGCGCTCCAGGCGCTGACGGTCGACGGCTACCTGTTCTTCGAGGTCGACCCGCCGCCCGGCGAGCCGCTGCGCGCCGTCGCGATCGAGGCGCCCGGCCTGGGGATGCCGGTCGTGCGGCTCGACTCGGCCCGCGGGACCCGCGCCGCGCTCGAGCACCTCCGCGACCTCGGCCACACGCGGATCGGCCATGTCGCCTCGGAGGTCGACACCGACACGTTCCGGCGGCGGCTCGACACGTTCCGCGAGGTCCTCGGCGACACCGGCCTGCGGGAGGTGACCGCGTTCACGATCGATGCCGCGCAAGCGGCCGCCCGCCGCCTGCTCGAGCGCGAGGACCGGCCGACGGCGATCTTCGCCGACGACGACATCCTCGCGGCCGGCGCCTACCTCGCCGCGCGCGAGCTGGGCCTCGCCATCCCGTCCGACCTGTCGGTGGTCGGCTTCGACGACCTCGACGTCGCCCGCCTCCTCGACCCCCCGCTGACGACCGTGGCGGCCGACGCCAAGGCGCTCGGCGCCGCCGCATTCGAGGCGCTGCTGACGATGCTCAACGGAGGAGCCCCCGAGCCGGAGCGGATCCTGCCGGTCGAGCTCGTCGTACGCGGCTCGACGGCGCCGCCGGGGTAGGGGCGCGGCGGAGCGCGCTCTCCGTTCAGCCTGGATCCACCGATGATCGTGGATGGCTCGGCGCCGTGGCGATCGTCCAGGGGGAGCAGCGAAGCGGTGGCGCGCCCGGTCGCGCCGGCGAACGTCAACTGCGGCTGGGTAAGGGGTGGTTCGAGTGCGGGTGGCATCTCGCTGACCCCGGCGGGGGCGCGGGCCGGCTGGCGGCACAACGTTCCCCGTAGGCGAGTTCGTCCGAGCTCGTGGAACGAAACCGCCCTCCTGGCGGCATAACGTTCCACGACGAAGCCGTACCGCCCACTCGTGGCACGTTATGCCGGCGAACTGCGGCGCGCAGGCACCGAACCACTCCTTACCCAGCTGCAGTTGACGTACGCCCGCGCCGGACGAACGACCTCCCCGGGAACCACACCCAAGCCTGGATCCACCATGACTCGGGGCCGTGGCGACCGTCCACGGGGGGCGAGGCGACGCGAGAATCGGCGGATCCAGGCTTAGACTGCGCTCACCCTCGACTTGACCCGAGGGAGCGCCCTCCGATGTCAGCCGCCGAAACGACCGAGACGACCCAGCCCGCGGACCGTCACGAGACCAGCCGCTGGGTGGTGCTGGTCCTCGTCTGCATCGCGCAGTTCATGGTCATCCTCGACGCCACGATCGTCAACGTCGCGCTGCCGTCGATCGAGCGGAGCCTGCACTTCTCCGCGGCGGACCTCCAGTGGGTCATCAACTCCTACACGCTGACCTTCGGCGGCCTGCTGCTGCTCGGCGGCCGCGCCGCCGACCTCGTCGGCCGCAGGCGGCTGTTCGTCGCCGGCACGCTGCTGTTCACCGCCGCGTCGCTGGTCAACGGCCTCTCCAGCTCGTCGGAGATGCTGATCGTCGCCCGCGGCGTGCAGGGCATCGGCGCCGCGCTCGTCTCCCCCGCCGCGCTCTCGATCATCACGACCACCTTCCCGGAGGGCGCCGAGCGCCAGAAGGCGCTGGGGGTGTGGAGCGCGATCGCGGCCGGCGGGGGCGCCTTCGGCCTCCTGCTCGGCGGCATCCTCACCGACCAGCTCAGCTGGGAGTGGATCTTCTTCGTCAACGTGCCGATCGGGCTCGCCGCCGCCGCGTTCTCGTGGCGGCTGATCCCCGAGTCGCGCATCGTCGGGCGCTCCGGCTTCGACTTCGCCGGCGCGACCACGGTGACCGCGGGGCTGATCGTCCTCGGCTACGCGATCGTCAAGGCACAGACGTACGGCTGGGGCTCGGCCAAGACCCTCGGCCTGGCCGCCGTCGCCCTCGTGCTGCTGGCCGGGTTCGTCGCGATCGAGCACCGCTCGGACGCGCCGCTGATGCGGCTGAGCATCTTCCGGACCCGCTCGCTGACCGGCGCGAACCTCGTGCTGCTCGTGGTCGCCGGCGGCATGTTCGCGCTGTTCTTCTTCGCCTCGCTGTACGTGCAACAGGTGCTCGGCTACAACCCGCTCAAGGCCGGGCTCGCCTTCCTGCCCGTGTCGATCATGATCGGCATCGGCGCCGGGTTCTCCCAGCAGATGGTTCGCCGCGTCGGCGTGCGGCCGATGGCGATCGCCGGCATGACGATCGCCGCCGCCGGCCTGATCGTGCTCTCGCGCGTGCCCGTCGACGGCTCCTACCTGACCGACCTGCTCCCCGGCCTGCTGCTCATGGCCTTCGGCC
>JAWVFH010000057.1:0-55992 GCA_033856255.1 Solirubrobacterales bacterium | reverse complement strand
AGAAGTCGGTCTGGTCGCCCTCGCCGGGGACGCCGACGTTCATTCCCCAGATGCTGGCGATCAGGGTCAGCGGCAGGACGATGACGCTGATCGAGGTGAGCACGCGGAGGATGTCGTTGACGCGGTGGGAGATGTAGGACTCGTTCGTCTCCTCGAGCGCCTCGCCGACCTCCTTGTAGTTCTCGAGCATGTCCCAGATCCGCTCGTGGGCGTCGCCGATGTCGTCGAAGTAGAGCTCCAGCTCGCCGCCCTCCGGGGCCAGGAACGGCTGATCGAGCTTCTCCAGGTCGCGCAGCACGGGCCGCTGCGGGCGGATCACCTTGCGGAAGTTGATGATCTCCTGCTTGGCGTTGGAGATGTCGCGGACGATGTCCTCGGAGCGGCCCTCGAAGATCTCGTCCTCGAGCGCGTCGAGCTTGTTGCCGATCTTGCGCAGCATCGGGAAGCAGTAGTCGAAGGCGTCGTCGATCAGCCGGTAGAGCAGGTAGCCCGAACCGCGCGAGAACAGCTGCTCGCGCAGCTCCTCCTTCTGACGGCAGCGCTCGAACAGGTACTCGACCGGCTGCAGCGGCGTGTTCGGGATCGTGACCAGGAAGTCGCGGCCGACGAAGATGTCGAGCTCGCCGGCGTTCAGCCGCCCGACCTGGCGATCGAAGACGGGGAAGTGGAGGACGATGAAGAGGTACTCGGGGTACTCGTCGATCTTCGGCCGCTGGTTGCGGGAGAGCACGTCCTCGAGGTCGAGGGCGTGAAAGTCGAACTGCTCCTCCAGCCAGGCGCACTCGACCGGCGTCGGGCGCTCGATGTTGACCCAGCGCAGGCCCGAGCCCTGGACGGTCTCGACCTGAAGCTGGCGCTCGAGCTGCTCAGCCGGCGCAGCGAGATCGACGCCGCGCTGGCGGCGCAGCCTGGGCTTTGGAAGGCTCGGCATCGTTGCTCGTCTCGCTGGTCGTCTCGTACATGAGCTCAGGCGACAGGGTACGCGACCGCCACCGCCTGCGTTGCTATATTGCGCCCACATACCCACTGCATCCAGAGGGGTGGAGGGACTGGCCCGATGAAACCCCGGCAACCGCCGAGGATCGCAAGATCCGAGGACCGGTGCCAATTCCAGCAGGCGAAGAGCCTGGGAGATGTGAGTGGAAGTCCGATTCCGGACCTCTGCTCGCAACAAGCAGAGGTTTTTTTGTAGCCAACGGAATCGGAAGGAGTTTCATCAATGGCACCCACCACGCTCACCTGTAAGGAGTGCGGTCAGGCCTACCCGCTCGAGGCGCTCTACGTGTGCGAGCACTGCTTCGGGCCGCTCGAGGTCGCCTACGACCACTCGGGGTTCGACGCCGCGGGGGCGAAGCGCAAGATCCAGGCCGGGCCGTCCAGCATCTGGCGCTACTCGGACTTCCTGCCGCTCAGCGAACGCCCGGCCGACACGCTGCAGCCCGGGCTGACGCCGCTGCTGCGCGCCGACCGGCTCGCCGAACGGCTCGGCCTCGGCGAGGTCTGGATCAAGAACGACGCCGCCAACCCGACCCATTCGTTCAAGGACCGGGTCGTCGCCGTCGCGCTGGCGAAGGCGCTCGAGCTCGGCTACGAGACGATCGCCTGTGCCTCGACCGGCAACCTCGCCAACGCGGTCGCCGCCCACGCGGCGGCGGCGGGCCTCGACTCCTACGTCTTCGTCCCGGCCGACCTCGAGGAGCAGAAGCTGCTCGCGACGGGCGTCTACGGGACGAAGCTGGTCGGGGTCAAGGGCAGCTACGACGACGTCAACCGGCTTTGCACGGAGCTGGCCGAGGAGCGCCCGTGGGCGTTCGTGAACGTCAACCTGCGGCCGTTCTACGCGGAGGGCTCGAAGACGATCGCCTACGAGACCGTTGAGCAGCTCGGCTGGGAGCTGCCCGACCGGGTCGTCTGCCCGATCGCCTCCGGCTCGCTGTTCACGAAGATCGCCCGCGGCTTCGGCGAGTGGATCGACCTCGGCCTGGTCGAGGGCGAGCTGCCGGCGTTCAACGGCGCGCAGGCCAACGGCTGCAACCCGGTCGCCGAGGCGTTCGCCGCCGGCCACGACGTCTGCCGGCCGCAGCGGCCCGAGACGATCGCCAAGAGCCTCGCGATCGGCAACCCGGCCGACGGCGTCTATGCGCTCGAGCTCGCCCGTGGCACGGGCGGCTCGGTCGAGTCGGTCTCCGACGACGAGATCCGCGCCGGAATCCGCCTGCTCGCCGAGACGACCGGGATCTTCACCGAGACGGCCGGCGGCGTCACCACGGCGGTGCTGGCGAAGCTCGCTCGGGCCGGCGCGATCGCCGATCACGAGCGGGTGGTCGCGGTGATCACCGGCGAGGGCCTGAAGACCCTGGACGCGGTCCGCGACGGCTTCGAGATCGCCGAGATCGAGCCCTCGATCGAGGCGTTCGAATCCGAGTTCGCGAGCGTGGCCCCGGCGAGTGCTGCTTAGGAGGGGCGGCGCTCGCTAGATTTCCGCCGATGGCGGTCACCGTCAAGATCCCGGCACAGCTTCGCGTCGCCACCGACGGCGAGGACGAGCTCGAGGTCGACGGGGCCACCGTCGGCGAGGCGCTCGACGCCGTCTTCGCGGCCCACGCCGATCTGCGCGAGCGGATCACCGAGGGCGGCACCCTGCGCCGGTTCGTGAACGTCTACGTCTCCGGCGAGGACATCCGCTTCCAGGACGGGCTCGAAACGGCATTGTCCGACGGCGACGAAGTGACGATCCTGCCCGCCGTCGCGGGTGGATAGAGCAGCGGCCGCCGAGGTTCCGGTCGCGATCCTCTGCGGCGGCCGCGGCACCCGCCTCCAGGAGCAGACGCACGCGATCCCCAAGGCGCTGGTCGAGATCGGCGGCAAGCCGATCCTCTGGCACGTGATCAGGATCTACGCCGCCCAGGGTCACCGGCGATTCCTCCTGCTGACCGGCTATCTGGGCGACCAGGTCGAGGCGTTCACGGCCGATCGCGGCCAGTGGCCGGCGGGGCTCGAGATCGAATGCGTCGATACGGGGCTCGAGACCAATACCGGCGGCCGGGTCGAGCGGGCGGCCGAGCGGCTGGCCGCCGGCCGCTTCTGCCTCACCTACGCCGACGGCGTCGCCGACATCGACCTCGCCGCGCAGTCGCGCCTGCACGAGCGGATCGGGGCGGCGGCGACGATGACGGTGGTCCGCCCTCACAGCCAGTGGGGGATCGCGCTGATCGACGAGCAGGAGCGGATCAGCGGCTTCCGCGAGAAGCCGCGGCTCGACTACTGGATCAACGGCGGATTCTTCCTCTGCGAGCCCGAGTTCCTCGACGCGGTGGGCGACGACAGCGTGCTCGAGCGCGAGCCGCTGGAGCGGGTGGCGGCCGAGGGCCGCCTGGGCGCCTACCGCCACGACGGCTTCTGGGACTGCATGGACACCTACAAGGACGCGGTCACCCTCAACGACCTCTGGCAGTCGGGCCGGGCGCCGTGGGCGATCTGGGACCGCGAGGGCGTCGAGGCCTAGTGCAGATGAGCGATCCACGACCCGACGCACGCGGATGACACACGGATACCGTCGCCGGATCGCGCCCGTCCTCACTCGCCCGTACCCACGGGTACGAGCTTCGCTCGCCGAGCACGACCGGCTCGGTCCCGTGTGCCCCCGCGCACGCCGGGCCGCGGGATCGATCATCTGATGGGCGCTTCGCTCGTCACCGGGGGGCGGGGGTTCGTCGGCGCCTGGCTGGCGAAGGCGCTGCTCGACCGCGGCGACACCGTGGTCTCGTTCGACCGCCGGCGGACCAGCGAGCGGCCGTCGGCGATCGGGATGCTCGGGATCGAGGACGATCTGATCCAGGTCCAGGCGGACCTGACCGATGCCGACGAGGTCGCGAGGGTGCTGTCCGAGCACCGGATCGACAGCGTCTTCCACCTCGCGGCGGAGACGATCGTCGGCACCGTGCAGGCGTCGCCGACGCAGGGGTTCGAGTCCAACGTGCGCGGGACCTGGACGGTGCTGCAGGCGTGTCGCGAGCGGGAGGTCGAGCGGGTCGTGTTCGCGTCCTCGGACAAGGCCTACGGCGCCCACGAGGAGCTGCCCTACCGCGAGGATTTCGCGCTCCGCCCGACGGCCCCCTACGAGGCGTCGAAGGCCGCGGCGGACCTGATCGCGCGCAGCTACTGGCATTCCTACGGCGTGCCGGTCGCGGTCACCCGGTTCGCGAACATCTACGGCGGCGGCGACCTCAACTTCTCCCGGCTGATCCCCGAGGCGGTCAGCGCCGCGGTCCAGGGGCGGGCGCCGGTCCTGCGCTCCGACGGCTCACCCGAGCGCGACTTCCTCTACGTCGAGGACGCCGCGGCTGCCTACCTGGCGATCGCCGACGGCCTCGACCGCGACGACGTCCGCGGCGAGGCCTTCAACGCCGGCGGCGGGCGCTCGCACCGGGTGGGCGACGTCGTCGCGATGATCGCCGAGCTGGCGGGGACCGGGGTGGAGCCCGACATCCGGGGCGCGGGCAACCCGGCCGGCGAGATCGACCGCCAGTACGTGGATCCGACGAAGCTGCGCGACACGCTCGGCTGGACCCCCGCCGTCGGGTTGGAGGAGGGCCTGCGGCGGACGATCGACTGGTACCGCGAGCACCCCGAGTCGCTCGCGCCCGCCGACGCAAGCGGATAGGTTGGACGCCATGACAACGACGAAAGCCCTTGCCGGCGCCTTCAGCATGACCGTGATCGCCCTCGGCCTCGCAGCCTGCGGCGGCGATTCGACCACGACCGTGACCGAGACCTCCGCGTCGGCGGCGGGTGCGACGACCACGGCGACGACCGGCGGCGGTGAGGCGGCGAGCGAGGAGATCGCGCCGCCCGACGCCAAGGCACAGAAGCAGATCGACCAGATTCAGCAGGGCGTCGACCAGGTGCAGCAGCAGACCGACTCCTCGTCGAGCGACACGATCGTCGGCGGCAGCGGCGGTGCGCCGGCGCTCAGCTTCTCCTCGGCGAAGGGGAACCTCAACCGGGGCCGTTATTGCGGCAGCTACGTCGTCGCCGGGCCGAACACGTCATGCGCGTTCGCGATCAACGTCGCCTACGACTACTACAACAGCGGCCGCGCCAGCCACTTCGTCAGCTACAGCCCGATCACCGGGCAGGCCTACCAGGTCTACTGCAAGTACCGCCACCCGACGATCTGCGTCGCCGGCAACAACGCCACGATCTACATCGGGCCGTAGGCCGCACGCGCCCGGCAGGATTCGAACCTGCGACTTCCGCCTCCGGAGGGCGGCGCTCTATCCACTGAGCTACGGGCGCCGGGACGGTGAGTCTAGGTTGCCGTGACGAGTTTCGGTCGCTATGCGACGGTAAGTCGCCACACGCGGTCGCCGCGTCTACGCTGCCGCCCATGGACATGGATCTCGTCTTTCTCGGCACCGGCGGGTCGGCGCCGACGGCGCGGCGGTCGACGGCGTGCCTGCTGGCTCGGGTCGGGGGTGAGCGGTTGCTGTTCGACTGCGGCGAGGGGTCGCAGCGCCAGATGCAGCGCTCGACCGGGCTCGTCCAGGCCGATGCGATCTACCTCACCCACCTGCACGCCGACCACTACCTCGGCATCCCGGGGCTGCTGAAGACCTACGACCTCAACGGCCGTGACCGCGAGCTGCGCGTGATCGGGCCGCCGGGCGTGTTCGAGCTGTTCAAGGCGTTGCGGCGGATCTTCGGGCGGCTCGGCTACGAGGTCGATCTGGTCGAGCTCGAGCCCGGCGAGGCGATCCGCCACGACGGCTACGAGGTGCGCCCGTTCGAGGTTGCGCACCGGATGCGCGCCTACGGCTACGCGCTGGTCGAGGACGAGCGGCCGGGGCGCTTCGACCCCGGCGAGGCGCAGCGGCTCGGGGTGATGCCCGGTCCGGACTTCAAGCGTCTGCAGGAGGGCGAGGTCGTCGCCGGCGGCGCCGGCGACGTCGAGCCCGGCCAGGTGATGGGGGAGGCCCGCCCGGGCCGCAAGGTCGTGATCAGCGGCGACACCGCACCCTGCGAGATGACCCGCGTCGCCGCCCACGACGCTCAGCTGCTGGTGCACGACTCGAGCTTCGCCGACGAAGAGGTCGAGCGGGCCGCCGAGACCGGGCACTCGACCGGGCGCCAGGCCGCTGAGCTTGCCGCCGCGGCCGGATCGCAGATGCTCGCCATCGTCCACATCTCCTCGCGCTACGACGTGCGCGCCGTGCTCGCCGAGGCACGCGAGGCGTTTCCGGAGGCGATCGCGCCGCGCGACTTCGACCTGGTCGAGATCCCGTTCCCCGAGCGGGGCGTGCCGCGGTTGATCGAGAACGGGGCCCGCGAGCGGCCCGAGGCCGCGCCGGCGGAGCCGGCCCCGGTGGAATGACCCTCGACGAGCGCCTCGCCCGCCACCTCCACGTCGAGTCGCTGCGCCATCGCGACCTCCATCCCGAGCACGACCCGCACGTGCTCTTCCAGGCCTCGACGATCGGCGCCCTGCTCGAAGGCGCCTTCGAAGGCGACGTCACCTTCGCCGAGCTCGCCGAGCACGGCGACCTGGGCCTCGGCACGCTGAACGGCCTCGACGGCGAGATGATCGCGATCGACGGCCACTTCTATCGTGCCGACGTCGACGGCGCGATCGAGGAGATCCAGGCGAGCGAGCGAACGCCCTTCGCGGCGATGGCCTGGTTCGAATCCTCGCTCGAGCGGGGGATCGAGGGCCCGATCTCCTACGCCGAGATGCTCGCCGAGCTCGACGCGGTCGCCGCCGACCCGGAGGCGAGCTGCGCGCTGCGGATCGACGGCGAGTTCGAGCTGGTCCACGCGCGGTCGGTCCCGCGTCAGTTCCCGCCCTACCACCCGCTGGCCGAGGTGATCGAGGAGCAGCACGTGTTCGACTTCCGCGATGTGGAGGGGAGCTTGGTCGGGTTCCGCTTCCCCGACTACGCGCGGGGGCTCGAGGCCGAGGGCTACCACCTGCACTTCATCAGCGCCGACCGCGAGAGTGGCGGGCACGTGCTCGAGTGCCGCCCGCGATCGGTGGTCGCGCGGATCGACCTCTCGGGAGAGCTGCACGTCGAGCTGCCTCCAGGGCTCGAGCTCGAGTCCGCCGAGCTCGACGGCGCCACCGCCCGCGCGCTGGAACGCGTCGAGCGTCAGGGCTGACTGCGGCTGCTCTCGGGCTTGGCCCGAGCCCGCCGGGCCGGCAGCGGGGCGACGATCGCCAGCAGCTCGGCCATCGACCGCTCGACGCCGCTCGTCAGGATGTCGATGTCGCTCGAGCTGTCGTAGTCGCCGGTGACGCCGACGTAGAGGCCGCCGTCGTAGGAGAAGATCGCGACCGAGGTTCGCACGTGGCCGATGACCGGGACGAAGGGGAACGACTCGAGCAGCCTGCGCCCGAGCGCGTGCAGCGGTTGCTGGGGGCCCGGCACGTTGGTGACGCCGATCTGCACGCCGAGCGACGGAGACCGCGCGGCGAGGCGGGCCCCGAGCGCCAGCAGCATCGGCGGGGCGAAGCCCGAGAGCGAGGTGAGGGCGTCGCCGGCGACCGCCTGCTTGGACTGCTTGAGGCCGTCCATCTGCGCTCGCACGGCGTCGAGGCGAGCCCCGGGGTCGGCGACGCCGATCGGCAGCTCGGCGAACATCGCCGAGACGCGATTGTTGTAGACGCCCTGCTCACCGGGTTTGCGAACCGAGACGGGGACGAGCGTGCGGATCGTGCGCCCGGCGACGGCCTCGCCGCGCGCCTCGAGCAGGTCGCGCAGCCCGCCGGAGACGATCGTCAGGACGACGTCGTTGACGGTTCCGCCGAGCGTGGCGCGCACCGACTTGACGTCGCTCAGCCGCACGTGCGCCCAGCTCCAGCTGCGATGGGGGCCGACCGGGCCGGTCAGCGAGGAGCCGCCGACCGGGCGCATCACCCCCGCGGCCGAGATCATGCCGCCGAGCAGCTCGCGCGCCTGGCCGAGCGACGCGCGCGGCGCCCGCATCGCGGCGCGGACGCTGCGCAGCTGCTCGGACGGGTTGAGGCTGCGGCGGGTGAGGGTTCGCACGACGAGCTCGGCGCCGCTCGGCTCGGGCGGCGGGTCCCACGCCTCGACCGTCGCCGGCTCACCGCCCGCGTCGAACATGACCGCCATCAGATCGGTGGCGGAGACGCCGTCCACCATGCAGTGATGGACCTTCGAGAGCAGCGCCCACCGGTTCTCCTCCAGCCCCTCGAGCATCCAGATCTCCCACAGCGGCTTGTTGCGGTCGAGCTGCTGGGCGAAGATGCGCGCCGCCGTGCGGCGCAGCTGCTCGTTGCTGCCGGGGGCGGGGAGGGCGCTGTGGCGCAGGTGGTAGGAGAGCTTGAAGTGGGGGTCGTCGACCCAAACGGGGCGACCCAGGCCGAGGGGGATGAAGCGAACCTTCTGGCGATAGCGCGGAACGAGCCCCAGCTTGCCCTCCACCATCTCCTCGAGCCGCTCGAACGGCGGGGCCGGCCCCTCGAAGATGCTCGCGCCGCCGATGTGCATGGGGTTGTTCGGACCCTCCAGGTGCAGGAAGGAGGCGTCCATCGGGCTCATCCAGTCCATCGATCGGCCTCCTGATCGAGCACCTCGGCGAGCACGCGGTAGACCCGCGCGTTCACGGACATGCCGGTGTGGCTGGACTCGACCTCGACGTGCTCGGCCGAGCGGTCGAGGCACGCCTGCCAGGAGACGATCCCGTCGCTGCGCGAGTAGATCGCCACGGCGCGCACGCCGGCCGGCAGTGGAGCCTGCAGGTCCTCGCGAAACACGGCGCAGCAGGGACCGTCACCGCATTCGCGCGAGAGCATCCCGGGGACGCCGAGATCGCCCAGCCGGGCCACCGAGCGCACCGCGCCGAGCACACCTGAGCCGACATCGAGCGGGGCGAGCACCGGCGAGCCCAACATCACCACAGAGGAGACCAGGTCGGGGTTGCGCAGGGCCGCCACCCGCGCCAGTTCGCCGCCGCGGCTCTGGCCGACCAGCACGACCGGGCGCTCGGCGTCCTCGGCGAGGCGCCAAAGCCGCGACTCGATCCCGCTGACCGCGCGCTCGGCGCAGTCGGCGTTGAGCAGGATGCCCGCTCTCGCCGTGCGCGAGCCGCGCCGGCGCAGCCAGCCGCCGAGCACGCTCAGCGATTGATCGCCGGCCATGAACCCAGGAACGAGGAGGACCGAGGGAGCGCTCGATCGCCGGGCCGGACGCAGAAAGTCGCGATCGGCCAGCAAGCGCGCCAGCTCGAGCCCGTAGCGCAGCTCACCGCGCAATTGCAGAGCCGGAACCTGGTCCGGCGCCAGCAGCGACGGCATGGGCCCAGCCTAGCGCGCCCGGGGTCGGCCTCAGCCCAGCGGCGCGACCTGATCGGCGATCGCGTCGGCGAGCGCGCCGAACTGGTCCTCCTGGAGGAAGTGCTTGGCCGGCAACAGCACGGCGTCGTCCACTCCCAGCACCCGCCGGACCCGCTCCATGTGGTCGAGGCCGAGCACCGGGTCGTCCCTGCCCCAGATCACCCGGGCCGGGTACCAGCGGTCGGCGAGGCCCTGGGCGAGGAGGCGATCCTTCTCCACGGTGAGCTCGAACCCGCGCATGATCCGCAGGAAGGCGCGGCCACCGTCGACGCGCATCAGCAGCTCGCGGTAGGCGTAGACCTCGGCCGCGGTCATCGCCGAGCGGTGGCCGAGCCCCTGGCTGCGGAACAGGAACGCGAACACCGGGCTCGGCATCGCGTGCAGCCAGACCCAGCCGACGCCCGGGATCGCGAACGGCTGCATCGTCCAGGGACGGCGGAACGTCGCCGGGCTGATGTCGGTATTGAGCGCCGTCAGCGAGAGCACCCGCTCGGGATTTCGCACCGCCCATTCGCAGCCGATCGGGCCCCCGATGTCGTGCACGACCAGATGGCAGCGGTCGAGCCCGAGCGCGTCGATCGCCTCGCCCAGCCAGCGCGCCAGCCCCGACCAGCTGTAGTCGAAGTCCTGCGGGCGATCGGCGAGCCCGAGGCCCGGGAAGTCGAAGGCGATCGCCCGCAGGCCCTGATCGGCGAGCCTCGGGATCACCTTGCGATACAGGAACGAGCTCGCCGGGACGCCGTGCAGCAGGACGACGGCCGGCCCCTCGCCCTGCTCGCGGACGAAGCTGCGGACCCCGGCGGCCACAAAGCGCCGCCCCGCGGCGCTGTGGATCTGGATCACCTCGGCGACGTCGGCCCTCACGACTCAGATCATTACCGCAAGCACGGCGAAGTTCGCAACCGGGGGCCCGGACGCGCGCCGCACCCGCTGCTAGGCTCGTCCCGTCGGTTCCTTTAACCCGGTCCAGAGAGGCCAGGAAGGGGCGCGTATATGGAAAACCAGCCCGAGAGGGTTGTCCTCGACCGCGACGATCTGCGCCGCACCCTGGTGCGCATCGCGCACGAGATCGTCGAGAAGAACCCCGAGTCGCAGTCGGTGGCCCTGGTCGGCATCCACACCCGCGGCGCCGTGCTCGCCCGCCGCCTGCACGCCCTCGTCGGCGAGCTCAGCGGCTCCGAGGTGCCGCTCGGCGACCTGGACATCTCCTTCTATCGCGACGACCTCAACGGGCGCGAGCCCGGCGCCCAGCCCGTCGTCCACAGCTCCCACCTCGACTTCGACCTCGACGGCCGCACCGTGGTCCTCGTCGACGACGTGATGTACACCGGGCGCACGGCCCGGGCGGCGATCGACGCCCTCTTCGACTACGGGCGCCCCGAGCGCGTCCAGCTCGCCGTGCTCGCCGACCGCGGCCATCGCGAGCTGCCGATCCGCCCCGACTACGTCGGCAAGAACCTGCCGACGGCGCGCGACGAGCGCGTCTACGTCCGCCTCGAGGAGACCGACGAGCTCGACGAGGTCTCGATCGAGCGACAGCCGAGCGCCCAGCCGAGCGCGGTGGACGGATGAAGCACCTGCTCTCCATCGAGGACCTCGAGCGGGCCGACATCGACCGGATCATGGCCCGCGCGGCCAGCTTCGCCGAGGTCGGCCGCCGCGACATCAAGAAGGTGCCGACCCTCCGTGGACGGACCGTGGTCAGCCTCTTCTACGAGTCGAGCACCCGGACCAGCTCCTCGTTCGAGCTCGCCGCGAAGCGCCTCTCGGCCGACGTCGTCTCCGTGAAGGCGAGCGGGTCCTCGGTCGACAAGGGCGAGTCGCTGAAGGACACGATCGCGACCCTCTCCGCCTACGGACCCGAGGTCATCATCTTCCGCCACCCGCATGCCGGGGCGGCGAAGCTGATCACCGGGTGGACCGACGCCGCCGTCATCAACGCCGGCGACGGCAAGCACGAGCACCCGAGCCAGGCGCTGCTCGACGCCTACACGCTGCTCGACCGCTTCAGCGCCCTCGAGCGCCGCCGGCGCGAGGACCTGGCGGGCAAGCGGATCTGGATCGTCGGCGACGTCCTCCACAGCCGCGTCGCGCGCTCCTGCGCGCTCTGCTTCTGCAAGCTCGGCGCCGAGGTCACAGTCTGCGGGCCGCCGACCCTGATCCCGCGCGGGGTCGAGCGGGCGCTCGGCGTCAAGGTCGCGTACACGCTCGACGAGCTCGGCGAGGCCGACGTCGTCTACGCCCTGCGGATGCAGCGCGAGCGGATGAACGACACCTTCGTGCCCTCGATCCGCGAGTACGCGGTCAACTACCAGATCGATTCGCGGCGCCTCGGCCCGCGCCAGCTCCTCATGCATCCGGGCCCGGTCAACCGCGGGGTCGAGCTCTCGCCCGAGGTGATCGACGGCCCGGCCTCGCTGATCACCGCCCAGGTGGAGAGCGGCCTGGTGGTGCGGATGGCGGTCCTCTACGAGCTGCTCGCGGGCAGCGGCGAGCCGCGCGGCGCCACCGGCGCCGATGAGCCCGAGCTGCCGGCGCCTACCCCGATCGGGGAGCCTGCGTAGTGGCCGAGTTGCGCCCGGTCTCCGCGCTCGACTGGCGCGGTAGCGATGCCGAGCCCGCGGGGGCGCTGGTGATTCGCGGCGCCCGGGTGCTCGATCCGCGCGAGGGCCTGGACGCCGAGCGCGACGTCGTCATCCGCGACGGCGAGATCGCCTCGATCGGCGAGCCCGGCTCCGGCCAGGCCGAGGGCGCCGAGGTGATCGAGGCCGAGGGGCTGGCGCTGTTCCCCGCCTTCTTCGACCCGCACGTCCACCTGCGCACACCCGGGCGCGAGGACAAGGAGGACGTAGAGACCGGCTCGCGCGCGGCCGCGGCCGGCGGCTTCTGCGGGATCATCGCGATGGCCAACACCGAGCCGCCCGTCGACACCGCGGCCGACGTCTCGGCGCTGCGCGAGCAGGCACGCGAGCAGGCCGCGGTGCCGACCGGATTCGTCGCCACGGTGACCAAGGGGATGCGCGGGGAGGAGCTCAGCGAGCACGGCGACCTGGCGGCGGCGGGCGCCGTCGGCCTCTCCGACGACGGCCTGCCGATCCGCAGCGCCAGGGTGATGCGCCGGGCGCTCCAGTACCAGCGCCTCGTCGAGCTGCCGATCGCGCTCCACGAGGAGGACCCCGAGCTCTCGGCGGGCGGCTCGATGCACGAGGGCGAGGTCTCGGCGGCTCTGGGGATCGCCGGCATCCCGTCGATCTCGGAGTCGACGATGATCGCCCGCGATTGCTCGCTCGCCGCCTTCGAGACGGCGCGGATCCACGTCCAGCACCTGTCGGCGTCGGAGTCGGTTGCCGCGATCGAGGCGGCGAAGGCCGCCGGCGTGCAGGTGAGCTGCGAGGCGACCCCGCATCACCTGACCCTCACCGACGAGGAGGTGCGCACCCTCGACTCGCGCTTCAAGATGAACCCGCCGCTGCGTACCGAAGCCGACCGCCAAGCGCTGATAGAGGGGATCCGATCGGGCACGATCGACTGCATCGCCACCGACCACGCGCCCCACACGTCGAACGAGAAGGAGGTTCCGTTCGAGGACGCGGCGATGGGAGTCACCGGCCTGGAGACGGCCTTCTCCGTGATCTACACGGAGCTGGTCCTGCCGGGTGTGCTCGAGCTGGCGACCGTGATCGAGCGGCTCGCGGGCGGCGCGCAGCCGTTCGGGCTGCAGACGCCAACGATCGCCCCGGGAGCCGAGGCCAACCTCACCCTCTGCGACCTCGCGGCCGAGTGGGAGGCCGGGGCCGAGGGCTGGGAGAGCCGTTCGGACAACTCCTGCTTCGCCGGCAGGCGGCTTCAGGGGCGGGTCCTGGTCACGGTCGCCGCCGGCCGGGTCGCCTACCGCCAGCGCTCCTTTGCCCTGGGGGTTGCATGAAGCTCGATCCGGAGCGCGCCGTGCTCGTCGTGATCGACGTCCAGGAGGCGTTTCGCAAGGCGCTGCCGAGCTTCGACCGGGTCGCCGCCTCGAGCGCGACGCTGGTCCAGGGCGCCGCCGCGATCGGGCTCCCGGTGGTGGTCACCGAGCAGTACCCGAGCGGCCTCGGCGCCACCGTCGCCGAGGTCGCGGAGCACCTGCCCGAGGGCACTGCGACGCTGGCGAAGGTCCGCTTCTCGGCCGCCGAGGCCGAGGGGTTCGAGCTCGGCGAACGCGATCAGGCCCTGGTCTGCGGGATCGAGGCGCACGTCTGCGTCAACCAGACGGTGCTCGACCTGATCGACGAGGACGTCGAGGTCCACGTCGCCGCCGACGCGGTCGGCTCGCGCACCGAGGCCAACCGCGAGCTGGGCCTGGCGAAGATGGAGCGCGCCGGGGCGGTCCTGACCAGCGTCGAGATGGCGCTGTTCGAGCTCCTCGGCGGCTCCGACGCGAAGGCCTTCAAGCAAGTGCAGGCGTTGGTGAAGTGAGCTCGGAGCCCGGCTACGTCCTGCTCGAGGACGGCACCCGCTTCGGGGGCGAGCTCTGCGGTGCGGCGGGCGACGCGCTCGGCGAGGTGGTCTTCAACACCGCGATGACCGGCTACCAGGAGGCGGTCACCGATCCCAGCTACGCCGGCCAGATCATCACCTTCACCTACCCGATGATCGGCAACTACGGTGTCGGCGCGCCGGCGATGGAATCCGATCGCGTCCAGGCGAGGGCCGCGATCATGCGCGAGGCCCGCAACGGCGAGGACGCCGCCGACGCCGAGGGCGGTTGGCTCGACTGGCTCGAGAGCTGCGGCGTGCCGGCGATCACCGGTGTCGACACCCGCACCCTGGTCCGCCACATCCGCGACCGCGGCGCGATGCGGGGCGGGATCTTCAGCGGCGAGCTCGCCGAGCCGGAGGCGCGAGCGCGGGTCGAGGCCGAGCCCTCGATGACCGGCGCCGACTTCGCACGCACCGTGACCCCGGACGGGGCGATCGAGCTCGACGGCGCGGGCCCCCACATCGTCGCCCTCGACACGGGGATCAAGCTCAGCATCATTCGGCAATTCCGCGAGCGGGACTGCCGGCTGACCCTGCTTCCGTGTGACGCCTCCGCGGAGTCAGTGCTCGCGGCGAAGCCGGACCTGGTGTTTCTAGCCAATGGACCCGGTGACCCGGCGGCCCTGGACTACGTCGTCGACACCGTGCGGGAGATCGTCGGCCAGAAGCCCGTGGTCGGGATCTGCCTCGGCCATCAGCTGCTCTGCCGGGCCGTCGGGCTGGAGACGTTCAAGCTCCCCTTCGGTCACCGGGGCGCCAACCATCCGGTCAAGGACCTCGAGACCGGCAGGATCGACATCACCTCCCAGAACCACGGCTTCGCGGTCCGCCCGCCGGGCGGGGGCGAGACGATCGACACCGACGAGCCGGTGCGCTGGGAGACCGACTTCGGCGCCGCCGAGCTCACCCACCTGAACCTCTACGACCGCACGGTCGAGGGCCTCGCCCTGCGCGACGTCCCCGCCTGCACGGTCCAGTACCACCCCGAGGCCGGGCCCGGCCCGCACGACGCCCGCTACCTGTTCGACCGCTTCCTGGAGCTGGCAGCGTGAGTAGGCAGTGCGCAGTAGGCAGGAAGCAGTCAGGATCGCGGACCCGGGCGAGCGATCAGTCCGTTGAGAGTCCTGGCCACCTCGCTCAGTTTCGACTCAAGCCCGGACACCTCGAGGAGCCCACGTGCGGCGGACACGGCCAGCCAGTGCTCCGTCTCGAAAAGCGAGCCTCGCGCGATGAACAGCAGCCGCCGAGTATCGGCGGTCGAATCACGCCCGAATGCCTCGGCGATGTTCGCCGCAATCGAATCGGCAGCCCGGACGAGCTGCATCCCGGTCGACCACATTTCGAACGAGTCCCAGTCCGTAACGCACGAGTGGATCCCATCCCCAACCTCGCGGGCTCGCTGATACGCGATGAGGCCTGTGAAGCGACTGTGACTCACTGCTCGTACGAGGTGCCCAGCCCATACGGCTCGCCCCCTCTGCCCACTGCCTACTGCGAACTGCCTACTGCCTGATGCCGCGCCGCGACGACCTCCAGAAGATCATGCTGATCGGCTCGGGGCCGATCGTGATCGGCCAGGCGGCCGAGTTCGACTACTCGGGTGTCCAGGCCTGCAAGGTGCTGCTCGAGGACGGCTACGAGGTCGTGCTCGTGAACTCGAACCCGGCGACGATCATGACCGACCCCGAGTTCGCCGACCGCACCTACGTCGAGCCGCTGCTGCCCCGCAACGTCGCCCGGATCATCGAGCGCGAGCGCCCCGACGCGTTGCTGCCCACGCTCGGCGGCCAGACGGCGCTCAACCTGGCGAAGGCGCTGCACGATGACGGCACCCTGGAGCGCTTTGGGGTGGAGCTGATCGGCGCCGACTACGAGGCGATCCACCGCGCCGAGGACCGCGAGGCCTTCCGCGAGACCATGGAGGCGGCCGGGTTGCGCGTTCCCTGGTCGACGATCGTCACCTCGATCGCGGATGCCGAGCGCGGCCTTGCGGACGGCTCCCTGAAGCTGCCGGCGATCGTCCGCCCGGCGTTCACGCTCGGCGGCCACGGCGGCGGCGTCGGCCACACGGCGACCGAGCTGCTGGGAGTCGTCTCCGAGGGCCTGGCGGCGAGCCCGATCAACCAGGTCCTGGTCGAGGAGTCAGTGCTCGGCTGGGGCGAGTTCGAGCTCGAGGTGATGCGCGACCGCAACGACAACGTGGTGATCGTCTGCTCGATCGAGAACATCGACCCGATGGGCGTCCACACGGGCGACTCGGTGACCGTCGCGCCCGCGCAGACGCTCAGCGACCCGCTCTACCAGGAGCTCCGCGACCAGGCGATCAGGGTGATCCGCGCGGTCGGGGTCGAGACCGGCGGCTCCAACGTCCAGTTCGGCGTCAACCCGGCCGACGGCGAGATCGTCGTGATCGAGATGAACCCGCGCGTCTCGCGCTCCTCGGCCCTGGCCTCGAAGGCGACCGGCTTCCCGATCGCGAAGATCGCCGCCAAGCTCGCCGTCGGCTACGCGCTGGAGGAGATCGACAACGACATCACCCAGGTGACCCCGGCGGCGTTCGAGCCGACGATCGACTACGTGGTCACCAAGGTGCCGCGCTTCGCCTTCGAGAAGTTTCCCGGGGCGGAGGGCAAGCTGACCACGCACATGAAGTCGGTCGGCGAGGCGATGGCGATCGGCCGCACCTTCCGCGAGTCGTTCGCGAAGGCGATGCGCTCGCGAGAGCTCGACGCGCAACCGGAGATGCCGGCCGCCGACGAGGAGCTGCTGGAGCTGCTGGAGACCCCGCGCGCCGACCGCTTCGACCTCATCCTCGAGGCCTTCCGGCGCGGGGTCGAGGTCGAGGAGATCGGCCGCCTGACCTCGGTCGACCCCTGGTTCCTGCGAGAGCTGCAGCTCCTGGCCACCGAGGGCGACGGCACCGCGGGCCTCGACCGGACCTTCCGCTCGGTCGACACCTGCGCCGCCGAGTTCGAGGCGCGGACCCCGTACTACTACTCGTCGCACGAGCGCAACGCCGAGCTGATCGGCGAGGTTCGCCGCGGCGACCGCGAGTCGGTCGTCATCCTGGGCTCGGGCCCGAATCGGATCGGCCAGGGGATCGAGTTCGACTACTGCTGCGTGCACGCGGCGATGACCGTGCGCGAGTCGGGGCGCGACGCGGTGATGATCAACTGCAACCCGGAGACGGTCTCGACCGACTACGACACCTCCGACCGCCTCTACTTCGAGCCGCTGACCGTCGAGGACGTGCTCGCGGTGATCGAGGTCGAGCAGCCCGAGGGCGTGATCGTCCAGTTCGGGGGTCAGACCCCCTTGAGGTTGGCCAAGTCCCTCGAGGAGGCGGGCGTGACCCTGCTCGGGACCCCGGTCGACGCGATCGACCTGGCCGAGGATCGCGGTCGCTTCGGGGCGCTGCTGCGGCGGCTCGAGATCGCCCATCCGCCGTATGGAACCGCGACCTCGGCCGACGAGGCGGCGATGATCGCCGAGGACGTCGGCTTTCCGCTGCTGGCGCGACCGTCCTACGTGCTCGGCGGCCGGGCGATGGAGATCTGCTACTCCGACGAGGACCTGGGGGAGTACGTGAAGCGCCACGTGAAGGCCGATCAGGAGCACCCCCTGCTGCTCGACCGCTTCCTCGAGGACGCGATCGAGGTCGACGTCGACGCGCTCTGCGACGGCGAGACCTGCCAGGTCGCCGGGATCATGCAGCACGTCGAGGAGGCGGGCGTGCACTCGGGCGACTCGGCCTGCGTGATCCCGCCGATGAGCCTCGGCGAGGCGATGCTGACCGAGATCGAGGAGACGACCAGGCGGCTGGCGCTCGAGCTCGGCGTGGTCGGGCTGATCAACGTCCAGTACGCGGTCGCCGGCGGCAAGCTCTACGTGATCGAGGCCAACCCCCGCGCCTCGCGCACGGTGCCGTTCGTCTCCAAGGCGATCGGAGCCCCGCTCGCGAAGCTGGCCTGCCGGCTGATGCTGGGCGAGCAGCTGAGCGCGATCGAGCTGCCGACCATGCACAACGGGCACGTCTCGGTGAAGGAGGCGGTGCTTCCCTTCGCCCGCTTCGCCGGCGCCGACTCCGTGCTCGGCCCGGAGATGAAGTCGACCGGGGAGGTGATGGGGATCGCCGAGGACTTCCCGGCGGCGTTCGGCAAGGCGCAGGCCGCGGCGGGCGTCTCGCTGCCCGAGTCCGGGACGGTGTTCTTCAGCGTCACCGACGCCGACAAGGCGGCGGCGACGGGGCTGGCGCTGCGCTTCCACGACGCCGGCTTCCAGATCATCGCCACCCGCGGGACGGCGCAGGCGATCCGCCGCATGGGGATCCCGGTCGAGGCGATCAACAAGATCGCCGAGGGCTCGCCGCACGTCGTCGACTACATCCGCAACGAGCAGGTCGACATGGTGATCAACACGCCGACCGGCAGCGGGGCGCGATCCGACGGGTATGAGATCCGCTCGGCCGCGGTCCGCCAGGGGATCCCCTGCATCACGACGATGACCGGCGCCACCGCCGCCTCGCGGGCGATCGTCTCCGGGCGCGACGGCGGCGATGAGCCGGTCTCGCTCCAGGAGCTGCACGGGATCGAGCCCGCGATCGGCAGCCGCCGGCATGCGGACCGTGACTGACCGGGTGCTGGCGCCGTTCGGTCGCCGGCGCTGCCCGGTGGTCGACAACGCCGCGACAGGCGGCTACCGGATCGTCTCGGCGCTCGATCGCGAGGGGCCCGAGCCCCGACCGGGCCAGTTCTACATGCTCGCCGCCGATTCCTGGGGCGGGGAGGAGGGCCGCCCGTATCTGCCGCGGGCGTTCTCGGTCGCCGAGGCCGAGCCCGGCGCCGATGGCGTGCGGCTCGACTTCCTGCTCGAGGCGGTCGGCCCCGGGACGGCGAGGCTGGCGACCCTGGCGCCCGGCGACGACCTGCTCGTCACGGGCCCGCTCGGGCGCCCCTTCTCGGCCCCGGCCGACCTCGCCCCGGGCGCCGCCGGCGCGGTGCTCGTCGGCGGCGGGATCGGGATCGCGCCGCTGGCGATCCTGCGCCGCCGGCTGGCCGAGGCCGGGGTCGCCCAGCGCGTCCTGCTCGGCTTCCGCGACCGCGCCCACTCCGGTGGCCTGGAGCTGTTTCGGTGCTCCGAGGTGCGGACCGCCTCCGAGGACGGCCACACCGGACACCAGGGTTACGTCACCGACCTGCTCTCGGTCGTGCTCGAGGGCGACGACGCCGCCAGCGCGGTCGTCTACGCCTGCGGGCCGCCGGCGATGCTCGAGGCCGTCCGCGAGCTCTGCGAGCGGGCCGGCGTCCCGGCCGAGCTGGCCATGGAGACCCCGATGGCATGCGGCTTCGGCTCCTGCTTCGGCTGCGCGGTGCCGCTCGCCTCCGGTGGCTACATGCGCCTTTGCGTCGACGGCCCGACCGTGAACGCCGCGGAGATCGAGTCGGCCCTGGTCGCCGGGTCAGGTCACTGATGTCCGATCTGGCCCTCGACCTCTGCGGGATCGAGCTCGCCCATCCGGTGATCAACGGCTCGGGCACGTTCGACGCCCTTGCCGCCCGGCGCGCCTTCGGCGCCGAGCTCGACGTCCGCTTCCCGTTCAGCATGTTCGTCTCGAAGACGATCACGCTCGAGCCCCGCGCCGGCAACCCGCCGCCGCGCCTCTACGAGACCCCGGCCGGGATGGTCAACTCGATCGGGCTGCCGAACAAGGGCCTGGAGGGATTCCTCGCCCACGACCTCCCCGAGCTTGCGCGACTGCCGGTGCCGCTCTGCGTCTCCGTGATGGCGACCAGCCGCGACGGCTTCGCCGACCTGGTCGAGGGGGTGGGGGGCCGCCCGGAGGTGGCGGCGATCGAGCTCAACGTCTCCTGCCCGAACGTCAAGTCCGGGCTGATCGTCGGCGAGCAGCCGTCCGAGACCGAGGCGCTCTGCGAGGCGCTGCGGCCGCTGACCGAGAAGCCGCTGATCGTGAAGCTGACGCCCAACTGCTCCGACCCTGCCGCGGTCGCCGCCGGGGCGGAGGCGGGCGGCGCCGACGCCGTCTCCCTGATCAACACCCTGAAGGCGACCGGGCTCGACCCGGTGACGATGCGGCCCTGGCTCGGGGCCGGCAGCGGTGGCCTCTCCGGGCCGGCGGTGCGGACGGTGGCCCTCGACCAGGTGCGCCGGGTGGCGGCGGCCGTCGAGATCCCGGTGATCGGGATGGGCGGGATCGAGACCGGGGCGGACGCGCTCGCCTTTCTCTCGGTCGGAGCGACCGCGATCGCGGTCGGGACGGCGAGCTTTCGCGACCCCGCGGCCGGTGATCGGGTGCGCGCGGAGCTCGCCGCCGAGCTCTCGGCGCGGGGGATCTCCGCGCTTCCTGGGGTGCGCCTTCCGTCGACCTCAACCTGAGGTCGAAGCGAATTTGGCGAAAAAGCGCCGCCTCCCCCTTGCGCGTCGCTCATGCGCGGTTATAGTGCGACCCGCCCGATGGCCCCCGCCTACGTCGACACCCCGACCGCCGTTCCCGAAAGATCCCGAGAGCAGCGGATGCGGGCCCTGCGGCGGGCGAACGAGATCCGCTCGGCGCGCGCGCAGCTGAAGCGCGACCTCAAGGGCGGCAAGGTGAAGATCGAGAAGCTGCTCCTCGACCCGCCGGACTACGTGCTCTCGGCGAAGGCCTTCGACATGATCCTCGCGGTGCCCAAGTACGGGCGCGTGAAGGCGAACAAGAT
Organism: Solirubrobacterales bacterium; assembly: GCA_033856255.1. GTDB lineage: Bacteria > Actinomycetota > Thermoleophilia > Solirubrobacterales > 70-9 > WHSW01. The sequence continues at coordinate 35,403 of JAWVFH010000057.1, read as the reverse complement.
CCTCACCCAGTGCCGGATCTCGCCCTCGAAGACGATCGGCGGGCTCTCCGAGCGCCAGCGCGCCGAGCTCGTCCAGTTCCTGCGCAGATAGCCAGCCAGGCGAAGGTCTTCGTGATCACCGGCCCCAGTGGGGTCGGCAAGGGGACCCTGATCCGGACGCTGCGCGAGCGTCTGCCGGAGCTCGGCCTCTCGACCTCGGCGACCACCCGGCCGCCGCGCGGGGGGGAGGAGGACGGCCGCGACTACCACTTCCTCTCCGGCGACGAGTTCGCCCGCCGCGCCGAGGCGAACGAGTTCCTCGAGTACGCCGCGTATAGCGGCCACCGCTACGGCACGCTGCGCTCGGAGGTCGAGCGGCGGCTCGCGGCCGGCGAGTCGGTGGTGCTGGAGATCGAGGTGCAGGGGGCCCGGCAGGTGCGCGCGGCGATGCCCGAGGCGGTGCTCGTCTTCATCGCCCCGCCCGATCCCGGGGCCCTGCGGGCCCGGCTGGAACGGCGCGGGACGGACGACCCGGAGGCGATCGAGGAGCGGCTGCGGACCGCTGACCTGGAGCTCGACGCGCAACAGGAGTTCAAGCACGTGGTCGTCAACGACGAGCTCGAGCGCGCTGCCGACGAGCTGGAACGAACCGTTCGCGAGGAGCTCGCCGCGGGCGACTGACCACCGACCCTCTACACTGCCGCCCGATGATCAAGCCCCGAGTCGACGAACTCCTCGCCCGCACGGACAGCCACTACGCGGCCGTCCTGGTCGCCGCCAAGCGCGCCCGTCAGCTGAACAGCTATTACCGCGCCCTCGGCGAGGGCAGCTACGAGGAGTACACGCCACCGATGGTGGAGACCGCGACCGGGAACTACCTGACCATCGCCCTGGAGGAACTCGCCCAGGGCAAGATCGAGTACCGCTACCGCGTCTAGCGGTTCATCTCCGCCGCTGCAAGGCGGTGATTCCCGATCGGGTGGAAGCCACGAACGTGCGTTAGGCCCCGCAGGAGGGGCCTCAATCGCCTTTCGTCCTTGTCGGCCCGCAACCGGGCGCCCGATTTGGGCGCCCCGTGCGCGTAGCCTTTACGCATGGCCCGGATCCTGATCGGCGTCACCGGCGGCATCGCCGCCTACCGGGCGCTGGAGCTGGCGCGCCTGGCGACGAAGGCGGGCCACGGCGTGCGCGTGGTGATGACCCCGACCGCCGAGCGCTTCATCGGCGCCGCCTCGTTCGAGGGGATCACCGGCGCCCCGGTGCTGCGCGACGAGTTCGAGCGCGACCCGATGCGCGGCGCCTTCCCCGGCGACGAGCTGCCGGCGCATGACCCGATCGGCCACCTCGAGCTGGTCGCCAACGCCGACGCGTTCCTGGTCGCGCCGGCGTCGGCGAACACGATCGCCAAGCTCGCCTCGGGGATCTGCGACTCGATGCTGACCACGTCCTTCCTCGCCTGCACCGCGCCGCGGCTCGTCGCCCCGGCGATGAACGACCGCATGTACGCCGATGCCGCCACGCGGGCGAACCTGGCGACGCTGCGGGAGCGCGCGATCACGGTGATCGAGCCCGACACCGGCGCGCTCGCCTCCCGCGGCGAGTACGGCACCGGGCGCCTGCCGCCGCCCGAGCGCCTGCTGGCCGAGGTCGAGGCGCTGCTTCCGGCGCCGAGCGGCGCCTGGGACGGCCTGCGAGTGCTGGTCACGGCCGGCGGCACGCGGGAGCCGATCGACCCGGTGCGCTTCATCGGCAACCGCTCGAGCGGCCGGATGGGCGTGGCGCTGGCGACGGCGGCGGCTCGCCGGGGGGCGCGGGTGACGCTGATCGCCGCCAACGTCTCGGTGCCGCTGCCGACCGGGGTCGAGACGATCGCGGTCGAGACCACGGCGGAGCTGGCGAACGCGGTCCGCGCCGAGTTCGACGCCGCGCACGTGCTGCTGATGGCGGCGGCGCCGGCCGACTTTCGCGCCGCCGCCCCCGAGGAATCGAAGATCGCTCGGCGCGGCGGGTCGGGCCTCGAGCTGCGCCTCGAGGCGACTGAGGACATCCTCGCGGCGGTCGCCGCCCAGCGCCGCCCCGATCAGACGCTGGTCGGCTTCGCCGCCGAGACCGGCGCCGAGGCGATCGAGCGGGCGCGGGCGAAGCTGGAGAGCAAGGGGGTCGACGCGATCGTCTTCAACGACGTCTCGCGGCCTGAGATCGGCTTCGACTCGGCCGACAACGAGGTGACGATCGTCGAGCGCTCGGGGGAGCACCAGGTGCCGATCTCGTCGAAGCAGGAGGTGGCCGAGGCGATCCTCGACCGGGTCGAGGCGATGCGCTCGGTGAGGGACCTGAACCAGTAGCGGGGGCGTTGCACCGGTTTCTAAACTGGGTGCATGGAACTCGAGACCAACGGCGACACCTACCGGCTCTACCGCCAGGGCGTTGAGCTGCTCGAGGACGGCAGCTTCGGCGAGGCGACGGTGCCGCTGGCCGAGGTCGCCCGGCGGGCGCCCGAGAAGACCTCGGTGCGCGAGGCGCTCGGCCGAGCCTATTTCCGCAATCGCCAGTTCGCCGAGGCGGCGGCCGAGTTCGAGGCTGTGGTCGAGACCCATCCGGTCGACGACTACGCCCATTTCTGCCTCGGCCGGGCGCTGAGCCTGACCGGGGAGCGCGAGCGCGCCCGCCACCACCTGGCGCTGGCCTCGAACCTGCGCCCGGATCGCCCCGACTACCGGTTGTACCGAGACCGGCTCCGGCGCGCCTCGTGACGATCCGGAGCGCCGTGGCCGCCGACGTCGCGGCGGTGCTGGAGCTGTGGTCGCGCGCCCGCAGCTGCGGGGCGTCGACGGCCGACGATCAAGCGGTCGTCCGCCGCCTGCTGAAGCGCGACCCGGAAGCGCTCCTGGTCGCCGAGCTCGACGGCGAGCTGGTCGGGACGCTGGTCGCCGGCTGGGATGGCTGGCGGGGAAACATGTACCGGCTCGCGGTGGCCCCGGAGCGCCGCAGGCAGGGGATCGCCGCGCAGCTCGTCCAGGAGGGAGAGCGGCGCCTGCTGGCGCAGGGCGCGAGCCGGGTCACGGCGCTGGCCTGGCGCCAGGACACGCTCGCCTCCTCCCTCTGGACAGCGGTGGGCTACGAGGACGACAGCGGCATCGGTCGCTTCGTCCGCAATCTCTAGATGCGCGCGCTCGTCCAGCGGGTGAGCCGGGCGGCCGTGCACGTCGACGGGGCCGAGGTGGCCGCGATCGGCCCCGGCCTGCTGGTCCTCCTCGGCATCCATCGCGACGACGGCGAGGCGGAGGCCGACCGGCTCGCCGACAAGGTCCGCGCGCTGCGCATCTTCGATGACGCCGAGGGGCGGATGAACGAGCCGCTCGGTGATCGGGAGGCGCTCTGCGTGAGCCAGTTCACCCTCTACGGCGACGCCCGCAAGGGCAACCGGCCGAGCTACGTGGACGCCGCGCCGGCGGCGGAGGCGGAGCCGATCTACGAGCGCTTCTGCGAGCGCCTCGGTGCCGTTCGCGGTCGCTTCGGCGCCCGGATGGCGATCGAGCTCGTCAACGACGGGCCCGTGACGCTGTTGCTCGACGCCTGAGCGCCGCCCACGCGCGAGGCTATACTGACCGCACCTTCTTACGTACCCGTACCCTGAGATTGGTGGGCCCGGGCCCGCCTTTTTTTTCGCACTTTCGGACCCCGGGAGAGGAGTGGAGGACGCAGTGGAAGACCTGCAGGAGTTGCAGCGGACAATCGAGGAACGGCTTACCGGGTATGACCCGGCGGTCGAGCTGATCGCGCTCGAACGTCCGGCCGCCGAGACCCTGCGGCTGTACATCGACCACCCCGAGGGCGTCGATCTGGGGCTCTGCGAGCGGGTCACCGCCGAGCTGCGCGACCTGCTCGAGTCCTATGCGCTCGAGGTCTCCTCGCCCGGGATCGACCGGCCGTTGACGAAGCCCGAGCACTTCCGCCGCTTCCTCGGCCGCGAGGTCAAGGTGCGCACCGCTGAGGCGATCGCGGGCCGGCGCAACTTCACCGGCACGCTCACCGACGCCGACGACGAGGGCGTCTCGCTCGAGGCCGACGGCGCCGACATCCGCATCCCCCTGGCGCGCATCCGCCGTTCGAACCTGATCCCCGATTTTGGAGGCAGAGAAGCTTGAGTCGCGAGATCGTCGAGGCCCTGCACGGCCTCGAACAGGAGAAGGGCATCGATGCCGAGACGCTGATGGAGGCGCTCGAGGACGCGTTGCTGTCCGCATACCGGAAGAGCCCGGGGGCTGCCAAGTACGCGCGGGTCGATCTCGATCGCCAGACGGCCGACTTCCGCGTCTTCGAGCTGATCCTGCCGCCCGAGCTGGAGGAGAAGCTCCTGGCCCAGGTCGCCGAGGAGCAGGAGCCGACAGTCGACCCCGAGACCGGCGAGCTGCGCGAGCCGGAGGAGCCCGAGCTCGACCCGGCGATCCTCGCCCCGTACGAGGATCAGATCAAGTCGCGCGACGTCACCCCCGGCGACTTCGGACGGATCGCCGCCCAGACCGCCAAGCAGGTGATCCTGCAGCGGATCCGCGAGGCCGAGCGCCAGATGATGTACGACGAGTACCAGGATCGCGTCGGCGAGCTGATCACCGGGATCATCCAGCAGTCCGACAACCGCTACACGCTGGTGCAGCTGCGCGAGCGCGTCGAGGCGCTGCTGCCGCGCTCCGAGCAGGTCTGGAACGAGCGCTACGACCACGGGATGCGGGTCAAGGCCGTGATCACCGACGTCTCGGCCGAGGGCAAGGGCCCGAGCATCGTCGTCAGCCGCCGCAGCCCGGAGCTGATCAAGGAGCTGTTCGAGCTCGAGGTGCCGGAGATCGCCGACGGCCTGGTCGAGATCGTCGGCGTCGCCCGCGAGCCCGGCTACCGCTCGAAGATCGCCGTGATCTCGCACGCCGACGGTGTCGATCCGGTGGGGGCCTGCGTCGGCCCGCGCGGCTCGCGCGTCCGCATGGTCGTCTCCGAGTTGCGCGGCGAGAAGATCGACATCATCCCCTACAACGAGGAGCCCGCCCGGTTCGTCGCCAAGGCGCTCTCGCCGGCGCGCGTGCGGGAGGTGCTGGTCGACGATGAGACCAAGGAGGCGACCGTGATCGTCCCCGACGACCAGCTCTCCCTGGCGATCGGGCGCGAGGGTCAGAACGCCCGCCTGGCCGCGAAGCTGACCGGCTGGAAGGTCGACATCAAGTCTCAGACCGAGTTCGTCGAGGCCGACGACATGGAGTACGACGAGGGCGAGGAGGTCGCCGATGGCCGCTGCGCCGCGGTGCTCTCCGCCGGCCGCCGGTGCCCGAACGCCGCGCTCGAGGGCTCGCGCTTCTGCGGCCTGCCGCAGCATCAGGCGCTGGCGCGCTTCTCGACCAACCAGGTGACCGTGCTCTCGTCGCTCGCCGACGGCGAGGTCGCCGTGCTGGCCGACCCCGACGCCGCCGAGGCCGACGTGGCGCCGCTGGTGGCGCGCGCCGAGGCGGCGTTCTCCGAGGCCGAGGCCGAGGAGGAAGCCGTCGAGGAAGCGGTCGAGGAGGCGGTGGCCGAGGAGATCGTCGAGGAGGCCGTCGCCGAGGCGGCGGAGGAAGCGGTTGAAGAGGAGCTGGTCGAAGAGGCTGTGGAGGAAGCGGTCGCCGAGCAGATCGCCGAGGAAGTCGTGGCCGAGGAGATCGCCGAGGAGCAGGTGGTCGAGGAGATCCTCGAGGAGGAGGCCGCCGAAGAGGCGGAGGTCGCCGGGGAGATCCTCGAAGAGGAGGCCGCCGCCGAAGAGGAGATCGCCGACGAACCCGCCGAGGAGGCCGCCGCCGAAGAGGAGATCGCCGACGAACCCGCCGAGGAGACCTCGGCCGAGGATGGCGGCGAGCCGGCCTCAGATGAGGCCGAGGAACCCGCGGAGGCGCAGTCGTAGTTGGCCCGCAAGCGCGTCCATGAGATCGCCAAGGCGCAGGGGCTGACGAGCAAGGAGGTCCTTGCGGCGCTCAACGCTGCCGGAATCGAGGCCAAGGCCGCCGCTTCCAGCGTCGAGGAGGCCGACGCGCTGAAGGCGCTGAAGGCCGGTGGCGGCGCGGCCGCGCCGACGGCCGCCGCGACGCCGAAGGCCGCGCCGGCCGCAAACGGCGGCGAGGCCGCGAAGCCGGCCCAGAAGCCCGTTCGTCCCGTGCAGCCCGCGGGCGACGGCGACGGCGCCGGCGCCGGGGGCAAGACGAAGCGTCGCCGCGTGGTCATCGACTCGCAGGCGTCGCGTCGCGACCAGATGCAGACCGCGCCCCCGCGCCGCCCACCGCGCCGCCGCGGTGGACGCCGGCGCCGCCCGCTGCTGGAGGAGCCGCCGCTCGGGCCGCACGTCGAGGCGGAGCAGCCGGCGCTCAAGATCCCCTCCGGGGCGACGGTGCGCGAGGTGGCCGAGATCTTCGGCGTCGGCAGCGCCGACGTGATCAAGCAGCTGATGCAGCTGGGGGAGATGGCGACCCTCACCCAGACCCTCTCCGACGAGACGATCGAGGTTCTCGCCGGGGCCCTGGACCGCGACGTCGAGATGGTCAGCGCCGCCGAGGAACAGAGCGAGGCGCCCGTCTACGACGACGCCGACGAGGACCTGGTCGAGCGCCCGCCCGTGGTCACGATCATGGGCCATGTCGACCACGGCAAGACCTCGCTCCTGGACGCGATCCGCGAGACGGAGGTGGTCGCCGGGGAGGCCGGCGGGATCACCCAGCACATCGGCGCCTATCAGGTGCACCAGAACGACAAGACGATCAGCTTCATCGATACCCCCGGCCACGCCGCGTTCACGGCGATGCGTGCCCGCGGCGCCGACGTCACCGACATCGTCGTCGTCGTGGTCGCCGCCGACGACGGGGTGATGCCGCAGACGGTCGAGGCGATCGACCACGCCCGCGCCGCCGACGTGCCGATCCTGGTCGCGATCAACAAGATCGACCTCGAGAGCGCGAACCCCGACAAGGTCAAGGGTGAGCTCGCCACGCACGACCTCAGCCCGGAGGACTGGGGCGGCGAGACGATCTTCGTCAACGTCTCGGCGAAGACGCGCGAGAACCTCGACGAGCTGCTCGAGAACATCCTCCTGATCGCCGAGCTCGAGGAGCTGAAGGCGAACCCCGACGCGGCCGCGTCGGGCACGGTGATCGAATCGCACCTCGACCCGGGCCGTGGCCCGGTGGCCACCGTGCTCGTGCAGCGCGGCACGCTGCAGATCGGCGACTCGGTCGTCGCCGGCTCTCAGTGGGGCAAGGTGAAGGCGATGCAGGACCACACCGGTACCCGGCTCCAGGAGGCGGGGCCGGGAGATCCGGTCGAGGTGCTCGGCTTCGAGGGGGTCTGCGAGGCCGGCGAGCGGGTCGAGGTGGTCGAGAACGACCGCCAGGCGCGCCAGCTCGCCGAGGAGCGCGCCCACCGCCTGAAGACCGAGCAGCTCGCCCGCCGCCAGTCGCGCCGTCTGACGCTCGACGAGGTCTTCGCGAAGGCCAAGGAGGGCGAGATCAACGAGCTCAACATCGTCCTCAAGGCGGACGTCTCGGGCTCCCTGGAGGCGCTCCAGGACGAGATCGCGAAGCTTCCCCAGGACGACATCTCCGTCAACGTGATCCTCGCCGGCGCCGGCGGGATCAACGAATCCGACGTGATGCTCGCGGCGGCCTCCGACGCGGTGATCATCGGCTTCAACGTCCGCCCGCTCGCCGACGCCCGTCGCGCCGCCGACCAGGAGGGCGTCGAGATCCGCACCTACTCGGTGATCTACAAGGTCACCGAGGAGCTGCGCGCGGCGATGGAGGGCATGCTCGAGCCCGAGGAGGTCGAGGAGGCGGTCGGCCAGGCCCAGGTGCTGGAGCTGTTCAAGGCCTCGAAGATCGGCACGATCGCCGGCTGCTCGGTCACCGACGGCAAGCTCGTGCGCGGCGCCGAGGTGCGTCTGGTTCGCGACGGCACCGTCGCCTGGACGGGCCGGATCGGCTCCCTGCGGCGGTTCAAGGACGACGTCAAGGAGGTCGAGGCAGGCCTCGAATGCGGCGTCGTGCTGGAGGGCTTCCAGGACGTCAAGGTCGACGACGTGATCGAGGCCTTCGAGACCCGGCAGGTCGAGAAGACGCTCGAGTAGGTGGCGACCACCTACATCTCCCTGACCGAGGTCCGGCTCGACCTCCGGCGGTCGCGGAGCCTGAAGGAGAAGCGCAAGGTGGTGAGCTCGCTGAAAGCGCAGCTGCGCCAACGGTTCGTCGCCGCTGTGGCGGAGATCGAGGCGCACGACGACCGCCGCCGCGCGGTGCTGCTGTGCGCGCTGGTCGGCGGCGCCGAGGTGCGTGCGCGCTCGGCGGAGGTGGAGCGGTTCGTCGAGGCGCGCTGCCCGGACGGCTGCAGCTTCGAGCGCGACCTGCTGACGCTTGATGACGTTCGCGGTTGAGGTGCCCTGTTATGTTGGCTCGCGTATGGCCGGAGGCGATCGCATGCGCCGCATCGACGAGGTCATGCGAAAGGTGATCGGCTCGGCGATCGCCAGCGACCTCGAGGACCCGCGGATCGGATTCGTGACGGTGACAGCTGTTCAGACAAGCCCAGACCTGCGCTCGGCGCGCGTCTACGTCAGCGTGCTCGGCGACGAGGACGAGCGCGACGCGACGCTGGCGGCGCTCGCCTCCTCGCACGGGAAGCTCCAGGCTGCGATCGCCCGCGAGGTGCGGATCAAGCACACCCCGACTCTGAAGTTCCACTACGACGAGAGCCTCGAGCGCGCCGTGCGCCTCACCCACCTGCTCGAAGAGAACTCGGATGAGTGAGCCAACCGCGGCGTTGAGCTCCGAGCTCGACCGCGTCGCCGACGAGCTGCGCTCGGCGGACCGCTTCCTGCTGACCACACACGAGGGCCCGGACGGCGACGCCCTCGGCTCGCTGCTCGCGATGCACCACGTGCTCGAGCAGCTCGGCAAGGACGCGGTGATGTTCCTGGGGGCGAAGGAGTTCCCGCTCGCGGTCGAATATCGGTTCCTCCCCCTGGAGGAGGTCTTCCACGAGCCCCCGGCGGACGTCGTGGACCGCACGCTCGTCTTCCTCGACTGCGGCAACATCGACCGGATGCCGGTCGAGTTCCTGCAGCGCGACGGAGCGCGGCTGATCAACATCGACCACCACCACGACAACACCCGCTTCGGGACCATCAACCTGGTGGACATCGAGGCCTCCTGCACGGCCGAGATCGTGCTCGAGGTCGCGAAGCGCCTCGGCGCCGAGATCACCCCGGAGATCGCCTCGGCGCTCTACGTCGGGCTGGTGACGGACACCGGGATGTTCCAGTACGAGAACACGGGTGTTGCCGCGCACCGGATGGCGGCCGAGCTGATCGAGGCCGGCGTCGACGTCAACGACACCTTTCGCCGCCTGTACGAACGGGTGCCGATCGAGAAGGTGCGGTTGATCGCCAGGGCCCTGGACAAGATCGAGCTCTTCGACGACGGCCGGTTCGGCGTCACCTACGTCAGCGCCTCCGACTACGCGGACACCGGGGCCGGGGAGGTGCACACCGAGGGGATCATCGACTTCGTGCGCGCCCTGGAGGGGGTCGACGTCGCGGCGATGATCCGTGACAAGACCGACGGCGGGAACTCGGCGCGCAAGGTCAGCCTGCGCTCGACCGACGGCTCGGTCGACGTCTCGGCGATCGCCCGCGCGCAGGGCGGCGGCGGCCACCGCCGCGCCGCCGGCTTCGGCAGCGACCTGCCCTACGAGGAGCTGGTCGAGTTCCTGCGCGCCGAGATCGCTGCGCAATTGGGTGGCTGACGCCGAGCTGGCCATCGGTGGCGGGGTCGTGCTCGCCGACAAGCCGGCTGGGATCACCTCGCACGACCTGGTGGCCCGCGTTCGCCGCTCCTTCGGCGTCAAGGGGGGTCACGCCGGCACGCTGGACCCGTTCGCGACCGGCCTGCTGATCGTCCTGCTGGCGCGGCCGGCGACCCGCGAGCAGCGCCGCTTCATGGCCTTGCCGAAGACCTACCGCGTCCGCGCACGGTTCGGGGCGGTCTCGACGACCGGGGACCGCGACGGCGAGATCACCGAAACCGAAGTCATCCCGGAAGGGTCGCTCGACCTGCCGCGGGGCGAGATCCGCCAGCGCCCGCCGACCTACTCGGCGGTCAAGGTCGGCGGCGAGCGCGCCTACAAGCGGGCCCGCCGCGGCGAGGACTTCGAGGTCCCCGAGCGGCTGGTGACCGTGCACCGGTTCGAGCAGCTCTCGGCCGAAGGCGCCGAGCGCGAGTTCGAGGTCGAGTGTTCCTCGGGCACCTACGTCCGCAGCCTGATCGCCGACCTCGGCGACGCCTACTGCACCGAGCTGCGCCGGACCGCGATCGGGCCGTTCACGGTCGACGAGACCGACGAGACGGCCGCGATTCCGCTCGCCGACGCGCTCTCGCGCCTCGCATAACCCGTTAGCTGGCAGAGTTCGCGCCGATGACGATCCAGGTGACGCCGCTGCCCGAGGCCGCCCAGCGCCCGCGCGAGATCGCGATCGGGGTCTTCGACGGGGTTCACGTCGGCCATCGGAAGGTGATCGAGGGGGCCGACACCGTGCTCACCTTCGACCCCCATCCCCTCAGCGTCATTCACCCCGAGGCCGCGCCGAAGCTGATCACGCCGTTCGAGATCAAACGTGACGTGATCGACGGCCTCGGCGTCGAGGAGCTGGTGATCATCCCGTTCGACGACGAGTTCCGTGAGATCGAGGCGGAGGAGTTCTGCTCGCGGATCCTGATCGAGACCCTCGGTGCCACGAGGGTCCGGGTGGGCGAGAACTTTCGCTTCGGGAAGAAGGCGAAGGGCGACCCCGCGATGCTCGGCGGCCACTCTGAGTTCGAGACCGAGATCGTCCCTCTGGTCGAGGTCGACGGCGAGATCGTCTCCTCGACCCGGATCCGGGCGCAGGTGACAGCCGGCGACGTCGAGGGCGCGCTGCACTGCCTCGGCGCTCCCTTCCTGCTCGAGGGGACCGTGGTCGAGGGCGACAAGCGTGGCCGCACGCTCGGGTTCCCGACCGCGAACGTCGTCCCGTCGGAGGAGTACGTGTACCCGGGCCACGGGGTCTACGCCGCGTTCGCGAACGGGATCCCGGCCGCCGTCAACGTCGGCGTGCGCCCGACCTTCGAGACCGGCCGCGGGGTCCTGATCGAGTCGTACCTGATCGACCACGAGGCCGACCTCTACGGGCAGACCCTGCGGATCGCCTTCATCGCCCGGCTGCGCGGCGAGAAGCGCTTCCCGGGGGTGGAGGAGCTGGTCGCGCAGATGAACCGCGACGTCGCGCAGGCGCGCGAGCTGTGCGCCGCCTTCAAGCCGCCTCGCTAACCTGTCCGCTCCGCATGGGTCTGACGAAGGAAAAGAAGCAGGAGCTGGTCGGCAAGTACGGCCGCTCGGACGGCGACACCGGCTCCGCCGAGGTCCAGGTGGCGCTGATGACGGCGCGCATCAACGAGCTCACCGAGCACCTGCGCACGCACGTCAAGGACCATCACTCGCGCCGCGGCCTGCTGATGCTGGTCGGCAAGCGCCGCCGCCTGCTGCGCTACCTCGAGCGCTCGGACGTCGAGCGCTACCGCGCCCTGGTCGCAGACCTCGGCCTGCGCCGCTAGGGCCGTGGTCGAACCGGGCGCCAAGGCACCCGAGTTCACGCTTCCCAACCATCGCGGCGAGCCGGTCAGCCTCTCCGACTTCGCGGGTAGGCGCGTCGTCCTCGCCTTCTATCCCAGCGACTTCAGCCCGGTCTGCTCCGACCAGCTCTCCGTCTACCAGGAGGTGCTGCCGCAGATCGCCGACGCCGGCGCGGAGCTGATCGGGATCTCGACCGACGGCAGCTGGTGCCACAACGCGTTTCGCAAGCAGCTCGGGCTCGAGATGACCCTGCTCGCCGACTTCCATCCCAAGGGCCAGGTCTCGCGCGCCTACGGCGCCTACCTCGAGGAGTGGGGGACCCCCAACAGGTCACTCGTCCTGATCGACGGCGATGGCGTCGTGCGATGGGTGCACGCCGAGGAGACCCCCCTGACGATCCCCGGCGCAAACCTGATCTTCGACGCGCTGGCAAGTCTCTGACCGAGCTGACCACCGCCGCCCTGCCGCCGATCGGCCCGGGCGACCACGTGCGAGGGAGCGGGGGGGAGCTGATCGTCTACGCGGACCTCGCCTGCCCGGCGTGCGCCGAGGCCTGGGGCTGGATCGCGGGGCTCGAGCTGCGCCTGTGCCTGCGCCACTTCCCGCTCGCCTCGAAGCGGCCGCGGGCCCCAGCCCTGCACGCGGCGGCCGAGGCGGCGTCGATTCAGGAGGCGCGCGCGTTCTGGGGCATGGTCGACGCGATCTACGCCGACCACGGCCACATCGACGACCCGCATCTGTGGGCGCGCGCCGAGGCGCTCGGGCTCGACCTCGAGCGGTTCGAGGCCGACCGCCGCTCGGAGGCGGTCTCCGAGCGCGTCCGCGCCGACTTCGAGGCCGGCGTGCGAGCGGGCGTTACCGGGACGCCGACGCTGTTCGCCGATGGCGACCCTTGTAACATCGCCGACGTTAGAGAACGAGAAGTTCTGGAACGTTGGGCAGCCAACCGGGCTGCCGAAAGGAAAATCTGAATACATGAGTATGTTTGACGTGACCCGTGTCTCGTGTGAGGTCGGAGGCCAGGAGATCTCCTTCGAGACCGGCAAGCTCGCCCGCCAGGCGGGCGGAGCCGTCGTCGTTCGCTCCGGCGACACGATGGTCCTCTGCACCGCGACGATGGGCAACCTGCGCGACGTCGACTTCCTGCCGCTGACGGTGGACGTCGAGGAGAAGCACTACGCCGCGGGCAAGGTCCCGGGCTCCTTCTTCCGCCGCGAGGCCCGCGCCGGCGAGAAGGCAACTTTGACCGCCCGGATGATCGACCGGCCGATCCGGCCGCTGTTCCCCAAGGGCTGGCACTTCGAGACGCAGCTGGTCGCCCAGCCGATGTCGGTGGACCACGTCCACCCCTACGACATCCTGGCGATGAACGGCGCCTCCGCGGCGCTGGCGATCTCCCCGGTCCCGACCGCGGCCCTGGTCGGCGCCGTGCGGGTGGGCAAGCTCGATGGCGACTTCGTCGTCAACCCCGAGGAGGAGACGCACCCCGAGCTGGAGATGGACCTGATCGTCTCGGGCTCCAAGGACGCGATCCTGATGGTCGAGTGCGGCGCCGACGGCGTCACCGAGGCCGAGGTGCTCGACGCGCTCGACATCGCCCACTCGGAGATCAAGATCCTGATCGGGGCGATGGAGGAACTGGCCGAGAAGGCCGGCAAGGAGAAGGTCTCGGTCGAGGCGCCGGAGATCGACGCCGACCTGCTGAAGCAGGTCGAGTCGAAGTACGGCCCGAAGCTCGAGGAGGCCACCCAGGTGCGCGAGAAGCTCGCCCGCCAGGACGCGACCAAGGCGGTGGAGGAGGAGGCGCTGGCCGAGTTCGCCGCCGGTGACGGCGAGGTCGAGGTCGACCCGGAGAAGGCCCCCGAGGTCGCCCGCGCCTTCGCGAAGCTCGAGAAGGACATCATCCGCAAGCACATCGCGGTCGACAAGAAGCGGCCCGACGGGCGCGCCCAGGACGAGATCCGTCCGATCGAGACCGAGGTCGACATCGCTCCGCGCGTGCACGGCTCGGCGCTGTTCACCCGCGGTGAGACGCAGATCATGTCGAGCGTCGCGCTCGGCACGACCCGCATGGACATGAAGGTCGACAACCTCGGCCTCCAGGAGAAGAAGCGCTTCTGGCACCACTACAACTTCCCGCCGTTCTCGGTCGGGGAGGCCGGCTTCATGCGCGGCCCGAAGCGCCGCGACATCGGCCACGGGGCGCTCGCCGAGCGGGCGCTGGTGCCGACGATCCCGGACGAGGAGGAGTTCCCGTACGTGATCCGCGTCGTCTCCGACACGCTGGAGTCGAACGGCTCGTCGTCGATGGGCTCGGTCTGCGCGTCGTCGATGGCCCTGCAGGCAGCCGGTGTCCCGGTCAGCGACCCGGTTGCCGGCGTGGCGATGGGGCTGATCAAGGAGGGCGACGACTACATCGTCCTCACCGACATCGCCGGCGTCGAGGACCACCTCGGCGACATGGACTTCAAGGTCGCCGGGACCAATGAGGGAATCACCGCCCTGCAGATGGACATCAAGATCACCGGCGTCACCTTCGAGATCCTCACCGACGCCCTCGAGCAGGCCCGCAAGGGACGCCTGTTCATCCTCGGCAAGATGGCCGAGGCGATCGACGCGCCGCGCGAGGAGCTCTCCGAGTACGCGCCGGCGATCAGGACGATCAAGATCGACCCCGAGAAGATCGGGGCCGTGATCGGCAAGGGCGGCGAGACGATCCGCGGCATGCAGGACGAGTTCGAGGCCGAGATCGACATCGACGACGACGGCACCGTGCGGGTCTACGCGCCCAGCGGCGCCCTGGTCGAGGCGTGCATCGCCCGGATCGAGTCGATGACCCGCGAGGCCGAGGTCGGCGATCGGTTCCCGAACGCCAAGGTCGTGAAGACGACCACCTTCGGCGCCTTCGTCGAGCTGGTCAAGGGCACGGACGGCCTCCTGCACATCTCCAACGTGAAGCCCGGTGAGCGGGTCGACACGGTGGAGAGCGTGCTCTCCCAGGGCGACGAGATCGACGTCACCGTGGCCGAGGTCGACAAGGAGCGCGGCCGGGTCGGCCTGCGCCTCTCCGAGGATCCGCAGATCGCCGGCAAGACGCCCGAGGAGCTGCAGAAGCTCGGGACCGGCGACCCGACGATGGGCGGCGGCGGCGGCGGACGCGGTGGCCCTCGCGGCGGTCGTGACGGCGGACGCGGTGGACGCGGTGGACGCGAGGGCGGACGCGGCGGACGCGAGAGCCGCGGCGGACGCGACGGCGGCGACCGAGGCGGTCGCGAGCGCGAGCGCCTGGACTGAATGGACCTCCCCGAGGGCATCGAGCTGACGACGCTCGACTCCGGCCTGCGGGTCGCGACCGAGGTCGTTCCCTCCGTTCGCTCGGTGGCCCTCGGCCTCTGGGTGAGGACGGGATCGCGTGACGAGACGCCGGCGCAGGCCGGCGTCTCGCACTTCCTCGAACACCTGCTGTTCAAGGGCACCGAGCGCCACTCGGCGATCGAGATCTCGGAGCTCTTCGACGGCATGGGCGCGGCCACCAACGCCGCGACCAGCAAGGAGACCACCCACCTGCACGCGCGCTTCCTCGACGAGCACACGACCGAGGCCTTCGAGCTGATGAGCGAGATGCTGCTCGCCCCCGCGCTGCCGCCGGGGGAGATCGACTCCGAGCGTGCCGTCGTCCTGGAGGAGATCGCGATGTACGAGGACGAGCCCCAGGACCGGGTCCACGACGTGCTCGCCGAGGCGATCTACGGCGACCACCCGCTCGGGCGCCGGGTGCTCGGCCGCGCCGAGGTGATCGGCGGTATCCCGGTGCCGGAGATCGCCGCCTACCACGACGCCCGTTACACGGCCGGCAACGTCGTCGTCGCCGCGGCCGGCCACGTCGAGCACGCCCGCATCGTCGAGCTCTCCGAGCGCCTCCTCGGCACGGCGCGACCGAGCGAGCCCACGGGCCCGCAGGGCAACGGTGCCGCCGAGCAGGCGCGGCTGAGCTTCTACGAGAAGGAGACGGAGCAGTACCACATCTGCTTCGGAGGTCCCGGGATCGCCCGAGCCGACGAGCGCCGCTTCGCGCTCGGCGTCCTCGACACGATCTTCGGCGGCTCGGTCTCCTCGCGCCTGTTTCGCGAGGTGCGCGAGAAGCGCGGCCTGGCCTACTCGGTCGGGTCCTACACCCACGAGTTCGTCGACCGCGGCTTCGTCGCGATGTACGTCGGCACGCGCGCCGACAACGTCGCCGAGGCGTGCGAGATCATCGGCCGCGAGCTGCTCAAGCTCCGCGACGAGGGGGTCGACGCCGATGAGCTCGCGCGAGCCAAGGAGCACGTCAAGGGCCGGATGGTCCTCGGGCTCGAGGCCACCGGGGCGCGGATGGGCCGCCTCGCCCGCAGCATCCTCTTCGACGTCCCGCTGCTCTCGATCGACGAGCTGCTGGCGCGCGTCGACTCGGTGAGCGCCGACGAGGTCGGCGAGCTCGCGGCGCAGCTCTACGACCCCGCCGGGCTGGCGGCGGCCTGCGTCGGCGCCGACGAGGAGTGCTTCCGGACCGCGGCGGCGAGTGTCTCGGAGGCTCTTGTAGCGTGATTCGCGTCGTCGTCTCGGGCGCCGCCGGGCGGATGGGGGAGACGGTCTGCGGGGCGGTCGAGGGCGCCGATGACATGGAGCTGGCCGGGCGCGCGGATCCGGCGCTGGGCACGGAGCTGGCGGCGCTCGTCGGCGAGGCGGACGTCGTCGTCGACTTCACGACGCCCGAGACCGCGCTCGCCAACATCCGCACCTGCGTCGAGGCCGGTGTGCACGCGGTCGTCGGCACGACCGGCTTCGATCCCGACCAGCTGCGAGAGCTGGCGAGCGGGGGAGGGGCGAACGTCTTCGTCGCCCCCAACTTCGCGATCGGCGCCGTGCTGATGATGCGCTTTGCCGCCGAGGCCGCGCGCCACATGCCCGAGATCGAGATCATCGAGCTGCACCACGACCGCAAGCTCGACGCGCCCTCGGGAACGGCGGCGCGGACGGCGGAGCTGATCACCGCCGCGGGCGGGAACGTCCACGAGCCGATCCACTCCGTGCGCCTGCCGGGCCTGGTCGCACACCAGGAGGTGATCGCCGGCGGCGAGGGCCAGACGCTGAGCATCCGCCACGACTCGATCGACCGGAGCTCGTTCATGCCCGGGGTGCTGCTGGCGGTCCGTAGGGTGGGTGGCCTGGCCGAGCCGCTTACGATCGGTCTCGAGAAACTGCTCTGAGGAGGAACGATGGACCTGGTTGAGATGGACGCGACGGCGCAGGCCGACCTGGTGCGCTCGGGAGAGGCATCGCCGGAGGAGCTCGTCGAGGCGGCGATCTCCCGGATCGAGGAGGTCAACCCGCAGCTGAACGCGGTGATCCACGAGCTGTTCGAGGAAGGCCTCGCCGAAGCCTCGTCGCCCGACCTGCCCGACGGCCCGTTCAAGGGCATCCCGTTCCTGTTCAAGGACCTCGGCGCCGCCTACGCGGGCCAGCCGTACCACCTGGGGATGAAGCTGCTCAAGGAGGCCGGCTTCCGCGCCCCGGTGGACACGATCCTCGCCGAGCGCTTCCGCGCCGCCGGGTTCGTGGTGATCGGCAAGACCAACACGCCCGAGCTGGGCATCCTGCCGACCACCGAGCCGGAGGCCTACGGCGCGAGCCGCAACCCGTGGAACACCGAGCACACGACCGGCGGCTCGAGCGGTGGCTCGGGGGCCGCGGTCGCCTCCGGGATGGTCCCGGTCGCGCACGCCAACGACGGCGGCGGCTCGATTCGGATCCCGGCCAGCGCCAACGGCCTGGTCGGGCTGAAGACCACTCGCCAGCGGGTCTCCGAGGGGCCGCTGATCGGCGACAACATGACCGGGCTCACGGTTGAGCTCTGCGTCTCGCGGACCGTTCGCGACACGGCGGCGATCCTCGACGCGGTCGAGGGCTCCGCGCCCGGCGACCCCTACGTCGCCCCGGCGCCGGCACGCCCGTACGTCGAGGAGCTGGAGGCGGACCGCAAGCTGCGGATCGGTGTCCAGGCCCAGCCTCCGGTCCCCGGGCTCGACTCGCACCCCGAGTGCGTGGCCGCAGTCGAGGGAGCTGCAAAGCTGCTCGAATCGCTCGGCCACACGGTCGAGGAGAGCTCGCCGGTCGATCCTCAGGTCGCCGAGACGCTCAACCTCGAGGACTCGTTCATGACCCGCTGGGCGGCCGGTCAGGCGGCGACCCTGGAGCAGCTGGGGGCCATCGTCGGCCGCGAGATCACCGCCGACGACGTCGAGCCCCTGACCTGGGCCCTGGCCGAGGAGGGGCGCTCCCGCTCCAGCGCCCGCTACCTCCTCGATCACGGCCTGCACCAGCTCGTCGCCCGCGGGATCGCGGCCTGGTTCGAGGGCGGCTACGACCTGCTGCTGACGCCGACGATGGCCGAGCCGCCGGTGCCGCTCGGTACCTACGACCAGCACGTCGGCGATCCGCTCGACGCCTTCCGGCGCGCGGTCCCGGCCGGCGCGTTCACGGCGATCTTCAACGCCACGGGCCAGCCGGCCATCTCGCTGCCCCTGCACTGGAGCGCCGACGGGCTGCCGGTCGGCGTCCAGCTGGTGGCGGCGTTCGGTCGCGAGGACCTGCTGATCGACGCCGCAGCGCAGCTGGAGGCGGCACAGCCCTGGCACGACCGCCGCCCGGCCGTGTTCGCGGGCGAGCACGCGTTACGCTGAGCCGATGAGCGAGATCCGCGGTGTGCTGACCGCGATGGTGACCCCGTTCGACCCCGACGGCGCGGTCGACATCGACGCGAGCCGGAGGCTCGCGCGGCACCTCGTCGACGGCGGCTCGCATGGGCTCGTGCTCGCCGGCACGACGGGGGAGTCCGCGACCCTCAGCGACGACGAGAAGGTGCGGCTCCTGGACGCCGTGCTCGAGGAGGTCGGCGGCGAGGCGACGGTGATCGCCGGCACCGGGTCCAACGACACCCGCCACGCGGTCAGCCTGACTCGCAAGGCGCGGGATGTCGGCGCCCACGCGGTGCTCTCCGTCACCCCGTACTACAACAAGCCCAACGAGGCGGGCCTGCGGGCGCACTACGCCGCCGTCTCGGACGCGGCGGGCGACACCCCGGTCGTGCTCTACAACATCCCCTCGCGCTCCGCGATCAACATCTCCCCGCAGCTGCTCGCCGAGCTCGCCGCCTCGCACCCCAACATCGTCGCCGTGAAGCAGGCCAACGACGACGAGCTCGGCCCGATCGAGGGGATGGCGATCCTGGCCGGCAATGACGACGTCTTCGCCCGCACGCTCGGCTTCGGCGGCGCCGGCGGCATCCTCGTCGCCTCCAACGTCGACTCGCCGCGCCTGCGTGAGCTCTACGACGCCGCGGTCTCCGGGGACGCCGACCGCGTCGCCGAGCTCGACGCCACCCTGAAGCCGCTGTACGGCGTGATGACCGTGGCGCCGCCCGCGGTCTCGGCGAAGACGGCGCTCGAGCTGCTGGGCGTGATCGAGGCCAACGTGCGGCTCCCGATGGTCCCAGCCTCCGCCGAGGAGCGCGAGGCGATCCGCTCGGAGCTTGCCGACCAGGGTTTGCTGACCGCAAGCGCAGCGTCTTGAGCGGCCCCGTACGCATCCTGCCGCTCGGAGGGCTGGGCGAGATCGGCAAGAACATGGCCGTGTTCGAACGCGACGGCCGCATCGTCGTGATCGACACCGGCCTGATGTTCCCGACCGCCGAGATGCTCGGGATCGACCTCGTGCTGCCGGACTTCGACTACCTTCGCACCCGCGCCGACGATATCGAGGCGATCGTGCTCACCCACGCGCACGAGGATCACGTCGGCGCGCTGCCGTACGTCCTGCGGGAGATCGGGATGCCGCCCGCGATCTACAGCGGGCCGCTGACGATCGGCCTGGTGCGATCGAAGCTCGAGGAGCACAAGCTCCGCGATGCGCCGCTGACCGTGCTCGAGCTGGGAGAGCGCCGCCAGGCCGGGCCGTTCGAGATCGAGATGATCCACATGTCGCACTCGATCCCCGACGCCCGGGCGGTCGCCCTGCATACCGACCTCGGCGCGATCCTGATCACCGGCGACTACCGCTTCGATCAGACCCCGGTCGACGGGCGGCCGGCCGACATCGCCCGGCTCGCCGAGCTCGGCTCCGAGGGCGTGCTCTGCCTCTGCGGCGACTCGACCAACGCCGACCGCCCCGGGATCGGGGGCTCGGAATCGACCGTCGGCCCAGCGCTGCTGGAGCAGTTCGCCCGCTGCGACGGCCGCATCATCGTCACCTGCTTCGCCTCCAACGTCCACCGCGTACAGCAGGTGATCGACGCGGCCGTGCAGCTCGACCGCCGGGTGGCGCTGGTCGGGCGCTCGATGCGCAAGAACTTCAACATCGCCTCCAACCTCGGGATCGCCAACGCGCCCTCGGGGCTGCTGATCTCGCCAAAGGAGATCGGAGACTTCCCCGACGAGAAGGTGATCGCGATCTCGACCGGCAGCCAGGGCGAGCCGCTCTCGGCGCTGCGGCGGATGGCGTTCAACGACCACCGCGACGTCGAGCTGCACTCGGGCGACACGGTGATCTTCTCGGCGACCCCGGTCCCGGGCAACGAGCGCTCGGTCAACGAGACGATCGACCGCATCTTCGAGATCGGCGCCCGCGTGGTGACCGCCGCAGACGCCCCGATCCACGTCTCCGGGCACGGCTCGCGCGAGGAGTTGAAGCTGATGCTCAACCTGACCAGGCCGAGGCACGTGTTCCCGTTCCACGGCGATTTCCAGCGCATCCATCTGCATGCCGAGCTGGCCGAGGCGGTCGGGGTGCCGCCCGAGCGCATCCACAAGGGCCGCAACGGGCTGCCGCTGGAGATCGACGCCAAGGGCGCCCGCTTCGGCAAGCAGGTGCACTCGGGGATGATCTTCGTCGACGGCGTCGACATCGGCGATCCCGACGACGTCGCCCTTCGCGACCGCCGCACGCTCTCGGCCGACGGCGTGTTCATCGTCGTCGCCACGATCGACGCCGACGACGGCAGCTCGGTCGCGCCGCCGGAGCTGATCTTCCGCGGCGTCCCGTTCATGGAGGACGCCGACGAATCGCTGCTCGAGGAGGTCCGCGACGTGGTCGAGACCTCGCTCGCGAAGCTCGCCGACGAGGGCGTCACCGAGCCGGTGCTCCTGCAGCAGGACCTCCACGACGA
Source organism: Solirubrobacterales bacterium (assembly GCA_033856255.1). Lineage (GTDB taxonomy): Bacteria > Actinomycetota > Thermoleophilia > Solirubrobacterales > 70-9 > WHSW01. Next base: position 14,558 of record JAWVFH010000057.1, on the reverse strand, counting down.
CATTGCCGCCTTCGTCTACGACCGCCTCCGGCGGCGGCCGATGATCCTGCCCGTCGTGGTCGAGGTCTGAAGCGGCACAGCTGCACGGATATCGGCCCGCGACTTTCCTCGGAGCCCAGGGTTGGTGTGGCTAAGGTATGAAGATGCCAGGGAGACTCCGGACCGCTGTCGGGGTGGCGATCGCGTTCGCCACCACCCTCTCGATCTCCGCCGCCACGGCGGCGGCCGATCCGCTCGCGCGAACGGTCGCCCGCGCCGATGCGCCGCGGTCCGAGCTGCGGCTGACGCGCTCGCAGACGGCGCCCGGGGGAGGGCTGATCCAGCACTACTCCCAGCGGGTCGGCGGTCTGCCCGTGTTCGGCGCCGAGACCGTCGCCGTGGCAGCCTTCGGGGACCGCCCGGAACTGATCTCCGACTCCAGCGTCACCGGACTCGACCCGGTCGACACCTCGGGCGCGATCTCGCGCGCCGAGGCGATCGCCGCCGCGACCGCCGCGGCGCAGGTCGAGCGGCTGCGCTCGCAGCCGAGCGCCAAGCTCGGCCTCGACCGCGCCAGCGGCGAGCTCGTCTGGCGGGTGGTGCTGCCCGCCTGGAAGCCGGTCGGCGACTTCGAGGTCACCCTGGACGCGAACTCGGGTGAGCGGCTGCGGATCCGCGACCTGGTCCAGGACCTGACCGGCAGCGCGATGATCTTCAGTCCCAACCCGGTCGTCGAGCAGGGCGGCTACAGCGGCCTCAAGGACCGCAACGACAAGGACTCTGCCCTGCTCACGTCGCTGCGCCTGCCCGAGACGCTCGAGCGGCTCACCAGCGCCAAGGGCTGCCTGAGCGGGCAGTACGTCGACGCGCGGCTCGGCCGCAAGGGGAAGAAGGTCTGCTCCAAGGGCTCCGACTTCACCAAGCTGACGCGTTCGGACGACGAGTTCGAGGCGGTGATGGCGTACTTCCACATCGACCGCCTGCGCGCCTACGCCGACAGCCTCGGCCTCAGCCAGCCGCTGCGCACCAAACCGCAGAAGGCGCTCGTGGACGCGATCCCGGACGACAACTCCTTCTACTCGACCGCCGACCACTCGATGGTGTTCGGTACGGGCGGGATCGACGACCCCGAGGACGCGGACGTGATCTATCACGAGTACGGGCACTCGCTCCAGGACCAGGCGGCCCCTGGATCGCTCAACACCGGCCGCCAGGGCGGCACGCTGGCCGAGGGCTACGGCGACTACATGGCAGCGGCGATGTCGGCCCTGACGACCGGCGGCAGCCCCTTCGACGCCTGCATCTTCGACTGGGACGGGATTCCCTACTCGCCGACCGGCACCTGCGGGCGGACGGCCGACACGAAGCTCGACGTGAAGAAGGCCGAGCAGAAGTGCACCAAGGAGATCCACTGCGTGGGCGAGGTCTACTCCTCGATGCTGCTCGGCCTCCGCACGGCGCTCGGCAACGACACCTCCGGCAACTCGGTCATGGACAGGGTCGTCCTCGAGGCCAACTTCATGGGCAGCTCGAAGTCCAACTACAAGTCGACCGGCAAGGCGCTCCTCGCCGCCGACCAGATGCTCTTCGCCGGCGCCCACGCCGCGGCGATCCAGGCCGCGCTCACGGACCGCAAGTTCTGCAAAGCCACCTGCTGACGGCTCGCTGCGATCTCGTCCAGCGGACGCTGCGATGAATTTGGCTGCGAATCGCGGTCTCAGGCCCGTAACCAACCGATCGGAGTGGAGATGGGCGAGCTGAATCAGGTGGCCGACGGCGTCTGGGTCCGGCAGAGCGACTGGGTCTGGACCAACTCCATAGTGGTGCGCGGGGAGGATGGGTTGATCCTGGTCGATCCCGGCATCCATGGTGCCGAGCTGAACCAGCTCGCGGATGACCTCGGCCGGCTCGGCATGCCGGTGGTCGCCGGGTTCTCCACCCATCCCCACTGGGACCACCTGCTCTGGCATGACCGGTTCTGCGACGTGCCGCGCTACGCCACCGCCGCAGGCGTGAACTTCGCCAATGAGACCCGAGCGCAGCAGCTGGAGGGGCCGGAGGAGGACGGTGCGTCAGGCGTCCCGCTCGACCTGGTCGCGCTGGTCACCCCGCTGCCGGCGGACGGCGGACCGGTGCCCGGCGAGATCATCGAGCACCAGGCGCACGCTGTCGGCCACGCCGCGGTCCTCCTCGCGGACCGTGGCGTCCTGCTTGCCGGCGACATGCTCTCCGACATCCTGATCCCGCTCTTCGACCCTCGCCAAGACGATCAGGTGGGCGCTTACGAGGCGGCGCTCGACCGGCTGGATGACGCCGCAGGACACGTCGACGTCGTCGTCCCCGGCCACGGCGCCGTCGCCACGGGTCCCGAGGTGGCGGCCCGCCTGGCCGCCGATCGTGCCTATATCGACGCGCTGCGGCGAGGAGAGGAACCGGTCGACGCGCGTCTGGAGGACTCGGACTGGCTCTCCGGCCCCCACGGGTCGAACCAGCAGCAGGCCCGAGGGCGGTAGGTGCCGGCTCTCAGTCGCCACGCGAATGGCAAAAAAAATGGCCCGCCGGGGTTCAGGGAGGGAAGACCCCGGCGGGCCCAATTGGCTCAGACTCAGAACTGGCCAATAAATGCCCGACGAGGCACTGTCGGGGGTGACCTCGTCGGGCGGTGTCTCGTCCGAGCCAAAACGTATGAGCGACTCGTAAAGCGCCGTTAAAGAATTGCGGCACGGCTCAGAACCGCTTGGTCAAGCGGCAAATGGACCGTGAACCGGGCTCCGCCGGCATCGGAGCTGCCGTAGTCGACGCGCCCATTGTGGGAGACCGCCACCGCCTTCACGATCGCCAGCCCGAGGCCCGTTCCGGAGTCCGTGGTCAGGTCGGCCGGCCCGGCGCCGCGGACGAAGCGCGAGAAGATCTGGTCTCCGAGGCCGTCGGGCAGGCCGGGCCCGTCGTCGGAGACCTCGAGCACGGCCTCACGACTGCCGTTCGCGCGCACCGAGACCTTGACCGTCGACCCTTTCGGGGTGTGGCGGACGCCGTTCTCGACCAGGTTGACGACCAGCCGGTGGAGGTCGTCGGGATTGCCGTCGACGGCCACCGGCTCATCGAGCTCGAGCTCGAGCACGTGGTCCTCGGCGACCGGGCGCACCTCGGCGACGGCGCCGGTGGCGATCTCGCCGAGCTCGCAGCTGCGCCGCGGCCCGGCGCGCCCGGCGTCGGCACGGGCGAGCAGCAGCAGGTCGCCGACCAGACGCCGCATCCGGCGCGACGAGCCCAGGGCCCCGGCGACGATCTCCTCCTCCTCGCTGTCCGCGCCGCGGGCGGCGAAGCTGGCCTCGAGGAGCTCGAGGTTGGCGAGGATGCTGGTCAGCGGGGTGCGCAGCTCGTGGGAGGCGTCGGCGACGAACTCGCGCTGAGCCTGGACCATCTGCTGGGTCTCCGAGCGCGCCGCGTCGAGCTCGCGGAGCATCTGGTCGAGGGTGGTCGCGAGCTCGGCGACCTCGTCCTCGGACTCCGGCATCGGGATCCGCCGCGAGGGGTCGCGGGTGGTGGCGATCCCGCGCGCGGCCGCGGTCAGAGAGGAGATCGGCCGCATCGCCCGGCCGGCGACGGCGAGGCCGGCGAGGGCGGCGAGGATGGTCCCGCCGACGACCCCGCAAGCGAGGAAGAGCCAGAGCTTGTGGAGCGTGTCCTCGAGCGAGCTGCGGCTGCGGGCGTACTGGAGGTACAACGGCGGGATCGAGCTATCGGCGAGGACCACCGAGACGGCGTCGAAATCGCCGACCTGTTGCAGCGCCCCGGCTTCAGGCGGGCCGAGGTCGGGCGCCCCCGAGGTCTGCGCCGGGAGGCCCTCCAGGGTCGTGGCGACGTTGCCCTGTCCGTCGACGATCCTGACCGCCGCATCGCCGGTCATCGCCAGGCCGAGCACGTCGGGACCGGAGATGCCCTCGGTCGGGGCCCGCTGGAGCTGGATGTTGTTGCGCAGCTGGCTCGCCACGCTGACCAGCTCCTCGTGGAAGTCGTCCTTGACTCGGTCGGTGGCCAGGCGCCCGACGACGAGGGCGAAGACGACCAGGATCAGGAACGTGAGGCCCGCGGAGACGCCCGCCAGCCGCGAGCGCACCGGCCAGCGGCGGACTGAGAACGGGAACCGGCGCCTGACTCGGTCAGCCATCCGCCGAGGCGGCTCGGATCACGTATCCGGCGCCGCGCTTGGTGTGCAGGACGCGCGGCTCGTCGCCTTCCTCGAGCTTTCGCCGCAGGTTGGAGATGAAGACGTCGATCGTGTTCGTCATCGCCAGCGGGTCGTAGCCCCAAACCTCCTCGAGCAGCCGTTCGCGCGATACCACGAGGCGCTGGTTGCGCATCAGGTACTCGAGCAGCTCGAACTCGCGGTTGGTGAGCTCGATCGGCCGCTCGCCGCGGCTGACCTCGCGGGTGTCGGGGTTGAGCCGCAGGTCGCCGACCACCAGGGCGGCGCTGCCGCGCGGCGGGCGCCGGCGCATCAGCGCCCGCATCCGGGCGAGCAGCTCCTGGCGCTCGAACGGCTTCGCCAGGTAGTCGTCGGCCCCGGAGTCGAGCCCCTCGACGCGGTTGTCGAGGTCGGTGCGGGCGGTCAGGATCAGGATCGGCACGTCGGACTCGGCCCGCAGCCGCCGGCAGACCTCGACCCCGTCGAGCCCGGGCAGCCCGAGATCGAGGATCACGAGGTCGGGGACGAACTCCTCGGCGGTGCGCAGGGCGTCGACCCCGTCGGCCGAGGAGCGGACCTCGTGGCCCTCCTGGCGAAGCGTGCGGCGCAGGACGTCGGCGATCGCCTCGTCGTCCTCGACGACCAGCACCCGGCCCGAATATCCATCCTCGGAGCTCACAACCAGAGGGTAGACGCGAAAGCGGCCAATCCGGCCGATATTTAGCGCCCGTTTAGCGCCCTGGGCGGCGCGATCCAGGTCGCGCGCAGGGCTCGGCCCCCGCTTGTCGAACTCCCAGGCACGGAGCGGGCGTCCGCGCGCTCCCCGCTGAGCATGATCTTTCCCTGGACCAAGCCCAAGCCCACCAGGCGCCGCCCGGCGGCGTCCGCGTCGCGGCGGCGGCGCCCGGCGAGCCGCGGGCCGCGTGAACGGCCGGACCCGCGGGAGTGGGTCGAGGGCCTCGAACAGCGCCACTACGACGTCATCGGGCTCGCGCTGGTCGCGTCGGCGATCTACCTCGCCTTCGTCCTCTACCTGGGCTGGGACGGCGGCAGGGTCGGCGGCTGGCTCGCCGACGGCCTCGAGCAGGGGTTCGGCCGGGTCGCCTACGTGGTCCCGATCGCGCTCTTCGGCTGGGGTGTGTCACTGATCGCGAGGCCATGGATCGCGGCGCCCTCGGCGCTCAACGCGGGCGGCGTCCTCGTCCTCGCCGCGCTGCTGCTCGCCTTCGCCGCGCAGACGGCCGGCCTCGGACCTGAGCGCCCGCACCGTCACGACTACTTCGAGCAGAGCTTCATGGTCGAGCACGGCGGGGCGATCGGCGAGAGCCTCTACTGGGCCTCGACGACGCTGTTCCAGCGCCTCGGCGCCCACATCCTCGTCCTGCTGATGTTCGTCTCCGGGGCCCTGCTGCTGACCGGGACAACGCTGGGTGCGCTGTTCGGGGCGACCGGCCGGGCGGTCAAGCGGGCCGGCACCGGGACGCGCGAGGTGGCGCGCACGATGCGGACCCAGCGCCACGGCACGGCCGAGCCCTGGGGCGACGTTGGCGACGCCGAGATCGCGATCACGCGATCGCGCGAGACCGAGACCTTCGAGACCGAGCGCCTCGTCCCCGACGGCGACGACGAGGCCGAGACGATCGCGATCCGAGCCCAGGACGACGACGGCTGGGACGCCGACGAGGACGATGACCAGTTCACCTACGAAGCTGATGGCCGACCCGGCACGCCCGGAGGCGAAGCCGAGGACGTGGCCGGAGTTGTTCACGTGATCGAGGAGAAGGGTCTGGGCGTCACGCCGCAGGGGAACAGGCGCACCCGCGAGGGGATCACCGAGTCGGACGAGATCGACTACAAGCTGCCGCCGGCCAAGGCGCTCGACCGCGGCAAGGCGGACCCGGGCCCGGACATGCGCGACCGCGACGCGACCTCCAGCGCGCTGCTCGAATCGCTGCGCCACTTCGGTGTCGAGGCGCGCCTGCTCGGGGTCGTCAGTGGCCCGCACGTGAGCCGGTACGAGCTCCAGCTCGCCCCCGGGACCAAGGTCTCCAAGGTCGCGCAGCTGCGCGACGACCTCGCCTACGCGCTCGCCTCCACCGATATCCGCATCCTGGCGCCGATCCCGGGCAAGAAGGCGGTCGGGGTCGAGGTCCCGAATCAGCGCCGTCGCCTGGTCCGGCTCGGCGACATCTACGCCGAGCGGCCGAAGTCCGCCTCGCCGCTGCTCGCCTGGCTCGGCAAGGACGTCTCCGGGCAGGCCGTGAGCGCCGACCTGGCGCTGATGCCGCACGTGCTCGTCGCCGGCACCACGGGCTCGGGGAAGTCGGGCTGCATCAACGCGATCCTGACGTCGATCCTCATGCACGCGTCGCCGAACGAGGTCCGGATGGTGCTCGTCGACCCGAAGCGGGTCGAGCTCAACCACTACGAGCGGATCCCGCACCTGCTCACTCCGGTGGTCACCAACCCGCGCCTGGCGGCCAACGTGCTCGCCAACCTGATCGGCGAGATGGAGAGTCGCTACGCGGTGATGAGCGAGGCCCGGGCGCGCAACCTGGTCGAGCTGAACCGGGTCCGCAAGCGCAGGGGCGAGCACCCGCTGCCGCACATCCTCTGCGTGATCGACGAGCTCGCCGACCTGATGATGGTCGCGCCGGCCGACGTCGAGGACTCGATCATCCGCCTCGCGCAGAAGGCGCGGGCGATCGGCATCCACCTGGTGCTGGCCACCCAGCGGCCGTCGACGGATGTGATCACCGGCACGATCAAGGTCAACATCCCGTCGCGGATCGCCTTCGCGGTCGCCTCCCAGGTCGATTCCCGGGTGATCCTCGACGGCGGCGGGGCCGAGACCCTGCTCGGGCAGGGCGACATGCTGTTCCGGCCGGTCGGAACCTCGAAGATGAACCGGATCCAGGGCGCGTTCGTGACCGAGGACGAGATCGCCCGCGTCTGCAACTTCTGGTCGAAGCAGGGCGAGCCCGAGTTCGCCGAGGAGCTCCTGGAGGCCAAGGAGCCCGAGGTCGAGGAGGGCGCCGAGGGCGAGTTCTCGCCTGACCAGGACGACCTGCTCGCCGACGCGGCGCGGATCGTGGTCGAGTCCGAGACCGCGTCGGTGTCGATGATCCAGCGTCGCCTGCGGGTCGGCTACACCCGGGCCGGGCGCCTGATCGACATGCTCGAGCGGCGCGGGATCATCTCCGGCTACGAGGGCTCGAAGCCGCGCCAGGTGCTCGTCTCCCAGGCCGAGCTGCCCCGCCTGCTGGAGCGGCTCGCCACCGGGATCGTCGAGGACGCCGACGAGGCGGCCCGTCCCGGAACCGAGACCGATCTCGAGCCGGTATAGGGTCGGCCGCGATGAGCGGCGAACGACCCGGCGAGATCCCGATCGGTGAGACCCTGGCGGCGGCCAGGGCGCGCGCCGGCCTCGAGATCGAGGCGGTGGCGGAGCGGACGAAGATCCGCGCTCGCTACCTGAGCGCGCTCGAGGCCGAGCGCTGGGACGAGCTGCCGAGCAGGGCCTACGGCAAGGGATTCCTGCGCACCTACGCAGAACTGCTCGGCCTCGACGCCGAGACGCTGGTCGACGAGTACCGGCGCCAGGTCGAGGCCGGCGCCGAACCGTCGCTGCACCCGCTCGGCGACGCGGTGCTCGAGGGGCGCCGGCGTCGCCCCCAGGCGAGTGAGGGACCGCGGATCGCGCTCCTGCTCGGGCTCGCCGGCGCGATCGTGATCGGGGCCGTGCTGGTGATCGCCCTGGTCGGCTCCGGGAATGACGAGAAGCCGGCGGGGAACGGCCCCGACGACGAGCCCCACGGTGGCAAGCGCGACGCGGTCAAGCCCCAGGGCACGGTCGAGCTGGCGATGGCGATTCACGCACCGGTCGAGGTCTGCCTGGTCGGGGGAGGGGGGGAGGCCCTGATCGACGGCCAGGTGCTGGCCGCCGGCGACCGGGAGCACTTCGAGCGCCAGCGCTTCCAGCTCCGCTTCCCGAAGGGCTTCGATCCCAAGCAGCTGACCCTGAAGCTCGGCGGCGAGGAGCGGCGACTGCCGAAGGCCGCCGGCCCGGCCGCCTACGAGATCGTCGCGCCCCGGCACGTGGCGCTCGCCGCTCAGACGCCGAAGGAGTCGTGTCCATGAGCGTCCGAGCGGGGATCCTCGTCACCGGCACCGAGGTGATCACGGCGCGGATCAGCGACCGTAACGGCCCCTGGCTCTCGCAGAGGCTCGCCGAGCTCGGGGTCGAGGTGGCCCACATCCTCGTCGTCGCCGACCGGCCCGACGACCTCGAGGCCGGACTGCGGTTCATGGCCGGCGAGGGCTGCGACCTGATCGTCACCAGCGGCGGCCTCGGACCGACAGCCGACGACCTGACCGCCGAGATCGTCGCCCGCTTCGCCGGGGTCGAGCTGGAGCTCGACGAGGGGATGGAGGAGAAGATCGCAGCGATCATCGCCGGGTTCGCGAGGCGGATGCGCTTCGACCCCGAGGCGCTGCGGGAGGCGAACCGCAAGCAGGCGATGATCCCGCGGGGAGCCCAGGCGATCGACCCCGCCGGGACGGCCCCGGGGCTGGTGGTCGCGGTCGAGGACGGCCCGACGGTGATCGTGCTCCCGGGCCCGCCGCGAGAGCTGCAGACGATGTGGGAGGCGGCGGTAGCGACCGACGCGGTCCGCGAGGTGCTCGCCGGCGCCTCGGCCTACATCGTCCAGACCGTGCGCATGTTCGGGATCCCGGAGTCGGAGATCGCCAAATCGATGCGCGAGATCGAGGCGCAAACCGACCTCTCGCCGCTCGAGATCACGACCTGCCTGCGGCGCGGCGAGATCGAGATCGACGTCCGCCACCGTCCCGGGGCCGAGCGGACGCGCGAGGCGTTCGTCGGGGCGATGGTCGACCGCCACCAGCGCTTCGTCTTCAGCACCGACGGCTCGACGATCGACGAGCAGGTGGCGGCGCTGCTGCGCGATCGGCGCCGGATCGCCGTCGGCGAGTCGTGTACCGCGGGCCTGCTGGCGGCGCGGCTCGCCGACCCGCCCGGCGCCTCCGCGTATCTGGCCGGCGGGGTGGTGGCTTACTCGAACGAGGCGAAGATCGACCTGCTGGGCGTCCCGGCGGATCTGATCGAGCGCCACGGAGCCGTCTCGCCCGAGGTCGCCGAGGCGATGGCCGACGGCGCGGCCGATCGGTTCGGGGCCGACCTGGCGGTCGGGATCACGGGGATCGCCGGGCCCGACGGCGGCACGAAGGAGAAGCCCGTCGGCTACGTCTGCGTCTGCGTCAGGGTCCCCGGCGGGCCGGTCCTGGCCCGGGACCCGGTGATCCCCGGCGATCGCCACGAGATCCGCGATCGCACCTGCACCCTGGCCCTGCACCTGATTCGCCGCCTCCTGCGCGGCGAGGACTTCCCGCTGTAGAGATGAACGCGCGCGAGCCCGAGCCCTTCGAGATCAGCCTGTCGGGGACGGTGCTCGGCGACCTCCGCGAGCGGATCGCCCGTACGCGCTGGCCCGCCCAGCCGCCGGGCATCGCCTGGGAGCACGGCATGGACTTCGCCTATTTGCAGCAGCTTTGCGACTACTGGCGCTCGAGCTACGACTGGCGCCAGACCGAGCGGAGGCTGAACGGGCTCTCGAACTGGCGCTGGGACGGGATGCACCTGATCTGGGAGCGGGCGCCGGCCGGCGGCCCGCGCGGCCTGCCGGTGCTGTTGATCCACGGCTGGCCAGGGGCGCCGATCGAGTTCCTGGAACTGATCGAGCCCCTGCTCGCGGCCGGCCACGACGTCGTCGTCCCGTCGCTGCCGGGCTACGCGTTCTCGGCAGCGCCGGAGCCGCCCCTCAACGTGGCCGGGACCTCGGCGCGCCTGCGCGAACTGATGGCCGCGCTCGGCTACTCGCGCTACGCCGTCCAGGGCGGCGACTGGGGATCGATCATCGGCGCCAGGCTGGCCTTCGACGATCCCGAGGCGGTCGCCGCGCTGCATCTCAACGCGCCGGGGGTCCTGCCGATCCCCGCCGACGTCTCGGACCCGCCGCTGAGCGAGGCGGAGGTCGCCTACGCCGAGGCCGCGCAGCGCTGGCGCCTGCGCGGAGGCTTCCACCTGCTGGTCCAGGGGGCGGCGCCCGACGCGCTCGCTCCGGGCCTGTATGACTCGCCCGCCGGCCTCGCCGCCTGGCTGGTCGACAAGTACCGGCGCTGGTCGGACTGCGGCGGGGAGGTCGAGCGCCGCTTCTCCAAGGACCGGCTCTGCGACTTCCTGACCATCTACTGGGCGACCGGGACGATCGCCTCCTCGATGCGCCTCTACGCGGCGGAGGGCCGCGACCGGTGGCGCCTCGGCGCCGGCGAGCGGATCACGGTGCCGGCGGCGGTCGCCGACTTCCCCGCCGAGATCATTCGCCCGCCCCGCGAGTGGAGCGAGCGCGTGCTCGCCGACCTGCGGCGCTGGAGCGAGTTCGAGCGCGGCGGCCACTTCGCCGCCTTCGAGGAGCCGGCGCTGCTGGGCGGCGACCTGATCGAGTTCCTGGCCGAGCTCTGAAGCTCAGCCCGAGAGCGCGGTCCCGAAGGTGAAGCACTTGTTCGGGTCCGGGTTCGCGGTCGGGAAGTTGTTGATGCCGTCCCGAGCCGCCCACTGGACGGTGGTCACGGCCCCGTTCAGGGTGTCGCTCTCGATCGTCCCGTCCTTGCTCGCCGAGCCCTCGGTGCCGTCGAGGATCGTCATCCCGCCCGCCGGCAGGGATCCCTGGCCGCCGCCGCCCGTGGTGGCCGTGCCGCCCGGGTTCGTGTGCAGCGAGAACCTGGTCACCTGCGCCGCGGCGCCCGACGCCGGCCTGACCTCGAGCAGGACGTGGCCGCTCGCGTCGCAGCCCGCCCGCAGGTCGAGGGTCCCGAGGGTGGCGATCGACGTCAGCGCCGTGCCCACCGGCTGCTCGACGGCGAACTTCTGGGCCCGCATGCCGCCGACCGTGGTCGCGTCGGTCGCCTGATCGGCGTTGGTGGCGCTCGGCACCTTGCCGAGCGTGCCCTCGGCGACCTTGTCGCCGGTCACGGCGTCGGCGGCGATCGCCCTGTTGGTGACCGATCCCAGGGCGAGCTTGTTGGCGGTGATCGCCCCGCGGCGGATGTTCGGCGTGTCGATCTTGATCGCCGCGTAGGCGCTGCCCGCGAGCGCCACCACGAGGGCGATCAGGGCGATGGTCGTCGCGGGCGATGGGATCAGTCGGCGCATGCGGCGATCCTATCGACAGACATTCGCCACGGTGATGACGCGATGCGCCGGCGCCGACCGATCGGGAGGTTCCGCGGTACCGCCAAGCCGGCAAGGGGGACGAACGTGCATTTGCGCACCCTATGGGGGCCTAGATCGACGTTCGTCCGCTGACGCTCTCGCGTGGAATGGTTGGGATCGGCGCGATTCGCTTCGAACTTGTGGCCGTCTGATCACAAGCTCGCGCCATTCGCTCCGGATCACCCCCTAGCGTTGCCGACATCCCCAAGGAACGCCTGAAGAGCCCCAGGGCGCGGCTGTTCGTCGCCCTCGACCTGCCCGAGCGGGTGCGAGACGAAATCGCGGGTTGGCAGCGCACGGCCCTCACCGACCCGGCCCTGCGCCCGATGCGCCCGGAGTCGCTTCACGTGACGCTCTGCTTTCTCTCCTACCAGCCGGAGAAGGCGATCCCCCGGATCGCCGAGCGAATCGCCTCGGTCGGGCCGCGGCCGGTTGAGCTGCGCTTCAATCCCGAGGCGTCGGCGCGGCCGAAGGGCCGGCCGCGCCTGTATGCGATCGGCGGTGAGAGCGAGAGCGCCTCCGCGCTGCAGACGGAGCTGTCGGAAAAGCTCGCCGCGGAAGGCTTCTACAAGCCCGAGAAGCGCGGCTTCTGGCCCCACGTGACCGTCGCTCGGGTGCGCTCCGAGCGGCTCCCGCCGGAGCGCGGCGAGCGCCGGGGCAAGGGGAGACCGCGACGGGTCGCGAAGCCACCCGGAGAGCTCCCGCCGGCACTCACGAAGCCCTTCGGAGCCGTCCGGGTTGCGCTCTACCGCTCACTTTTACGGCCGGAAGGAGCGGAGTACGTCCGACTGGCTGAGTTGAATCTGCTGTCCGCCAGTCAGGCGGAAGAAAGGTGACTGAGAAGATGGCTGATGAGAACAAGGCGGAATCCAAGGCGGCCGACAAGGAGGCCAAGGCCAAGAGCGCGGCGCTGCAGGCTGCGGTGACGCAGATCGAAAAAGACTTCGGCCAGGGCTCGGTGATGCGGCTCGGCGACAAGGCTCATATCCCGGTCGAGACGATCCCCACCGGTGCGCTCTCGCTCGACCTGGCGCTCGGGGTCGGCGGGGTGCCGCGCGGACGGATCGTCGAGATCTTCGGTCCCGAATCCTCGGGCAAGACGACGCTCGTCTACCACATCATCGCCGAGGCCCAGGCGCGCGGCGGGGTCTGCGCCTTCGTCGACGCCGAGCACGCGATCGATCCGCTCTACGCCCAGAGGATCGGCGTCAACACCGATGAGCTGCTGGTCTCACAGCCCGACTACGGCGAGCAGGCGCTGGAGATCGTCGACGTGCTGGTGCGCTCAGGCGCCGTCGACGTGGTCGCGGTCGACTCGGTCGCGGCGCTGACGCCGCGGGTCGAGCTCGAGGGGCAGATGGGCGAGCAGCAGGTCGGCCTGCAGGCGCGGATGATGTCGCAGGCGATGCGCAAGCTCGCCGGCAACCTGAACCGGGCGAAGACCGTCTGCCTGTTCACGAACCAGATCCGGGAGAAGATCGGGGTCATGTTCGGCTCCCCGGAGACGCAGCCGGGCGGCCGCGCGATGAAGTTCTACTGCTCGCAGCGCCTCGACATGCGCCGGATCGAGACCCTCAAGGAGGGCACTGAGGCGGTCGGCAACCGGGTCCGCGTCAAGGTGGTCAAGAACAAGGTCGCGGCTCCGTTTCGCCAGGCCGAGTTCGACATCACCTACGGCCTGGGGATCTCGCACGAGGGTTGCCTGCTCGACCTGGCGCTGGAGCACGACCTGGTGCAGAAGTCCGGGTCCTTCTTCTCCTACGGGGAGCTGCGACTCGGCCAGGGGCGCAACAACACCAAGCAGTACCTGGCGGAGAACCCGGAGCTGGCTGCCGAGGTCGAGGCGAAGGTGCTGACGAAGCTCGGGATCGAGCGGACACCGGCGCCGCCGCGCGCGGTGCCCGACCCGGTGGCCGACGTGGCCGACGAGCCAGACGAGGCCGCTCCGGCCCCGGAGCGCAAGGCGGCCTAGCAGCGAGGCCTCGCGCGCCGTGTCCGAGAAGGCGTTCGAGCGAGCCCTCGAGGCGCTCGCCCTGCGTGAGCGCACCACGGCTGAGCTGGCCGCGTGGCTGGCGCAGCGCGGGTTCGGGCCCGATGAGGTCGAGAGCGCCGTCGACCGCCTGATCGGGGGCGGGGCGCTCGACGACGAGCGCTTCGCGATCGAGTTCGCCGCCGACAAGCGCGAGCTGCGCGGTTGGGGGCCGGAGCGGATTCGCGAGGCGCTCCGCGACCGCGGGCTCGATCCGGCCCTGATCGAAGCGGCGCTGGCGGGCGAAGGACACGGCGAGCAGCTCGAGCGCGCTGTCGAGCTGCTGGAGCGGCGAGCGGAGCCCGTATTCGATGAACGGTCGCGTTCACGGGCGCTCTCCTTCCTCGCCCGGCGCGGGTACGACACCGACCTCGCCTACGACGCGGTGCGCGCGGTCGAGCGGCGAGCCGCCTGAGGCGCGCTGGCATCTGGCCAGCGGTCGGGATTACTGTCGCTTCCACGCGCGAGCGGAAGCGAGGGAATTCCTGGGCTAACCCGCAGGACACGAGTGGCGCTACTAGCTGGACCGAAGGTTCAAGCCCGATGGCGGGGATTTCGCTCCCATCAGCCGCTCTGCGAAGGAAGCCCCTGCTAGTCGGGGGTTTTCGTCCTGGGTCAACAGCTAGTCGGCGGTCGCCGCATAAACTGAGTCGCGATGACCGTCGCTCGACCTCCAGTCGTCCCCCAGGCCGAATGGGAGACAGCGCAGGCCTCTTTGGCCGAGCGCGAGGCGGCTGTTGCCGCAGCGATGCACGAGCTCGGCGCCGCCCGAAAGCGAATGCCAATGGTCCGCGTGGACCACGAGTACCGCTTCGACGGACCGGACGGAAGTCTGTCGCTGCTCGAGCTGTTCGAGGGGCGTAGCCAGCTCATCCTGTTTCGATTTTTCTTCGAGGAAGGGGTCCCGGGCTGGCCCGACGCCGGCTGCGTTGGCTGTTCGTCGGTCGCCGACGCCATCCCTCAGCTCGGGCTCCTGCACTCCCGCGACATCACCCTCGCGATGGTCTCGCCGGCGCCACAGGAAAAGTTGCGCGGCTACGCCGAGCGAATGGGTTGGACCCACGTCCCCT
>JAWVFH010000056.1:0-9533 GCA_033856255.1 Solirubrobacterales bacterium | reverse complement strand
CTCGATGGACGGTGAGGCTCTGGAGCCGCTGGAGCGACCGTTTCGGGCGCGCGTGTACGAGCAGCTTGCGCAGGCTGAGATCGCGGTCGGCGATCTGGGCGCCGCCGAGAAGTGGGTCGACCTCGCCGAGCGTTCGGTCGCCGGGGTCCCGCTCGCGGTCCGACAAGCAGAGGCGTTGCGGGCGAGGGCCGCGTTGCTCTTCGCGCACGGTCGCGCCGCGGAGTCAGCCGCGAAGGCCGCCGAGGCCGCGGACCTCTTCGAGCAGCGTGGTGTCGCGCTCGAGGCGGCCCATGCTCGCGTGCTCGCCGGACGCGCGCTCGAGCTCGACGGAGCGAACGACGCGGCTATCGAGGCGCTCGAGGCCGCGCTGGCCTGCTTCGCCGAGCTCGGCGCCCGGCGGGGCCACGACGAGGCGGCACGTGAGCTGCGCCGGCTCGGTCGCCGGGTGAGCCGGCGGCCCCGGGCGCCGGACGAGGGCGCCGCCCTCGAGGCGCTCGGGGCGCCCGGTGACTCGGGCGAGGCCCTCGCCGAGCTGAGCCCGCGCGAGCTCGAGGTCGCCGCCCTCATCGCCTCGGGCAGCAAGAACCGCGAGATCGCCGCCGAGCTGTTTCTGTCGGAGAAGACGGTGGAATCCCACATCCGCAACATCTTCGCGAAGCTCGGCGTCTCCTCCCGAGCGGCCGTGGCCGGAGCGGTCGGCGCGCGAAATGTTCAGGGTTTTCCCTGATGCCGCCGCACGGCTGATCCCCGAGGATCGAGCACGTGGCTACCTTCGTGCTCGCCCACATACACGAACCGGCGCAATGCCCCGCGGCGTTTGCCGCGTGGCACGGATTCGAGAGCCCGCTGCGCTCCAAGCCCGTGCTCTCGTCTTGCGTGCGGGGCGGCCATCGCCTCTACTGGTTCGTCGAGGCCGATGACGTCTCCGCCGCGCTGGCGCAACTCCCGCCCTTCGTCGCCGAGCGCACCGAAGCCACCGAGGTACGAGAGGTGCCGGTGCCATGAGGCGGGCCAGGATGCCGCAGATGACCCACCCGAAGGGAGCAAGGATGCAGAGGTGTTTCGTTGCGGTCGTCGTGACTGCCGGCGTGCTGGCCGCGGCGCCGAGCGCACTCGGCGCGGTGTTCGTCGTCAACTCGACCGCGGGAACCTCGGACGCCGGGATCAACGGCGACTGCGACACCGATCCGAGCGCCGACGACGACTGCACCCTGGTGGCGGCGATCCAGGAGGCGAACGCGACCGCTGGCGCCGACGCGATCGGCTTCTACAAGACGCCGCTGGCCTCCGGCACCGCCGATCCGGACGACGTTTCCTTTGTCGGCGGCATGCCGGCGGCGACGGTGAGCGTCAACGGCGTAATCCCGGCGATCACGCACCCGCTGACCGTCAACGGGGGCGACTGTGCCGCCAACTTCGCTGATCGGGCACCGTGCGCCGTGGTCGGCGGCGGCTGGGTCGTCAACTCCGACGGCGAGGTTCTGATCGAGGGCCTCGCGTTCAACGGCACAGGCACGGCGGTCGATGTGGCCCATGTCGGCGGGACGATCGCCGGGACCCCGGACTTCATCCTCCGCGCCAACTGGTTCGGAGTCGACACGGAGGGCGTCCCTGGCACCGCTCCCGTCACCGACGTGCTGCTCAGAGACGTCACCGGCGCCTTGATCGGCGGCGACCCGACGGTGGGCCCGAACATCTTCGCCAGGCACGGGTCCGTCGCGGTGGACATCTTCGGCGCCGACAACACCGAGATCTCCAACAACCAGTTCGGCGTGCTGCCCGACGGCAGCTTCGCCCGGGCCGGCGAGGGCGCGAGCGCGAACGGCGACAACATCGAGGTGAACGGCGACTCGACGCCCAATCCCGACAATCAGGCCACTGGGACAGTGATCGGGCTGTCGAATGCGGGTCTCGTTGCGACCCCGACATGCGATGGAGGCTGCAACCTGATCGACGGGGCCGGCGTGGCCGAAGGCTTCGACCAGCCGGGCGCGGCGATCGACCTGCAGGGCGACGGCAGCCCCGAGCTTCCGGCCGACCACGTGACCATCGTCGGCAACCACATCGGCCAGACCAACGGGATCACCGCTGCTCCGCAGAACACCGACGGAATCGTGGTCGGGAGCGCGACCAACGTCCAGATCGGAGGGCCGACCGCCGGCAACGCGGACCGCAACCTCATCGTCGGGGGAATCTCGAGCGGCGGTGGCGCGAGCGGGCTGCTGATTCAAGACAACGTGGCCAGTGGGGTGACGGGGAGCTTCGCGACCAACACGTTCAACCTGCAGGGCAGCGGCCAGGTCCTCGACAACTTCGTCTTCACCCCCCAGACCGCCAAGGCCGCGATCGCGCTCGACAACACCTCATCGCCGAACTTCACCGTCCAGGGGAACGTGATCGGCGAGGACGTGAACGGCAACGCGCTCGACAACGGGGACTGGGGCATCCTGGTCCGCGACGGGGCGGACAACAACCTGATCGGCGGCTCGGGCGCCGGCGACGGCAACCTGATCTCCGACCTCGCACCGACCCCTGCCCAGATCGACACGACCGGCATCTCGATCGCCGGCGACAACAACGTCGTCCGTGGCAACACGATCGGCGTCGGCACGAACGGTTCCGCACACGCGCTCATCGACGGGGTCGAGCTGAGGACAGAGCTCGGTACGCCCACGGTCGAGGCCGATGGCAACACGATCGGCGGCTCGACGCCGCTGTCGGAGAACCTGATCTCGAACGTCCGCGACGACGCCATCGTGATCACCGATCCCGACAGCGACAACAATCTGATCGACCGCAACCGCGGCGCCGCCAACGGCCAGCAATTCATCGACCTCGGCGACGACGGGCTCGGCAACCTGCCCGATCCGGGCGGCCCGAACACGGGCGCCCAAGCGCCAGCGATCACCGTCGCCTCGGGGACCGCAGCCAGCGGGACCGCGGCTGCGGGCGCCACGGTGCGCCTGTTCACGAAGGCGACCTCGTCGAGCGGCGAGCTCGAGGGGCTGGTGGCCGCGGCGACGGCAAACGGCTCCGGCGCCTGGACAGCGGCCTACACCGCTCAGCCCGACGGCAAGCTGTTGGCGGCGACCGCGACCGTGAGCTCGAACACGTCCGAGCTCTCATCGGCATTCGCGGTGGACGCGGCCGCGCCGCAGACGCAGATCGACTCCGGCCCGGCCACCGGCAGCTCGAGCCCGGACTCGACCCCAACGTTCGGGTTCTCCTCGAGCGAGGCGGGTTCGACATTCCAGTGCCGGCTCGACGGCGGTTCGTTTGGCGCCTGCGGCGGCCCGGGTGGCACCCACACGACGGCGATCCTGGCCGACGGCTCGCACACCTTCGAGGTCCGCGCGACCGACCTCGCGGCGAACACGGACGCGACCCCCGCGAGTCGCACCTTCATCGTCGACACCACGGCGCCCGACACGCAGATCGACTCCGGCCCGGCGCCAAACACCACGATCGCGGACTCGACGCCGACCTTCGGCTTCTCGGCCAACGAGGCCGGCGCGAGCTTCGAGTGCCGCGTCGGCTCAGACGCCTTCGCCGCCTGCGGCGGCCCGGGCGCCACCCACACGACACCGGCACTGACCGACGGCCAGCACACGATCGAGGTTCGAGCCACAGACGCGGCGGGCAACGCGGATGGCTCGCCCGCGACCCGCACTTTCACGGTGGACGCCACCGCACCCGACACGCAGATCGACTCCGGCCCGGCGGCGGGCTCGACGGTCGCCGACCCGACCCCGAGCTTCGGCTTCTCGGCCACCGAGGCGGGATCGACGTTCGAGTGCCGGGTCGACGGCGAGGCGTTCGCCGCCTGCACGTCCGAGCACACGACGGCGTCCCTGGACGACGGCCAGCACACCTTCGAGGTTCGCGCCACCGATGCGGTCGGCAACGCCGATGGCTCGCCGGCAACCCGCCCCTTCAACGTCGACGCGGTCCCGAACGTGGTCCCCGACACCAAGGCGCCCGAGACGACGATCGACAAGGCCCCGAAGAAGAAGTCCACCAAGCGCAAGGCGAAGTTCGCCTTCAGCTCCAACGAGGCCGGATCCACCTTCGAGTGCATGCTCGACAAGGGCGACTTCGAGCCCTGCGGCGCGAGCGCCAAGTTCAAGGTCAAGGTCGGCAAGCACAAGCTCTTCGTCCGCGCCACAGACCAGGCCGGCAACGCCGACCGGACGCCGGCGACCGCGAAATGGAAGGTGAAGAAGCCGTGAGAAGGATCTCTCGTCTCGTCTCGGTCGTCGTGTTCGCCATCGCGCTGCTCGCGATGGCCGCGCCGGCATACGGAGCCTCCGGCCAGTGGGAGCGGGCCTGGGGCAAGGACGTGATCAGCCCCGGCCCCGGCGACACGGGGACTGGATTCGAGATCTGCACCGTCGCGGCCAACTGCAAGAACGGCCTGAACACGACGAAGCTCGGTGGCGAGTTCGACAGCCCCACGGACGTTGCCACCGACGCCACGGGGAACGTCTACGTCGTCGACGCGATCAACCACCGAGTTCAGAAGTTCGACTCGAATGGCAGCTTCCTGAGGCTCTGGGGCAAGGACGTCGTCAGCGCCGGGCCCGGCAACACAGGCACCGGCTTCGAGATCTGCGTCGCCGGCGTCGACACCTGCAAGATCGGCGTGCAGGGCAGTCTGGGCGGTGAGCTGAGCAATCCCCGGGGAATCGCCGTCGACAGCCAGGGCAACGTCTACGTCGGCAACACCAGCAACAGCCGGATCGAGAAGTACAGCTCCGGCGGCACCTTCCTGATTGCCTGGGGCAAGGACGTCGTCAGCCCGGGAAGCCCCAGCGACACCGGCACCGGTCTCGAGGTCTGCGTCGCCGGCGTCGACACCTGCAAGCAGGGTGCGAGCAGCACGGGACTCGGCGGGGAGATGACCGGCGCGGAGGGCCTGGCGGTGGACGCTGCCAACAACGTCTACGTTGCTGATCACGGCAACACCCACCGGATCCAGAAGTTCAGCTCCAACGGCAACTTCCTGCGGCTCTGGGGCAAGGACGTCGTCAGCGCCGGGCCCGGCAACACAGGCACCGGCTTCGAGATCTGCGTCGCCGGCGTCGACACCTGCAAGAACGCCGCGGTGAGCACAGGGCTGGGGGGTGAGCTCAACCAGCCGAGCCGGGTCGTGGTGAGCGGTGCCGGGGATGTCTACGTGAGCGACACCACCAACGGCCGGGTGCAGAAATTCGACTCGAACGGCAACTTCCTGCGGCTCTGGGGCAAGGACGTGGTCAGCGCCGGACCCGACGAGACCGGCACCGGCGCCGAGATCTGCGTCGCCGTTGTCGACACCTGCAAGGCCGCGATTGGCAGCTCCGGGCTGGGCGGTGAGCTCGCAATTCCGGGTGGGCTCGCGGTCGACCCCGCCGGGAACGTCTACGTCTCCGAGTTCACCGGCCACCGGATCCAGAAGTTCGACTCGGCCGGCCACTTCTTGCGACTCTGGGGTCAGGACGTCGTCAGCGCCGGCGCCGGCAACATCGGCACCGGATTCGAGATCTGCGTCGCCACGGTGGATACCTGCAAGAACGGGAGCAACAGTCTCCCCTCGCTGGGCGGGCAGATGATCAATCCCACCGGCCTCGGGATGGACACGGCCGGCAACCTTTACGTGGCCGACTCGGGCAACATGCGGATCCAGAAGTTCACGCCCGACCCGCCGCCGGCGACGACGATCACGCCCGGGCCGAGCGCCTTCGCGACGGCCACGCCCAGCTTCCAGTTCAGCTCCAGCGATACCGGATCGACGTTCGAGTGCAGCGTCGACGGTGGTGCGTTCGCTGCCTGCGCGAGCCCACTCACGACAACGCCGCTCGCCGACGGGGTCCACACGCTCCAGGTGCGGGCGATCGACCCGGCCCGCCAGGTCGATGCGACGCCCGACAGCCGTGCGTTCAGTGTCGACACGGTCGCACCCGACACCCAGATCGACTCCGGCCCGGCCGCCGGGTCCACGATCACCGATTCAACCCCGAGCTTCGGCTTCTCGGCCACCGAGGGCGGGTCGACGTTCCAGTGCCGGAGCGACGCGGAAGCGTTCGGCGCCTGCAGCGGCCCCGGCTCCGCGCACACGACGGCGGTGCTGACCGACGGCCAGCACACGTTCCAGGTCCGCGCCACCGACGCGGTCGGGAACACCGACGCCTCGCCGGCGGCGCGCACCTTCACCGTCGACACCATCGCACCGGACACCCTGATCGACTCCGGCCCGGCGGCGGGCTCGACGACCGCCGACTCGACCCCGAGCTTCGGGTTCTCGGCCACGGAGCCGGGCTCGAGCTTCCAGTGCCGGATCGACTCCGACGCCTTCGCGGCCTGCAGCGGCCCGGGCTCCGCGCACACGACCGCCACGCTCGGCGACGGTTCACACACCTTCGAGGTCAGGGGCACCGACGCGGTCGGCAATGTCGACGCCTCGCCGGCCTCGCGCATCTTCACCGTCGACACCACCGGACCAGAAACCCAGATCGACTCCGGCCCGGCGGCAAACAGCACGACCGCGGATTCGAGCCCCACCTTCGGCTTCTCGGCCACGGAGGCGGGATCGACGTTCGAGTGTCGGGTCGACGGCGAGCCGTTTGCGGCCTGCACGTCCGAGCACACAACGGCGTCGCTGACCGACGGCCAGCACACGTTCGAGGTCCGCGCCACCGATGCGGTCGGCAACGTCGACGCCTCGTCGGCAAGCCGGAGCTTCACAGTCGACACGGTCCCGGATGCGGTCCCTGACAAGACCCCGCCCCAGACGACGATCGACCAGCAGCCCAAGGACAAGCTCAAGGCCGGCAAGTCGGCGACCTACGCGTTCTCATCCAGCGAGCCGGGCTCGACCTTCCGCTGCTCGATCGACGGCAAGGCGAAGACGCCCTGCAGCTCGCCGTTGACGATCAACAAGCCCAAGAAGGGCAAGCACACCTTCGAGGTCGCCGCCGTCGACGCGGCCGGCAACGTCGACGCGAGCCCCGCCACGGACACCTTCAAGGTCAAGAAGAAGCGCAAGCGCAGGCACCACCACTAGGGGCGGCGGCCGTATCCTGCGGCCGTGGCCACGGGCGAGCGCCTCTCGATCGCGCAGGTGACCCCGCATCCGTGGGGGGCGCGCCACGAGATCAACGAGTTCGTCGCCCGGGTCTCGGCCGAGCTCGCCGATCGCGGCCACCGGGTGGTGATCGCGGCGCCCTCCGATTCCCGTCGCGAGATCCGCGACTCGAGGCGGGCGATCGCCGAGGCCGGTAAGCGGCCGGCGTCGCTGTTTCGGCGCGGCGAGCCGCGGGTGCTGGCGCTCGGCACACCGATTCCGCTGCCCCGCGGGCCGAAGCCGCGCGCGGCTCCGGTGCCGCTCGACGCCAGCCGCGCCCTGGAGGGGCTCCTGCAGGCGGTCGAGCTCGACCTCGTCCACGTCCACGATCCGTTCGCGCCCAGCCTCACGTCGGCGGCCCTGCGGCACTCGCGCTCGCTCAACGTCGGCAGCTTCCACGAGCCCAGCGAGCGGATCCTCTCGACCCAGGTGGCGCGGCCGCTGGTCGAGATCTTCCTCGGCCGCCTCGACGCACGCACTTCCAGCAGCGGCGCCACCGAGGAGCTGATGGAGCGCTTCTTCCCCGGTCACTACGAGCGCGTCGCGCCGGGCGCCGATCCCGAAGCCGAGCCCTGGTGGCCGGGCGGCGAGCCCGGCGCGGGCGGCTCGCGTCCGCTCCGGGTCGCCTTCTGCCTCGACGAGGAGAAGGGTGCCCTGCGCCTCTTCCTGCGCGCGATCCGGCGCCTCGATCCCGGCGGCGAGTGGGAGGCGGCGGTCTGGGTTCCCGACTCGACCGAGGTGCGGATCTCCCAGAAGCTGCGCGGGCGCGTCCGGGTCGTCCATCCGGGCGACTGCTCGGCCGCGGCGCTGATCGCCGGCGCCGACGTCCTCGTCGCCGCCTCCGGCGGGCCGCGCACGGCGCCAGGCCTGATCCGCAAGGCGCTCGCCACGGGGACCGTCCCCGTCTGCGCGCAGATCCCCCTCTACACCGAGCTCACGCTCGACGGCGACGCCGGGTTGCTGTTCCAACCGGGCGACGCGATCACGTTGGCCGGCCAGCTCGAGCGCCTGCTCGGCAGCACGACGCTGCGGCGCGAGCTGGTGCGGAAGGGGCGCAACGCCGTTCGCGACTGGGCCGCGGTCGCCGACCAGGTGGAGGAGATCTACCGGCGGATCTGCGCCCGCCGCCACGACCCGGAGGGCAAGCCCGACGTGCGGCGCCGGATCGCCCGCCGGCGCGAGATCAACGTCGACCTGCACATGCACACCGACCATTCCTCCGACTGCGCGACCCCGGTCGAGACGCTGCTCGCGACCGCCCGGGACGCCGGCCTGGGGGCGATCGCGATCACCGACCACAACGAGGTCTCGGGCGCCTTCGCCGCCGCCGAGGTCGCCGGCGAGTTCGGGGTCAAGGTGATCGTCGCCGAGGAGGTGAAGACGGCCGAGCAGGGTGAGGTGATCGGGCTCTTCCTGAAGCAGAAGATCGAGCGCGGGATGACGATGGCGGAGACGATCGCCGAGATCCGCCGCCAGGGTGGGCTGGTCTACGTCCCCCACCCATTCGACCGCCTGCACTCGGTCCCCGACTACGAGCACCTGCTCGGGATCGTCGAGGAGATCGACATCCTCGAGGTCTTCAACCCGCGGGTCGCGCTGACGGCGTTCAACGAGGAGGCGGAGCGGTTCGCGGCCAAGTACCGGATCGTCCCCGGAGCCGGCTCCGACAGCCACGTCGCCCAGGGCCTCGGCAGCGTGATGATCCGCGTCCACGACTTCGACGGCCCGGAGGAGTTCCTGGAGGCGATGCGCGACGCCGACATCGTTCGCAAGAAGCGCAACCTCGTCTACGTGCAGGCGCTGAAGTGGCTGCAGACCGGCGGCGGGCGCGGCGGCAAGCGGGCCGCCTCGCCGGCGGGCAAGGCCTGATGCAGACCGGCGATCCGGCAGGAGGGCGGCAGGGGCCGTCAAAGAAGGCTCACGGCTCGGAAAGCGGGCCGGGAGGACCCTTGCCGACCACAGACGACGAGATCCAGGAGAAGTACCTCGAGCGGGCGATCCGCGAGCTCAACCAGCTCACGCACCGCCTTCAGGAGTGCTCGCACTGCCCGCGCGGCAATCTGATGCCGGTGCTCGGCTCCGGGCACCCGCAGGCGGACATCATGCTGCTGAAGTTCGCCCCCGCGGCGGCGGAGATCGAGGAGGGCGTCGCGTTCTACGGCCGCTCCGGCAACGCCCTGATGAAGAGCTTCAAGCGGCTCGGGATCGACCCGCTGGCCGTCTACGGGACGCTGTGCGTGAAGTGCCCGGTCTCCGACCCGGACCTGGCGGCGGGCGACTGCATCGAGCGCATCGTCGAGGAGATCGCGATCGTCCAGCCGCGGATCGTGGTCGTGATGGGCGAGGACGCGCTGGCCGTGCTGAACGACCTCGATGTGCCGCTGGCTCGCCCGGTCGAGCCGCAACCGGGCGTGATCCAGCGGCTGACGCC
>JAWVFH010000055.1:0-166074 GCA_033856255.1 Solirubrobacterales bacterium | reverse complement strand
TCCGCACCCATCCACGGGCATCCGTCGCGGCTGGATTCGAGGCAGTACGCGCGGCACTCCGCTTGATCGAGCCACAAACGCGACGTCGCGGCCTGTCATGGCTCCCCGCTTCGCAATCAGGAGGTCGTCGGTTCGAGCCCGACTAGCTCCATCTCCGGAAAGCCCGCTACGGCTGGCTTTCTGCCTGCTGAGATCTCACCGGGAGTAGTCAAACCCGGAATGTTGGTTGCGGATTCGTTGCGCGGCAGCCTGACGGACCCCGCCATCGATTCCTCTCCGGCCCCGTTGCTGGGAGTCGCGTACCCCTTGTTCCGACTCACTCGCGGAAGCGTGACAGCCCCGCTTCACACGCGCGAGGTGGCTGGTTCGAAACCAGCCGCGCCGATGCGACGATCCCCCTGCATCTGAGGAGCTCCGGAGGGCTACAACGGGGCGTCGGCTTCGGGTTGCTGGCAGACTACGACGCCGTGCCCGACATCGACACGCTGGCCGACTACCTGTCCGACTCGCTCTCCGAGCTGCTCGAGCTGACGCGGAAGTCGTCCACTGCGCGCGCGCTCTTGAAGGCGTCGGCGGAGAACGCCACCGGAAGGGCTAGCCGAACGCAGTGAACAGAAACGTGATCCTCGCGTGGGTGCGGCGCAACAGTGTCGCACTCGTGGCCCTGTTCGTTGCACTGGGAGGCACGGGATACGCCGCCTCCGCCATCAACGGCCAGGAAATCCAGAATGGCACGATCAAAGGGAAGAAGCTCAGGAACGACACGCTCGGCGGCACCCAGGTGAACGAGTCGAAACTCGGGAAAGTTCCGAGCGCGGCGCGCGCAGACTCCTCGGACACGGCAGACCGGGCATCCACCGCGGGAACAGCCGGTACCGCGAACACCGCCGGGAGCGCAGACACCGCGACGAGCGCGCTTACGGCTGGTAACGCAGACACCGCGACGAGCGCGCTTACAGCTGGTAACGCGGGCATGCTGGACGGTCTCGACTCCACCGCCTTCACCCGGCCCGCCTGCACCAGTCAGTCAGGCGCGTTGAAGGGTTTCGCCCGCGTCGACGGAAGCTCGACCTTTTCGTCGACCTTCACGACGTCCGGCGTGCTCTTTCCCTACAACTGCAGCGGCGGAACCGTGGAGGCCGAGCGCATCGGCGCCGGGGCCTATGAGGTCAGGTTCAACGGCGCAGGTTCCATGCTTGCCCTGGGCACCGCACTGGACCCGCTAGGAAGCCCGGACGACGCGGTCGTCAGCTTGCACCGCGTGAGTGGCTCGCCTGCTGTCTTCGACGTGTCCCTGAGGGCGAACTCGGATGACAGCTTGCTCGACGTCCCCTTCGTGATCGCCCTCATTTAACGCGGCCCCGTCGGATCCGAGTGCGACGGCGCGGCAAGGTTGTCCCCGCGGTCGCGCGCTCGCGTGAACACGCGTGAAAGCGGCAGCGGAGCGCCGGATCCATTGGGCACCAAACGCGTTCTGGTGCCCAAATCCACCGACATCCGCACGCATCCACAGGCATCCGCCGCGGCTCGGTTCAAGGCAGCGCGGGCACGACTCCGCTTGATAGAGCCACAAACGCCACGTCATGGCGTTCAGGGGCGCCCCGCTTCGCAATCAGAAGGTCGCCGGTTCGAGCCCGGCTAGCTCCATCGGAGAACGCCCTGCTCAGCGCCGGGTTTCCTTATCCGGGGGCCTTCGGTCGGCAGGGACGGTTCGCCGAAAATGCCGTAGGCCTGGTCTTTCTGAAGTACATCTCCGATTCGTTCGAGCGTTGCCGCCGCTTCGCGTGGAATGTCATGAAGGAGGGGCCCTACCACTTGGCGATATGGCGCTAGGGTGATGGCATGAGGCGGGGGCTTGGCTCGCGGGGGAAAAAGTCGCCCGACGAGCACCGGCCGAAGGGGCGAAGGTGACTCGCAGGGATCGAAGGAGACTCGGATGAGGATTGCAATTCGCGCTCATGTGGCTCGCTGGTCGCTGCCCCTGCTGGTGCTGATCGTCGTCCAGCTCGTTCCTTCGACGGCGTCGGCCGCTCCGGGCGACACGACTCGGGTGAGCGTGTCGGGTGGCGGCGCGCAGGCCGACGGGGCCTCCGCCGGCCCATCCGTCTCCGCTGACGGCCGCTACGTCGCCTTCGGCTCGGATGCGACCAACCTCATCGCCGGCGACGGCAACGGTTCCGGAGATGTCTTCGTAGTCGACCGGCAGACCGGAGCCGTGGAGCGAGTGAGCGTTGCGACGGGCGGAACCGAGGGGAACGGTGCTTCCAGCGCGCCCTCGATCTCCGCCGACGGCCGCTACGTCGCCTTCGAGTCGAGCGCGTCCAACCTCGTCGCCGGCGACACCAATGCCGCGCCCGATATCTTCGTCCGCGACCGCCAGACCGGCACTACCGTGCGGGCCAGCGTCGCCACCGACGGCACCCAGTCCGTTTTGGGTGGCTTCGAGCCGGCGATCTCAGGCAACGGCGGCGCCGTCTCGTTCTACTCCGAGAGCTCGAACCTGGTCGCAGGCGATACCGGCTTCTTCTATGACGTCTTCGTGCGCGATCTTCAGGCTGGCACCACCGAGCGGGTGAGCGTGTCGAGCTCCGGCGCCCAGGGCAACTCGATCTCCGGGCATTCAGCCATTTCCGGCGATGGCCGCTACGTCGCCTTCGAGTCCGACGCCAGCAACCTGGTCGGCGGAGATACCAACAGCTCCGATGACATCTTCGTATTCGACCGCTCGACCGACACGGTCGAGCGGGTCAGCGTCACGTCGGCGGGGTCCGAGGGCAACGGCGGCGGGCAGGACCCGGCGATATCCGCCGACGGCAACCACGTCGCCTTCCGCTCCAGCAGCAACAATCTCGTCGGGGGCGATACCAACCCCGCCGACGACATCTTCGTCCACGACCGCCAGTCCGGGACGACCGAACGGGTGAGCGTGGCGACGGATGGGACTGAGGCGGACCTCACCTCGTTTGACCCGGCCCTCTCCGCCGACGGTCGTTATGTGGCGTTCGCCAGCTTCGCCTCGAACCTGGTCCCGGGCGACAGCGGACCGACGACGGACGTCTTCGTCCGGGATCGCCAGACGGACACCACCGAGCGGATCCCCAACGGGGTGCAGGGCGATGGTGAGATCTTGGCCCCCGCGCTCACAGCCGATGGAGCCGACGTGGCGTTCACTGCATCTGCCACGAATCTCGTCAGCGGTGACACCAACGGGGTCGACGACGTCTTCTTCTACAAGCCCTCGGTCGCTCTGGAGACCACGATCACAGGCGGGCCCACCGCGTCCGGGAGTCCGGTCGCCCTGTTCACGTTCACCGCCACCCCGCCGGCGGGGGCCACCTTCGAATGCTGGGTGGACAACGACGCGCCGGCGGCCTGCACTTCTCCCTACACGACGGGCGTCCTCTCAGAGGACACCCACACCTTCCACGTTCGAGCTACGAACGCCGATGGCCCCGACCCGACGCCCGCCACGCAGAGCGTGATCATGGATTTCCACGCTCCCACCGCGCAGCTCCAGCT
The DNA here is from genome assembly GCA_033856255.1 of Solirubrobacterales bacterium. GTDB lineage: Bacteria > Actinomycetota > Thermoleophilia > Solirubrobacterales > 70-9 > WHSW01. The sequence continues at coordinate 162,555 of JAWVFH010000055.1, read as the reverse complement.
CGACGGTCAGCGGACCTCCTCCGGCGCCTACGCCGGCAGCGCCCACGTCGACCTGGATGCATCCGACCCCGCACCCGGCTCGGGGGTCCGCTCGAAGTTCTGCGTCGTCGACCCGCCGGCGCCGCCGGCGACGCTGGGCGCCTTCGGCTCCCAGCCCTGCGGCCTTGACTACTCGACGCCGGGCACCCACACCGTTTACGGGATCGCCAACGACAACGCGAGCAACGAGAGCCAGATCGTCAGCCAGAGCTTCACGGTCGTCCCGACGCCAGAGACGACGATCACCGATGGTCCGAGCGGGGAGACCTACCTGGCGACTCCCTACTTCACGTTCACATCGAGTTCCCCGGGGGCCGGCTTCCGGTGCCGCTTCGACTCGAGCCCGTTCCAGGCCTGCTCGAGCCCCTTCCTCTCCTCGTCGCTTCCGAGCGGTCCCCACACGTTCGAGGTCGCGGCGACCACACCGGAGGGCGCCCTCGACCCAACGCCGGCGCAGCGGAGCTTCAGCATCGGGGCGCCGAAGTCGACCCGCTTCCCGATCTGTGAGATCCGCCCGTTCCTGCACCTCAGCAGCGATCTGACGTCCTCCGACGACCCGCCCTCAAGCACTTGCTTTATTTCGAATTCTTCGTCCAGCCTCTACTGCTCCCCCACCGGGTCATGGGAGTGCACCCAGACGGATCTTCGGTGTCCGTTGCTGTCGATCTGCAGGGAGGCCGCGCAGCTGAGCTGGCAGGACGCCGACGGAAAGTCCGATTGGGACGCCGCGATCCTGCTCAAGTCGAGAAGCGACAGCGGCGATGGCTTTTGCACCACCGGTCTCAATGGCAACGGCTGCAACACCTCGGCCTCGGCCACCACTCTCGTCCTGCAGACCAGCGCCGTTCCGGGTGCGGTGTCGATCCTCTGCTTTGCGTACTTGCCCGTGAACACGTCAGTGGGGGTCCGAGGCCCCGACGGCGCCCGCAGTCTCAGATGCTCGGCGAGCGTCGACTACCGGCCCGCGGAGGCCCTCGATGCCACCACTTCGGGTTCGACGATCCACCTCCTGCTGCCGGGCGGCGGGGTTGTCGAGGTGACCCCCGCCGGGCAACTCAAGCCTCCCCGGGCGGGTCGGGGAAGGATGGGTCACGGCCACAGCGGTGCGCCCTTCAAGAGCGCTTCTACGAGCATCCTCGATGCCGGCCAGGCGAATCTGAAGCTGAAGCTCAGCAAGGCCGCCAAGAAGAAGCTGAAGAAGAAGGGCAAGCTGACGTTGAGCGTCACCGCGAACTTCGTTCCCGCGGGCTCCAGCGAGTCCTTCTCACGGACGCAGAAAGTCACTCTGACCAAGCCGGTGAAGCCCCCCAAGGGCTTCGAGGTTCCGCAGCTGCCCTAGATGTAACAACCGACCACGTTGTTCCCCTGGCGCTCGCTGAGCCGCTCAAGTGGGCGGCCGTTTGGCTCTGCACCACGCGCGTCCTCAGCGCCCGATGCATTCGAAATGGCCCGGGGATAGGGTGGCGCGGTCGGACGAGCTACCGCGGGAGGCAGGCATGCAGGGGATCAGGGACGAATCACCTACGACGAACGTGATGGCGTCGGTCGCGGTTTTCGTCGTAGGGGCGACGATCGGGCGACGGGGGGCGCTGCTCGCCGTTCTGCCAATCGCCATGCTGGCGCTCGCGCCCCCGGTGCATGCGGCCTGGAATCAGCCGGTCGGCGGCGCCTCACCGATCAACCAGGCGAGCAACCGGGACGCCTTCGAGACGAGCCTGGCGTCGATAGGCGGTGTCCCCTACGTCGCCTGGGACGAGGCCGACGGCACGAACTCCGAGTTGCGGGTCGCGCGCCTGAACGCCGCCGGAACCGCGTGGGAGCAGGTCGTCGGCGGCGCTTCGCCGATCAACCAGGCGAACAACCAAGATGCCCTCGAGCCGAGCCTGGCGGAGATCGGCGGCGTCCCCTACGTCGCCTGGGACGAATACGACGGCACGAACGCCGAGATCCGCGTCGCCCGCCTGAACGCCGCCGGAACCGCGTGGGAGCAGGTCGTCGGCGGCGCTTCGCCTATCAACCAGGTGAACAACCGCAACGCCTTCGAGCCGAGCCTGACGGAGATCGGCGGCGTCCCCTACGTCGCCTGGCGGGAGTTCGACGGCACGAACTACGAGGTTCGCGTCGCGCGCCTGAATGCCGCGGGAACGGCGTGGGAGAAGGTTGGTCAAACGGCGTTCCCAACCAGCCCGATCAACAGGAGCGGGAACATGGACGGCCGCAACCCGAGCCTGGCGGCGTTCGGCGGCGTGCCGTACGTCGCATGGCACGAGCCCGACGGCACGAACAGCGAGATCCGCGTCGCGCGACTGAACGCTGCCGGGACGGGGTGGGAGTGGGTCGGCCAGCCTGACGGCCCTGGCGGCGGGATCACGTCCGGCGGGATCAACCAATCGACCACCCGGAACGCCTTCGACGCGAGCCTCGCATCGATCGCCGGCGTTCCCTACGTCGCCTGGGACGAGTCCGACGGCACAAACATCGAGGTCCGCGTCACGCGCCTGAATGCTGCCGGGACGGCCTGGGAGCAGCCGGTCGGTGGCCCGAGCCCGATCAACCAGGCCCCCGACCAGAACGCGAATAACCCGAGCGTGGCATCGATCGGCGGGGTCCCGTACGTCGCATGGCAGGAGGCAGACGGCACGAGCTTCGAGGTCCGCGTCGCGCGCCTCAACGCGGCCGGAACGGCGTGGGAGCAGCCGGTCGGTGGCCCGAGGCCGATCAACCAGGCCCCCGGCCAGACCGGCTCCGCGGCGAGCCTGACGGCTGTCGGCGGCATCCCGTACGTCGCCTGGCGCGAGACAGACGGCACCAACCTCGAACTGCGCGTCTCGCGCCTCGAGCCGGAGTTCCTCGGCCCGGCCAGTGCGAGCGCCACCGATACGAGCGCCAACCTCTCGGTTGCCGTAAGGGCGTTCTCACTCCCCTACCAGGTCGGCTTCGACTACGGCCCCGAGCTCGGCTCGCAGACGGCGACGACGCAGACGTCCGGCGAGACCGAGACCGTGACCCAGTCGGTCGGCGGCCTCACCCCCTCGACGGACTACAGCTTCCGCCCCTTCGCGAGCGCCGGCGTTCCGGCGCCGAGGGTGCTCGGCGGATTGGGGACGTTTTCTACCGCGCCCGACACCATCGCGCCCGAGCTGAAGCTGGCCGGGAAGATGAAGCAGCACCTCGGCGCCTTCGTAACGGTAACGGCGAGCTGTCCGGCCGAGGCGTGTGACCTCGACGCCACCGGCACGCTGATCGCCGCCGCCGGCAAGGCGAAGCGAAGCGCGCTCAAGCGGCAGCGCTTCAAGCTCAAGGAGGCAAAGGGGCAGATCGGCGCCGGCGCAACGCAGACCCTGAAGCTGCGGGTTCGCCACAAGGCGCGAAAGGCCGCCGCGAAGGCCCTCGACGATGGCGCCAAGGCGCGCGCGAAGATCACCGTCATCGCCACCGACACCGCCGGCAACTCGGCCACCGGCCGGCGGACGGTGCGGCTCGTGCCGTAGCGCCCAGTCGCCCTTCCTTGACAGTGGGCACGCGATCCACGAGGATCGTCGCAATGGGCCGGTGGTTGCAGGGAGTCGTAGTCGCGTGTGCCCTGCTCTGTGCCTCTCCGGCCATCGCCGGGGCGCAAGCCACCTACGTGCGGACGATTCCGACCGCCGGGCTTCAGTTCGACGTCGACTGGACCAACCACGACATCTACACGGGCGACGGCGCGACCATGAGGCGCTACGACCTCGCCAGCGGAGGCCTGGAGGCAACCTGGTTCGCACCCTCCGGCGCGATCATCAACGACGTCGCCGCCGTGACCGGCGGGGTCGACGTGGCCGCGGCCGGAACCAGGAGGCTCTATGGGTTCAATTCCGACGGCACCACGATGGTGCAGACGGACAACAACACCATGAACCGGATCGGCGACGTCAGGGGGCTCCTGGTCGCTAACACCGGGGCCTATCTGGTCGGCAATGGGACGCTTCTGAGGATCAGCCACAATCCCTTCGGCTACCCCCAGCTCGTCGGCGCGTGGGGCCTCTCCACGCACGCCGACACTGGCTGGGAGACCTGCTCGCCCTCGGACCCGCCTGCTTGCCTCGGCTCCAGCAACGGCGACGGCACGAAGGCCGGGCAGATCTACGACGCCCGCGACCTCGACATCCGCGAGAACGTCGAGAACACGGGGAGCTTCGCCATCTTCGTGCTCGAGCGGCGCCCGCTCCCAGGCGGGTACGACTACAGGGTCAGCGTCTTCTCGGACGAGGGCGTGCCCGCCAGCTTCGCGCCTCAGGGGTTCGTTCTCGGTGGCAGTTCCGTCTCGAACCAGGGCTCAGGGGCTAATCAGCTCAGCGACCCATACGGCATCGCCCTCGATGTCGATCGGGGTCGCATGTACATCGCCGATCAGGGGAACCACCGGGTGGACGTGTACACATTCGGCGGGCAATTCCTGCAAGCGTTTGGCTGGGGGGTCGACACAGGCACGAACCAGCTCGAGTCGTGCACTTTCCAGAGCGGTTGCCAGGCGGGGCTGCCGGTCGCGCAGCTCAACAACCCCCTGCGCGTCCAAGTCGACCCGTCCAACGGCGACGTCTACGTCGCGCATCTGGGCGGCATCAGCCAGTTCAGCTTCGCCGGTACGGGCGGCGGAGACCCGGGCGGGGGCGGCGGGAGCCCAATCAAGGCGCCGAAGGATGTGCTGCTGAAGGCGAAGCCCAAGGAGGTCGAGAAGAACGCCAAGACCACCCTCACCGCATCTCTCCTTCCCTGCCTCGGGACGCGGGGTGAGCCGATCGTGTTCGAGAAGAAGACCGGCGACAAGTGGAAGCGCGTCGGGGGCCAGGATGCCGACTCCAACTGCCGGGGGAAGGTCTCGCCGAAGGTCAAAGAGCCGACGCAGTTTCGCGCGCGATCGCCCGAGACGAACAATTTCTACGCCGGAACCTCCTCGACGGTGAAGGTCAAAGTTCAGGACTAGCGGCCGCGGGTGCCGTCAAGGCGGTTGGCGAAGTCTCGGCTCGTGCCTCTCCGACCGTCTGATTCTCCGTCCTCCCGGGGGCGAAGCATCCGTAGAAGGCCCCAGAGGCTGGCGCGGTTCTCGCCCGTCAGCTCACCGGACGGCTAGTGCGCAGCGCACTGCGTCGACACCTTCAAGTGCTCGACGCAAACCGGCGGCTAGCGGAGGGCGCCGCCGATCACCACGGTCTGGCCGGCGCCGCGGACCAATGCTCGCGCGTGGACGGTGTCGCCCACCTGGCTGAGTCGCGCTCGATTACGAGGACATGGATAGGCCCTCCGCATGCGGGCAGCAGCCCCGGGGACGCCACCGTTCCGTCGCTGAAACGCTGCATGTCGATCGTCGTCCGGATGAGGAACGTCGCGTAATCGACCGCGTCCTCGACGGTGAGCGGAGGCAACATGTCGTAGGAGAGGCCCTCCAGGCGCTTTGTCACCTCCGGCGGTAGCAGCTCCTCCGTGGTCCTCAGATGTGCCCAGTCGACTCCGTTCAAGAGACGGCCCACGACGTCCGTTTGTCCGCGCCACATCGAGCCGCCCGTCCTCGTGTCCGCGGCGAAGTCACCGATCTTCGGACCGGGTATGAGCAGCTCCTTGAGGTGCCCTACCCCCTCATCGTCGTATCCGGCAACAAGGAGGTTGATCGGGTATCCCTGGGTCTCGGGGTCCCATGTCTCGTTTCTCGTCGCCATATTCGCGTCGAAGGCCCGGTCGAAGAAGCGACCGAGAGCGTCGAGCAGGCGATCGAAGTCGCGGGCGGTCTTGTCGTCGAGCTGAGCGGCGAAGCGGTCCATCGTCCCAGCGACCGTGTCGGCCCCGATCAGTGCGTCGCCGGAGGCCGCGACGCCCATGTGACCGACCTGGAAGACCTTCTGAGCGCTGTCGCTGACGATCCGATGACGCTCGTTTTCGGCGAACGTCGTCCTGCTCTCGGCGGCAAGGACGAGCCCGTCCGGCGTTGTAACTCCGACGGTGATCGTCACGTCAGCGCCCCGTCCGGCTCGTCCGAGGGCAAGGCAGGAGCCTCGGTGCCCGGATCCCCGATCGGGCTGATCACGAAAGCACGGCGAGCCACAGGTGCGAATCTAGTGCAAGGCGCGGGCCCGGCGAGCGCGAGCGGCTACTAGGGAAGGCGCAGCTTCGCCAGCACGAGCTCCGGCAGATGCTTGCCGGTCCAGCGGGTGAAGGCACCGCGGACCGCGCGCCGGGCGGTGAACTGAACGCCGGTGTACTCGAGGAACGTCTGCTCGGTCGTGCAGCAGCCGTACATCTTCGAATCCATGGTCGGCGCCGACGCGGGCGACGTCGGGGCCGAGCGGAACACCGGTTCGGCGGCAAGCGCGTTGGAGCTGTACGTCATCCAGGCGCGCCAGTTGATCCCCGACGCGCCGAGAGCATCGCCCTTGTCCGGCGTTCCGTAGTACGTCATCGCGATCTCGCCGCGCCCGCGCGCGACCACCGAGACGACGATCGCCCGCCGGAGAGGAGGCGGCGAGACGAAGCCGAGCAGCCGCCAGGAGCGCCCGCCGTCGCGTGATGTCGCCAGGCGCACTCCGCCGTCGGCGAGGTAGGCGAAGAACAGGTTGTCGTGCGCGTCGACGGCGAGGTTCTCGGACCAGACGTGGTCCGTGATCCCGAGGACCAGGCCCTCGTCCGCGGCGACGATGTCGTCGAGGCCGATGCTGTCGTCGCCGGTGGACACGGCGGTCCAGGTCCGGCCTTCATCACGGCTTCGAACGACCATCGGCTCGCCACACACCGTGAGCGGGACGACGACCACTCCGTTGGAGAGGACGCGGCCGCTGCCGTGGACGATCGTCGCCCCGGTGCCGCCCTGCTCGCCCCCGGCGGTGCACGCCCCGTTGACCGTCGGGAGCAAGCCCGCGAACTCGAAGTGGTCGCCCCCGTCGTCCGAGCGCCAGCAGCCGATCGACGCGGCGACGAGGATGTTGGGGATGAAGTTGCACTCATAGACGGCGTCCGGATAACCGGCCGGCGCTCCGCCCCGGTGCGGGCCGGCGAAGATCTTCGGCCAGTCGCCAACGGTCGGCGGCGAGCAGCCGGGGCGTCCGGCGGCCTCGGTCCAGTGCTCGCCCTCGTCATCGCTGTAGATCACCGGTTGGCCGCAACGGGTCGTGTCGGCGGAAAGCGAGGTGACGAACAGGCGGTCGGTGGCCGCGTCGATGTACGGGAACCCCTCGGATGCGTTGATGCCGCCGGGGAGCGGGATCCTCCGCCACGTGCGGCCGTCGTTGCGGCTGCGCAGCAGGGCGTTCTCCGCCGTGCCGGTGAGCTCGCCGGGCTGCTCGTAGAGGCCCTTGTCGGTCGCCATGCCCATGAACATCGTGCCGCGGCGGTTGACGGCGAGCATCGGTTCCATGCCCTGCGCGCCGGTGGTGCGCTCGCACACTCTGACCCCGGGGCCTGTCTGAGCCGGAAAGCTGCACGACGGGGCGGGCGCCGCGGTCGCCTCACCGCCGGATGCCAGGGCCCAGAGCAGGCCGAGCAAGCAGAGGAAACGGCACCTCACGTGTTCACCGTACTTGGCGGCGCCGGGACGACGCGAAGGTTCCCGTCACGGCCGCGCGGCCGAGCTTTAGAGGTTCCGCTGCACGCTCACGGCTCCCGCTTGTCGCGGCCCGTGCGCATCACTCCCTTGCGGTCGCGGGTCCGATCGTTGCGGCGCATCGCGTAGACGGCCTGGCCGGCGAGCAGCACGTCCACGGCGCCGATGCCGGCGGCGAGCACACCTGGATGCATCGAGGATCCTCCTTCGGGTCGCTCTCGGAGCCGCGTCAACAAAGCAACGCGACTTATGCCTTGCCTAAAGACGGCAGGCGCTGCATAGGATCGACCGTGTAGGTGCCACAGAGGAGCGGATGAAATGGCTGTCGACCTGGTGATCGAGATCGAGAACGAGCCTGGAGCGCTGGCGCGCGTGGCCGCTGCGATCAGCGATGCCGGGGTGAACCTCGCCGCGGCCACGTGCATCGGGTCGGGCGAGCGGGCCGAGCTCCACATCCTCGTTCCGCACGGCGAGTCCGCGAGGCACCTGCTGGCGATCTCGCACCTCGCCGTCACCCGCGAGCGCGAGGTCGTCGTGGTCGACGTCGAGGACCGCCCCGGCGTCCTGGCGGACCTGACCCGCAAGATCGCCCGGGCCGGGGTCGATCTCGATCTCGTCTACGTCGCGACGCGAAATCGCGTCGTCTTCGGGGCCGCGGACCTCGACGCCCTCAAGGCCGCGCTGGACGCCGGCGGCTGATGGCTGTTGGGAGTAGGCTCGCAACGAGCTGCGAGGCTCGCAGCTCGGAGGGGAGACGAATGGAGTTGCGAAGCGGACTCGTGTTGGCCGTTGTGTCCGGCGCGCTGCTGCAGGCTGCCCCGGCGCTGGCCGCGCCTCCAAACGACAACTTCGCCAGCGCGCAGCCGCTGTCCGGTACGTCCACGTCCGCGACGGGGACGACCGTTGAGGCGACGCTCGAGCCGCCGAACGAACCGCCCCATTTCGCGGGCAACGGCAGCGTCTGGTACACGTGGACGGCACCCACCACAGCGATGGTCCAGCTGTCCGCGTGCGACGCCACCAAGCCGCTCAACATCCAGATGTACAGCGGGTCCACCCTGGTCGGGCTCGGCGCGACCGAGGTGCAGCGTCGGTCTGAACACCCTCGCTGCAACGGTCTCACGGGCGAGGACCTGTACCTGTTCAACGTGGTCGGCGGGGCCACGTACCGGATCTCGGTGATCGAGTACGTCAGCGCCAACGACTCGAGCTTCACGCTCAACTTGTCCACCACGCCGACGCCCAACGACGCCTTCGCCACCCCGCAGGACCTCGGCCAGGACCCGAACGTCGACGTGGACGGGACGACCACCGGCTCGACGCTCGAAGCGGGCGAGGACGACCGCTTCGGCAACCAGGGCGACGGCGACTCGGTCTGGTACCGCTGGACGGCGCCGCGAAAGATGCGGGTCTGGATCGACAACTGCAACGCGGCCAGCGACTCCAAGGTCACGGTCTACACCGGCAGCTCGCTCGGGTCCCTGGAGCCGGTCGGAGAGCACTTCGGTCTCCCGCCAGTTCCCTCCTGCGAGGGGGGCGGGGGCGCCCGCAGCGAGTTCCTGGCGACCGCCGGGACCATCTACAGGATCCGCGTCTACACCGACCTCTATCACGAGGGCGGCTTCCACCTGCGGATGCGGGAGATCGACTACGACGGCAGCCTCACCCAGTACGCGTCGGCGACGAAGATCAAGAAGGGCAAGACGGTCACCTACACGATCGGGGTCAAGAACCTGGGGACCGTCCCGATCGACCCCTGGGTCGAGCTGATCACCACGAAGCCGAACAAATTCGCGGGGAAGGTCGACGTCAAGTACGTCTCGATGGAGACGACGAACGGCAAGTGCATCGACGTCAAATGGTTCGGCTCCTGGCCCGGCGGGATCTGCAAGCTGAATCTCCCGGCCGGCGCGTCGGCGACGATCGTCGCCAAGGTCAAAGCGTCGGAGTCGTTCAGCCACTGGGTCGAGTTCGACTACGCCCACGGCGGCGACAACCCGCTCTACGACGACGAGCGCGGCAACGAGACCGACGAACCCGCGACCACGACGGTGAAGAAGAAGCGCAAGCACCACCACTGAGCAGGCCCGTCGCCTCCCGGCAGCGCCGCTACTTCCTGGTCATCTCCCAGCCGAGCGTCCCCGTGTCGGCCTTGACGCATCCCGAGATCGTGCCCTTGAGCCGGAAGGTCCCGGACGCCTTCTCGGCGTGATGCTTGAAGCGGCCCCGGATCGTCACCTTGGCGCCCGTCGGAACCTCGCCCGAGCCGCTGAAGTTGCCCTTGTCGTCGACCTTCATCGACAGCTTCAGGTCGCCGCTGTGCGCGGTCGGCGAGTATCCCTGGCAGGCGGCGGGGATGTTCGCCCAGCGCAGGCTGCGGGCGGTGGTTGGCTCTCCCTTGCCGTTGAACTTGGCGCGGATCGCGATCAGCCCGCCGGCGTCGGTGGAGCCGCTATAGCCGTTGGTGCCGGTGGCGTTGCTACTCCCCGGCGCGAGAAGGACGGCTACCGCGAGGGCCGCACCGAGGACGATCGCTGGACGCTTCACGCGCACAACACTACTCCCCAAATATGGCCTAACCGTTGAGCGCGGCGGGGAAGCGCAGAACGTCGATCTCGCCGTGGCGCACGATCACCCGGTCGCGGCCGTGGGCCCGGCGCACCTTCGGCCCGACGACCATGACCAGGTTGACGTAGAGCGGCTTTGGCCTGCCGGTGTGATCGACGGAGTCGCGGCGCATCTCGAGCACGCCGACCTTGCGGTAGGTGCAGGTGCCCTTGGCCTGGGTGCAGTTGGAGCCGTTGTTCTCGGAGATCTCGCCGTGCCCGAACGCGTGGGCCTTGACGAAGGCGCTCGACCTCGTCTCGTGAGGCGAGTCGGCGAGGATCAGGCGGGTGCTGGTCCGCACCGCGTAGGGGAGATGGGAAACATCGTTGCGCACGTCGGCGAGTACCGACAGCTGCTCGCCGTCCATGAGGCCGTCGAGGCGCTTGGAGAGCACCACCCGGCGACTGAAGTCCGGCGGCAGGCGCCGGTGCAGTCGATGTTCGGTGGCCGTCGCCCTTGCGTCGGCCGGAGACGCGTGGCGGTAGCGGACTACGTTGATCCGGCCGCGGTCCTGGGGAATCTTGCCGTTCGGCTTCAGGCCCCCGACCATGATCCGGTCGCCGCGGGAGGCGTGCGGGTGGTGGGCGTCGGCGACGAGGTTGACGTAGCAGGCGTCAAGCGGGCAGGGCAGCCCGGCGCCGTCGCCGACCGCGAGGGCTCCGCGACTGAAGACGAGCACGCAGTGGTGCTCGTAGTCGGGGCGCCGCTGGGTGCAGGTGTCGTGCTTGACCGGGGTCAGCGGCAGCGCGTCCCGGCCGCCCGTCGTCGTCGCGTGCCGGGCCAGGATCAGCCTCGCGCTCACCTCGGGGTCGTAGTGGTAGACCGAGCCGACGCAGCGCGGCCCCCGTGTGCGGCAGTTGCCGGTCACCTGGAAGTCCGCCGTCACCTGGAGGCGGTCGCCGGTGGCCAGGCTGGGCAGCCGGTGTGGACCCATCGACATCACCACCCGCCTCTCGCTCACGCGCCGGCCTGTGATCGGCAACGTCTTCACCCGCTCAGAGTCGTTGCCGGTGGTCGCGACGCGGACCTGTGGCGGGGCTTCGGTCCCGGCCAGCGCCCCGCCGGCCGCGAGCCCGGCAAGCGCCACGGCCAGCGCCGCCACGGCCCTCACGCGTGGAACTCCGCCAAACGGTCCGCCTCCCGGTCGAGCTCGCGCCGCGATCCGGCGTCGATGCGCTCGAACGGGTCGAGCTTCAGCTTCCCCTTCTCGAACCGCCAGCTGCCGGCGACGCGGCCGTCGATCAGGAACGTCGGCATCGACTGGGGCGTCTTCGTGTTGAAGATCCGCGGCCGGTGGCGCTCGGGCAGGATCTGCGAGCGGCGGGCGTGGGCGAGCGTCGTCGCGTCCCAGACCGGCAGCAGCCGCGGCGGCGCAGGGGTGTCGGGGGCCGGGATCGGCAGCCGCGGGAGGTCGACGAGCTCGGCGCCGTCCTCGGCCCGAAAGCGGCGCAGCTCGAGCGAGCCGCGGGCGGCATCGACCTGGCGGTTCGGGAGGCCGGCCCAGTCGGCGATCTCCGCCGTGGTCGCCGGACCGAAGCCGCGCAGGTAGCTGCGCACGACCTCGACCGTCGCCTCGCTCGCGGTCAGCTTCGGCGCCGGGCCGATCCAGTCCGCCGCGTCGGCGAACAGGTCCGCGCGGCGGTGCTCCCAAGTTCCCGACGGCGGCGCCCGGACGAGCTCGATCCAGGCGTTGATGCCGCTGATCCCCGGGGCTCCGAGGCCGACGGTCTCCTGCAGCGCCTTGCGCTCGACCGGCCCCTTGGCGAGCAGCGGCCGGACCCGCTTCACGGCCGCGCCCATCTGGGCGGCCGTCGCGAGCTTGCGGGTGCGCAGCCATTCCTCGCGCCGGCGCGTCGAGGTCGCGGCCGCGAAGGTCCACCAGTCGCCGGGCGAGAGCAGGTGGATCGTCGCCCGCAGCGAGGTGCCCTGGACGACGGTCCGGCGCTCGAGCGCCCGGGTGAGCTGATCGCGCTTGAACCCCTCGAGCCGGGTCCACAGACCGACGTACATCGAGGGCGCGTACTGCGCCTGGATGCCGCCGATCCGCTCCAGCGCCCGCGGCACCGGCAGGCGGGCTCGCTCCAGCAGCAGCTGGCGCGCGAGCAGCGCCCGGTTGAGCTCGAGCTCCGTCAGCGTGCGCCCTGGTTCCCGGCCGGCCACGGGTGGCAGCCTAACCAGGGGTCACGGCGGCCAGATGTCGCCGTCGGCGATCTCGATCAGGTTGCCGGCCGGGTCCTTGAAGTAGAACGATCGCCGGCCCGCGGTCCACTCGTGCTCGTGCGTGATCTCGACCCCGGCCGCCGCGATGCGCTCGCGCCAGGCGTCGTACGCCGGGTCGCCGGCGGCCAGCAGGCAGGCGTGCCCGGGCCCGCTGCTGCCGTGGTCGGCGATCGGGCCGTCGCGGCCGGCGACGGCCTGGCGGTCGAAGAGCAGCAGCACACCGGGCCCGGCGCGCAGCGCGATGCCGCCGGGCCAGCGCGAGACCACGCGCAGGCCGAGCACGTCGGCGTAGAAGCGCTCCATCGCGACGGCCTCCGCGGCGTCGTGGTAGAGGCTCGTCTCGAGCACGCCGCCGAGCGGCGGCGTAAACGACTCCCCGCTCACGAGCGCGCGGGGCCGCCCGGCGGCACCGAGACCAGCGCCCGCAGCCGCGAGAGCGGGCCGCCGCCCGAGAGCGCCCGGCGCAGCGCGCGGCGCTCGGCCGGCCCGGGCGGCGGGGCCGACCCGGGCGCGTAGCGATGGGCCCGTAGCGCGGCCACGTAGCGCCGGATCCCTACCCGGGCGACGCCCGTCGCCCGTCGCTCGATCCCGAGCAGCGTCGTTCCCGGCCCGAGGCGCCAGCCGAGCCGGCCCAGGGCGGCGCGCAGCTCGTCGATCTGGTCCTCCACGGCCACTCCCTCGAGCAGGCGCCGGCGGCGGCGCCAAGAGACCACCGCGATGAGGCCCGCAAGCGCGAGCGCCAGCGTCCCGATGACGATCTCCACCACGGGCCAGGCGCTGCCACCGGCGGCGGGCGCGGTGACCGCGGGCTCGCTGGTCTTCCCCGGCTGACCGGGGTCGCCGCCGGTGGCCTGCTGGCCGGTCGGGTTCGGCGCCGGACCGCGGAAGGCGGTCGCGAAATCGCCGCCCAGCCGCTGCGACTCTGCCGGGGCGGCGTTCGGAGTCGGATCGAAGGTGACCCAGCCGATGCCGCGGAAGTAGACCTCGACCCAGGAATGGGCGTCGAAGTCGTGGACCTCGTAGTTGCCGCTGACGTCGTCGAGGGAGCCCGGCGCGAATCCGGACACGACCCGCGCCGGGATCCCGAGCATCCGCAGCATCAGCCCCATCGTGCCCGCAAACTGCTGGCAGTAGCCGGCGCGATCGGAGAAGAGGAACGCCTGCAGCGGGTAGAGGTGCTCCGGGACGCTCGGCGTGTAGCCGAAATCGCGGCGCAGGTGGCCCTCGATCGCCCGCACCGCGTCGTATGGGGTGCGGGCGCCGGCGGTCCAGTCGAGCGCCAGCCGGTAGGTGTCCGCGTACGGCGAGGCGAGCAGGAGCGAGGTCGTCTGCGCGTCGCTCGTGCCCCAGAGCGGCATCGAGGTCGCCAGGCGGGGGGTGCCGGAGTCGGTCTCCGCGGCCGGGCCCGGGATCCCGAGCAGCGTCGAACCGCCGAAGCGGCGGGTGGAGCGGGGGGCGGGTGCCCGTCGCAGCTGGTCCGTCGTCGGTTGCGGAACGTAGGAGATGATCGAGTACTTGTCACCCCGCGCGAGCGGCTCGCCGGCGGCGGTGAGGGTCCCGTCGGGGCTCTCCAGCGTGCCCTGCACGCCCTCGACGGCGTCGGTGATCCCGGCGCCGATGACGAGATCGCTCGACAGCGCCCGCACCTCGAAGGTGGCGTCGGTGACCCAGCCTGGATGAAGCTGCTCGAGCCGGCTCCCGGGAATCGCGCCCCGGGCCCGCAGCTCGGCGGAGGCGGCCGGGTCCCCCGTCGCGGCGCGCTGCCAGCGATAGCCGTCGAAGCGGTCCAGCACGCTCGCCTTCCAATACAGCGGCCTCGTCGTGTCGACGGTCATCAGCGTCGTCCCGTCGCGGGGCCAGTCGAGCGGCCCGTAGTCGTGGTCCCATTGGAAGGTCACGGTTGGCTGCGCGCCGAACCACGACCAGCTCTGGTAGTCCCACCAGGCCGGGCCGTTGAGCCTCGCCACCAACGGCAGCGAGAGGACCCCTGCCGCGACCGCGACCGCGACCGCAGGTGCGCGCCGCCCGCTCGCCAGCCCGGGTGCCCAGAGCCAGGCGACCGAGAGCACCAGCAGGACGATGCCCCAGAACGCCTCGGCGCCCGGGTTGTCGAGCGTCGCTCCGACGCCGTAGGCGGTCAGCAGCAGCCCGAGAGCGACGGCGCGGACGCCGGCGCGGCTGCGTTTCACCGGCCAGAAGGCGAGGGTGCCGGCGAGCGCGACCAATGCCGGCGCCCCGAGGACGAGCGCCAGACGGACCCACAGATCGGTGCCGCTGTAGGGGAGCTGGGTCTGCTCGATGCCGCCGATGCCCTCCTGGATCCGGTCGTGCAGCTGGCCCCACCGCGCCGGCGCCAGCAGATTGAGGGGCAGGCCGGCGACCAGCAGCGCCCCCAGGCCGGCCGCGAGCGCGAGGCCGAGCGCGAGGAACATGGTCAGCCGCCGGCCGGGAACGAACCACAGCGCCCAGGAGAGGACGGCGGCCACGCAGATCACCCCCAGCGCCGCCGCGACGTCCCCGGCCGAGGACGGCGAGACGAGCCGCGCCCACTGCGCCATTCCGAGCGCGGCGAGGGCGGCGAAAAGGGGCAGCTCGATGACGAGCGCGGGGCGGGGCGCGCGCTCGTCGCCGACGGGGCGCGCGGTAACGGTCGTGCGTGCGACACCGCGCGCCGGGGCGAGCGGCCGCCCGGCGGGGATCGCGGCGCCGCTCATGCCACCCGCCGCAATGGGTTCGCTACCCGGCCGCCGATCCGCCGGCCCTCACAGCTCGCGACCAGGAAGGCCGGCGCCCCGTGGCCCCGCACCGATGGACCGACCAGGTAGCGGACGCCGGAGCTGCGCACGGCCGCCGGCAGTACCGGGCGAGCCCGGGCGGTGACCCAGAACACCGCCCCGGCGCGGTGCACCGCGGCGAGCGGCGGCGGGGCGCTGACCGGCTCGACCAGCGCCAGCCGGGCGTGGGCCTGCGGCCAGCCGCGCTCCGGCTCGACCTCGGACGGGCGCCGGTCGCCTGGGAGCAGGATCGCGCAGCCGCCCGTCCGCGAGAGGTGCCAGCACAGCGACGTCGCGGCCCGCACGGCGAGGTCGAGCGCGTCGGAGCTCGCCGGGCCGCCGGCATCGAGGACGACCAAGGGGGCGGTGTCGCCCCCGGCGACCAGGCGCCGCTCGACCAGTTCGCCGGTGCGGGCGACCGTCGGCCAATGGATCCGGGAAGCCGGGCTGCCCTGGCGATGGGGGCGCAGGCCGTCGATCTCGAGCTCGATCGCGCGCGCGTCGAGACGGCCGACGTCCGGGCCCTCGTCGAGCCCGGCGAGCACGCTCGATCCCCCGGCGCCCCGCCCGGCGACCACGAGCGGCTCGATCCGGGGAAGGATCAGCAGTTCGCCGCCGTCCTCCGACTCGACCTCGCACGTGCAGAGGCCGATCGGGTCACGGATCACGAGCCGCGCCGGCTCGAGCCGCAGTCGGCCGCGACCGCGCAGGCTCACCTCCAGCGCGAGGCTGCGCCGCCAGCGGATCCCGACCTTGACCGGCCGCTCGAGCACCGGGTCGGTGAGCTCCCCGCCGGGAGGCGGCAGGAGGCCCCCGACGGCGCGGATTCGCAGCGGGAACGGCTCCTCTTCGACCACCCGAGAAGGGCCGGGTGTCCGCACCAGCCGCGAGGGGGTCGCCAGCCGGACCCAGACGACCGCGACGATCGCCAGCCCGAGCAGGCCGATGCCCGGGACCAGCAGCGAGGGCGAGCCGAAGCCGAGGCCGGCGAGCACCAGCCCGGCGCCGAAGACCGCTGCGGTCGGCGCCCCGGGCATCTCCCCGGCTAGAGCGCCGGAACGCGCTCGAGCGCGTCGGCGATCACGGCGGCGCCGTCACCGGGCGCCGCCTCGGGGGCGAGCAGCAGGCGGTGGGAGAGGACCGCCGGCGCCAGCACCTGGACGTCGTCGGGAAGCACGTGGTCGCGGCCCTCGAGCGCGGCGAGCGCCTTCGACGCGCGGAACAGCATCAGCACCGCGCGCGGGCTCGCCCCGAGCTCGACCCGGGTGTCGTTGCGGGTCGCCTCGCCGATCGCCACCGCGTAGCGGCGCAGCGACTCGCTGCCGTGGATCGCCGCCACGCCCGCCTGCGCCGCACCGATGGTGCCGACGTCGGCGACCGGACCGAGATCGTGGACGCGATCGTGGGCGGCGTGCTGCTCGAGCATCTCCGCCTCCGCCTCCGGGCCCGGGTAGCCGAGCGAGACCCGGACCATGAACCGGTCGAGCTGCGCTTCCGGCAGCGGGTAGGTGCCCTCGTACTCGGCCGGGTTCTGCGTCGCGAGGACGACGAACGGGCGCGCGAGCTCGTGCTGGTGTCCGTCGACGGTCACGTGGCGCTCCTGCATGCACTCGAGCAGGCCGGACTGCGTCTTCGGGGAGCTGCGGTTGATCTCGTCGACGAGGACGACGTTCGCGAACACCGGGCCCGGGTGGAACTCGAACCGGGTCTCGCGCTGGTTGAAGACGTTGGTGCCGACGATGTCCGTCGGCAGCAGGTCCGACGTGCACTGGACGCGCGCGTACTCGGCATCGATTGAGCGGGCGAGCGCTCGCGCCAGGGCCGTCTTGCCGACCCCGGGGTAGTCCTCGATCAGCACGTGACCCTCCGCCAGCAGGGCGACGAGCAGGTCGCGAATCACCGCGTCGTCGACCTTGACCGCGATCTTGATGTTGTCCCTCAGCCGCTGCCCGACTTCCGCCACGGCGGCTGGGTCCAGCTCCGGAACCGTCGCCACACCTCCATGGTAAACGGGCGGAGGTAAGGGTCCGGCAAATGCGCCCGAAAGGCGGGGGGCGGGCGGGCTAGCTGAGGTGGGTTCCGGGGTCTCGCCTCAACGCTCGCTCCCCTGGGTGCGCCCCGGCCGCGCGACCCGTGGCGGCAGGCCATCCCGAGCCGACGACGATCCTTCGTCGCGCGGCGGAAGGTAGAGCGCCGGTCGGACGGAGGGGGCTGGCCAAGATCACGAACCCGGACAACGAAAAGCAGTCCGGGGGTGACGTGGCGCTGCCTGCCTCGTGCGTAGCCTTCGCACAATCAAAGCTTTGCCAGTCTCCTTTGAGAGCTTCCGTCGGCTTGGCTTTGCCGCTGAACTTCTCTCTCCCGGACCGCATGGAGAACCTATGCATGCCAGCAGGGAATTGCAAGGGGGTCGCCGGGGTCAATCCCGCAATCTGCGGAAAAACGTCCCTATCGACGAGGGGCGGATGGCTCCTTGCGGGCCAGTTCGCGCAGATTTCGCGCCGCCCGCCCCGCCAGCAGGACGATCATCGTCCCCGCGATCCCCAGGCCAATCAGGTCGAACAGGGTGAGGTGAAGGTCGGCGACGACGAAGCCCAGGCCGGCGCCGAGCGCGACGACGGTGTTGAGCGCGATCAGGATCAGCCGGATCTCGGTCGGGCCGACGTAGCCGTAGCCGATCGAGAAGCGGCCGAAGGCGAAGCTCTCGAGGTAGACGTTGATCGAGAGGATCAGGTACGCGACGACGATCAGGGTCCCGATCGAGAGCAGCATCAGCGGCGAGAGGCCGAGCCCGATCCCGATCGCGGCGGTGGCGATCGCGTCGACTAGATGGTCGAGGTAGTAGCCGTAGGTCGGGCGCTCGATCCCGCGAACCCGCGCCAGGGTGCCGTCGAGCGAGTCGCCGAACCACTGCACGACCAGCAGCCCGCTCGCGACCCACAGCCATGCGATCGAGTCGTTGGCGAGCTGGTAGGCGACCGCGACGCCGATCGCCGCGACGACTCCGAGCGCGGTCAGGTCGTTCGGCAGCACCCGGCGCGGCAGCCGGGCGGCGATCCAGCGCAGCAGCCGTTTCTCCGGCTTCGCGAGCAGGCAGCTGGGCTCCCGCGTCGCCTCCACCGATTGCTCCAGCCCCTGCTCGTTCATCACCTGCCCATACCCGAACCGGCGCATCGGGTTTCGCCTCCGGCTACCGTCGCCCCGATGAAGGCGAAGGGGTTGGGCTGCCTCGTCCTCTCGGCGGCCGCGTTGATGGCGATGCTGCCCGCGAGCGCGCCGGCCGCTACCGGCGGCAAGATGCGGGCGACGATCACCCGCACCAAGTACGGCGTCCCCCACATCAGGTCGAGGACCTGGCAGGGGCTCGGGTTCGGCTACGCGTACGCGTTCGCCGAGGACAACATCTGCACGATCGCCGACTCATACGTGACCGTCAGCGCCGAGCGCTCGCGCTACTTCGGCCCGGACGAGACGTGGAAGTTCTCCGGCAACGGAGCCGTCAACAAGAACATCGACTCCGACTTCTTCTACGCCCGCATCAACGAGTCGGGGATCGTCGAGGACCTGATCTCGCGCCCGCCGCCCGAGGGCCCGGCGCCGGAGCTGAAGAAGATCGTCCACGGCTACGTCGCCGGCTACAACGCCTACCTGCGCGACACCGGGGTCGACAACATCCCGGACAAGCGCTGCCGCGGCGCCGACTGGGTGCGGCCGATCACCGAGCTCGACGTCTACCGGCGCTTCCACCAACTCGGCAGCCTCGCCAGCTCGGGCGCGGCGATCACCGGGATCGGTGCGGCGGCGCCGGCGATCCCGGCGCCGCGCGTCGCCAAGGCTGAGCGCGCCCAGGACCGATCGGTCGACGAGCTCGCCAACGGCGGCGCCGACGGCTTCTTCCCCCTCGACAGCGGCTCGAACGCGATCGGCCTCGGCAGCGAGGCGACGAAGAGCGGCGCCGGGATGGTGCTCGGCAACCCGCACTTCCCGTGGGACGGCGCCGAGCGGCTCTACCAGGCACAGCTGACGATCCCCGGCAAGCTCGACGTCACCGGAGGCTCGCTCTACGGCGTGCCCGCGGTGCTGATCGGCCAGAACAGATACCTCGCCTGGTCGCACACGGTCGCCTCGGCGTGGCGGTTCACGCCGTTCCAGCTCACCCTGGTCCCCGGCGACCCGCACTCCTACCTCGTCGACGGCCAGCCGCGGGCAATGAAGCCGGTCGACCTGACCGTGAAGGCGCTGGCCACCGACGGTTCGCTCGAGGACCGCACGCGGACCCTGTACGAGACCGAATACGGGCCCATGTTCACCTCGATCCTCGGCCTGCCGCTGTTCCCGTGGACGCCGACGATGGGCTTCGCGCTCGGCGACGCCAACTACGAGAACTTCCGCTACCTCAACCACTTCCTGGAGACCGACCGGGCGCGCTCGGTGCGCGCCTACGACCGGATCGAGCGCCGGATCCAGGGCATCCCGTGGGTGAACAGCATCGCCGCCGACCGCAAGGGGCACGCCTACTACACGATGGACGGCGCGATTCCCAACGTCCCCGACGAGAAGGCGACCAACTGCTCTGGGGCGCTCGGGCTGACCGTCTTCCCGCTCACCGGGATCCCCATCCTCGACGGCTCGCGCTCGGCCTGCAACTGGGACACCGACCCCGACGCCGTCGTCCCGGGGATCTTCGGCCCGGCGGCCATCCCGCGGCTCTTCCGCCGCGACTACGTCGAGAACGGCAACGACAGCCACTGGCTCGCCAACCCCGAGCAGCCGCTGACCGGCTACGACCGGGTGATCGGCGACGAGCAGACGACGCGCTCGCTGCGGACCAGGCTCGGGCTGACGATGATCCAGGAGCGGATCGCCGGCACCGACGGCCTCCCCGGCAAGGGCTTCACCCTCCGCAAGCTCGCCAAGGTGGCGCTCGGCAACCGCCAGTACGCGGGCGAGCTGTGGCGGGACGAGCTCGTCGCGTTCTGCGAGCAGAACCCGACCCTCGCCGGCAGCTCCGGGCCGGTGGACGTCAGCGGGGCCTGCCCGGTGCTCGCCGGCTGGGACGTGCACGACAACCTCGACTCCGCGGGGGCGATCCTGTTCCGCCGTTTCGCCTCGCGGCTGCTCGGCAACTTCACCTCGCTGCCGACCGGCGTTTCCAGCGGCTACGCGGAGGGGTCGGAGGCGATCTTCGACGTCCCCTTCTCGGCCTCCGACCCGGTCAACACCCCGCGCGGGCTGAACACCGACAACGCGGCGGTCGGCAAGGCGCTCGCGGACGCGGTCACCGATCTCGACGGGGCGGGGATCCCGCTCGACGGCACCCTGCGCGACTTCCAGTACGAGACCCGGGGCGGCAAGAAGATCCCGATCCACGGTGGCCCGGGAACGCTCGGCGTCTTCAACGCGATCAACGTCAGCTGGGACCCTCACGCCGGCTACCCGAACGTCCCGCACGGCTCGAGCTTCATCGCCGCGATGACCTGGGCCAAGCACGGCTGCCCGGTGCGCGAGCTCAGCTTCGTCACCTACAGCGAGTCGGAGAACCAGTCCTCGCCGCACGCGGCCGACTACACGAAGGCGTTCTCGAAGAAGCGCTGGAACAAGGTGCCGTTCTGCGCGCGCGACGTCCGCGCCCAGGCGATCAACCGCGAGCGAGTACCGAGCCGCTGATCTAGCCTCCGACCCAATGAGCGAGGGCGGCGGCGAGGGCGAGGGCAGAAAGCGGGTCGCGCTGGTCACCGGCGCCTCGAGCGGGATCGGCGAGGCGGCCGTTCGGGCGCTGGCCGAGGCCGGGTTCGAGACCGTGGCGGCAGCCCGCCGGGTCGGGCGCTGCGAGGCGCTGGCGGCGGAGGTCGGTGGCCGGGCGATGGTGCTCGACGTCACCGACGCCCATTCGGTCGATCGGCTGGCGGCCGGGCTGCCGGCCGTCGACGTGATCGTCCACAGCGCGGGTGGGGCGCTCGGCCTGGAGCCGGTCGCCAAGGCCGACGAGGAGCGCTGGCGCGAGATGTTCGAGTCGAACGTGCTCGGCGTCGTCCGGGTGACGAAGGCGCTGCTGCCGGCGCTACGTCAGGGCATCGACCCGATCATCGTCATCGTCGGCTCGATCGCCGGGGAGGAGGTCTACGAGGGCGGCGGCGGCTACACCGCGGCCAAGCACGGCGCCCACGCGATCGCCCGCACGCTGCGGCTCGAGCTCCACCGCGAGGGCATCCGGGTGACCCTGGTCGCGCCCGGGATGGTCGAGACCGAGTTCGCGCTGGTGCGCTTCGACGGCGACGCCGAGCGCGCCGCCGGCGTCTAAGAAGGCCTCGAGCCGCTGAGCGCAGCCGACGTCGCCGAGCTGATCGCCTTCTGCGTCACCCGCCCCGGCCACGTCGACATCGACGAGGTCTCGGTGATGCCGACAGCCCAGGCGACGGCGAAGATCGCCCACCGCAAACCCTCGAGCTAGGGACGAAAGCAGCAAGGCGAGAGGAGTGCGCGAACCGTGCATTGGCGAGTTTCGGTCGGTATGCGACCGAAAGTCGCCAAATCGGGCCTGGGGCCAGCCGGACTAGGAGGGCGCGTTGCGCTCGAGCCAGGCGAGCACCACCTGGACGCCGGCTTCCTGAGTCGGCCCGCCCATCAGGCCGCCCAGCGGGCCGCCGCCCTTGCCCATCAGCAGCTTCAGCTTCTCGCCGATGTCAGCCACGGCGGCTCAGACGTCGCGCAGCGTGATCGGCCCCGAGGTCCCACCGGTGACCAGCTGGCGCACGAGGGGCTCGTCCGAGTCGAGGATCTCCGCGGCGGGACCGCTGGAGACGATCCGCCCTTCGTGGATCACGGCGACGTTGTCGGCCAGCTCGCGGGCGGCGCTCATGCTGTGGGTCGAGACGAAGAAGGCGGCGCCGGACTCACGCTGAACGTCGGCGATCATCTCGCAGAGCAGCCCGAGGCGGACACCGTCGATCCCCGAGTCGAAGTCGTCGATGATCACCAGCTGCGCCTCGAGCGCCAGCGCCCGGGCGATCGCCACCCGCTTGCACATCCCGGCGGAGAGCTCGTCGGGCATCGCCTCGGCGCGGTCGCGCAGGCCGACCATGCCGAGGTGGGTCATCGTCACCTCGTTGACCTGCGCCTCCGACCAGCGGTTTCGCTGCCGAAGGGCGAAGGCGACGTTCTCGTAGACGTTGAGCGAGAAGAAGAGGCCGCAGGTGAAGGGCAACGTCCCCTGGAGGACGACCGCCATCCGCTGGCGCAGCGCGTAGAGGTCCTCGTCGGAGATCTTGGCGAGGTTCTTGCCCTCGACGAAGACCCAGCCCTTGTCGGGGTTGATCAGGCCGACGATGTGGCTGATCGTGACCGTCTTGCCGGCGCCCGACGGCCCGAGCAGGACCGTGATCTCACCGCGCGGGACCTCGAGGTCGACGCCGTGCAGGACCTGCGCCTTGCCGAACCGCTTCTCGACGCCGACCAGCTCAACGGCGAGATCAGGCGTGGGCTCAACCGCCATGGCGTCGAGTTTATGCCCTCTACCATCCGCGGCCATGCGCATCGACGAGTTGCTCGCAACCCAGCGGCCGGTGTTCTCGGTCGAGTTCTTCCCGCCTCGTAGCGAGGATGGCCTCTCGATGCTCATCGAGACCGTCGAGGCGCTCAAGCCCCTCGAGCCCGACTATGTATCGGTCACCTACGGAGCGGGTGGATCGACCCGCGACGGGACCGTGGAGATGGTCGAGCGGATGAAGTCTCAGTACGGGCTCGAGGCGATGGCGCACCTGAGCTGCGTCGGCGAGACTCGTAACGGGCTGCGAACGATCCTCGACCGCTTTCGAGACGCCGGAATCGAGAACGTGATGGCGCTCCGCGGCGACCCGCCGCGAGGTGAGGCGAACTTCGAGGCTCCGGAGGACGGGCTCTCAAGTGCGGCCGAGCTGACCTCGTTCATTAGCGATGATTACGACTTCACGCTCGGTGGCGCCTGCTTCCCCGAGGTCCACCCGGAGGCCCCGGACCTCCAGACCGATCTTCGTTACCTGAAGACGAAGGTCGACGCCGGTGCCCGCTTCCTGATCACGCAGCTGTTCTTCGACAACCGTGTGTACTTCGACTTCGTCGCCGCCGCTCGGGAGATCGGGATCGACGTACCGATCATCCCCGGCGTGATCCCGATTACCAGCTTCGGCCAGGTGGCGCGGATCTGCAAGCTCTGCGACGCCGAGATCCCCGCGGAGCTATCCGCTTCGATGGAAGCACTCGGTGGCGACGAGGAGGCCGAGGCGCTGCTCGGGGTCGCCTACGCCGCCCGCCAGTGCGACGAACTGCTCGCGGCCGGGGCGCCCGGCATCCACTTCATCGCTCTCAACCGCGCGCCCGGCACCCGCGCCGTGCTCGCGGCGCTCCGGGCGTCGCGGCCCTGGGAGCGCGCTTCGGGCGACGAGTCCGCCGCGGCCCGCGCTTAGGTCCAGGGCGACCGACGCGGTCGCAAGAATTCCCGCCATGGCCACGGAGGGTTCGTTCCGCTTCAACGGGCACCGGATCGCGTTCGCCGAGTACGGCGAGGGTGAGCGGGTCCTCGTGCTCGCGCACGGCCTGTTGATGAACAGGCACATGTACGACAACCTCGCGCCGGAGATGGCCTCGCGCGGGTTCCGGGTGGTCACGGTCGATCTGCTGGGGCACGGTGCCTCGGACAAGCCCACCGACATGCGCGCGTACAACATGCCCGGGTTCGGGGACCAGCTGGCGGCGCTGGTCGACCACCTCGAGCTCGACCGCCCGATCGTCGGCGGCACCTCGCTGGGGGCGAACGCCGCGCTGGAGATGGCGACCCGCCACCCGCGCGTCGCCCGCGGGCTGTTCATCGAGATGCCGGTGCTCGACAACGCGCTGATCGCCGCCGGGCTGATCTTCCTGCCGATCCTGCTGACCCTGCGTATCGCCAAGCCGGTGCTGCGGGGCGTGGCGCTGGTCACCAATCGCATCCCGCGCTCGCACTACCTGGTTGACCTGGCGCTCGACTGGACCCGGCGACCGCCGGAGTCGTCGGAGGCGGTGCTCGAGGGAATCCTGTTCGGCCGCACGGCGCCGCCGCGCGAGGAGCGCGAGCTGATCGGGCTGCCGGCGCTCGTGATCGGCCATCCCGCCGATCCCCTGCATCCGTTCACCGACTCGGACATGCTGGTCGAGGAGATGCCGCGCGCCCGGCTCGTCAACGCGGAGTCGATCTTCGAGTGGCGCGTCAACCCCGGTCGCCTCGACGCCGAGCTGGCCGAGTTCATCGGCGCGGTTTACGCCGAGGAGCAGGCGGAGAGCGCGGCGGGCACACCGGGCTGAAACCCGCACCGGGCCTTGAGTTCGGCTGAAGGTTGTCCGCTACCCTGCGCCGTCGATGTCGAGCAAGTCAGAACGCGAACGCCGGCGCGCCGAGCGGGTCGCCGCCGAGCAGGCGGCCGCCTCCGCTGACCGCCGCCGCCTGCTGATCGGCTACGGCGCCGCCGGAGTCCTGACGCTGGCCGTCGTCGTCGGGCTCGTGATCGTGGTCGGCAGCAGCGGTGGCAGCGGCACCAACCAGGTGAACGGCCAGGACATCCCGGCAGCGGCTCACATCCAGGTCAACAGCGGCTTCCTTCACGACGTCACCCCCGACGGGCGCACCGGGACCCCGCCGCCGCCCCTCAAGCAGGGCGACCTGCAGACCGCGGCCGACGATGCCGGCTGCGAGCTGAAGCTCGACCTTCCCGACGAGGGCCACACGCACATCACCGACGCGAAGGACATCCCCAACTACGGCACCAACCCGCCGACCTCGGGCAACCACAATCCCCAGCAGATGGCCGACGGCGCCTACAGCGAGATGCCCGAAGAGTGGTGGTTCCTGCACTCGCTTGAGCACGGACGGGTCGAGATCCAGTACTCGCCCGACCTGCCGGAGGCCGACCAGCTGGCCCTCAAGGGCGTCTTCGACCAGCGTTCCGACGGGGTGCTGCTGTTCCCGAACTCGAAGATGCCCTACGCGGTCGCAACGACCGCCTGGACGCAGCTGATGGGCTGCCCGAAGTACGAGGGCGCGGCGACGCTGGACGCGGTTCGTGACTTCCGCGACACGTACCTCGGGCTCGGCCCGGAGCCGCTGCCGCTCTCGGTCGCGGGCTGAATCGCCCGCGAAACTCCTGCAAACCTGCAACTCTGGACGGCGGGGCGAATCGTCGCCCACCGAGGCGTGTTGGAGACGTAGGTGCGAATCGCGACGCGATACCTGGCGGGGGGGTTGCTGGCGCTGGCCCTTGCCTGGGTTGCGGCCCCGGCCCTGTCCGCGCACCGCTACTTCCCGGGCGCCGTCGACTTCGAACAGCGCCTGCCCGTGGTCGAGCCGTCCCCCGGGCTCGCCAAGCAGCAGCTCCTGCGCTCGCCGCGGCGCGCGGGCACCGGCCCGGTCAGCTACCGCTCGCCGGTGATCGTCGCCCCGGAGCGCTTCGACCTCGCCGGCCTGGCGGGCGAGATGCGCCCGCTGGAGATCCGCGGCCGCGACGCCGGCGGCGAGTGGAGCGAGTGGGTTGAGACCGAGGACGGCAACCCGATCTACTTCGGCGGCGCCGACGAGCTCCAGGTCCGCGCCCGCGGCTGGAGGCCGTCGGGCCGGCTCCACTACGTCAACGTCTCCGGCACCACCAGCACCGCCTCCGGGCTGCTGACCGGGGCGAGGGAGGCGATCAACTCAGCCTTCATCTCTGCGACCGGGTTCCTGCAGCCCTCCGCCGACGCCACGCCGACGCGTCCCCAGATCGTCACCCGCGCCGAGTGGGGCGCCGACCTGGCCCAGGGCGGCTGCCCGCCCCGTGAGCGGCCGGACTACGGGGTCGTCAAGGCCGGCGTCATCCACCACACGGTGACCGCCAACGACTACTCCGAGGCGGAGGCGCCCGAGATCGTGCTCGGCATCTGCCGCTACCACCGCAACGCCAACGGCTGGAACGACATCGGCTATCAGGCGCTGGTCGACCGCTTCGGCAACACCTACCAGGGGCGGGCGGGCGGGCTGAGCAAGGCCGTCGTCGGCGCCCAGGCCCAGGGCTTCAACGACCAGACGGCGGCGGTCGCCTCGATCGGGACGCACACGACGGAGGCCCCGTCGCAGGGCGCGAGGAGGGCGATCGTCAACTACCTCGCCTGGAGGCTGGCGCTGGCCGGCGTCGACGCGGTCGGCAAGACGACGCTCGTCTCCGGAGGCGGGGAGCTGAGCCGTTATCCGTCCGGGAAGCGGGTGCGGCTGAACGAGGT
Source organism: Solirubrobacterales bacterium (assembly GCA_033856255.1). Taxonomy (GTDB): domain Bacteria; phylum Actinomycetota; class Thermoleophilia; order Solirubrobacterales; family 70-9; genus WHSW01. The sequence continues at coordinate 136,092 of JAWVFH010000055.1, read as the reverse complement.
CTTCGGCCACGGCACGATCGGCCTCACCGCCTGCCCGGGCGAGGCCCTGGACGCCCTGATCCCCGGGATCCGCCGCAAGATCCAGGACCGGATCGAGCAGTTCGGCGGGCCCGAGCCGTCGCCGACCGAGCCGCCCGGCGGTGGCGGCGGCGGCGTCGGGCCGGGCTAGCTCAGCTGGCCCGGTAGGCCGGGAAATAGCCGCTTGGGTCACGTCCGCCGGCGAGCTCGGCGTAGGCCGCGGGGTCGCAGACGATCTCGTGGGTGTGGAAGGGCAGCTCGGCGTTGGCGAAGCCGCGCTTGAAGGCTTCGAGGCCGTCCCCCGAGGTGATGCCGCCGCCGAGGTTGAGGCGCAACTCGAGCTCGTCGGCGAGGTCGAGCATCGCGGCGACGACGTTCTTGAACGGCGAGGCGGCGCGGGCCGCATCGGCGGTGCCGCCGAGGTAGTAGTGGAGGATCGCGTCGCTGAGCGCGGCGATCGCCGCGGCGCCGACCTCGCCGTTGCGGCGGGCGACGACCAGCCAGCTGCGCTCGAAGGAGAGCACGGCGTCGAAGTACTCGGCGGCGAAGAAGTAGCGCTCGGCGGCGCGGGCGCGGCGCATCGTCTGCTCGTAGGCGGCGGCGAAGGCCGCGCGGTCGGCGATCTCCGCGGCCGGCCCGGGGACCGCCTCGACCGCCCAGCCGTCGCGCTCGTTGGCGCGGATCTGCTCCGCCAGGCGCGGGCGGACCCGGCGCTCGGCGGCGGGGTCGTGGACCAGCACCCGGGAGCGTTCGGAGGCGCCGTCGAGCCAGGGCTCGGCCGCGAGCCGCTCCCGTGCGAAGACGCTGACCAGGCCGGTCGGCGACCAGTCGACGTCGTCCGGTGACGGCGGCGCACCGGTTCCCCCGACCAGTGCCCCCGGGTAGCCGTAGGGGGAGATCGCGTCGAGCCTCTCCGTGCCCTCGATCTCGCGCACGATCAGCGGCACCCGCGCGGTCCGCTCGGGCGAGTCGATCCGCAGGGTGTGGGTGACGCCTTCCGCCTCGAGGAAGGCGCGGCAGCGGAACAGGTCATCGCTCTCGGCCGCCGCACCCCCGTCGGCCAGCAGCTCGGCGGTCAGTCCCACCCGGTGAAGTCCTCGGGCAAAAGGCCCCAGACCTGGTTGTCGATCCGCTCCTCGCCGCGGCGGATCGCCGCCCGCATCACGCCCTCGCAGCGAAAGCCGAGGAAGGTGACCACCTTCTGCGCGGCCTCGTTGGTGGCCGGGATCTCCGCGTGGATCCGGTGGGCGTCATGGTCGGCGAAGGCCCGGTTGCATGCCTGGCGCTCGGCCTCGCGCGCGACGCCCTTGCCCCAGGCGCCCGGCTCGCCGACCAGCACGGCCAGCTCGGGCCCGAGCTGGCGCCCGAGGCCGAAGAGGGCGACGAAGCCGACCGCGGCGTCGTCGCCGTCGATCGTGATCGCCCACTTGCGGTCCTCGGAGGTGTCGATCGCGCGCTCGACCCAGCCGGCGGCGTTCTCGAGCGTGAACGAGTCGCGGCTGCCGACCAGATCGGCGGTGACGCGCTCGTCGTTGAACCAGCGGTGCACCGCCTCGGCGTCGGCGGGGCGGAAGTCGCGCAGCTTGACCTCGGCGCCGGCCATCGGCGACAAGCTACCCGTAGAGCCCGTGGCCGGTGAGCAGGAGGCGGGCTGTGCGGGCCAGGATCCGTAGGTCGAGCCCGGTCGAGCGGTGCTCGACGTACCAGACGTCGAGCTCGATCCGCTCGTCCCAGGGGATTCCGGCGCGGCCGTTGACCTGGGCCCAGCCGGTGAGCCCCGGCTTGACCTCGAGCCGGCGGCGCTGGCGCGGCGTGTAGTCGTTGACCTGAGCGGACAGCGTCGGCCGGGGGCCGACCACCGACATCTCGCCGCGGATCACGTTGATCAGGTTCGGCAGCTCGTCGAGCGAGAAGCGGCGGAGGAAGCCGCCGACACGGGTCACGCGGGGGTCGCCGGCAAGGACCGGCGTCCCGACGCCCACCGGGTCGTTCCCGGTGTGCATGGTCCGCAGCTTGTAGAGGTCGAACGGCGCCCCGTCACGGCCGGCGCGGCGGGCCATGTAGAAGACCGGGCCGCGGCTGTCGATCTTGATCGCGACCGCGGCGAGGGCGAGCAGCGGCGCCGCCAGCACCAGCGCGAGGCCGGCGATCAGCAGGTCGAGCGCGCGACTCACCGCGTTCCCTCGGCCTTCTCCCAGGCGCCCGGCGTGCCGTGGCGGATCCGATCCCAGAAGCCGGCCACGATCGAGGCGGTCATCAGCACGTAGTAACGCGCGATTCGCAACGGCGCCAGCGGCACAGCGCCGGCCAGCGCCGCGGCGACCAGGAGCAGCAGCTGGGCGGCGAGCGTGACCGCGTAGACCGGCGAGGCGTCGAGCAGGGCGAGGTTGGCGCCGAGCGTGACCAGGTGCAGGATCGGCGAGGCGTAGCGCAGGCCGCGGTGGCTGTAGATCTCGAACGCGTAGGTCGCGCCGTAGCCGCGCGGGGCGAGCATCCCGTCGCGGACGACCTCGTCGTAGATCCCGCGCATCATCCGCCGCTTGCGCGCGAACTCGCCCTCGGTGGTGGCGATCATCTTCTCCTCCGAGATCGCCCCGGGCGCGTAGACGGCGCGCTTGCCGCGCTTGGTGAGCATGAACGGGAAGGAGAGGTCGTGGCTGGCGGCCGGGCCGAGCGGCAGGTAGTCCGAGGCGCGGACCGCGTAGATCGCGCCGTTGCCCGCGGTCACCCCGGCGAGCGCCGACTCGTGGGCCCGGATCGCGAGCTCGTAGCGCCAATAGGCGCCCTCCTGGTTGGAGCCACCCTGGTCGAGCAGCCGGGTCTGGCCGCAGGCATAGGCGACCCGCGGGTCGGCGAACGAAGCGACCAGCTCGCGCAGGGCGTCGGAGTGCCAGCTGGCGTTCGCGTCGCTGAAGGCGAGCAGCTCGCCGCGGGCGCGCTCGGCGGCGGCGTTCTGCGCCGGGACCTTGCCCGCCCGCGGCAGCTCGAGCACGAGGTCGGCGCCGGCCTCGCGGGCGAGCTCCGCCGTGCGGTCGTCGGAGCCGTCGGAGGCGACGATCACCTCGAGCAGCTCGCGCGGATAGTCGAGGGCGAGGGCGTTGGCGACCTTGGCCGCGATCACGAGCTCCTCGTCATGAGCGGCGACGATCAGGGAGACCGACGGCTGCGCTCCGGGCGGCGGCGCCGGGCCCGGGCGGCGGCGGGCGATCGCAGCGAGCAGCAGCGGATAGCCGAGGTGGGTGTAAACGAGCAACCCGGCGGCAACCCAGAAGACGATCTCGAGCACCTGCATCGGCGGATTATCCGGGCGCCAGCCGGCGATAGAGGTCAAGCGTGCGGGCGGCGATCTGCGGCCACGAGTACGGGCCCGCCGCCGCGGCGGCCGCGGCGGCGGCGAGCTCGGCACGCTTGCGGGGGTCGGCGATCAGCTCGGCGAGCGCGGCGGCGAGCGCGGCCGGGTCGCCCGGCGCGACCAGGCGCAGCGCCCCGTCGCGCTCTCCGACCTCGGTGAAACCTCCGATCGCGCTGGCGACGATCGCGTTGCCGAAGGCGAGCGCCGTGTAGAGCACGCCCGACTGCTCGATCGCCCGGTAGGGCAGGGCGACGATGTCGGCGCGGCGGAAGTAGGCCGGGATCTCCGGATCGGTGATGAACCGATCGACGAAGCGCACCGTCCCCCCGGAGGCGTCGGCCAGCCGCCGCAGCGGCGCCATGTCCATGCGGGGCATGCCGACGATCCACAGCTCGGCGCCCGAGAGCTCCGCGAACGCCTCCAGCAGCACGTCGACGCCCTTGTACGGGCGGATCAGGCCGAAGCAGAGGATCACCGGCCCCTCGACCGCCGCCAGCTCGTCCGGGAGCGGCCGCTCATCCGGCTGGCGGGTCAGGTGCTCGAAGGCTCCGTGCGCGATGTGGTGCACGCGGGTCGGGTCGGCGACGAGGCCGCGCAGCTCGCCGGCCCCGTGCTCGGAGTGGGCGATCAGGGCGTCCATTCGCGAGAGCAACGCCCGCTGGCGGGCGCGGGCGCGGGCCGACGGCGGCAGCGGGTAGTGGAGCGTGAACGCGCGGGGGCGCGGCGGCAGCAGAAACCGGTCTAGATCGGGGACGCTGAGCCATTGGATGTGGACGACGTCGGCATCGGCGGCGTGAGCACGCAGGCGGCGCATCCCGGGGACGTGCTCGGCGAGCCGCAGGCCGCGGCGGCCGCGCGCCTCCAGGCCGCGGGCGGTGGAGCGGGGGTAGAAGAGCTCGGTCACCTCGTAGCCCTGCGGCTCGGCCACGGGGCCGTACTCGAACCGGCTCGTGACCAGCTCGACGTCGGCGCCGGCAGCGGCGAGCGCCGCGCAGAGTGCGCGGTCGTAAGGTGGCGTGAACGCGGGGGGATCGACGACTTGGACGCGCATCAGGAACGATTCTTCCGGTGGAGCTCTCCTACTGCGTCGTCAATACCAACGGCCGCGAGCTGCTGCTCGCCTGCCTGGCCTCGATCCGCGACCACGGCCCGGCCGCGATCGAGAGCGAGGTTCTGGTCGTGGACAACGCCTCCGACGACGGCTCCGCCGACGCGGTCGCGAGCTGGAACGCGTCTCCGGAGGGGCTCGGCGAGCGCCTGCGGCTGATCCGCGGCGAGCGACGGGAGGGCAAGGCGGCGCTGGACAGCATGCTGCTCGCCGAGGCGCGGGGCGAGCTCTGCCTGCTGCTGAACGAGGACTCGGAGCTGCGCGCCGGCGCGGTCGAGGCGCTGGTCGAGGCGATCCGGGCCGACCCCGGCGCCGGGGCCGCGGGGGCCCGCCTGCTCGATCCGGACGGCCGGCCGCAGCCGTGCGCATGGCGCCTGCCGGGCCTCGGCACCTCGATCGCATCGGCCCTCTTCCTGCACCGGCTCCTGGTCACCCAGAGCGGCGGCGGCGAGACCCGCGAGGTCGGCTGGGTGCAGTCGGCGGCGATGCTCGTCCGCCGCGAAGCGGCGGAGCAGGTCGGCTGGCTCGACCCCGCCTTCTTCGTCTACTCCGACGAGACCGACTTCTGCAAGCGCCTCGGTGACGCCGGCTGGAAGATCATCCACGTGCCCGGGGCCGAGGTCGTCCACCACGAGCAGCTGGCCACCGACCGCCAGGCGCGCGAGCGGCGGATCGTCGAGTTCCACCGCGGCCGCGACCGCTACCTGCGAAAGCACCACGGCGCCACCAGCGCGCGAATCGCCGGCCTACTCGCCGCCTGGTCCTACGCGCTGCGCGCCCTGGCGGCGCTGGCCCTCCCCGGCCACGAGCCGGGCCTGTATTGGCTGCACGCCCGCCAGGCGCTGCGCCCGGAACGTGGCGAGGGTCTGCGCGAGGCCGCTGAGGCCTACAACTCGGCGCGATCGCGGCGCAGCTGAATCAGCGCCAGAGCGAGGAAGAGCACGCCCGTGCCGATGTGGAGGACCGCGTCGCGCTCGTTGTTGGGAAAGCTGAACACGGAGGCCGGCGCCGTGCTGGCGAGCGCCCAGAGCCCGGTCACGATCAGCGCCCCAGCGGCCGCGTACGCGTACACGAGCGCCCAGCCCTTGCGGGCTGCCGCCAGCAGGCCGGGGCCGAAGAGGAGGAATCCCGAGAGCGCGTGGACCCCGTTGAAGTCGACCCAGAGCACGGTCTGCGTCGGCGCCCCGTCGCCGAAGTGGAAGCTGGGCTCGGCGATCAGGCCGGCTGTCGCCCAGCCGAGCTGGAAGACGCAGATCGCCAGGACCCCCTTCTGGATCAGCGCCCACGGCCGTGACGCTGTGACGACTGCTTCTGCGGACACCTGAGCTCCGATCATCCTCAGCGAGGGTTAACCTAACGGCTATTAGGTTAGCGAAGGAAGAGCGCCGCGAGGTGATCGAGCGCGTGGCGACCGAGGTCTTCGCCGAGCGCGGCTACGGCGCGGCGACGATCGACGAGATCGCGAGGCGCTCGGGCGTCTCGGCGCCGGTCGTCTACGACCACTTCGACTCGAAGGCCGACCTGCACGCGCGTCTGCTGGCTCGCCATCTGGGGGAGATGCGCGAGGTCTGGCGCCGCAACCTGGCCGGCGATTCGCCGCCGGAGGTGCGCATCCCCCAGGCGCTCGACGCCTGGTTCGCGTACGTCGAAGCGCATCCCTATGCCTGGCGGATGATCTTCCGCGACACCACGGGGGAGCCCGAGGTCCAGGCCGTCCATCGCGAGATCCAGGCGCAGAGCAGCGCCGGCCTGCTGCCGCTACTCGAAACCCTGCCCGGCGCCGGAGCGATCGCCGGATCGGACGAGCGCGTCGCCCGCGAGATGGTCATCGAGCTGCTGCGCTCCGCGATTGCCGGCCTGGCGCTGTGGTGGTACGACCATCGTCAGGTTCCGCGCGAGCAGGTCGTCGCGGCGGCGATGAACGCGCTCTGGGTGGGCTTCGCGCGGCTCGCGCAGGGCGAGCGCTGGACGGGGCAGGCGGGCGGCTAGATCGCGTTGGTGGCGAGCAGCAGGGCGAGCAGCGAGATCGGGATGCCGAAGTCGCTGATCAGGATCGCCGTGTTGCCGGGCGCGTAGTTGCGGTCGCGGAAGATCTCGACCACGTGGTTGGCGCCGGCGAGCAGCAGGAAGATGCCACCGGCCAGCGAGGCGGCCACCCAGGCGACGGAGTCGGTGTGATTGGCGACGTAGATCCCGGCGAGGCCGATGCCGAGGCTCGCGAACCCAACCTCGTACTGAAAGCCGTTCGTCTCCCAGCCGATCGATTTCGCGGTGTCGCGTGCGAAGACCGTGTGGCTGAGCGAGCCGCCGGCCAGGCTCCAGCCCATGCCGAGGAAGAGGATCCAGCGCAGCGCCTGCTCGTCGAAGGGCGTCGAGGAGTTGGCGCCCGGGGCGTCCCAGCCGATCAGGGCGAAGACCCAGGAGAGGACGAACAGCAGCGGCGGGACGTAGGCGATCATGGCTCTCAGCTACCAGCTTCGCCGGGCTCAACGCAGATCCTCGTCGGCCCGCACCGACTCGTAGACCTCCGCCGCATAACCGGCGTCCTCGTCCTCCGGCGACGCCGGCCGTGCCGCGGCGGCCTGCAACCGCTCGAGCACCGCCGCCGGGCGCAGCATCGCCCGGATCCCGGTCCGCTCCTCGGCGGTCAGGAAGCCGGTCGCGAGCAGGATCAGCGGCATCGCCAGCCAGAGCAGCGTCCGGGTCGCGAAGCCGACGAAACCGTGGGTCGGCAGCAGCAGCTCGCCGGCGGCGACGGTCGCCGCCGTGACACCGACCAGCAGCGCCAGCCGGCCCCATTCGTAGGGGACGGGGAAGAGGCGCTGAGTGAGCGCGTACATGAGCACGAGGACCACGAGGTAGGAGGCGACGAGCGCGATCCCGGCGCCGACGATGCCCTGCGAGGGGATCAGGATCAGGTTGAGGACGATGTTGACGACCGTTCCGGCGACCGTCGCCGGGAGGTTGAACTCGGTCCGCCCGGTGCGGCCGAGGATCACCACCAGCACCAGGTAGATGGCGTAGAGCGAAACCCCGGTCGCGAGCAGCCCGATCGCCTCGTGGGCCGCGAAGAACTCGGGCGCCGCCAGCAGCTCGACGATCCAGCGCGACAGCAGCCAGAGCCCGGCGACGGCGAAGGCGCAGACGGCGGCGAACCAGGTGAGGATCAGGCTGTAGGCGCGCCGCGCCTCGTCGTCGTCGGCGATCGAGTAGGCGAGGGGCGGGAAGGCGAGCTGGAACCCGCGGGCCAGCACGTTGATTCCCTGGGCGAACTTGATCGCCAGCGCGTAGAGGCCGGCCTCGGCGAGGCCGGCGAGGCGGACGATCAGGATCCGGTCGATGAAGTTGAGGGAGTAGAGGGTGAGCTCGGCAGGCATCGTCGGCAGGCCGAAGCGGATCATCCGCCGCAGCAGCGTCGCTTCGAACGCGAGCGAGAGCCGGCGCCGCTCGCGCCAGAGCTGCACGGCGAGGAAGGCGACACCGGTGCCGAAGGTGCCCCAGAGGATCCCGGCGGCGCCCTCGTCTTCGACCACTACGAGCCAGACGGTGACCGGAATCGTCGCCAGGACGTTGAGCACCGTGAGCCCGAAGTAGGCGCGGGCGCGCTCGTCGACCCGCAGCAGGGTGAGCGCGTACTCCCACAGGGTCAGCGTCCAGAGGCCGAGGACGCCGATCCGGACCAGCGCCGGGTCAGCGTGGTCGAGCAGCGCCCGGGAGATCGGCTCGGCGAACGGGAGCGCGACCAGCGCCCCGGCCGTCGTCGCCCAGAACAGCGCCGCGAAGCCGGTCCTGACGACGGCGCCGCGATCGATCCCGGGCAGGTAGTAGAAGCGCAGAAGCGCCTCGATCAGACCGAGGCGGACCACGATGCTGATCGCGATCACCGAGGCGAACACGACCTCGGCGGCGCCGTAGTCGCTGGGCGTCAGATAGGCCGTGTAGAGCGGCAGCAGCGCGACCGCGATGAGCTTCGAGAGCACGCTCGAGGCCGTGTAGGCGGCCCCGGTGGTCGCGAGGCGGCGCAGGTACTCGGACATCTAGATGACTGATTCCTGATCAGCGTGTGCCCGGGGGCGCGCGGGACCGAGCCGGGCGTGGCCGGCGGGCGAAGGCCATGCCGGTGGGCATGGGCGAGTCCCGACGGGCCCGACCCGGCGACGGTATCCGTGCGTCATCCGGGTGCGCGGGGATTGGGAATCATTCATCTAGGCCGGAATGGTCGCCGAGGAGCCGGGCGGACTCCGCCGCAGGGCGACCCCGAGGCCGAGCAGCGCCCACATCGCGGGATCGATCGCGAAGCCCGTGTAGCCGAGGCTGTCGACCAGGATGGCGACGAAGCACGCCGCGACGGCGGCGCGGGCGAGCGAGGCGCCGGCGGAGGCTCCGAGCACCGTCGCCAGCGCGCAGACGAGCAGGGCGACGTAGACCATCAGGCCGATCACCCCCTGCTCGGCGGCGACGGTGATCGGCTCCGAGTGCGACACGGTGGTCCGCGCCGGCTCGATGTGATCGAAGAAGGCGCGCCCGAAGGAGCCGGAGCCGTAGCCGGCGATCGGGCGTCCGACGTCCTCGCCGGCGAGCGGCGGGCGCGCCACCCCCGCGCCGGGCGGCTCGGGATCGAGCAGGCCGAACAGCACCAGGCCCCCGCGGGCGAGGTCGGAGTGACCGCTGTCGATGCTGCGGTCGGTCTGGATGTCGGAGGTCGGGGTGCCGCCGGCGATCAGCAGGGCCGCCAGCGAAACGACGCCGAAGGCGGCGATCGCGGCCGCCCCGCGCCAGCGCCAGCGCAGGATCCCGACGGTGGCGAGACCGGCGATCAGGGCCGCGAAGCTGGTCAGCGAGTAGCTGAGGGCGAGACAGGCGAGGATCAGGGCGAAGGCGGCGACGCCGATCCCGAGCTCGCGGCGCTCGCCCCCCCAGGCGAGACAGGCGGCGATCGCGGCCAACGCCAGCGCCAGGTAGCGGCCGAAGACGTTGGGATCGAAGAAGACCGAGTTGACGCGGAAGTAGACGTGCAGCTCGTTGGCGTCGAAGAGCTCCGGGTTGAGGAACAGGTCGCGGGCGAAGTACTGGTAGATGCCGACGAGCGCGCAGGCGGCGGCGACGGCGGCGACCGCGATCAGCGTTCTTCGCAGCAGCGCCGCCGACCAGTCGAGGTCGGCGAGCAGCGCGAAGAGGACGGCGAACGGGGTGAGGAAGAAGCCGATGTTCTCGATCGCGTTCGGCACGTCCACCGAGTAGCTCGCCTGGATCGCGTAGAGGACCAGGGTCGCACCGAGCGCCCAGCGCAGCCGGGTCGGCCAGGCATCCTCGGAGCGCGGCGGCCGCTCGACCCGCGCCCTGGCGATCACGCCGGCGGCGATCACCAGGTAGAGCGGGACCAGGAGGTTCGCGGTCTCGCCGCCGATCTCGAGCGGGACCCGCAGGGGCAGGACGGCGACGGCCAGGACGGGGAACGCACCGGGCCAGCGGCGAAAGGCGGCCGTGAGGAGGACGAGGGCGCCGATCGCGAGGACGGCCCCGGCGGCGATCTGCGCCGGGCTGTGCCGGAAGTCGATCACGCGGGGCTCGTCCCAGACGTCACCGGCGACCAGGATCGGGGCGATCACGAGCGCTGCCGCCATCGCCGCGACCTGAACCCGGCGATCGCGGGCGATTACGGCGGTCGCCGCGCCGCCGCAGGCGCCCAGCATCCCGAGCAGCTCCAGAGCCGACGCCTTCACGAGGAGTCGGCCTCCGCTTGCGCGTTCTCGATCGCTGCCGGCAGCAGGGTGATCCGCCGCGGCCAGATCATCTCCCGGTCCTCGCTCGGCAGCTCGACCACCAGCCGGTAGCGGCCGGCCGGAGCGAGCTCGCCGCCGTCGGTGCGCCCGTCCCAGGTGTAGGTGACGCGGCGGTGCTTGGCGAGGGCGACGTCGCTATCGAGCGTGCGGACGATGTTCTCGTGGCTGTCAACGATCCCGACCAGGGCGTGGCCGTCGTCCTCGCGGACGAAGAAGGTGATCGGGACCTCGTTCGGGGGCGGGCCGCCCGGCGTGAACTCGGCCGGGTTGGCGGCCGGCGGGTCCGTGACCTCGAGCACCAGGTCCGGGGTCCGTGCCCTGACCACGATCACGGCGGTGACCAGGGTGGCCGCGAGCGCACAGAAGAACAGCACCGCGCCCAGCGAGACGCGGCGGTTCAAGCCCGGTCCTCGCCGGCGACCACGACGACATCGGCGCCCCCGGCGAGCTGGCGCAGGTCGTGATCGAGCGGAGCGACCTTCTGCACTCCGAGGTCGCGAGCGACCTTCTGGGCCGCCGCCTTCTGGCCGTCGGCGAAGAGAACCTCCGTCTTCTTCAGACCGGGCGCTGTGTTGGTGATCGCCCCGACCTTGTAGCCGCTGGCCTCGATGTCGGAGGCGACCTTGCCCGCCAGCCCGTTGATCGAGGTGCCGTTAAGCACCGCCACCTCGACGTCGGCCCGGTTGATCGCCCCCACGTGGGGGCCGCGGGGTCCCTCGTCGTTGGAGAGCAGCTGCTGGGAGACGAAGATCGCGCCCGCCCCGAGCAGCAGAGCGCCGAGCCCGATCGCGACCAGGATCCTGGGCTGGGTCGCGCGATCGACGAACCGGCGCCAGCGCGGGTGCGGCTGCAACGCCGCGCGCTCCATCGTGATCCGCTCGAGGGCCGGTCGCTCGTGCGTGACCCGGGTGGCCGCCGAGATCCCGCCGGCCGGCGTCGTCCCGGACTCGGCGATCGCCGTCTCCCCGAGCACCTGCTCGAGCTCCGCCTCGGCGCTGTCGAGGCGCCGCTCGCTGGTCTTCAGGTTCTCCGCCGCGTACTCCGGCTCGCCCTCCATCCAGGCGTGCAGGCGGCGGACGTCGCGGCGCTGGGACAGATAGAGAGGAAGCAGGAGCAGGAGGCCGAGCAGCGATCCGAGCGCGATGAAACCGCCAACCGTGTCGAAGATCTCGTGGACCTGCACGGCGGCCGCCTCTAGTTGCCGAAGTCGGCGTTGTCCCTGCCGACGACGAGCGCCAGCGGAGCGCCACCCGCGAGATCGCGGACGTCGCTGATCATCGGCGTCACCTCGGGCTGGCCGAGCTGGTCGGTGACCGCGTCGGCGAGCGCGTTCGCGTCGGCCTCGTTGTCGGGCTCGAACATGATCGTCGTCCGGTCGAGCCCGGAGGAGGCGTCGGTCTTCTCGCCGACGGCGTAGCCCTTGACCGGTTGCACCACCTGCTTGGCGACCACGCCGGCGAGGCCCTGGACCCCGGCGATCACGGTGCCGTCGACGGACTCCTCCTGGGTGGCGTTGAGGACGGCCACCTCGACCTTCTTCTGCTCCTGCTTGCCGCCGCCGTGCTTACCGCCCTGCGAGTCGCCGCTGTCGCCGCCACCGACCAGGCCGAAGCCGCTGGTCACGACCGCGACGGCGACCAGCGCCGCGGCGAGCACGGCGAGCAGCCAGCGCGGGTCGACCGGCAGGCGGCGATCGACCGCGGCGAAGCGCTCGGCGGCGGACGCCCGCACTGCGCGCATCCACAGCGCCGCTCTGCTCGGAGGCGCCTCCTCGACCTCCGGCTCCGGGACCTCCTCGCCCTTTGCCTCGGCCGCCGCGGCCTCGGCGTCCAGCGCCTCGCCGGCGCGCTCGGGCGCGCGCCCCGCCCATTCCCTCAGCCGGCGGACCTCACGGGCCTGCTGGATGATCAGGAAGGCGAGGATCGCGAGGCCCAGGAACGCGGCGATGCCGAGGAAGGGCCCGATCCGGTCGATCAGGTCGGTCATAAGCTGAGCGCGGGAGTCTTGCCGATCAGGCGAGCGTGTGGCGCGCCGTGCCCTCGCCGCCCATCAGCGCCACCACGTGCTCCGCCAGCCCGGCCTCGTCGCCGGAGGCGACCAGCTCCAGGAGTTCCTCGACCGTCTTCTCGACCCAGTCCGGATCGAGCGATTGAGCCCGCACCGCTCGCACGATCCGCTCGGCGGTCGTCTGCTGGGGGCGCTCGTCGAGGTTGAACAGCTCTTCGTGGATCTTCTCCCCCGGCCGCACACCGATGATCTCGATCGCGATGTCCGTCTCGGGCTCGTAGCCCGCGAGGCGGATCATGTTGCGGGCCAGGTCGACGATCTTCACCGGCTCGCCCATCTCGAGCACGTAGACCTCGCCCGACGCGGCGCCGAGGTCGCCGGCCTGGATCACGAGCTGGACGGCCTCCGGGATGGTCATGAAGTAGCGGGTCATCTCCGGATGGGTGACGGTCACCGGCCCCCCCTGCTCGATCTGCGAGCGGAAGATCGGCACAACGCTGCCGGAGGAGGCGAGCACGTTGCCGAAGCGGACGATCGTGAACCTGGTCTGCGGGTTGCGCGCCCCGATCGCGGCGACGATCCACTCCGCCATCGCCTTCGTGGCCCCCATCACCGTGCGCGGGTTGACGGCCTTGTCGGTGGAGACCAGCACGAACCTCTCGGCTCCGGACGCGGCCGCCGTCTTCGCCGTCACCTGGGTGGCAATCGCGTTGTTGCGAAGCGCCTCGAGCGGGTTCGTCTCCATCAGCCCGACGTGCTTGTAGGCGGCGGCGTGGAAGACCACCTCGGGCTTGAACCGCTGCATCACCTCGAGCATCCGGTCGCCCTCCTTGCAGTCGGCGAGCACCGACTCGACGCGGGTGAAGTGCCAGTTGGCGGTCATCTCGCGATCGATCTGGAAGAGGTTGTCCTCGGCGTGGTCGAGGAGGACGAGTAGCCGCGGCCGCACGCGGGCGATCTGGCGGACGAGCTCGGAGCCGATCGAACCGCCCGCGCCGGTGACCAGGACGCGCTTGTCCTCGAGGTAGGCGCCAACGCGGTCGAGCTCCATCACAACCGGGTCGCGCCCGAGCACGTCCTCGACCCGGACCTCGCGCAGCTGGCGGGTGAGCTGGACCCCGCCGCGCAGGAGCTCGAACACGGTCGGCAGGGTGCGGACCTCGATCTCGCGATCGCGGCAGGCGGCGACGACCTTGCCGCGCAGGACGCCCGGCGCCGAGGGGATCGCGATCACGACCTCGTCCGGGGAGGTGCGGTCGAGGATCGGGCCGATCTCGTCGGTCGTGCCGAGCACCTTGAGCCCGACCGCGCGCATGTTGCGCTTCGAGGGGTCGTCGTCGACGAAGCCGATCGCGCGGGCCCCGATGTTGGGGTTGAGTTGCAGCTCGCGGACCACCATCTGCCCCCCGGAGCCCGCGCCGACGACGAGCACGCTGCGCGAGCGGACGCGCGCGGTCCGGGTCGGGCGCTCGGCGATCGAGCGGCGCGCCAGCCGGGCGCCGCCGAGGAAGACGCAGGAGAGGATGAAATCGAAGATCACCACCGAGCGCGGCAGGCTGTCCGGGTAGGGCTTCGCGAGCACGAAGACCAGCACGAGGATCGCGCTCGCCACCGCCAGCGCCCGCACCAGGGGCCAGAGGTCGGGGAGGCGGAAGTAGCGCCACCACTGATGGTGCTGGCCGAGCAGCTCGAGGACCAGCGACTTGCCGATCCCGACGAAGGCGACCGAGCCGACGAGCATCGTCACGTAGCGATCGGGGATCCGGCCCGCGTCGTCGATGAAGCGGAGCAGGAAGGCGAGCGCGAAGGCGGCCGCGCAGAGCAGCGCGTCGGCGGCGAATTCGAGCGCCCGGCGCCTGTAGACAGGGTCGGACAAACGATTCATCGCGAGCGAGTGTACGGAGGAGCCAGGCCCGCCGGCGGGTAACGTGTCCGGCTCGCATGGACCCGCTCAGCATCCATCTGGCGCTGCCGCTTGCCTCGCTCACCGAGCCGATCGTCAACGCGGCGACCGACTTCATCGACAGCGTCGGCGTGATCGGCGTGTTCCTGCTGATGGTCCTGGAGAGCGCCTGCATCCCGGTCCCCAGCGAGGCGATCATGCTGTTCGCCGGCTTCAACGTCTCGACCGGCGACATGACGCTGGTCGGGATCATCGTCGCCGGCGTCGCCGGCAATCTGGTCGGCTCGTGGATCGCCTACGCGGCCGGCTACTACGGGCGCCTGGAGCTGCTCGACCGCAACCGCCTGATCCACATCAACCGCAAGCACCTGGAGTGGGCGGATCGCTGGTTCGAGCGCCACGGCGAGATCACCGTCTTCGTCGCCAGGATGCTGCCGATCGTCCGCACCTTCATCTCCCTGCCCGCCGGCGTGGCGAGGATGCCGTTCTGGCGCTTCACGGTGTTCACGACTCTCGGCTGCATCCCCTGGGTGACGATGCTGGCGCTGGTCGGGCGCTCGGTCGGGGACAACTGGGAGGACTGGCGCCACAACCTCGAGTACGTCGACTACGTGGTCGCGGCGGCGATCATCGGCGGCATCGCCTACCTGCTGATCCGGCGCCGGCGCGATCCGAAGCCGGCGTAGTGGTCGCGGCCGCGCCCGGCCTCACCGTTGCCCGCGCGGCCGCGCTCGGCGTCCTCCAGGGCCCAACCGAGCTGCTACCGGTCTCCAGCTCGGCGCACCTCTCGCTGCTTCCCCGCCTCGCGGGCTGGGATTGGGGCCGGATCGACCCCGAGGCGCGCAAGAGCTTCGAGGTCGCCCTGCACGCCGGCACCGCCGCGGCGCTGCTGATCGGACAGCGGCGTGAGATCGCCGCCGAGCTCGCCGCCTTCGACCGCCGCCGCGCCGCCGTGGTGGCGCTCTCGTTCGTGCCCCCTGCGCTCGCCGGCTACACGCTCGAGCGCCAGATCGAGTCCCGCCTCGGCTCGCCCCGCACGATCGCCGCCGGGCTCGCGGCCGGAGCGGTGGCGATGCTCTGGGCCGACACCCGGCCCCAGGAGCGCGGACCCGGGGACGCCGCTCCCGGCGACGGCCTGGCGCTCGGCGTCGCCCAGGCGGCGGCGCTGATCCCGGGGGTGTCGCGAAACGGCGCCACCCTGACCGCCGCTCGAGCGCGGCGCTTCACCCGCGAGCACGCCAACCTGCTGTCGCGCACGGTGGCGCTGCCGGTGATCGTCGGCGCGACGCTGCTCAAGGGCGCTCGGCTGCGCCGGCGCGGCGTCGCTCCCGAGCTGGGAAGGGCGATGGCGGCCGGCGTCGCGGCCTCCTTCGTCTCCACCCTGGCCTCGCAGCGGCTGATCGGCCTCGTCGAGCGCGACCGGGCGCTGTGGCCCTATGCGGCCTACCGGCTTGCGCTCGCGACCGCCGTCACAGTCAAAATGGCTCGGTGAACGACGCCTACTCCCAGACCGGGGTGAGCCAGCGCGACGCCGACAGCGCGGTCGAGGCTCTGGTCCGCAGCCTGAAGCTGATCGAGACCGGCAAGCCCTCGCGCGTTGTGCCGTTGCCGGGCCATTACGCCAGCGTGCTGCGGATCGACGAGCGCACCGGGGTCGCCTTCGGCACCGACGGCGTCGGCACCAAGATGCTCGTCGCCCAGCGCCTCGGCGATTTCACCACGATCGGCATCGACTGCATCGCGATGAACGTCAACGACCTGATCTGCGTCGGCGCCGAGCCGATCGCGATGCTCGACTTCATCCTCTGCCGCAGCGCGGACCCGGATGTCTGCGGAGCGATCGGCGTCGGCCTGCGCCGGGGGGCCGAGCGGGCCGGGATCGAGATCCCGGGCGGCGAGATCGCACAGGTCGGCGACATCGTCTCCGGCTGGGAGCTGGGCGGCAGCGCGATCGGGCTCGTCGAGCTGGACGCGATCGTCGACGGCGGGCGCGCCGAGCCCGGCGACGCCGTGATCGGGCTGCCCTCCTCGGGCCTGCACTCGAACGGCTACACGCTCGCGCGTCGCGCCCTGCGCCAGGTGCCGCTGGAGGACGACCGCCTCGGCCGTCCGCTGGGCGAGATCCTGATCGCGCCGACGGAGATCTACGTGCCCGCCGTGCTGGAGCTGCTCGGATCGGAGGTCGACGTGCGCGGGCTCGCCCACATCACCGGCGACGGGCTCAACAACCTCACCCGCCTCGCCGCTCCGGTCGGCTACGACATCTCCGACCCGCTCGACGTGCCGCCGGTCTTCGACCTGATCGCCGAGCTCGGCGAGGTCTCCGCCGACGAGATGTACGAGGTCTTCAACATGGGCTGCGGCTTCGTCTGCGTCGTCGCAGCCGGCGACGAGGACCCCGCGCTCCAGCTGCTCCGCGGCCATTACCCCGCGGCGCAACGGATCGGCACGGTCACCGATCGCGATGGTGTGGTCGAGCGGCGTTAGCCGCCCGCGTCCCTACTCCTTGTCGTACTTGAACGAGACGCCCAGGCGAACCCGGAATCCCGAGACCTTGCCGTCCTCGATCGTCACGTCCTGACGCACGACCTCGCCGATCCGCAACTCGCGAACGGACTGACCCACGGTCTCGACCGCGTTCTTCGTCGCCTGCTCCCAGGAGTCGGCGCTGACGCCGACGACCTCGGTCACGCGATAGACGCTCTCTGACATTGCTCCTCCTCGGGTAGGGGCTTCGCTCCTACCCTCTCATGCAGGCGCCCGCCGAGGTTGGGCGCCTAAGATCCGCCCGTGCCTCGAGTCCTGATCGCCTGCCTGGTCCTCGCCGCCGCCGTGGCGGCGGCGCCGGCGACCGCGAGCGCACCGTCGCGCGCGAAGGGGCGCGACGTGACGGTCCTGTTCGGCCAGGCGCTGAGCAAAGTGCGGGCGGACCCGGACTTCGCCAAGGCGGTGATGCTGGAGGCCGATGGGACGCCGAACGGCAACAAGCCCGTCGACAACGCCGGCCAGATCGCCAGCTGGCGATTCGTGCTCGACAACCAGAGGACCCAGGGCTCGGACTTCGCCAGCGTGACGATCTCGTACCGCCGCTCGAGCGGCTTCGGGACGCCGGACGGCAACCCCTCGCCCTTCCTCGACGACGTGCAGATGCCGAAGGCGCCGAAGATGACGCTGAAGCGGGCTGTCTCGCTGCTCGACAAGGCCGGCTTCCGGGACGGCTTCGAGAACGTCGCCCTGCGCGACCCACTCGGGCCGGACTCGACGGCGCCGCTCTACATCTTCGGGCTCGCCGACAACAGCTTCGTCGGCGTGAACACGAAGACCGGCAAGGTCAAGCCACTGAGCTGACAGCGAACGTGCGCCGGTACGCCGTCGGGGTCGTCCGCGTGGCGCGGCGGAAGTGCTCGCGCAGCGTGGGCGCGGAGCCGAAGCCGGCGGAGCTGGCGACCTGCTCGATCGACAGGTCGGTGTGTTCGAGCAGGCGGCGGGCCTCGAGCACCCGCTGGGCGTGCAGCCACTTCAGCGGCGTCGTCCCGGTCTCGGCGACGAAGCGGCGGGCGAAGGTACGCGGGCTGACCCCCGCGCGCGCCGCGAGGCTCGGAACGTCCAGCGGCTCTCCCAGGTGGTCGAGCGCCCAGGCGCGGACCGTCTCCAGGGAGCCGTCGCCGTTGGCGGGCGGCAGGGCCCGTTCGATGAACTGCGACTGACCCCCGGCGCGGTAGGGGGCGGCGACCATCGCCCGCGCGACCCGGGCGCCGACCCGCTCGCCGTGGTCGGCGCGGACGATGTGCAGGCAGAGGTCGATCCCGGCCGAGAGGCCCGCCGAGGTGAGCACGTCTCCCTGATCGACGTAGAGGGCATCGGCGTCGACCTCGATCAGCGGGAACATCTCCGCCATCGCGCCGGCCGAGAACCAGTGCGTGGTCGCGCGGCGGCCGTCGAGGATCCCGGCGTGAGCGAGCGCGAAGGCGCCGGTGCAGATCGAGACCATCCGGGCTCCGCGAGCCGCCGCTTCGCGCAGCGCCTCGAGCGCGGGCCGCGGCGGCGGCTCGAAGCGGTCGCGGTAGCCGGGAACGATCACTGTCTCGGCCCGCTCGACCGCCTCGAGGCCGGCGAGATTCGAGATCTCGAAGCCGGTCGTCGTGGGGACGGTTCCACCGTCGACCGAACAGGCGGTGAACTCGTAGGCGGGACGGTGGGATCGCCAGGCGAGGTCGAACACCTCGGCGGCGGTCGAGAGGTCGAAGGCGACCACCTCGCCGAGGCAGAGGGCGGCGATCCGGTGCGGGCGCTTTCGGGCCATTGGCAGAAATCTAGCGTAGATAGGCATTTCTGCCTCTTGTGCGCCAGCGCACCGGGCGCAACGATGAGCGCATGAAAATCGCCATCCTGATCTTCGACAAGCTCACCGCCCTCGACGCGATCGGCCCCTACGAGGTCCTTTCGCGCCTACCCGGAGCCGAGCTCAGCTTCGTCGCCAAGCAGACGGGGACGAAGCGGACCGACACAGGCGCGCTCGGGATCAGCGCCGACGTCGCGCTCGACCAGCTCACCGACCCCGACATCGTCCTCGTCCCGGGGGGCGAGGGCAACCGGCCGCTGCTCGAGGACGACGAGGTGCTCGACTGGCTGCGCGCCGTCCACGAGACCTCGACCTGGACGACGTCCGTGTGCACCGGCTCGCTGGTCCTCGGCGCCGCCGGGATCCTCGAGGGCAAGCGCGCCACCAGCCACTGGGCCTACCGCGAGCAGCTGCGCCAATACGGCGCCGAGGTCGTCGCCGAGCGTTACGTCGTCGACGGCAAGATCGTCACCGCCGCCGGCGTCTCGGCCGGCATCGACATGGCCCTGCACCTGGCGTCGCTGGAGGTCAACGAGGACCTCGCCCGCGGGATCCAGCTCGGGATCGAGTACGACCCCGCGCCGCCGTTCGACGCCGGATCGCCCGAGAAGGCCGACCCGAGGCTGGTCGAATTGGTGCGCTCGGTGGCCTAGCGCCCGGCGCTCATCGAGCCCGAAGGCCCCGCCGGTCATCATGCACTGGCGGGGTCTCGATGCATCCCGGCCGCGGCAGGGTTGAGAATAGGCAGCAGATGAGCGATACGACGACAGGAGCGTCCGGTGTCCTGACCGGAACGGTTCTATCTGGGCGCTATCGGCTCGAATCGAAGCTCGGTAGCGGTGGCATGTCGACCGTCTATCTGGCCCGTGACGAGACGCTCGAGCGCTGGGTCGCGGCCAAGGTCCTGCACCGCGAGATCTCCGACCAGCCCGACCAGATCGAGCGCTTCCGGCGCGAGGCGCGAGCCGTGGCACAGGTCTCGCATCCGAACGTCGTCGCAGTGATCGACGCGGGCGAGGACGCGGGGCGCCCCTACATCGTGTTCGAGTACTGCGACGGCGAGACGCTGAAGCAGCGGATCGACCGCCAGGGCGGGCTGCCGCTCGATGAGGCGGCCGCCTACGGGATCGAGGTCGGCCGCGGCCTCGCCGCCGCGCACGCCCGGCGGCTCGTGCACCGCGACGTCAAGCCGCAGAACGTCCTCATCGACTCCGAGGGCCGCGCCAAGGTGACCGACTTCGGGATCGCCCGCGAGCTCGAGCAGGACGGATTGACGAAGACCGGCCGGGTGCTGGGGACGACGGACTATGTCTCGCCCGAGCAGGCGATGGGTCAGCCCGTCGACGCCCGCTCCGACATCTACTCGCTCGGGATCCTGCTCTACGAGATGCTCATCGGCGAGGTCCCGTTCCAGGCCGACAATCTGGTCGGGGTGGCGATGAAGCACGTCAACGAGAAGGTCCCCGACGTCCAGAAGAAGCGCCGCGACGTCTCCTCGGCCCTGGCCGCCGTGGTCGAGCGGGCGACCGAGAAGAAGCCGGACAAGCGCTACCAGGACATGAACGCGATGCTCGCCGACCTCGAGCACGCGCTCGAGGTCGAGGTCGCGCGGGCCGGCCACGCGACCGGCGAGGCGACGACGGTGCTCGACTCGGTTCCCCGCCGGCAGCGGCTGGTGACCTCGCGCCGGGTCTCGATCGCCGGCATCCTGCTCGTCCTCGCGGCGACCGCCGCGGCGCTGGTGATCGCGGGGCTGAGCGGCAACGACAAGCAGCACCAGACCGGCGGCGGCGGCACGCCCGCTCCGACCGGCTCCGAGGTGGAGCTCACCGGCGCCCAGGACTTCGACCCGCCGCCTGGCGACGGCGACGAGCACGGCGACGAAGTGAAGCTGGCGATCGACGGGATCCCGAACACCACCTGGCAGACCGAGACCTACAGCGGCGGCCCCGACCTCTCGGCCTCGACCGACAAGACCGGTGTCGGCCTGATCGTGCAGACGGACTCGCCGGTCGAGGCCCAGACGATCACCGTCGGCACGACCCAGGGCGGCTGGGACGCCGAGATTTACGCGGCCGCCGACGGGCCGCCCACCGACCTCGCCGGCTGGGGCGACCCGATCGGGAGCGTCAGCGGCGCCGACGCCCAGCAGCAGATCGAGCTCACCTCGGCCGGGCCGGGCCAGTACTACCTGATCTGGTTCACCAAGCTCGCCGCGGCCGACGACGGCGGCCGGGTCGAGGTCTCCGACGTCACTTTGTCGGGCGCCTGAGCGTCGCCCGGCCGGGCAGGGCTCGTCGAGTGGCGAGTTACTGGGCCCACAGCGCAGTTATCCGCCACTCGATTTGACGGAGCGGACCAGTCGGCCTCCGGGAACGCTTCAAGAAGCATCGCGTTGCTAGGCGAGCACAACGATCGGAGTGGTTCCGCTCAGAAGCGGTAGGTGCGCTCGCGCTCGTGGCGCTCGACCGCGAGCTGGACGAGGCGATCGCAGAGCTGCGGATACGAGATCCCGCTGGCCTCGAACAGCTTTCCGAACACGCTCGTTTCGGTGAAGCCGGGGATCGTGTTGATCTCGTTGACGAGCACGTCGCCGTCGTCGCGGACGAAGAAGTCGCAGCGCGCCAGCCCGGTCCCGGCGATCGCCTCGAACACCCGCGCGGCCAGCTCGCGCACGCGGGCGAGCACCTCGTCGTCGAACGGTGCCGGGACGACGAGGTCCATGCCGCCGTCCGAGTACTTGGCCTCGAAGTCGTACCAGTCCGACGCCCGGGTGACGATCGCTCCGGGCAATGACGTCTCGACGCTCGAGTGCTCGCCGAGCCCGGTGTTGCCGATCACCGAGCACTCGACCTCGCGGCCACCGGCGTCGGCCTCGATGATCACCCGCGGGTCGTGCATCAGCGCCAGTTCGACCGCGCGGTCGAGCTCCGCCTCCGCACCGGAGACGCGCGAGATGCCGACGCTGGAGCCGAGCCGCGATGGCTTCACCCAGAGCGGCTTCGGCATCGCCGCGGCGTGCTCGCGCCAGCCGGGCTCGCCGACCTCGCAGAACTCCACCTGCGGCAGGTCCCAGAAGGCGAGCAGGCGCTTGCAGGCCAGCTTGTCGATCGCCACCGCCGCGGCCAGCACGCTCGGGCCGGCGTAGGCGACCTCCAGGCACTCGAGCAGGCCCTGGACCGTGCCATCCTCACCGAACGGCCCGTGGAGCACCGGGAAGGCGACGTCGCAGCCCAGCAGGCCGCGCGCAGCACGCATCTCGACCTCGGCGCCGTCGCTGGTCCACCGGCCCTCGCGGTCGATCAGCACCTCGAGCACCTCGTGGCCGGCCTCGCGCAGGCCGCCCGCGACCGAGGCGCCGGAGCGAAGCGAGACGTCGTGCTCGGAGGAGCGGCCGCCCGAGATCACCGCCACCTTCATCAGGGCGTCGTAGTGGTCGTGGAAGTGGTCGAAGTCGTGGTCGACGGTGTGGTCGAAGTCGTGGTCGGCTCGGGCTCGACGAAGTGGGCGACGACGATCGTCACCTGGTCGCCGCCGTGGACCCGCGATCCGGGCGACGGAGCCTGCTGCAGGACGCGGCCGTCCTCGCTCTTCACGTCGGTGTCCTGGTCGATCACGTCGACGGCGAGCCCACGGCCCTGCAGCGCCGAACGCGCCGCGTCCTCGGACTGGCCGACCACGTCGGGGACGATCACCGAACCGGCGCCGGTGGAGACGATGATCGTCACCCGGTCGCCGCGCAGGAGCTGGGAGTCCGGGCCCGGGTCCTGCCCGATCACCGTGCCCTCGGGGTCGTCGGCGTCCTTGGTGTCGACGTTGACGATCAGCCCCAGGTTCTCGAGTTGCGAGCGGGCCACCGTCTCGTCCTCGCCGATCACGCTCGGCAGGCTGATCGTGTTGGCGCCCTTGGAGACGACGAGGGTGACCGTGGACTGGCAGTCGACCTCCTCGCCGACGGCCGGGTCGGTCCTGATCACATGGCCCGGGTCGACGTCCCGGGACGACTGCTCGGTCGTGTCCGCGAGCAGCTGCTCGTCGCCGAGCCGCTTCGTCGCCTCCTTGACGTCGAGGCCGTGCAGATCCGGGACCTTCACCGACAGCCCCAGGCTCACGGTCAGGGTCACCTCCGAGCCCTCGTCCACCTCGCTGCCGGCGGCCGGCTGTTGCTCGGTCACGGTGTCCGCGGTGGCGCAGTTCTCGACCCGCAGCACGCCGACGTCGAACCCCTTGCGCTCGAGCAGCGAGCGCGCCGCGGAAAGCGGCTGCTCGACCACCGCCGGGACGTTGACCGTCCCGGGCCGGGTGAGGGCGAAGGCGACCACGCCCGCGATCAGCAGGGCGAGCACCGCGAGCGCGATCACCCACCAGCGCCGCCACCAGGGGGCCTCCTCGTCCTCGAGCACCGTCTGCGGAGCCTCGGCGACCACCGCGGCCAGGGCCGTGCCGCCGGAGGGGTCGACCTCGGCGGCGTCGAGCGCGGCGATGAACTCGCCGGCCGACTGGAAGCGGTTAGCCGGGTCCTTGGCGAGCGCGCGCAGGACGACCGCGTCGAGCGCCGGCGGCACCTGCGGGTTGAGCTCCGAGGGCCGCCGTGGGGGCTCGGAGATCTGCTTCAGCGCCACCGCGACCGGCGAGTCCGCCTCGAACGGGACCCGGCCGGTGAGGCACTCGTAGAGGATCACGCCGATCGAGTAGAGGTCCGAGGTGGCGTTCGTCTCCAGCCCCTGCGCCTGCTCGGGCGAGAGGTACTGGGCGGTGCCGAGCACCGAGCCGGTCTGGGTGATCTCCGAGGCGCCGGCGCGGGCGATCCCGAAGTCGGCGACCCGGGCCCGCCCCTCGCGGTCGACGAGCACGTTCTGGGGCTTGAGGTCGCGGTGGATGATCCCGCGCTCGTGGGCGAAGCTGGTCCCGGCGAGCACCTGGCGGACGATCTCGACCGACTCGCCGACGGTCAGCCCCCGGGTCACCAGGTCCTTGAGCGCGGCTCCCTCGACGTACTCCATCGCGATCCAGTGACGGCCGTCGGTCTCGCCGCGGTCGTAGACGCCGACGACGTTCGGGTGCTGGAGGCCGGCGGCGGCCTGGGCCTCGCGGCGGAAGCGCTCGACGAACTGGGCGTCCTGGGCGAAGCGCTCGTGCAGGAACTTGAGCGCCACCCGGCGGCCGAGCATCTCGTCGTCGGCGAGCCAGACGTCCGCCATCCCGCCGCTGCCAAGCCGCCCCACGAGCGTGTAGCGGTCGCCGATCCTCTGTCCCTGCTCGAGGCTCATCAGTTCAGCAGGCTCTCCATGATCTGGGTTGCGATCGGCCCGGCGACCTCGCCGCCGAAGCATCCCTGGCAGCGCTCCAGCATCACCGCGACGGCGACCTGGGGATCCTGGGCCGGGGCGAAGCCGATGAACCAGGGCCGGTTGATCCCGTTCTCGACGTCGACCTCGGCGGTACCCGTCTTGCCGGCGAACGAGATCCCCTGCACGGTGAGCCCGGCCGCGGTCCCCTCCTCGGTGACGTGGGTCATCATCTCGGTCAGCTGGTTGGCCGTCTCGGAGGAGACCACCTGGGACTGCTCGCTGGGGTTGAGCTCGTCGATCGTGCGCCCGTCGGGGTCCTTGGCCGACTGCAGGAAGGTCGGCTTCATCAGCGTGCCGCCGTTGGCGATCGTCGCCGCGACCTCGGCCATCTGCATCGGCGTCACCAGCAGCCGCTCCTGGCCGATCGCGACGCGGCCGATGTCGATCGCGTCGCCCGCGCCGAGCAGGTCCCCGCCGTCATAGACGCCGCTCGGCTGCATCTGGATGTCGGGGTAGTCGAGCTGCGGGTCGTGGAAGAAGCCGAAGCGGTCCATGTACTCGAACATCGTCTGCGTGCCGAGCTTCTCTCCGACCTGGGCGAAGTAGGTGTTGACCGAGTGGGTGAGGGCTGTGTCCATGTTGATGTCGCCGGGGCTCT
This sequence comes from Solirubrobacterales bacterium, assembly GCA_033856255.1. Taxonomy (GTDB): domain Bacteria; phylum Actinomycetota; class Thermoleophilia; order Solirubrobacterales; family 70-9; genus WHSW01. Next base: position 111,630 of record JAWVFH010000055.1, on the reverse strand, counting down.
CGCCGCCGGCGTTCTCGAGCGGAACCCCACCGATCTCGATCCCGGTCTGACCGCTCAGTACCGAGTCGGGCGTGAACTCGCCCGAGTCGAGAGCAGCCGCCGCGGTCACCACCTTCATCGTCGAGCCCGGTTCGTAGGTCCCCTGCGTCGGGCGGTTGAACAACGGGCTGGCGACGCCTTCCTCTTGGAGCTGGCTGGCCACCTTGGGATCACGGAGGTCGTTCGGGTCGAACCCAGGGACCGAGGCCATCACCTCGACGGCGCCGGTTTGGGGGTTGAGCGCCACCACGGAGCCGCCGAAGCCGCTCGCGCCCGGCGTCGACGCGATCGCCGACTGCAGCTGCGCGACCGCCAGGCGCTGGGCCTCGGCGTTCAGGGTCAGCGTGATGTCGGCGCCCTGCTGAGGCGTGCTCGTGAGCTGGTCGATGATCGAGGCGAACTCGTTCTTCTCGCCGGCCAGCAGGTCGTTCTCAGAGGCCTCGATCCCGGTCCGGTTGCCCGCGGTCACGAAGCTGTAGCCGACCGGGTTGCCGAAGGCCTCCGGGTTGTCGTCGGGATAGTCCCGGACATAGACCGGGTGATTGCCGCCGCCCTCAGGCTTGGACTCGGCGATCAGGACACCGTCGGCCGTGGTGATCGACCCACGCGGAATTTCCTGCTCCTCGATCAGCGGGCGGCGGTTCTGGGTCTTGGCCTGGAGCTCGTCGGAGTCGAAGACCGTCCACTTCGACGTGAACCAGACGAGCGAGGCGAACAGCAGGAGGACGAACGCGTAGACGCGGATGATCGGCTTGTTCACGCCGGCAGCCCCGCGACCTCGACCGGGTCGTCGACGATCGGGTCCGACGGCGGGCGGCGGGCGCGGTCGGAGATCAACAGCAGCAGCGCGAGCAGGATCATGTTGGCGACCACCGAGCTGCCGCCGAAGGAGACGAACGGCAGCGTGACGCCGGTCAAGGGGATCACCTTCGTCACGCCGCCGATGATCACGAAGGCCTGCAGCGCGAAGACGGCTGTCAGCCCGGTGGCGAGCAGCTTCGAGAACCCGTCCGGGGCCATCACCGCGGTCTTGAACCCGCGGGCGGCGATCAGCGCGTAGATCAGGATTAGCCCGCAGGCGCCGAACAGGCCGAGCTCCATCGTCACGACGGCGTAGATAAAGTCGGTGTGCGGTGCCGGCAGGATGCTGCCGCAGTCCGGGAAGGGCTGCTCGCAGTGGGGGGCGAACGGCCCCGGCAGCTTCAGCAGCGACTCGCCCAGCCCCTTGCCGAAGAGGCCGCCGTCGGCCTGGGCGAAGAGCGACTGCTGCACCTGCCCCGCCCCCTCGGGCACGTCCTTGCCGGTCGCGAACGGGTCGGCCCAGATCTCGAAGCGATCGTGGACGTGGGTGATGCTGGAGCCGATCGCGTAGGCGCCGATGGCGAAGATCACCAGGCCGATGAGGACGTACGAGAAGCGCCCGGTGGCGACGTAGAGCAGCGCGAGGAAGGCGCCGAAGAACATCAGCGAGCTGCCCAGGTCCTTGATGAAGACGAGCATCAACATCGCCGCGCCCCAGACGACCAGCAGCGGGCCGAAGTGCTTGAGCGGCGGGATCGTCAGGCCGAGGAAGCGCCGGGCGGCGATCGAGAGCATCTCGCGCTTCTCGGCCAGGTAGCTGGCGAGGAAGATGACGATGCAGATCTTCGCCAGCTCTGACGGCTGGAAGGAGATCGGGCCGATGTCCACCGACAGGTAGGCGCCGTTGACCGCGTGCCGGGTGATGTACGGCGCCAGCAGCAGCAGGATCCCCGCGGTCGCGATCAGGTAGCGGTAGCGCTCGAGCACGTGGTAGTCGCGCAGCAGCAGGATCGTCAGGCAGAAGAGCGCCAGCCCGAGGACGAACACCGACGCCTGGTCGAAGGCGAGCTTGTCGTGGATCCGGTAGATGACGACGAGCCCGACGGCGGCGAGCAGGGCGCAGAGCGGGAACAGGTAGGGATCGGCGTAGGGGAGGCGGAAGCGGATGAACAGGTGGCCGGCCAGGCAGAGAGCGAGGAAGTAGGCGCCGTAGATGAGGCTGACGTTGGAGACCTCGTTGTCCTTGACGATGAAGACCGCGGCGAACCCGGCGGTCACGATCGCCGCCACCGGGACGAGGGCCAGCAGCTCTCTGTTTCGAGCGCTCACTTGCCTTGGTTGCCGGAGGAGCCCTGGCCGCCCTGCTTGCCGCCCTGCCCGCCCGCATCCTGCTTGCCGCCGGAGCCCTGGCTGGTGACCGGCGGGTTCGGCTCGACGGCGACCGACTGGAGGTCGTCGAGCAGCGAAACGGCGTCGTCGCGGGAGCGCAGATCGTGGTCGACGAGCGAGTCGCGGCGGTCCTCGGGGATCGACGACGCCTGGACGGGGATCGAGTAGACCTCGGAATAGAGGTGGATCCCCAGCGGCAGGTCGTAGGGGAGGCCGCGATAGAGGCTCACCCGCCCCCCCTCGTCGATGCCGAGGAAGTAGACCTGGCGGGCGCCGAAGACCGCTGCGACGCCGATCCCGGCGATCACCGCGACCACGGCGAGGACCTTCGCGGCGGTCCGCCACCGACTGCGCCCGCCCGCCACGGGAACGGCGGCCTCGCCGCTCGCCGCTCGCCGCTCCCGGGATCCGGCGGCCGCCCTGACGCGCTCCGCGCTCAGCCCGGCCTCTTCGGCGCTGGGGCCGATCAGGGTGGCCCCGTCGTCGGTCGACGGGGCCGCCTCGGCGTCCTCGAGGCGGAAGGCGACGACGGTGATGTTGTCGCGCCCGCCCGCCTCGTTGGCCGCGTCGACCAGCGTCCGCGCGACATCGTCGAGGCTCGTCGCCTCCCGCAGCACGGTGGCGATGCCGTCGTCCTTGACCATCGTCGTCAGCCCGTCCGAGCAGAGCAGGAAGACGTCGCCGGGGCGGGCGCTGAAGGTGAGCGTGTCGACCTCGACCTGCGATTCGGGGCCCAGCGCCCGGGTGATGATCGAGCGCTGCGGATGGTCCTCGGCCTGCTCGTCGGAGATCCGGCCCTGGCGGCGCAGCTCCTCGACCAGCGAGTGATCGGACGTCAGCAGGCGCAGCCCGCCGTCGCGCCAGAGGTAGGCCCGACTGTCGCCGACGTGGGCGAACGAGACCTCGTCGCCCTCGACCATCGCCGCGGTCAGCGTCGTTCCCATTCCGGAGCGGCTCGAGTCGTGCTGGGCGAGGCTGTGGATGCGGGCGTTGGCGTTCTCGGCGATCGCCCGCAGGTAGGCCTCCGGGGACTCGCCGGACCGAACCGCGGGCTCGAACGAGTCGGCGGCGATCTTCGAGGCGACCTCCCCGGCCTGGGCGCCGCCCATCCCGTCCGCGACGGCGAACACCGGCGCGGTCGCGTAGTAGGAATCCTCGTTCGCGGTTCGCTGGCGGCCGGTGTCGGAGCGAAAGGCCTGTTCTGAGACCCGCAGCGCCATCAGCCCTCCCCGGGCAGCTGGAGCTCGAAGCGGAACTCGGTGTCCCCGATCTTCACCTCGTCGAGGTCGGAGAGCTCGGACTCGCCCTGCAGGCGGCCGCCGTTCAGGTAGGTGCCGTTGGTCGAGCCCATGTCCTCGACGTAGTACGAGGCCCCGCGGGAGTAGATCCGGGCGTGTATCCCGGAGGCGAAGCGGTCGTCGATGCGGACGTCCGCGTCGCCCGAGCGGCCGATCGAAAGGCCGCCGAAGAGGTCGTAGCGCTCGTTGGCGGGCAGCCCGCCGCCGGTCACCGCGACCAGCCAGGCGTCGGTCGCGGGGGCGCCGCCGCCGGCCCGGATCGGATGGAAGCCGGTGGCCTCGGGCGCCGGCGCACCGGTCTTTCGCAGCTCGCGCAGGGCGCTGCGCGAGACCCAGAACAGGAACAGGTAGAGGACGGCCAGGAAGCCGAACTTGAGGGCGACCGCGATCGGTTCAGTGTCCATCAGGCGGCGGAGCTGGGGCTCACTGCTCGATGTCGAAGATGAAGCGGACGGTGCCGATGACGACCTCGTCGCCGGGGCCGAGCCTCGAGGCGTCGACCTGGCGCCCGTTCACCTTGACGCCGTTGGTCGAGCCGAGGTCGACGATCTGCCAGTCGCCGGTCGACCCGCGCCGCAGCTCGGCGTGGCGCCGGGAGACGTTGGGGTCGTTGAGCACGCAGTCGCACTCCCGCGAGCGACCGAGGACCGCCGTCGGGCCGTCGAGAACGTAGCGGCGGTCGTCGAGCGAGACGATCGCCTTCGTCTCGGTTAGATGCGCCGCCGGGTCGCGACGTCGCGACTTGGTCTCCTTGGCCGGCACCGTGTAGACCATGGTGTGCCCCTGCTCGCCCTGCTCGGGTGCCTCGCCCTGGCGGGCGGGCGGCTTCACCAGCCGCGTCTGGATCCCGAACTCCCCCAGGCGCAAACGCTCGTCCGACTCCAGGTGGACCTCGGGGCGGGTGAGCAGCGCGTAGTCGTGGCGGCGAGCGTGCTCGAGCAGATAGGCGGACAGCTCCTGCTCCAGCGAGCGCTCGTATCCCTCAAGGCGTTTGCGGTCCTCGACCGAGAGCCAGATCGTGTACTGGTTGGGGACGTAGACGCGCGACACCGACGCGGTTCGATGGGCGTCCATCTCCTTGGCCAGCTTGCGAGCGATCTCGACCGGCTGCACCTGCGAGGAGAAGGCACGGCTGAACACGCCCTCGACGAGGTTCTCGATCCGTTGCTCAAGGTTGCGTAGGACGCTGATGGTTCCGTCTCTCTCGGGCACGCCGAAGCCGCGAATACCCGGGTTGGGGGAAGGGAAATCCTACGGAGTCGGGGCGCGAAGCCCGGTTCCGGCGAGCCCCGCGCGGCCGAGGCGCGGGGGGCGGGCGGCGGCGGGCGCGACCGGGCGTGGAAGACCGAACTCGAGCGCAACCGCAACGGCGGCGGCGATCACGACGGCGGCGGGGCCGGAGCCGAGCGATCCGTCGCCCACCACGGCGAGCGCCGCGACCGTCGCCGCGGCCCAGATCATCGCCCCAAGTAAGGCGAGTGCCACGTGCCTTGCGGAGAGCACCCAGCCGAGGCCGACCGAGGCGGCGGCGAAGACGAGGGCGCCCAGCAGGGACTGCGGCGAGACCAGCGAGCCGACGAGGTCGCCGTCGCCGATTCCGAGATCGGACCCGATCCCGAACGCGACCGCGGCCGCGAGCATCCACAGCCAGGCGAGCGCTCCGAGCACGGCGCGGGAGCGGACGCCGGCGCCGGCGGCGCCGAGCGCCGCTGCGGCCCCGCCGATTCCGGCGGCGCCGAGGACTGGGGCGATCGCGACCCCGAGCAGGGCGAGGACGCTCGTCCGAGCCGAGCCCGAGGACGGCGTGTGCTCGGGATCGCCGTCCGGGACGTCGTGGCCCGGCAGCCGGTGGACGGCGTCGAGCTCGGCGATCTCAGCCCGCAGGCAGTCGGCGAGCTCGCGCGCGGTCGGGCGCAGCTCGGGGTCGGGGTCGAGGCAGGCGTCGACCGTCTCCGTCAGCACCGACGGCAGGTCGGGGCGGTGGACGCCCAGCGGCATCTGCGGCTCGCCGATCCGGCGCGCGGTCTGCGCCGGGGTGCGCCCCGCGACCGGGTTCAGGCCGGCCCAGCACTCATACGCCGTCAGGGCCAGCGAATAGACGTCCGTTTCGGGCCCGGCGACCTCGCCCTCCGCCTGCTCGGGCGACATGTAGGCGAGCGTGCCGACGACCTCCCCGGCGGCGGTCAGCGTCGGCGCCCCGGCGATCCGGGCGATCCCGAAGTCCATCAGCTTCGCCCGGCGCCCGGCGCGGGGATCGTCGCCGACGATCACGTTCTGGGGCTTGATGTCACGGTGGACGACCCCGCGCGCATGGGCGTGAAGGAGCCCGTCGCAGAGGTCGGCCGTGATCTCGGCCACGTCGCGGTCGCAAAGCCGCCCGGTGGCCTCCAGGGTCGCCAGCGTCTCGCCCGGGACGAGCTCGGAGATCAGGACCGCGCGGCCGGCGTGCTCACCGAGCTCATAGAGGGTCACGATCGACGGGTGGTTGAGCCGCGCGGCCGCGTGCGCCTCACGCAACACGCGCTGGTGGTCGGCCCCCTCGATCTCCTTCAGCGCCACCTCTCGCTGCAGGCGCTCGTCATAGGCGCGATAGACGGTCCCCATTCCCCCGGAGCCGATCCGCTCGACGACGCGGAATCGCTCCATCACCAGTTCCTGCACCACAACCAAGATCGTTCGCCGGTCGGGGGCGCTCTCCTGCCCGTAGCCTCCCTCCGCGGCAGGGTTCATACTCTCCCCGCCGAAGGGCGCAAAATCGTGGCTTTCCTCGACGAGGACGAACTACAAGCGGCCGGATCCGGCAGCGGGCCCCGGTCATCGGGGCCCGAGCGTCAGCGTCAGCTGATGCTGCGGCGAGTGATCGCCCTCGGCGTCGGCGTGCTGATCATCATCCTGCTCCTGCTCGGGGTGAAGGGGTGCCTGAACGCCCGCAAGGAACGCGGCTTCGAGAACTACGTCTCCGACCTCAGCGACATCGTCACCCAGTCGAACCGGGTGGCTGCCGAGTTCTTCCACCGGCTGCTGGAACCGCCCGCGAACACCGACGAGCTCACCCTCGAGGCGCAGATCGCGTCGGATCGCGGCTCGGCCGAGAGCCTGCTGCAGCGGGTCCAGTCCCTCGACACGCCGGGCGAGCTCTCCGACGCCCAGACCGAGCTCGAGCAGTCGTTCGAGCTCCGGCGCGACGCGCTCGCGGGGATCGCCGCCGACATCCCGACCGCGCTCGGTAACCAGGACCGCAACGCGGCGATCGACCGGATCGCGGGCGACATGCGCGCCTTCCTGGCCAGCGACGTCCTCTTCGCCCGCGCGCAGCACGACACCGAGACCGTCCTCCACGACCAGAACATCACCACGAAGGTCCCGGACAGCGTCTTCCTGCCCGAGCCGGTCGACCGCTGGCTCGATCCCGCGCAGCTGATCGTCGTCCTCAACAACTTCGCCAGCGGTGCCGGCGCCGTCCAGGGCGTTCACGGACTGGCCTTGCTCAGCACCACGGTCGACAAGACGCCGCTGACCGCCGACGCCGACAACCCCGTCTCGCTCGGCAACGACCCGCCGACGATCTCGATCGAGGTGCAGAACCAGGGCGACCAGGAGGAGAGTCAGGTCACGGTCAGCTACACGATGAGCGGGGGCGCGGTACCGCTCAACGGCGAGGCGACGATCGACAAGCTCGACGCCTCGGGGATCGCTTCGGCCAAGCTGGTGCTCGAGGACATGCCCGACACCGGCGTCCCGCTGACCCTGGAGGTCCAGGTGCTGCCGGTCCTCGGCGAGGAAGTGGCGGACAACAACACGGCGACCTACACGGTCACCTTCAACTAGCCGGCGTGGTCCGGGTCGCCTATCTCGGTCCCGCCGGGACCTTCAGCGAGCAGGCGCTGCGCGAGGCGGGCGTCGCCGGCACGATCGAGCCGCTGCCGATGGCGACGATTCACGATGCGATCATCGCCGTCGATCGCGGCGAGGCCGAGCGGGCGCTGGTTCCGTTCGAGAACTCGACCGAGGGCTCGGTGCGCGCGACCCTCGACACGCTCGCCTTCGACGCGCCGACGGTCACGATCGTCGGGGAGCACGATCAGCCGATCACCAACAGCCTGATCGCCCGCGAGGAGATCGAGCTGGGCAAGATCGAGGTGGTGGTCTCGCACCCGCAGGCCAACGCCCAGTGTCGCCGGTTCCTGCGCACCGAGCTGCCGCAGGCCGAGGTCCGCGCGGCGTCGAGCACCGCCGATGCGGTGCGTGAGGTGGCCGAGTCCGAGCGCCCGCTGGCGGCCCTGGGCGCCTCGTCGGCGGCCGTGGTCTACGGCTGCGTCGTGCTCCGGGAGGGGGTCGAGGACGAGGCGGGCAACGTCACCCGCTTCGTCTGGCTGGCGCCGGGCGGAACCGAGTCGGAGGGCGCCGGCCCGTGGCGGACGACGCTGATCTTCTCCGAGCTCGGGGCCGACCACCCGGGCGCCCTGGTCGAGGCGCTGACCGAGTTCTCCAGCCGCGACGTCAACCTGACCCGGATCGAGTCGCGCCCCCTGCGCGAGGGCGGGCTGGGGCGCTACATGTTCTTCTGCGACCTCGAGGGCGGCGTCGGTGACGACCCCGTCGCCGAGGCGGTCGGGGCGTTGCGGACGAAGGCCGAGAACGTGCGGGTACTCGGCAGCTATCCGTTGCGGACGAGCGGCATCCCGGGCGCCTGAGTTGGCCGCCGCGGCCGCCCTTTACAATCCGCCAGATCATGGAGGCCCTCGCTGACCCCGAGGTAGTCGCGCCCGGCGCTCGCGCTCGTGCGAGCGGACGGGTCCTGGTCCTCAACGCGAGCTACGAGCCGATCAACGTCTGCACCGTGCGCCGCGCCGCCGTGCTCCTGCTCAAGTCGCGGGCCGAGATGCTCGAGCGCGGCCAGGGCGCCCTGCACTCCGAGAAGCTCGAGCTCGACCGGCCCTGCGTGATCCGCCTCGTCCGCTACGTCCGCATCCCCCGTGACGTGCACCGCCGCAAGATCACCCGCAAGGCCGTGCTCGCACGCGACGCCTACACGTGCCAGTACTGCGGCCACGAGGCGACGAGCCTCACCGTCGACCACGTGATCCCGCGCAGCCGCGGCGGCGAGTCGGTGTGGGAGAACATCGTCGCCTCCTGCGCGCCCTGCAACCGTCGCAAGGGCAACCGGATGCCCCGCGAGGCCGCCATGCACCCGGCCAATCGCCCCCGGCCGCCGGGACCCACGGTGTTCATCCGGATCGCGGCGCCGCGGGTGCCGCTCGTCTGGGAGCCGTACCTGCTGGCTGCCTAGGGCTCGGGCTGCCCGAGCCGGCCCTCGGCCTCGGCGAACTCGAGCGCCGCGTCCGCGACCCCCATCCGCCGGGTGACCCTCTGCATCGCGCCCGGGAAGACCGAGGCGAAGGCGATCAGCGGGCGCACCGGCCGCTTGCTGACGATCGCCTCCGGGACGTCCTCGCGGATCGCCCGCACGACGGCCTCGCCGACCTTCTCCGGCGGCATCGTGCCGAGGCTCGACGGGACCTCGACCATGTGCTCGATCCGGCCCAGCATCCCGACGCGGCTGATGAACCCCGGGCAGATCGCCGAGATCGACACCGGGGTCTCCGCGAGCTCCCCGCGCAGCGAATGAGTGAAGCCGACGACCCCGTGCTTGGTCGCGTTGTAGGTGTGGAAGTAGGGAGCGGGGACCTTGCCGGCCAGCGAGGCGATGTTGACGACGTGGCCGCGACCGCGCTTCAGCATCCCGGGCAGCACGATCCTGGTCAACTCCATCAGCGCCAGCAGGTTGACCGCCGTGATCTGCTCGAGCTGCTGGCGGGTCTGGCCTGTGAACGGGCCCATGAACTCGAGCCCGGCGTTGTTGACGAGGATGTCGATCGGCCCCACGGCCTGCTCGGCATGGCGGACGAGCATCTCGAGGCCCGCCGTATCGGTGAGGTCCGCGGCGAGCGCCTCGGCGCTGACGCCCTGAGCGCGGACCCTCCCGACGAGGTCCTCCGGCTCGGCGAGGTCGGACAGCGCCAGGTTGACGCCCTCGGCGGCGAGCGCCGCGGCGATGTAGCCGCCGAGCCCACCCGCGGCCCCGGTGAGCAAGGCGTTCATTCCGCGCAGCTGCTCGATCCGTGAACCCTATCCCGCAAAGCGAAGGGCCGCCCCGGCAGTGGGACGGCCCTTCCAAGGTGCGATTTCTGGGCGGATCTCGGATTCGTGGCCGGGTGGGACTCAGTCCGGCCTCCGGCACCCGCCGGTGCCTGGGGTTGGATTCCGCCAGGCGGCTCGCACGCTGCCCGGCCGTGTCGGCGGTCGCCCGCCGGACGGCCGGAGCGGCCGACTAGCGGCCCCGCACCTCCAGCGTCCCGAAAATACTGTCACTCAACTTCGGACCACCTCCTTTCTCTGGTCCTTCGATTGAAGCAGACGCGGAGGTCGCGCTCCGCCGTCGCGCGATGAGTTTTCGCCGGGTGACCGGTCTCACGTAACGAGAGGCCCCGATGCCGGACGATGTCGACATGAACCAAATCGCGATGGATCGCGTAATGGCAAACGAGATGGAGCTCGAAGGTTCGTCGCTGGGGCAGGGAGGCCGCCGCCTAGCCGAGATCGGCGTGTTCGCGGCGCTCATCGGCGGCGCCCTGTTCGCCCTCCCCGGCCTCGGCGATCTGCGCGCCCGCCTCGCCGGCGCCGACCCGAAGCTGATCGCGCTCGCCGCGGCCTTCGAGGTCGGTTCCTGCCTCGCCTTCGTCGCCGCCTTCCGCGGCGTCTTCTCGCGCCGGCTCTCGTGGCGCTTCAGCTACGAGGTCGGGATGGCCGAGCAGGCCGCCAACGTGCTGCTCCCGACCGGCGGCGCCGGCGGCCTTGCCCTCGGGGCCTGGGCGCTGCGGCGGATCGGGATGCCAGCGGATCGGATCGGGCGCCGCACCGTGGCCTTCTTCCTGATCACCAGCTCGGTCAACTTCGCCGCCGTGATCTTCGCCGGGCTGGCGCTCGGGCTCGGCCTCCTTCCGGGCGAGGTCGCCTTCGCCGCCGCCGTGGTCCCCGCGCTCCTAGCGGCCGCCTTCCTGACCGCGATCGCCCTCTCCCCGCGGCTGCTCGAGGGCGCCGCCGACGGCGAGGGCGGGCGGATTCGCGCGGCGCTCGCCAGCGGGCGCGGATACGCCGCCGACGGGATCCGCGACGCGATCTCGCTGCTCGGCTCCGGCCGGCCGCTGATCGTCGGCGGCGCGATCGGCTACATGGCGCTCGACGTGATGGCGCTGGCCGCGGTCTTCGCCGCCTTCGGTGGCGGGGCCCCGCCGCTGGGCGTCTTCGTGCTCGCCTACGCGGTCGGCCAGCTCGGCGGGCTGGTTCCGCTCCCCGGCGGGATCGGCGGCACCGACGGCGGGCTGATCCTCACCTTCGGCCTGCTCGGCACGCCCGTCGCGATCGCCGCCGCCGCCGTGATCGGCTACCGAGCCTTCCAGCTCGGGGTTCCGGCGATCCTCGGGATCACCGCCTACGGGTCGCTGCGGCGCAAGCTCGCCGGCGCTCCGGAGGCCGAGCCGGCCGCCGCGCGGCGCGAGCGTTCCTGCGTCGCGCCGCAGCTCGAGCCGGCCTAGCTCAGGCGTCCATCTCCAGCTTCACCTCGCAGCGATCGACCGAGGCGCGGGTGCCGGGCGTCTCGCCGGAGTCCATCTGCTCGAACACCGCGTCCGCGTCGCGCAGGTTCTGCTCGGTCTCGAAGAAGCCGACGAAGACGGCGGTCGACTGGTCCGCGTCGTAGAGCAGCTTCATCCCGGTCGATTCCACCCCCGGCGGCGGGCCGTCACCCTCCTCGATCCGAGACACGAGCTCAGCGATGCGCTCGGGGCTGACGTCGGTGAACCTGACGACGCGTGCGTGCATGGAAGGCCTCCTCGGTAGGGAAGCCCGATCCTAGTCCGAAGCCGGCTTCGCTCCCTCGGCAGCGGCCTCGGCGACCTCCTCGGCCTCCTCGGCGACGCCGGCCGACGACTCGACCACGAGGGCGACGGCGCTGACGCGGTCGTCGTCCTTGATGTTCATCACCTTGACGCCCTGGGTCGCGCGACCCATCTGCGAGATGCCGCCGGCGCGGGTGCGCTGGACCATCCCGTTCTGGGAGATGAACAGCAGGTCCTGGTGCTCGCGGACGATCAGCGCCCCGGCAAGGCCGCCCTTCTTCACCGTCATCTTGATCGTCAGCACGCCCTTCGTGCCGCGACCCTTGATCGGGTACTCGATGATCTCGGTGCGCTTGCCGTAGCCGTTCTCGGTGACGACGAACAGCTGCGCGTCGTCGCGGGCGACGTCCATCGCCAGCACGCGGTTCTGCTCGGTGCCGATCTTGCCGGCCACGTTCATGCCCTTGACGCCGGAGGTGTCGCGGCCCATCGGCCGCACCTTGGACTCGTTGAAGCGCGACGCGTGGCCGGACTTCGAGACCAGCAGCAGGTCGTCGTCGCCCGTGGTGAGGCGCACCTGGACGAGCTCGTCGCCGTCGCGGACCTTGATCGCGATGATCCCGTCGGCGCGGATCGGCGTGTTGTAGGCGAGGAACTCGGTCTTCTTGACCAGGCCCTTCGCGGTCGCGAAGGCCAGATACTTGGCCTCCTTGAAGTCCCGGGTCGGAATCACGGCCATCACCCGCTCGCCGTCGCGCAGCGGCAGCACGTTGACGAGGGCCCGGCCCTTCGACGTCCGCGATCCCTCGGGGAGCTCGTAGACCTTGAGCCGGTAGATCTTGCCGCGGTTGGTGAAGAAGAGCAGGAAGTCGTGGGTCGAGCAGATGTGGAGGTGCTCGATGTAGTCGCCCTCCTTCATGTCCATCCCCATCACCCCGACGCCGCCGCGGTGCTGCTGGCGGTAGGTGACCAGCGGCAGCCGCTTGACGTAGCCCGAGTGGGTGATCGAGATCACCATCTGCTGGTCGGCGATCATGTCCTCGATGTTCATGTCGCCCTCGAAGTAGATGATCTCGGTGCGGCGCTCGTCGCCGAAGCGCTGATCGACCTCGTCGAGCTCCTCGACGATCAGCGTGTCCACCCGGCCCGGATCGCCGAGGATCGCCCGCAGCTCGGCGATCTGGCCGACGAGCTCGGCGTGCTCCTCGCGCACCTTGTCGGACTCGAGCGCGGTCAGCCTGGCGAGGCGCATGTCGAGGATCGCCTGCGCCTGGAGCTCGGAGAGCTCGAACTTCTCGACCAGCCCCTCGCGGGCCACGTCGGTGTCGCTGGACGCGCGGATCAGCTCGATCACGGCGTCGAGGTTGTCGAGCGCGATCAGCAGTCCCTCGAGGATGTGGGCGCGGGCCTCGGCGCGGCGCAGCTGATGCTGGGTGCGGCGGGTGACGACCTCGCGCTGGTGCTCGACGTAGGACTCGATCAGCTCCTTGAGCGAAAGCGTCTTCGGGACGCCGTCGACGAGGGCGACCATGTTGACGCCGAAGGTGTTCTGCATCTGGGTGTGCTTGTAGAGCTGATTCAGCACCACCTCGGCGGGGTCGCCGCCGCGCTTCAGCTCGATCACGAGCCGCATCCCGGAGCGGTCGGACTCGTCGCGAAGGTCGGAGATCCCGTTGATCTTCTTCTCGCGCACGAGGTCGGCGATCTTGGTCACCAGGCCGCCGTCGCCGCCCTTCTTGACCTGGAACGGGAGCTCGGAGACGACGATCGACTCGCGGCCGCCCTTCATCGGCTCGATGTGGGCGCGGGCGCGGACCTTGACGGACGCACGGCCGGAGGCGTAGGCGTCGCGGATCCCCTCCATACTCATCATCCCGCCGCCGGGGAAGTCCGGGCCCTTGACGTGCTCCATCAGGCCGGCCAGGTCGATGTCCGGATTGGTCATGTAGGCCTTGACCGCCCCGATCACCTCGGTGAGGTTGTGGGGCGGGATGTTGGTCGCCATCCCGACCGCGATCCCAGAGGAGCCGTTGACGAGCAGGTTCGGGAACCGGGCCGGCAGAACCAGCGGCTCCGACTGAGACTCGTCGTAGTTGGGGCCGAAGTCGACCGTGTCCGAGTCGATGTCGCGCAACATCTCGGTCGCCAGGCGGGCGAGGCGCGCCTCGGTGTATCTCATGGCGGCTGCCGGGTCGTCGTCGATCGAGCCGAAGTTGCCCTGGCCGTCGACGAGCGGGTAGCGCAGGGAGAACTCCTGCGCCATGCGGACCAGCGTGTCGTAGATCGCCGTGTCGCCGTGCGGGTGGTACTTACCCATCACCTCGCCGACGATGAAGGCGCTCTTGCGGTACGGCCGGTTCGGCTGCAGCGCCAGGTCGTGCATCGCGTAGAGGACCCGGCGGTGGACCGGCTTGAACCCGTCGCGGACGTCGGGCAGCGCCCGGCCGACGATCACGCTCATCGCGTAATCGAGGTACGACGACCGCATTTCCTGAGTGAGCTCGCGCTCCTCGATCCGCCCGGTCAGGGCCTCCAGCGAGCCCTCAGACATCGAGGAACCTCACTTCCTTTGCGTGGCGTTCGATAAACGCCTTTCGCGGCTCGACCTTGTCCCCCATCAGCTCGGTGAAGATCCGCTCGGCGAGCGCCGCGTCGTCGATCGTCACCCGCTGCAGGGTCCGCGACCCTGGATCCATCGTCGTCACCCGCAGCTGCTCGGCGTTCATCTCGCCGAGGCCCTTGAAGCGCTGCATCGTGACCCCCTGGCGCGCCATCTCCAGCACCGCCCGGCGGAGCTCGCCGAACGATTCGATCACCCGGCTCTTGTCACCGAAGGCGAGGGCGAACGGCGGCCGGCCAACCTGCTTCAGGAGGTCCTCGTGGACCTCGACCAGGTGGCGGTAGTCGTTGGAGGCGAACATCGCCTTGCTGAGCGCGTACGTGCGCGCGAGCCCGTCGCTGCGGTGGACGGCCTTGACCTCGAGCGCCTCGTCGGACTCGGAGAGGATCTCCGTGTCGAAGGGCTCGCCCTCCGGGTCCTCGCCGGTGAGCAGCTTCTTCACGCCGGCCAGGCTGGCGGCGCCCTCGTCGAGGATCTGCGATTCGGAGAGGAAGCGGACGACGTCGTGGCCGTACTCGGCCTGCAGCGAGTCCGCCCAGCCCTCGTGCTCCTTGTAGCGGCGGTTGAACCGCTGCCAGCGCGCGGTCGTCAGCTTGTGCTGCTTGCCGTCCACGTCGCGGAGGTCGAAGTCCTCCATCTTGTCGCGCAGCAGCAGCTCCTCGAGCTCGGACTCCTTCTCGATGTAGGTCTCGACCTTGCCGTTCTTGACCTTGTAGAGCGGCGGCGTCGCGATATAGATGTAGCCGGCGTCGATCAGGTCCGGGAGCTCGCGGTAGAGGAAGGTGAGCACCAGCGTGCGGATGTGGGCGCCGTCGACATCGGCGTCGGTCATCACGATGATCTTGTGGTAGCGGGCGTCCTCGAGGTTGAACTCCTCGCCGACCCCGGTCCCGATCGCCGTGATCATCGCCAGGATCATCTCGTTGTTGAGGATCTTGTCGATGCGGCTCTTCTCGACGTTGAGGATCTTGCCCCGCAGCGGCAGTACCGCCTGCGTGTTGCGGTCGCGCCCCTGCTTGGCGGAGCCGCCGGCCGAGTCGCCCTCGACGATGAACAGCTCGGCGAGCGAGGGGTCGCGGACGGTGCAGTCGGCGAGCTTGCCGGGCAGCGTCGAGTTCTCGAGCGCCGACTTGCGCCGCGTCAGGTCGCGCGCCTTGCGCGCCGCATGGCGGGCGCGGGCCGCGTCGACCGACTTCGAGACGATCCGGCGCGCGTCGGCCGGATGCTCCTCCAGGAACTCGCCGAGCTTGCGGTTGACGGTCTCCTTGACCAGGCCCTCAACCGGCGGGTTGCCGAGCTTCGACTTCGTCTGGCCCTCGAACTGGGGCTCGGCGAGCTTCACCGAGATCACCGCGGTGAGGCCCTCGCGGACGTCGTCGCCGCTCAGGTTCTCGTCCTTCTCCTTCAGCAGGCCCTTGTTGCGGGCGTAGGCGTTCAGCGTCCTCGTCAGCGCCGAGCGGAAGCCGGAGAGGTGCGAGCCGCCCTCGTGCGTGTTGATGTTGTTGGCGAACGAGAACACCGACTCCTGGTAGGAGGAGTTCCACTGCATCGCCACCTCGACCGCGCCGTCGGAGGTCTCGTTGTCGAAGAACACCGGCTTGCGGTGCAGGGCGTCCTTGTTCGCGTTCAGGTGCTTGACGAAGTCGACGATCCCGCCCTTGTAGAGGAAGGTGTCCGACTGGCCGGCGCCGCGCTCGTCGACGATCTTGATCTCCAGGCCTCGGGTCAGGAAGGCGGTCTCGCGCATCCGCTCGGCGAGCGTGTCGTAGTCGAGCTCGAGCGTCTCGAAGACATCGTCGTCGGGCAGCCAGGTGATGATGGTCCCCGTGTCCTTGAGCTTCTCGCCGCGCTTCAGGTCTCCCTTGGGCTCGCCGCGCTCGTAGTCCTGGGCCCACTTGTAGCCGTCGCGGCGCACCTCGAGGTGAAGGCGCTCGGAGAGCGCGTTGACGACCGAGACGCCGACCCCGTGCAGGCCGCCGGAGACCTTGTAGCCGCTGCCCTCGCCGCCGAACTTGCCGCCGGCGTGCAGCGTCGTCAGCACGACCTCCGCCGCGGGGCGCTTCTCCTCCGGGTGCTCGTCGACCGGGATCCCGCGGCCGTTGTCGGCGACGGTGACGCTGTTGTCGGGGTGCAGGGTGAGCTCGATCTTGTCGCAGTGGCCGGCGAGGGCCTCGTCGACGGAGTTGTCGACGACCTCGTAGACGAGGTGGTGGAGGCCGCGGGGACCGGTCGAGCCGATGTACATCCCGGGCCGCTTGCGAACCGGGTCGAGACCTCGCAGGACCGTGATCTCGTCCGAGGTGTAGCCGGTTGTCTGTTCTTTCTTCGAGCGCGCCGCACGCTTGGTGTCGGCGCTCGCCTCGGTTGCCACTCGGGTCAGACCCTTTCGGTCGCTGTCATGAGAAACCCCGTCCGCAAGGCCCGATTGAAGGCCGAGTACCCAGCGGATCGGGGCAGGGGTACAAGTTCACATAAGGATACCAGGACGAGCCCCCGGAAAGCCTGCCGGTTAATCACAAAAGTCCTGCAAATTACGGACTAAAGTGAATCCGACGAGAAAGTTTCGCCGACGATCAGCCGCAGGCGCCTGACGCGGTCGTCGCCGAGCGCGTCGTTGACCCGTCCGAGCAGCTCGTCGTGGAGCAGATCCAGCTCCTGGGCCCAGGTCGCCGAGCGGCATTCGACCACCACCGTGCCCTCGCGCTCGCGGACCGGGCGCGCTTCGGCGGCGACGCGGGCGCCGACCGCGTCGGGCCAGATTCCCTGCACCGCCGCCAGCAGGGTCGCCGGCACGACGTCGGTGCGCAGGGAGCGCACCGAGTCCGCGATCGGTTTTGGCGCCGTGCGCCTCCTCACGCGGCCCGCTCCGCGGTCGCGGTCGCGGTCGCGGTCGCGCCCATTGGGCGGCCGGCGCGGATCGCGATCTCGCGCCGCTCGCCGCCCGCGGGCAGCTGCTCCGGCTCCGTCGCGGTGACCACCGCCTGGCCGCCACCGGCGCCCAGGTGCTCGACCAGCAGCCGGCGATGGTCGGCGTCGAGCTCGGAGGTGACGTCGTCGAGGAGCATCAACGGCGGCGGGCGGCCGTCGTCGAGCAGCGCCCGCCGCTCCGCGAACAGCAGGGCCAGGAGGCCGGCGCGCTGCTGGCCCTGCGAGCCGTAGCGGCGCAGGACCCGGCCGCCGGCCTCGATCGCGAGCTCGTCGTGGTGGGGCCCCCAGCCGGTGTAGCCCCGGTTCAGGTCCGACTCGCGCCGGGCCGCGAGCTCCGCCGTCAGCGTCGCGGCGTCGGTCGCCTCGCTGCGGGGGCGGTAGCGCAGCGTCGCGTCCTCGGCGAGCCCGAGCGCCGCGGCGGCCTCGGCGAACGGCGCGGCGAGGCGGTCCACCGCCTCGGCCCGAATCGCGATCAGCTCCACCCCGGCGCCGGCGAGCTCCTGGTCCCAGGCGTCGAGCGTGTCGGCGGAGGCGCCGCCCCCGCGGATCCGCCCGAGCAGGGCGTTGCGCTGCGCCAGCGCCTTCGAGTAGCGGCTACGGGCGGTCGACCGGGTGGGCCAGAGCGCCGCGCAGAAGCCATCCAGGTGGGTACGGCGGCCGGCGGGCGGTCCCTTGACCAGGGCGAGGCGATCGGGCATGAACACCGCCAGCGGCGGCCGGCGGGAGCTCGCCTCGGACCCCGCCGGCGAGCCGTCGAGCAGGTGCCGGCGGCCGTCCGCGCGGCTGATCGAGCTGAGGAAGCGGTGGCGGTCGCGGTCCGCCGAGACGGTCGCCTCGGCGCGCGCCAGGGATTCGCCGAAGGCGATCGTCTCGCGGTCGTCTCGTGTTCTGCACGAGCGCCCGGCGAGCGCCGTGTAGGTCGCCTCGAGCAGGTTCGTCTTGCCGGCGCCGTTCGGTCCCCAGAGCAGGTTCAGGCCGGGCCCGAGCGCGACCTCACAGGCGACGAGGTTGCGGAACCCGAGTACTCCTACCGACTCGACGACCACAAAGCCACGCCCTCAGACATTCAGTCGGATGGGCATGACCAGGTACGAGAAGTCGTCGCCGTCTACCGGGCGCAGGAGCCCGGGCCGCAGCGGCGAGCTCAGCTGCACGGCGACCTGCTCGGTGGCGACGCTCTCGACGCCCTCGACGAGGAACTGCGGATTGAAGGCGATCTCGAGCGGCTCGCCGGAGTAGGGGGCCGGCATGCCCTCGCTGGCGTCGCCGATGTCCGGCGTCTCGGCGGCGACCGTGAGCTCCCCCTCCGCGAACGCCAGCCTCAGGGGGGCGTTGCGTTGCGCCAACTGGCTGATCCGGCGGGTGATCTCGAGGAACTCCTCGCGCGGCAGGCGGACGTCGTGCTCGAAGGTCTCCGGGATCAGCTGGCGCCAACTCGGGAACTGGCCCTCGATCAGGCGCGAGGAGAGCACCACGCCCGCGACGCTGAACACGGCCTGGTTGCGGGCCAGCGAGATCTCGACCTCATCGGCGCCCTCGGCGCCGATGACCCTGGCGAGCTCGCGGAGCGCCCGCGCCGGCACGTTCGCCTCCAGCGGAGCGGCCACCGGCGTCTCGAGCTCGGTGTGCTTGACGCTGAGCCGGTAGGAGTCGGTGGCGACCATCGTCAGCGTGTTGCCGTCCGCCTGCAGCAGGACGCCGGTGAGGATCGGGCGCACCTCGTCGCGCGACGCCGCGCGGGCGACGAGGTCGATCGTCTCGGCCAGCGGCCCGCCCGGCAGCTTCACGGAGTCGCCCTCGAGCTCGGGCAGGCGCGGGAAGTCGTCGGCGGGCAGGGTGCGGAGGTGGAACCGGGCTCCTCCCGCCGCGATCTCGACGTCGCGCTGCTCGCTGCGCAGCTCGAGGCTCACCTCGCCGGGCGGCAGGCTGCGGACGACGTCGGCGAACAGCCTTCCGGGTAGGAGCACGGTGCCGTCCTGCTCGGTCTTGGCGTCGCCGACCGTGCTGGTCAGGGACAGCTCCATGTCGGTGGCGCGCAGAGTGAGGGCGCCGTCGCCGGCGATCACGAGGATGCCGCCGAGCGAGGGCAGGGTGCCGCGGGTGGATACGGCACGGCCGACGAGCTGCAGGGCGCCGGAGAGGGAGTCACGTGAGACGGAAAGCTTCATTCAGGGTCGCTCATCTTCCTACTTAGATCAGATGTATCTGGTTCGTGGATTGTTGGGGATCGGGGATGAATCTCGGGTCTGGAAGCCGGATCGTCCTGTGGATCAAGAGCCCGGGGATGGTGGATCATGCCCCGTTGCGGTGGACGGATCCTCGCGCACCGGCCTGGTCCCCAGGGTGGAGTGGACGCTGTGGATGGCGACCGCGGTCTCCGATCCGGGCTCGACCCGGTCCGCGACGGTGCGGATCGCGTGCAGGACCGTGGTGTGATCGCGGTCGAAGCTGCGGGCGATCTCGGCGAGCGTGAGGGGGGTGAGCTCGCGGGCCAGGTACATCGCGAGCTGGCGCGCGTGGGCGACCCGCGGCGTGCGGCGCGACGAGAGAAGCTCCTCCCTGGTCACGCCGGTGACGGCGCAGACGGCGTCCTGGATCGCGCTCAGGGTCGGGGGCTCGGCGGTCGGAACGGGGGCACCGTCGCCCCGGCCGAGGGCGCGGCGGACGAGCGGCGGCGTGATCGGCTCGCTGAGCAGCGAACCGAGCGCCATGACCCTGGTCATCGCCCCCTCGAGCAGCCTCAGGTTGTTGGGCACGCTGCTGGCGATCTCCTGCAGCGCCTTGGGGTCGGGGAGCTCGGGATGCGCGTCGCTGGCGATCTGCCAGAGGACCGCCATCCGAGTCCGCAGGTCGGGCGGCTCGAGCTCGACCCGCAACCCCCAGTCGAAGCGGTCGCGAAGGCGATCGGCGAGCTTCGAGAGCGCTTCGGGCGGCCGGTCGCTGGAGAGCACGATCTGCTTGCCGGCGGCGTGCAGGGTGTTGAAGGTGTGGACGAACTCCAGCTCGGTCTGGTGCTTGCCCTCGAGGACCTGGACGTCGTCGATCAGCAGCGCGTCGAGCTCGCGGTAGCGGGCCTTGAACGCCTCCGGGCCGTCGCGGCGCAGGGCGGCGACGAACTCGCTCGTGAACCGCTCCGCGGTTGTGTAGTGGATCTCGAGCTCGGGGTGTACTCGCTCCAGGTACTCGACGATCGCGCCGAGCAGGTGGGTCTTGCCGAGCCCGGGCGGACCGTGCAGGAAGAGCGGGTTGTAGGCCTCGCCGGGCGACTCGGCGACGGCGAGCGCCGCCGCGTGGGCGAGCCGGTTGCCGGGGCCGATCACGAACTGGCTGAAGTTGTGGCCGGGGCGCACCGGCAGCGACTCCGGCTGCGCCGAGTGGCCGGGCGTCGGCGCCGACGGGCCGGCCGGTGCCTCGAGGAAGCTGATCTCGGTCAGCTCCGGTGCCCGGCTGGAGAGGATCTCGAGCAGGCGGCCGGCGTAACGGCGCTCCACCCAGGCGCGGACCGCGGGCGGGCCGGTCAGGAAGAGGGTCGTTCCGTGGACCGAGACCGCGCGCAGCGGCTGGAACCAGAGGCTGAAGGTGGCGGCGGGCAGCGAGGCCTCGAGTTCGCCCCGGACGCCCTGCCAGAGCTTCGCGAGATCGTCCTCTGGTGGTTTTGCAGGCACTGCTGGCGACCATACATTCGCGCCTCGCGCGTGCTCGGACCCCACCCCGCATTTCGCGGGAAACTAACTCGCCGCTCTGTAGACTGGCCGATCCGATGAAGCGCACCTGGCAGCCGAAGAAGCGCAAACGCGCCCGCACCCACGGCTTCCGTGCCCGGATGCGCACCCGCTCCGGCCGTGACGTGCTCCGGCGCCGCCGGGCCAAGGGCCGCAAGCGGTTGACGCCCTAGCTAGATGGGCGAGCGGCGAAAGCGCGGCCGGCTGTCGCGCAGCGGTGACTTCGATCGCGTCTACCGCGACGGCCGCTCGCACGCCAACCGCTTTCTGGTCCTCTACTCGTTCCCCCGATCCGACGACTCCGCCGACGAGGTCCGGCTCGGGATCTCGGTCAGCCGCAAGGTCGGCGGCGCGGTCGAGCGCACCGCGGTCAAGCGGGCCCTGCGCGAGGCCTTCTGGGCGGTGGACGCCGGACTGCCCGCCGATCACGACTTCGTGCTCGTCGCCCGCCCCGACGTTGCAGGTCTGGTCGAGCGTGAGGGAACCCTCGGGGTCGAGTCGACCCTTCGGGAATTGGTCGCCGCCGCCGGGCACGGGGGCGCGTAACACGTGAAACGCTCGCTGATCCAGGCACGCCTGACGCACGTCATTCGAGAGGTGTTCCTGCTCCCGCTGCACGCCTACAGGGCGGTGATCTCCCCGAACCTGGGTCCGCGCTGCCGCTACTACCCGAGCTGCTCGAGCTACGGCGTCCAGGCCGTGCGCGAGCTCGGCGTGGTCAGGGGCTCGATCGTCGCGGCCTGGCGGGTGGTGCGCTGCAACCCGTTCAGCGCCGGCGGCGTCGACGAGCTCGCCGACCGGCGCCTGTTCCGCGGCCATGACCACGCGCATGTGGATGGCGAGGTTCACGCGTGAGCACGATCGCCGTCCTCGTCATCTTCCAGCCCTTCGTCGATCTGGCGGAGGCGATCATCAAGTTCTTCGCCAACACGATCGGTCTCAGCTGGGGCCTGTCGATCGTGATGCTGACCCTGACCGTCCGGCTGATGACGCTGCCGCTCTCGCTGACCGGGATCCGCTCGATGCGTCGCATGCAGCTCGTCGCGCCGGAGCTGAAGGCGGTGCAGGAGAAGTACAAGGACGACAAGGAACGCCAGCAGCGCGAGATGCTCGCCCTCTACAAGAGCCACGGCGTCAACCCGCTCGCCTCCTGCTTCCCGTTCCTGCTCCAGATCCCGTTCTTCATCGCCGTCTACTCGCTGCTGCGCGGCGACACCTTCCAGCAGGACGTCGAGTCGAGCGGCTCGGCCGTGAACTTCCTCTTCGTCCCCGACATCCTCATCCCGCCCGAGGGCGCCGTGAAGTGGGTCCTGATCGTGCTCTTCATCAGCACCACGGTGCTCACGTTCCTCTACACGACCGCGACCACGCAGACCGCGACCGGCCCCCAGCGCTACATCTTCCTCGCCTTGCCGATCCTCTTCGCCCCGGTGATCGCCAACCAGCCGGCCGGCCTGGCGATCTACTGGATCACCACCAACCTATGGAGCCTCGGACAGCAGGTGGTGATCCAGCGGATCATGCCGATGCCGAAGGTCGCGACCCCGGAGGAGCGGGCGAAGGCGTCGCCCCCGCCCCCGCCCCCACGGAAGCGAAAGAAACGACGATGAGCGAGGACGCGCGCATGGATGAGCCGCGCGAGCGCGTGGTCGCGCTGCTCGACGAGATCGTCGACGCGCTCGAGCTCGAGGCCGAGGTCGTGGTCGAGGAGGGCGACGACGAGATCGCCGCGCGGTTGGAGGGCGACGACCTCGGGCTGCTGATCGGCCGCCGGGGGCAGACGATCGACGCGGTCCAGCTGCTCTGCTACCGCGTCGCCTTCCGCGGCCGCGGCGACCGCAAGCGCGTCTCCGTCGACGCCTCCGGGTACCGTGAGCGCCGCCGCGAGACGGTCGAGCGCCAGGCGGACCGCGCCGCCGAGCGGGCGCTCGAGACCGGCAAGGAGATCGAGCTCGAGCCGATGACGCCGAACGAGCGCAAGATCGTCCACGACCAGCTCAAGGATCGGCCCGGCCTGGAGACGTTCAGCGAGGGCGAGGAGCCCGAGCGCTGCGTGATCGTCGCCCCGCTCGTCGGCGATTGACCGACGAGACCGAGCTCCGCCGCCGCCTCGAACCCGTCCTCGACCTGCTCGCCGCCGACCCGGCGTCGCTGAGCTCGATTCGCGGTCCCGGCGCCTGGAAGGCTCACGTCGAGGACTCGCTCAGCGGGCTCGAGCTGGTCGGCGCGCCGGATCGCCTCGCGGACGTCGGTTCCGGGGCCGGCTTTCCCGGCCTCGCGCTCGCCGCGGCGCTGCCGGCGACCCAGGTCGACCTGATCGAGTCCGTGGGCCGCAAGGTCGCCTTCATCGAGCGGGCGATCGCCGCCGCCGAGCTCGACAACGCCCGGGTCATCCACGCGCGCTCGGAGGAATGGGCGCTCGACCCCGAGCCGGACGGCGGTCGCGAGGCCTACGACCTGGTTACGGCGCGCGCGGTCGGCCGCCTGGCGACGCTCGCCGAGCTCGCCTCGCCGCTGTTGCGCGATGGCGGCGCCCTCGTCGCCTGGAAGGGCCGCCGCGATCCGGAGGAGGAGGCCGAGCTCGGCCGAGCGGGCGAGCGCCTGGCGATGGCGCCGGAGCGGACCGTCGAAGCAGGAGATCGCGCCGGCTCGCCGAATCGTCACCTATATCTCGTCCGCAAAGCGGGCGCGACGCCCCCTGCGCTGCCGCGACGTCCGGGAATTGCGAAGAAACGGCCCCTCGGCCGCGGTTGAGGGCCGAGCCAGCCACTAAGGTCGAGCCGGATCGAGATGGGCGCCGTTTACGCGATCGCAAACCAGAAGGGCGGGGTCGGCAAGACGACCACCGCGGTCAACCTCGCCGCCTGCGCGGCGGCCGAGGGGAGCCAGGTCCTGCTCGTCGACCTCGACCCGCAGTGCAACGCGACGGTGGCCCTCGGCTTCGACCGCGAGGCCACCCCGTCCTCGTATGAGTGCCTCTGCGGCGAGGCATCGGTCGCCAGCGCCGCCCGGCCCGCCGGCCCCGACAACCTCTGGATCGTGCCCGCCAACCGCGACCTCGCCGGCGCCTCGGTCGAGCTGCCGCGAGCGGACGGCTACGAGCGGCGCCTGCGCGACGGTCTCGGCCCGGTGCGCGAGCGCTTCGCGATCACCCTGCTCGACTGCCCGCCGTCGCTCGGGCCGGTGACGGTGAACGCGCTCGCGGCCGCCGATCGCGTGATCGTCCCGGTCCAGGCCGAGTACCTGGCGCTCGAGGGCCTGGTCCAGTTCCTCGAGACCCTCGAGCTGGTCCGCCGCCGCCTCAACCCGTCGCTGATTCTGACCGGTGTGCTGATCACCATGCACGATGAGAGGACCCGCCTCGCCCAGGATGTGGAGGCGGAGTTGCGCCAACATCTACCCGAACAGGTGTTCGATACGGTGATCCCCCGAAGCGTGCGTCTCGCCGAGGCCCCGAGCCACGGCATTCCGGTGCTCGCGCACGCGCCGGACTCCCGCGGAGCCATCGCCTATCGCGCCCTGGCGGCCGAGCTCGCGGCCCGCGAGACGGCGATGGCGGTGGCGGCGTGAGCCAGCGGCGAGGGATGGGGAGGGGGCTGGCGGCCATCCTGCCCGACTCCGGTCCCGGTGAGCCCGCCTACCGCGAGGTGCCGGTCGATCTGATCCGGCCCAACCCCGATCAGCCGCGCCGCGCCTTCGATCCCGAGACGATCTCGAGCCTGGCCGAGTCGATCGGCGAGGCAGGGGTGATCCAGCCGCTGATCGTTCGCCCGCTGCCCGACGGCCGCTACGAGCTGATCGCCGGCGAGCGCCGCTGGCGCGCCGCCCGCGAGGCGGGGCTCGAGGTCGTGCCGGCGATGGTCCGCGACGAGGACGCCGCCGAGCGGATGCAGACGGCGTTGATCGAGAACGTCGCCCGCGAGGACCTGAATCCGGTCGACGAGGCGCGCGCCTGCGCCACCCTGGTCGAGGAGCTCGGGCTCACGAAGGAGGAGCTCGCCGGACGCCTCGGCCGCACCCGCTCCGCGATCTCGAACCTGATCCGCCTCCTCGACCTCCCCGACGACGTGCTCGAGCTGCTCTCCGGCGGCGAGCTCACCGAGGGCCACGGCCGGGCGCTCCTGATCGCGAAGGGCAACGACGTCCGCCGCCGCCTCGCCCGCGACGCGGTCGCGGCCGGCTGGTCGGTGCGCGAGACCGAGCGCCGGGCCAAGCACGCCGAGGAGACCCCGCCGGCGCGGGTCGTAGCGCACCCCGACCAGAAGGCGATGCTGGAACGAGCCGAGGACGCGCTCGAGCGAGCCCTGGGCACGGGCGTCCGGGTGCGCTCGGCGCGCAAGGGCATCCGCGCCGAGCTCAGCTTCGACAGCCTCGACGAGCTGCTCGAGCTCGCCGCCCGCCTCGACCCGCCCGCCTAGCCCGAGCCCGGCGGTTACGGCCCGAGCCGCTCGACCCGCCAGCCCTCGCCGTCGCGGCTGTAGCGGAAGCGGTCGTGCATGCGGGCGACCTGGCCCTGCCAGAACTCGATCGTCCGCGGGCGCAGCAGGTAGCCGCCCCAGTGATCGGGCCGCGGGACGTTCGCGCGTTCGAACCTCGCGGCCGCCGCCGCCAGGCGGTCGTCGAGCTCGTCGCGCGAGTCGACGGACCGAGACTGTGGCGAAGCCCACGCGGCGAGCCGGGATTCGTGCGGGCGGGTGGCGAAGTAGGCGTCCGACTCGGCCGCGGACAGACGCTCGATTGCGCCGCGCACCCGCACCTGCCGGTCGAGCTCGCGCCAGTAGATCACCAACGCCGCCCCCCCGCCCGGGGCGGTCTCGAGCTGCTCGGCCTTCTCCGACTCGTAGTTGGTGAAGAAGCGAAAGCCCTCGTCGTCGACTCCCTTCAGCAGGACCATGCGCGCGTCGGGCGCGCCGTCGGCGTCGACCGTCGCCAGCGTCATCGCCTCCGCCAGCGGCACCTCGGCCCGCGCGTGCACGTACCACTCGTGAAACTGGACGATCGGATCGGCCGCCAGGTTTTCGCGCCGGAGCGCCGGCATGTCGGGTCGTCGTGGCATCGGCCGTTACCTAGAATGCCGTGCTCGCGGGCGATTAGCTCAGTTGGTTAGAGCGCGTCTCTGATAAGGACGAGGTCCGTGGTTCGAGTCCACGATCGCCCATCACCGGCCGCCCCGCGACTCCTCGGCGCGGCCCTTCGCCACATCACCGAGCGCCACCATCGTCGCCTCCAGCCAGCTGGCGAAGTAGCGGCGGCCGACGGTCGCGTCGAAGACCTTGAACTTGAGCCTGTCCGGGTCCATCCCCATCTCGCCGTCGGCGAAGGTACCGCCCTGGGCGCTGGTGAGATCGAAGCGGACGAACGTGCCGGTGTTGAGGCAGCGGACGTGCAGCCGCCGCGGGTCGTCTCGGTCCTCGATCAGCAGATTCATCTCGTCCTTGCCGAACGGGGTCTGGGTGATCTGCCGGTAGGTGCAGCCCTCGTCCAGGCCCTCGCATTGGATCTCGACCACCCTGGGCCACCACTGCGGATGGTTCTCGATGTCGGCGATCAGCTTCCAGACCACCGGAACGGGGGCCTCGATGAAAGCCTGCTGGCGGCACATCGACACGTGCGTGATTCTCGCACGAGGGGCTATCGGGCCCACACCTATAATCGGCCGACCATGCAGCAGATGCAGATCTACGGCGTCAGCTTCGACATGGTCGGCAAGCAGCCGATCGTGCTGTTGAAGACCGTGGACGGGAATCGCTTCCTGCCGATCTGGATCGGCCACCCCGAGGCCGCGGCGATCCTGATGAAGCTCCAGGGCGCGCAGACGCCGCGGCCGATGACCCATGACCTGCTCAACGACCTGCTCGAGCAGCTCGAGGCCAAGTGCGAGCGAGTCTCGGTGACCGAGCTTCGCGACAACACCTTCTACGCCTCGATCACGATCTCGGTCAACGGGTCGGAGATCGAGATCGACTCCCGCCCCTCGGACGCGATCGCGCTCGCCGTCCGCTGCCAGGCGCCGATCTTCGCCGCCGAGGAGGTGATCGACGAATCCTCGATCGAGTTCGAGCACGAGGTCGAGGACCAGGAGGAGGTCGTCGAGCGGTTCAAGGACTTCCTCGACGAGGTCTCCCCGGAGGACTTCGCCGCCGGCGAGGAGTAGGGGCGAATCGCGTTAGGGCGACCGTCGCGGCAGCCGGCCGGTCGCGGTAGATTTGGGGTGCGGCTTGGGGGCCGCGGGGGATGACTGCTTATCGACTCGACCGGTTCCTTCTCGCGTTGCTGACCGTGCTCGCGCTCGCGCCTTTCGCTGATTCGGCGGCTGGCAGGCCGCGCTGCACGATCCGCGGCACCGCGCACTCGGACTCGATCCGCGGCACGCCGCATCGCGACGTCATCTGCTCCGGGCCCGGCGACGACAAGGTGCAGGCGCTCGGCGGGCGGGATCTGGTTCGCGGTGGCCCGGGCGACGACCGCCTGCGCGGCGGAAGCGGCGACGACCGGGTGGTAGCCGGGGACGGCGAGGACGACGTCCTTGGCGGCGCCGGGATCGACGATATCTACGGCGACCTCGGCGACGACGGCCTCGTCGGCGGACTGGGCGGTGACTACGTCGAGGGCGACGAGGGCAACGACCGGTGCGACTACGGCGACCTTGAGGACGCGCTCGACACGAGCTGTGTGGTGGACGTTTCAGTGCGCTCGCTCGAGATCACCCCGGCCGCTGTCGACACCTACGGCGGCGATGCGCATGTCCATGTCGAGACCACGATCCGCGACGTTTCCAATCCGCTGTTCGGCCGCACGATCACCGGCGTCCGTGCGGCGACTGGATTCGGCGGGTCCGAGCCCTATCAGAGCTTCGCCTATGGCGTTCCCTGGACCCCGGGGGAAGAGCTGACCCGAGCGCCCGGCGTCCTGCCCGAACTCGGCGACCGCGAGTCGACCTGGTCGGGAGACCTCACCGTCCCCCGTTACTCGCCGCAGGGCACGCACACGATCTCGCTGCTCGTCGAATACACGGACGCGCTCGGCTCCAGCGCGCTGGGGATCTGGTGGCGCGGCCTTGAGCGGGCCAAGCTCCCCTACACCTTCGAGCAGGTCGGCCGGGGCGGCGGAGATCGGCCGGCGGTGGAGGATCTGACGCTGACGCCTCGCCGTGTTGACGTGTCCACGAGCCCCGCCGAGATCGCGGTCCGCCTCCATCTGCACGGCGGCCCCCGTGAGGTCAAGGAGCTCTACGTCAGCGCCACTCCCGCCGGTCAGACGAGCGGCAGGGCCGCCCGCATGGCGCTCTCGGAAGGCGACCAGCCGGACGGCATCTGGACGGGCAAGCTGCCGATCCCCGCGCGCTCGACGCCGGGGCGATGGCTGGTCACGGTCAGCGTCAAGGACGTGGACGACATCGCCACCGACTTCGACCCCGAGGATCTGGAGCGCCTCGGCATCGATCCGAGCCTGCAGGTCGACCGCTCCAACTAGGGAGCCGGCTCGCCAACCGGCTCGCGCTCGAGCGCCAGTTCCAACAGCCGCTCGCACAGGCGCTCGAACGTGAACCCGGCCGCCTCGGCCGCCATCGGCAGCAGCGAGGTGTCGGTGAGCCCGGGGATCGCGTTGGCCTCGAGCACCTGCGGGCCGTGATCGCCGAGGATCATGTCGACGCGGCAGAAGCCGTCGAAGCCGAGCACGTCCCACGTCCGCAGGGCGGCGTCGAGGACCGGTCCCTCCGCGGCGCCGAGATCGGCCGGGCAGACGTAGTCGGTGCGCCCGATCTCGTAGCGGGCCTCGTAGTTGAAGCGGTCCTGCTGGCGCGGCACCACCTCGACGGCCGGCAGCGCGATCCCGTTGACCAGCGAGATCGCCAGCTCGCGTCCTTCCTCGTGGCGTTCCAGGAGGACGCGATCGTCGTAGGAGAAGGCGGCGACGAGCGCCTCCGGCACCTCGTCGGCACCGGCGGCGAAGCGAACCCCGAGCGCGGAGCCGCCGGCCGCCGGCTTGATCACCAGCGGGAAGCCGAGGTTCGCCTCGATCTCCTCCAGCGCTTCGGCGGCGCCGAGCTCGCGGAAGGCGACCGAGTTGAAGGCGGCCCAGTCGGGGGTGGGGACCCCACCGGCGCGCAGCTCGTGCTTGGCCGCGACCTTGTCGATCGCGCGCACGCAGGCGCGCACCCCCGGGCCCGTGTAGGGGATGCGCAGGATCTCGAGCAGCTCCTGGACGGTGCCGTCCTCTCCGCCACGGCCGTGCAGTGCGATGAACGCGACCTCCGGCCGCTCGGCCTTCAGCGTAGCGACCAGCTCGGCGCCGACGTCAATCGCCAGCACCTCGTGGCCGAGCGAGGCGAGCGCGTCCTCGACCCGGGCACCGCTGCGCAGGGACACCTGCCGCTCCAGCGCCCTTCCGCCCTTGAGGACAGCGACTCTCATTTGGGCGGGCGGCGGAAGGGGAATACCTGCCCGGCCACCTCCTCGGCTTCGCCTCCGGGGGTGCCGGGGTCAGCCGAAGGCCGGGGTATTTGGTGTTCGCCAGTAATTGATTCGTAGAGATCCACCTGCTCCCCGATGACTGCCCCGATCCGCTTGATTCCCTCGCGGATCTCGTCCGCGCCGGAGGCGGAGAAGTTGAGCCGCATCGAGGAGCCGCCGCGGCCATCGACGTAGGCGGCGGCGCCGGGGACGAAGGCGACGTTCTCGCGCAACGCCTTCGCCAGCAGGTCGGTGGTGTCGATGTACGGGGGCAGGGTCGCCCAGCAGAACAGCCCGCCCTCCGGGTGCGACCAGGTCGCCCCCTCGGGGAACGACTGAGTCAGCGCCTCGAGCATCGCGTCGCGGCGCTCGCGGTAGATCCCGCAGAGGTCACCGACGTAGTCGCGCCAGCCGCCCTCGGCGAAGTACTCGCGGACGAAGTACTGGGTCAGGGTCGAGGTGCAGAGGTCGGCGGCCTGCTTGCCGAGCACCACCTTCTCCATCACCGGCGGCGGCGCGCAGAGCCAGCCGAGCCGGATCCCGGGCGAGAGGATCTTCGAGAACGTCCCGAGGTAGAGCACGTAGTCGCCGCCGTCGAGCTTGTAGAGCGGCTCGAGCGCCTCGCCCTCGTAGCGCAGGAGGCCGTAGGGGTTGTCCTCGACCACGAGCAGCTCGCGCGAGCGGGCGAGCGCGACCAGCCGCGCCCGCCGCTCGGCCGACATCGTCACCCCGGCCGGGTTCTGGAAGGTGGGCACGGTGTAGATGAACTTCGGCCGCCGCCCTTCGCCCGCGAGCCGGTCCAGCAGGGCCTCGAGCTCGTCGATCCTCATCCCCTCCTCGTCCATCTCCACCTGCAGCGTCTCGGCCTGGTAGGAGCAGAACACCGGCACCGCGCCGGGGTAGGTCGGGGCCTCGGCGATGACGACGTCGCCGGGGTCGATCATCGTCTTCGCCACCAGGTCGATCGCCTGCTGGCCGCCGGTGGTGACGATGATGTCGTCGAGGTCCGGGTCCATGTCCTCGGCCCGCATCACCTCGCGGATGCATTCCTTGGTCTCGGTGAATCCCTCGGTGGGCCCGTACTGCAGCGCCTCCGCCGAGCTCTCCTGCGCGATCCGGGTCATCTGCGCGGCGAAGCTCTCGGGCGGGAAGGTCGAGGTGTCGGGCAACCCGCCGGCGAGCGAGATCACCTCCGGGCGGGCGGTGATCTCCATCAGGTCGCGCATCGCGCTCGATCGCATCACCCGGGTCCGTTCCGCGAACAGACCCGCGTAGCGCTCCAGGTCGCGCGCCGTGGTGTGGGCGCGCCGGTGAGGAGGCGCGATCTTGCGCTCGGGGGGTGTCGGGCGATCGTCGGTCTCCGCCACGACCTCAGTGTGGCAAAGCGCCGGCGACCGGCGCACAGGCCAGGCCGCCCGGTTAGATTCGACCCGATCGTGCGCCGGCTGACCCTCATCGCCTCGCTCGCCTGCGTGCTCGGGCTGCCGGCCGCCGCCGTGGCCGCGAAGGGCTCGCTCTACTCGGGCCCCGCTCCTCGTCCGGGGCCCGCCGTCCTCTACCAGAAGCCGAAGACCGCTCCCCAGCTAAAGAACCACGGCATCTGGAAGGCGAAGCCGATCCTGATCTCCGGCACCTCCGCCTACCGCCGGGGCGAGTTCCTCTACCAGGACTACATCTACGACGACATGGGAGCGGCGGGCCAGTTCGACAACGCCGACCCGAAGGGCAGCGCAACGTTCGCGCGCTTCAACGGGACCTACAGCTATCCCACCGACCCCTCCTACGAGCAGAACGCCGCCGACCTGGTCGAGCTGCGGGTAAAGCCCCTGGGCGGCCAGACCGCCTTCCGGCTCACCTACAACTCGATGTCCGACCCCGACCTGGTCGGCGCGACGATCGCGATCGGCGACTCGCCGGCGCCCCTGCCGATGCCCCACGGCGCCAACGTCAATGCGCCGGCCCAGCTCTTCCTCACCGTCCACGGCCACGTCGCCGACCTCGTCGAGGCCGACACCGGCCATACGGTCAACCCGGCGCCCACGGTCAAGGTCTCGCGCAAGCGCCACCAGGTCGAGGTCAGGGTCGCCAACGCCGCCTGGGATCCAGGCACCGACAAGGTCCGCCTCGCGGCCGGCTCGGGGCTCTGGGACGCGAGCGCCGACAAGTACCTGACCCCGGCGCCGAATGTCGACGCCGACACGCCCGGCGGCGCCGGGACGCTGGCGAATCCCCCGGCCTTCTTCAACGTCGCGTTCCGCTTCGACGAGTCGTTCCCGAACGTCGCCGACTCCGGCTCGATCGTCACGGATCCGAGCTGGTGGCGCGACAACGCCCAGGCGCACGCCCTCGCCTCGGGCGACATCTCCGACTTCTCGGCCACGGTCGACTTCCGCAAGCTGCGTCGCCGTGTCAACGACCAGATGACCGGCAAGCCCGGCGGCGTGCCCGCCAGCGGCCCGATGGACCGGATCGTCTCCAGCCGCTTCGCCTTCGGCCAGGGCGCCGCGTGGGAGCAGGGGTGCTCGGGATACGACGACTGCCCGAGCCAGCTCCACGGCCGGCTGCTCCCCTACGCGGTCTACGTCCCCGACAAGCCGCAGCCCAGGCGCGGCTACGGCCTGACGCTGCTGCTGCACTCGCTGGGCGCCAACTACAACCAGTTCGAGAACTCCAACAACCAGTCGCAGATCGGCGAGCGCGGTCCCGGCTCGATCGTGATCACGCCGTCCGGTCGCGGCACCGACGGCTGGTACTACGGCGTCGCCGGGGCCGACACGTTCGAGGTCTGGGCCGACGCCGCCCGCCACTACAAGCTCGACGCGGACTACACCGCGATCTCCGGTTACTCGATGGGCGGCTACGGGACCTACAAGTTCGCGACCCAGTACCCGGACCTGTTCGCGGCGGCGCAGCCGGTCGTCGGCCCGCCCGGCTCCGGGATCTGGGTGCCGCCCAACGATCCGACGCCCGGAGGCGCGTCGTCGAACACGAACCGGATGCTGGGCTCCGTTCGAAACGTCCCCTTCATGATCTGGGACGGCGCCGCGGACGAGCTCGTCCCGCTCGCGGGCGTCACCGTCCAGGCACAGACCTTCGACGACCTCGGCTACCGCTACGCCTTCGACGTCTTCCCGAGCTCCGACCACCTCGCGCTCGCCGGCAACGACTCCTACCAGCCGGCCGCCGACTTCCTCGGCACCCAACGGGTCGACCGCAACCCGGCCCACGTCACCTACGTCGTCAACCCGACGATGGACTTCAAGAAGCGGGGGACGGTCGCCAACCACGCCTATTGGCTCTCCGGCCTGCGCCTGCGGGATCCGAGCGGCGGCGCTCCGCTGGGCAAGGTGGACGCGATCTCGCACGGATTCGGCGTCACCGATCCCGAGCCCGGCCCGACGCAAACGAGGACCGGGACACTGCCGCCGGGCAACCTCGGGACCTTCGCCTACACGGAGCGGAGCCGCAGCTGGGGGCCGGCGGGCAGCGAGCCGAAGCGCGACGAGCTGACGCTGTCGGCCGAGAACCTGAAGTCCGCCAAGGTCGCCGTGGCGCGGGCGAAGCTGAGCTGCGACGCGAAGCTCGACGTGACCACCGACGGGCCTCTGACCGTGAAGCTCGCGGGCTGCCACCGCACCCTGCACTTCGGCTGAGCGCCCGCCCGGCGCGCCTCCTGCCGCGTTCGCTCCCCCGGTACCCTGCTGCGCCGATGAACTTCTTCCTCGCAGCCTGCCAGGGCGCCGGGCTCGCGGTCGCGGCGGGGGCGCTGGCCGGCGCTCCCGGCCGCCGTGGCGGGTTCGGGAACCTGTTGCTGTTCGCCGCCGTGATCGGCGGCGCGATCCTGTTCGGGGAGTCGCTTTCGTCCGAGGATCACGCCGCCTGGCCGGGCTGGCCGCTGGGCGCCGCGCTCGCGGCGTTCGCCTTCTTCGTCGTCAGCGATTTCGCCGCCGGCGCCGCGGCGCGGGCCGACGGCGGTGGCTTCATCGCCGGGCTGCTCGTCCTCGGCGCCCTCGCCACCGCGGGCCTCTCGGTGATCGTGCCGCCGGTTGGCCTGGTCGCCGTCGCGGCGCTCGTCTACCTGGGCCTCGCCCGTCGCGGCCGCGCGGCGCGCAAGTACGAGGGCCTGCGGTCGCTGCGGTGAGCGCGCGCAAGCTCGTCCTCTGCGTCGTCGACTCCCTGCGCACCGACAAGCTCGAGCAGGCGGCCGCCGACGGCAGCGCGCCGACCTTCGCGGCCCTGCTCGAGCGCGGCACGCTGATCGGCGACTGCGTCTCCTCGTTTCCCTCCGTGACACCCGTCTGCAGCTCGGAGATGACCACGGGTCAGCGGCCCGATCGCCACTGGATCAGCGCCATGAACTGGTACCACCGGGCGGAGGGACGCTACGTCGAATACGGCAGCTCGTTCGAGGCGACCCGCGCCTTCGGCCTCTTTCGCTCGCTCTACGACACCGTCTACAACATGAACATGGCCCACCTCTCCGACGAGGTGGAGACCGTGTTCGAGACGCTCGCCGACCACGGCGTCCGCACCGCCTGCACGCCGTTTCTGATCTATCGCGGCAGGACTCGCCACGAGATGGGGCTCGAGGGCCTGCTGCGGCGGGTGGCGCTGGCGGCCACCTTCCACCACGCGACCTGGGGACCGGACGAGCTCTTCTACGGCGAGCTGTATTCGAGCCGCAAGGTGCCCTGCAAGCCGACCCTGGCCCGCCCGGGAACCCGCGACGAGTACTCCGCCTGCTGCGGTCGCGAGCTGGTCGAGGGAGACATGTACGACTTCCTGCTCTTCTCCCTGCCCGACAACGACTACGTCTCGCACAAGCTCGGCCCCGACGGCCAGGCGGAGGCGATCCCGCACGCCGACGCGGCCCTTGCCAAATTGGTCGACGCCGCCGGCGGGCTGAGCCGCTTCCTCGACACCCATGCCGTGATCGTCGTCGCCGACCATGCCCAGACCGAGGTCGAGCACCCGCTCTCGCTGATGGAGGAGCTGGGCGCCGAGTGGCGCGTGCTGCAGCCCAACCAGAGTGACCCCGAGGCTGCCGAGCTCGCCGTCTGCCCGTCCGCGCGCGCGGCCGGCGTCTACATCCTGGCCGCCGGACCCCAGGGCGGGCG
Organism: Solirubrobacterales bacterium; assembly: GCA_033856255.1. Classification (GTDB taxonomy): domain Bacteria; phylum Actinomycetota; class Thermoleophilia; order Solirubrobacterales; family 70-9; genus WHSW01. Next base: position 77,365 of record JAWVFH010000055.1, on the reverse strand, counting down.
CACGCACGCCGCTGTGCGCGAGCGCCTGGGCGAGCTCGACGGCTGCGACCTGGTCGCCTGGCTGGAGGAAGACGGCGGGCCGGTCCTGCGCGCCGCCGCCGACGGCCCGCCGCCCCCCGCGGCCTGGGCCGTCGTCGATCGAGCCGGAGCCCGGCTGCGCTTTCGGCCCGGCGACGATGCCGCCGATCGCCGCGGCGAGCGCTGGCAGCTCGACGGCGACGGCAGCGCGCTCGCGGCCACGCTCGAGGCGGGGCGGTTCGACTCCGCCGTCTACCCGGACGCGCTCGGCCGCCTGTGGGCGGCGCTCTGCGCCCCGCACGGGGCCGAGATCCTGATCTCTGCCGAGCGCGGCTGGGAGTTCGTCGACTGGGGCGGCGCCAGCCACTGTCCGGGCGGCAGCCACGGCTCGCTCGAGGCCGGCGACTCGCTCGGGCCACTGCTGCTCTGCGGGCTGGAGCCGGGGATCGAGTCGCTGCGCGAGCAATGGGCGATTCGCGACGTCGCCGGACTCGTCCTCGGCCACTTCGGAATCGACCACGACGGCGGCGGGCTCCGGGTCAGCCGGCCCGCGACCGTCTCGGCGGGGGGCTGAGATGCCGACCTCAGAGCGGACGGCGATCCCGGCCGCCGCCCCCGACCCGAGCCTGATCCGCCGCATCCACCACGGCACCCGCAAGCCGGCGAACTGGATGCAGCTGCTGCGCTTCGGCCTCGTCGGCGGTTCGGGCTACGCCGTGAACCTCGCCGTCTTCGCCGTCCTCACCGGTTCGCTCGGGCTCCACCACATCGCCGCCGCGATCGGCGCGTTCGTGATCGCGGTCGTCAACAACTTCTGGTGGAACCGCCATTGGACCTTCGGGGCCGGCGACGGCCACGCCGGCTTCCAGGCGGCGCGCTTCTTCACCGTCAGCCTGCTCGGGCTGGCCGTCAACCTGGCGCTGCTCGAGCTGTTCGTCACCGGCTTCGAGATCGCCGAGCTGCCCGCCCAGGCGCTCGCCGTCGCCCTGACGCTGCCGGTGAACTTCATCGGCAACAAGCTGTGGACGTTCGACGCCTAGCCGTAACCCTCGCCGCCGCGGCCTGCCTCCTCGTCCCCGCCACGGCGCTCGCCGCCGAGGGCGAGCCGACCCCGGGCTCGACGGCCCCGACCCCGGTCGGGCCGGAGATCTTCCCGGCGACCCCCGACGACTTCCAGATCACGGCCCGCCAGGCCGTCCAGATCGCCAATCGCGAGGACGTGGTCGCCGAGCAGACGGCGCGCTACGGCACCCTGACCACGGCGATCCAGGTCAACGACGACGGGGTCTGGCAGGTCGGCTACAAGGACGGGGACAACGAGGTCGCCCAGGTCAAGATCGACGGCCACACGGGCGGCGTGATCGAGGCATGGACCGGCTATCAGGTCGCCTGGCCGATGGCGCGCGGCTACGAGGGCCAGTTCGGCCACCTGCTCAACGCGCCCTACGTCTGGTTCCCGATGGCGTTGATCTTCCTCGTCGGGCTCTTCGACTTCCGTCGCCCCGGGCGGATCGCCCATCTCGACCTCCTCGTCCTGCTCTCGTTCGGGATCTCCCACTACTTCTTCAACCGGGGCACGATCGGCGCCTCCGTCCCGCTCGTCTACCCGCCGCTCGTCTACCTGCTCGGACGCATGCTCTGGCTCGGGTTCCGCGGCGGGGACGGCCTGCGTCCCTCGCTGCCGGTGCGCTGGCTGGGGATCGCGGCAATCGTCCTGATCGCCTTCCGGGTGACGATCAACATCGCCGACTCCGGGGTGATCGACGTCGGCTACGCGGGGACGATCGGCGCCGACCGGATCACCCACGCCGACCGGCTCTGGGGCGAGGGCGTGTTCCCCGAGGACAACCGCTTCGGCGACACCTACGGCCCGGTCAACTACTACGCCTACGTCCCGTTCGAGCTCGCGATGCCCTGGGACGGCACCTGGGGCAATCTCCCGTCCTCGCACGGGGCAGCGATCGCCTTCGATCTGGCGGCGGTGGTCGGCCTCTTCTTCGCCGGCGTGCGCCTGCGCGCCGGCCCGCGCGGACGCGAGCTCGGCGTCCTGCTCGCCTTCGCCTGGGTCGCCTACCCCTACACCGACTTCGCCCTGCAGGCGAACTCGAACGACTCCCTGATCGCGGCGCTGATCATCTGGTCACTGGTCCTGTTCGCGCGGCCGCTCACGCGCGGCGTTCTGCTCGGCCTGGCGGTGATGGCGAAGTTCGCGCCCCTGGCGCTGGCACCGCTGTACGCGGGCGGGTTCGGCGGCCTGCTCGAGGCCGATCCCGGCCCGGGACGGCTGCGCCGCGCGCTCGCCTCGCTGCGCCCGGCCCTGCAGTTCTCGCTCGCCTTCCTCGCCGTCATCGCGCTGATCCTCGTCCACCCGGCGATCGACTCCGGGCTGGCGACCTTCTTCGACCGCACCGTGGTCAGCCAGATCGACCGCACTTCGCCCTTCAGCGTCTGGGGTCAGGTCGACGGGATCCAGTGGCTGCAGACGGCGGTGTTCGCCGCGACGGCGGTCTTCGCGACCGTGCTCGCGTTCGTCCCCCGGCGCCGCACGCTGCCACAGGTCGCCGCGCTTACGGCGTCGGTGCTGCTGGCGCTGCAGCTCTCGGTCGACCACTGGTTCTACCTCTACATCCCCTGGTTCTTCGGCGCCCTGGCGATCGCCCTGCTGGCCTCCGGCGATCGGGTTGGGGAGCCGGTGGAGGGGTAGAGGGCGGCTGCAAGCGTCACTCAATCAGGAGGAGCGATGGAGACCGAACCGAACGAAGCTCAGCTCGAAGACCCCAACGACGAGGATCTCGAGGACCCCTCAGAGGCCGTCGACGACGGCGAGGACGTGGTCGCCGACGACGAAGGCTCGCCGGACGAAGACGAGGCCCCGACGGGACCGTAGTTCGTTGGTTCGGGTCTAGTGCCCGAGCCAGCGGTGTCGCGAACTCGCGCGGTTGCGCCGCACGTCCTTGGCCGCCGAAGCGGCCTGGTCGCTGTCGGCGGCCTCGATCATCCGCTCGCTGCCGCCGCGCGGGTTCGTGAGCACCGTCTGATCCGCCGGCTTGTCGATCCGTGCGTCGATCCGGTCGATCAGGCGGGTCATCCATCCCATGCCGAGAGTGTCGCCGCCGCGGCCGGTTGTGTCAATCCGGCGCGGGCTCGAGCACGTGCTCGATCGAGCGCGCCAGCCCGTCGGGTCCGATGTCGACGACGACGGCGTTCACCCAGACGTCCTCCTCGGCGGTCGTGAAGCGGACCGGCATCTGGGTCCGGAAGCCCTCCAGCGCCTGCTCCCAGCGGACCCCGAGCACGCTGGCGCGCGAGCCGGTCATGCCGACGTCGGAGATGAACGCCGTGCCCTTCGGCAGGACCCGGGCGTCGGCGGTCGGCACATGGGTGTGGGTGCCGACGACGGCACCGGCGCGGCCGTCGAGATGCCAGCCCATCGCGACCTTCTCCGAGGTCACCTCGGCGTGGAAGTCGACGAAGAAGGCGTCGGCGTCGCGCCCGAGGCGCTCGAGCAGGGCGTCGGCCTCCGGGAACGGGGAGCGCGCCGCCCGCAGCCCGACCTGGCCGATCAGGTTGATCACGCAGACGCGGGCGCCGCCGGCCTCGACGATCGTGTGGCCGTGCCCCGGGCTGCCGGCCATGAAGTTGGCCGGGCGGATCACCCGCTCGGTCTGGTCGAGGTACTCGTAGGCGTCGCGGTGGCGGTAGGCGTGATTGCCGAGCGTGATCACGTCGGCGCCCATCGCGAACAGGTCGTCGCCCGTCTTGCGGGTGATCCCGAGCCCGCCGGCGGAGTTCTCGCCGTTGACGATCACCAGGTCGGGGGCGTGGCGGTCGCGCAGCCCCGGCATCGACCGCGCCAGGCCCGCCCGCCCGGGCTTGCCGACCACATCGGCGACGAACAGCACCTTCATCCGCGTCTACGGTAACCGGCTTCCCGTAGCGTTCGGACGGTGAGCGGGCAGGAACCACGAGGCGCGCCTCCGCGCGCGAACGGCGCCCCGGTGATCTCGGCGCGCGGATTGAGCAAGCGCTTCGGCGATCGACTCGCCCTGCGCGAGGTCGGCTTCGACGCGCGCCCGGGCGAGCTGCTCGCCGTGATCGGGCCGAACGGGGCCGGCAAGACGACCCTGCTCTCGATCCTCGCCGGGATCCGCAAGCCGGACGCCGGAACGGTGACCGCCCCGGGCAAGGTCGGCTGGGTGCCGCAGTCGGCGGCCCTGTATCGGCGGCTGACGGTCGGCGAGAACCTCCGCCTCTTCGCCCGCCTCGAGAGGGTCGTCGAGATCGAGGACGCGGTTGAGCGGATGCTCGCCCAGACGGCGCTCGAGGACCGCCGCGACGACCAGGTGGGAACGCTTTCGGGCGGCAACCAGCAGCGCGTCAACATCGCCATCGGCCTGCTCTCGGCCCCCTCGGTGCTGCTCCTCGACGAGCCCTCGACCGGGCTCGACCCGCGCCAGCGCGAGCGCCTGTGGGAGTTCGTCAACGGCCTCGCCGGCGCCGGCACGACGGTGATCTACTCGACCCACCACCTGGGCGAGGCGGAGCGCTACGGCGACCGCCAGCTCGTCCTCGCCGACGGCGAGGTGCTCTTCGACGGCACCTCGGCCGAGCTGCACGCCGCTGTCCCCGGCTCGACCGGCGACGATTTCGAGGCGGCGTTCGTCAGCTTCCTGCGGGAGCGGGGCCACTGATGCGCTGGCTGCTCCTCAAGGACCTGCAGATCCTCCGTCGCTCGCCGCTGATCGTCGGCCTGCTGATCGCCTACCCGGTCGTCCTCGGGGTGCTGATCGGCTTCGCGCTGTCGGCCGACAACTCGAAGCCGCGGGTCGCGTTCCTGAACGAGGTCCCGGCCGACCAGCAGTTCCAGGTCGGCAGCGGCGGGGACCAGGTCGACCGCGACCTCGCCCGCGACGAGCTCTGCTCGCGGGTCACCTGCGTCGACGTCAGCTCGCGCGAGGAGGCGATCGCGAAGGTCGAAAACGGCGACGTGATCGCGGCCCTGATCCTGCCGCCGGATCTGCTCGACAAGCTCAACTCGCTCGCCACCCTCAACCCTCAGCAGCCCCAGGTCGAGGTGCTGGTCAACCAGGACGACCCGCTGAAGGCGAGCCTCGTCGACGACCGGATCCAGGCGCTGATCACGGAGGCGAACCTGATCCTCGCCCAGCGGATCTCCGACGAGGCGGCGCGCTACCTCGACCTCCTGGTCAAGGGCGGCCAGTTCAGCCTCCCGCTGCTCGGCACCGTCGACATCCTCGGGCTCAACAAGGCCGCCGCGATCCTGGAGGCGGTGGGAACCAAGCTTCCGCCCGACAGCCCCGCCCAGGATGCGCTCGACCGGGTGACCAAGTTCGCCGGGCTCGCCGGGGACAACCTCCATTTCGCCCTCCCGCTGCTGGGGGCGATCTCGCAGCCGATCACGGTCGACAAGCAGGTGGTCGCCGGCACCACCTCCGAGCTCGACACGTTCGCGATCGCCGTCGCGGCGACCGTGACCCTGATGTTCGTCACCGTGCTCCTCGTCGCCGGCTCGCTGGCGCTGGAACGCGAGGAGAACGCGTACGCGCGGGTGACCCGCGGCCTGGTCGGTCCCGGCGGCCTCCTGAGCGAGAAGATCGTGCTCGGGATCGTCGCCTCGTTCGCGGTCACGCTGCTGCTCCTGGGAGCCCTCACGGCCCTGGTCTCGATCGACTGGGGGCGGACTCCGTTGATCCTCTTGGCGATCCTCGGCGGCGGCGCCGGCTTCGCCGCCTTCGGGGCGGCGATCGGCGGGTCGGCGAAGGAGGTGAGGGCGAGCTCCCTGCTCGCCTTCATGGTCTCGCTGCCGATCGCCTTCCTCTCGCTGGTGCCGTCGGGAACGGTCAACGCCGGCGTCTTCCACGTGATCGAGGCGGTCCGGGCGCTGTGCCCGTTCGATCCTGCCTTGGACGCGATGCAGGGCGCGCTCGACTCCGCGGGCCCGGACTTGGCAATCGCGCTGATCCACCTGGCGGCGATCGCCGCCGCCTACGGCTTCCTCGCCCGCCTCGCCCTGCGGCGGTTCAGCGCCTAGCTAGGCCGCGACGGGGGCCGGGCGGCCGATCAGGAAGCCCTGGATCCGATCGACGCCGATGTCGCGCAGGAGGCCGAAGGTGGTCGCGTCCTCGACGCCCTCGGCGACCGTCTGCATGCCGAGCTCGCGGGCGATCGTCGTCACCCCGCGGACGAGGGCGCGGTCCTCGGGGTGATCGCGAAGCCCGCGGACGAAGCTGGCGTCGATCTTGATCATGTGGATCGGCAGCTGGCGCAGGTGGGTGAGCGAGCCGAAGCCGGTGCCGAAGTCGTCGAGCGCGATCAGGCAGCCGAGGCGGCCGAGTTGCTCGGCGAGGTCGTGGGTGGCATCGACGTTCTCGAACGCTGCGGTCTCGGTGATCTCGAAGACCAGCCGGCGGGCCGAGATTCCGGCGTCCCCGAGCCGCGCGGCGAGCTCGGCCATCGCGCCGGCGTCGGCGATCGTCGCGCCGGAAAGGTTGACCTCGCAATTGCGCCCACGGGCGGCCAGGTCGAGCGCTTTCATCGTCATCCACAGGTCGATGTTGCGGATCAGGCCGCTGCGCTCCGCCTCGGGTAGGAACTCGGCCGGCTGCATCACCTTGCGGGACGGCGTGCCGTTCGATCGCAGGCGGACCAGAAGCTCCTCCTGGACGACGATCCCAGAGCGCTGGTCGATGATCGGCTGGCTGTAGGCGAGCAGGCGGTCCTGGTTGATCGCCGCGCGCAGGTCGTCCTCGGCGCGCTTGCGCTCGGTGATGTCGAAGGCGATCGCGAACCAGGTCTCGCCGTCGGTGCGGGCGCTCCAGCGCAGCCAGCGCCAGTCGCCGTCCTTGGTGCGGTAGCGGTTGTCGAAGGCGACCAGCTCGTGGTCGATCTCGTTGATCCGCGCGTGCTCGGCCGCGGTGCGGGTGATGTCGTCGGGGTGGACGAACTCGATGTAGGGACGCGACATCAGCTCCTCGCGCGTCCAGCCGAGGACGTGCTCCCAGGCGGCGTTGAGCGAGAGGAAGCGCCCGTCCGCCCCTGACGTCGAGAGCAGGTCGCTCTCCATGTCGAAGCGCATCCCGGGCGGTTCCGCCAGGACGCCGAAACGCTCGAGCCCGTCAGGCACGCCGTACGCGTGGTCCCCTATTCCCATCCCGGTCCTTCCATTGCCGGCGCCGTCGCTGGCGCCCGTCCTAACCCATACCCAATACTAAGTAAGTCCGCGCCCGGGGTCAATCGACAACTGGCTCCCACGAGCAAGATGTTTCAACGCCGGGGCCCATGCTCCTCGCCCTACAATCCGCCGCGTGAGCTTCCCTGCGACCCGGATGCGGCGGCTGCGGCGGACGAAGGCGCTTCGTGACCTCGTCCGCGAGACCGAGCTTTCGCCCCGCCACCTCGTGCAGCCGCTGTTCGTCGTCTCCGGCGAGAACGTCCGCGAGCCGGTCGAGTCGATGCCCGGGATCGAGCGCTTCTCGATCAACGAGGTTGTAGCCGAGGCGTCCGAGCTGGCGGCGGTCGGGATCGAGGCCGTGATCCTGTTCGGGGTTCCGGCGGCCAAGGACGAGAGCGGTTCCGGCGCCTACGACAGCGAGGGCGTCGTGCAGATGGCGGTCCGGGCGCTGAAGGAGGCGCACCCCGAGCTGACGGTGATCACCGACGTCTGCCTCTGCGAGTACACCTCGCACGGGCACTGCGGCTTCGTCCGCGACGGCGAGGTGGACAACGACATCACGATCGAGCTGCTGGCGAAGACGGCGATCTCGCACGCCGAGGCCGGCGCCGACGTCGTCGCCCCCTCCGACATGATGGACGGGCGGATCGGGATGATCCGCCACCAGCTCGACGAGGAGGGCCACCCCGACACGGCGATCATCGCCTACTCGGCCAAGTACGCCTCGGCCTTCTACGGGCCCTTCCGCGAGGCAGCCGAGTCGACCCCCGAGTTCGGCGACCGGCGCGGCTACCAGATGGATCCCGCCAACGGCCGCGAGGCCCTGCGCGAGGCGCGCCTCGACATCGACGAGGGCGCCGACATGGTGATGGTGAAGCCGGCGCTGCCGTACCTGGACGTGATCGCCGCGATGCGGGCCGAGACCGACGTCCCGATCGCCGCCTACCAGGTCTCCGGCGAGTACTCGATGATCAAGGCGGCCGCGATCAACGGCTGGGCCGACGAGCGCACGGCGGCGCTCGAGACGCTGACCTCGATCCGTCGGGCCGGGGCCGATGTGATCCTCACCTACTTCGCGAAGGAGGCGGCCGGGTGGCTGGCGGCGTAGCGAAGGTTCCGCAGCCGAAGGTGCGGTCGCGCAAGGGCGGCTCGGCCGTCCCGCTCGACGACGCCGACAGGCGGCTGATGAACCTGCTGCAGTCGAGCTTCCCGCTCGCCGCCGAGCCCTACGCCGTGCTCGCCGGCGAGCACGAGCTCGACCTCGACGAGCTGATGGAGCGCACCCAGCGGCTCCTCGACGAGCGAATCATCCGCGAGATCACGCCGATCTTCGACACCCGGGCGCTCGGCTACGAATCAATGCTCGTCGCCGCCAAGGTCGATTCAGCGAACCCGCAGCGGGCGGCGAAGATCATCAACTCGCACCCCGGGGTCTCCCACAACTACCTGCGCACGCACGAGTTCAACCTCTGGTTCACGCTCGCCACGCCGCCCGACTCCGAGCTCGGCCTGCAGGGCACGCTCGACGCGCTCCAGCGCCTCACCGGGGCCGAGTCGATCCGCCAGCTGCCGACGCTGAAGCTGTTCAAGATCAACATGAACCTGGAGATGGAGGGGGGAACCGAGGCCCTCGCCGCGGCGGCGGAGGTCGCCGCGCCGCGCGAGCTCGAGCGCCAGCCGTACGACGAGACCGACGTCGCCGTGATCCGGGCGCTGCAGGGGCCGATGGAGGTCGTCGACCGCCCCTACGACGAGGCCGCCGCCGAGGCCGAGATGACGACCGACGAGCTGCTCGGGCACCTGCAGGCGATGGTCGAGCGCAAGATCCTGCGCCGGGTGGCGGCGATCCTGTACCACCGCCGCGCCGGCTTCTCGGCCAACGGGATGGGCGTCTGGAAGGTGCCCGACGAGAAGATCCTCGACGTCGGCACGCGGATGTCGGCGGTGCGCGGAATCTCGCACTGCTACGAGCGCCCGACCTACGCGGACTGGCCCTACTCGGTCTTCACGATGGCCCACGGGCGCTCGAAGGAGGAGTGCGACGCGATCCTGCAGTCGATCGCCGACGAGCACGACCTGCACGGCCCGGACCGGGCGACGCTCTACTCGTCGACCGAGTTCAAGAAGATCCGCCTGCACTACTTCACCGACGACTACTCGAACTGGGAGCGCGCGAACGCCGGTGGCTGATACCGGGTCGCGGCTCGACACGCGAACCTCGGAGGTGATCTACGCCCGCGCGGTGGGCCTGCTGCCGGGGGGCGTCAACTCGCCGGTGCGGGCGATGCGCTCGATCGGCCGCGAGTACCCGATCTTCATCGACCGTGGTGAGGGCTTCGAGCTGATCGACGTCGATGGCAATCGCTACGTCGACTGGGTCTGCTCCTGGGGACCGCTGATCCTCGGCCACGCCGACCCCGACGTGGTCGCCGCGGTCTCCGAGGCCGCCGCCCGCGGAACCAGCTACGGCGCGCCGACCGAGGGTGAGGTGGAGCTGGCGGCGGAGGTCTGCGAACGCTTCAGCTCGGTCGAGATGGTGCGGATGGTCAACTCCGGGACCGAGGCGACGATGAGCGCGATCCGCCTCGCCCGGGCGGCGACGGGCCGCGAGAAGCTGGTCAAGTTCGCGGGCGCCTACCACGGGCACGTCGACGGCCTGCTCGCCGAGGCGGGCTCGGGACTCGCCACGCAGGGGATCCCGGCGAGCCCGGGGGTCCCCGAGGCCCAGGCGGCGGCGACGATCGTCGTCGGCTGGAACGACGCCGACGCCGTCGCGGCGGCGCTGGCCGAGCACGAGGTGGCGGCGATCATCGCCGAGCCCCTGCCCGCGAACATGGGACTGGTGCCGCCCGACGAGGGCTTCCTGGCCGAGCTGCGGGGGCTCGCCGACGAGCACGGCGCGCTGCTGATCTGCGACGAGGTGATCTCCGGCTTCCGGGTCGCCCGCGGCGGCGCCCAAGAGCGGTTCGGCGTCGCCGCCGACCTGACGATCATGGGCAAGGTGCTCGGCGGCGGCCTCCCCGCGGCCGCCTACGGCGGCCGGCGGGCGCTGATGTCGCGCGTCGCGCCCGCCGGCGACGTCTACCAGGCCGGGACGCTGTCGGGCAACCCGCTCGCGGTCGCCGCCGGCCGCGCGACGCTGGCGAAGCTCGACCCGCGGGCATATGAGCGGCTCGAGGTGCTCACCGCCCACCTGGCGGCGGGCCTGCGCGCGGCTGCCGAGTCGGCGGGCGTCCCGATCCAGGTCGCCTTCGCCCCGGGCCTGGTGACGCCGTTCTTCAACGCCGAGCCCGTGCGGGACTTCGCCGGCGCCTCTGCCTGCGACCTCGACGCTTACGGCCTGTTCTGCCGGGCGCTGCTCGATCGCGGCGTCTACCCGCCCGCGTCCCAGTTCGAGGCCTGGTTCGTCTCGCTCGCCCATGACGAGGCGGCGATCGACCGCACCTGCGAGGCGGCCGCCGAGGCCTTCGCCCTCGTCGCGACGCGGGCGTAGCCGACGGAGTCGGCACAGCCGTCTATTCTCGCCGCGCCGTGGCCGAGCCTGCCGATGCCCTGCACGACCTCGCCGTCCTCCTGCGCGCCGACCGCTCGGTCGTCAGCCCGCACGTGGCCGAGCCCGGCGACGCGCCGACGCCGCTCGGCAGCCTCGCCGCCGCCGGACAGCGCACCGCTCCGGCGCCGGGCGAGTACGCGCTCGTCGTCGAGGCGGTGCGCGAGGGCTACCTGCTCCACTACGCCGACGAGCGCGCCCGCCTCGTCCGCGGCGCCGACGGCGACCTGGCGCTGCTGGCCGGCGACTACCTCTACGCGCTCGGGCTCGAGCGCCTGTCGGTGCTCGGCGACCTGGCGGCCGTGCGCGAGCTGTCCGACCTGATCAGCCTCGCCGCCCAGGTCCACGACGGCTCGCGTCAGCCCGAGCGCACCGAGCGCGAGGCGACGGCGCTGTGGCTCGCCTGCGCGTCGGCGATCGGCGGCGGCACCGGGGGCGCCCACGAGGAGGCGAAGGAGGACGTTCGCGCCGGCCGCGAGCGGGCCGCCGCCGCACTCTGGGCCGCCGCCGTCGAGATCGCCGACGCCGGCGGGTTTAGGGAGCCGTTAGAGGACGCTGCCGCTGGATTAGACTTCCGGGCCGACCACCTTCCCTCACTTGGCTGACGAACAGAACAAACCGGGCCAGGCCCCTGAGAAGCCGAACCCCGCCGGCTACTTCGAAGGCGAGACGATGACCCGTCGCACGGTCTTCGCCCTCGGCGGCCAGGCGTTCGGCGCCGCCGCCGTGACGGTGGTCGCGCTGCCCGTGGTCGGCTTCGCGCTCGCGCCGATCTTCGACCGCCCGGAGGAGATGTGGGAGGGAGTCGGCAAGCCCGACGACTTCAGCTCCGACACCTACCGCCAGGCCGTGATCACGGTCGTCGACGGAGTCGGCGACGCGGGGAAGACGACCGTCTACGTCCGCCGCGGTTCGCCCGACCTCCACGAGGATCCGGCCAGCTTCGTCGCGATTTCGACCCGCTGCGCGCACCTCGGCTGCCCGGTGCGCTTCGTGCCCGCGGCCGGCAACTTCATCTGCCCCTGCCACGGCGGGGTCTACGACTTCGAGGGCAAGGTGATCGGCGGCCCGCCCGTCCGGCCCCTGGACCGCTTCCAGACCCGCGTCGTCGGCGGCGAGCTCCAGATCGGCCCCCGCTACAGCGTCACCTCCGACCTCGAGCCGGTCCGCGCCCGTGACCCGGGCGAGTACACGGGCGGGATCTGGGAGTACCTCTACCCGCCGCGATTCACGACCGCTCCCCCGCCCTGATCGCGATGCCCAAGCTCCCACTCCCACAGATCCTGCGCAAGCCCGGCAAGCCCGGCGAGCGAAGCAACGGCGCGGGCCGCAACGGCGCCGGCAACGGCACGGGTGCGCCGGCGAAGGCACCCGAGCACGGCAAGATCGCGGATGCCGGCATCGACGTCGTCGGCTGGGTCGACGAGCGGACCGGCGCCACCCCCTTCCTCACCGGCCTGCTGCTGCGCAAGGTCCCGAAGGGAACGAACTGGTTCTACACGCTCGGCTCGGCGACGCTGTTCGTGTTCGCGATGCAGGCCCTGACCGGCGTCTTCCTGGCGATGTACTACACGCCCTCGTCGACCGAGGCCTACAACTCGATCACCCACCTGACCAACGACGTCTTCCTCGGCGAGTTCGTCCGCGGCCTGCACAAGTGGGGCGCGACGCTGATGGTCATCCTGATCTTCCTCCACATGGGGAGGACGTTCTTCTTCGGCGCTTACAAGTACCCCCGAGAGCTGAACTGGGTGATCGGCGTCGTGCTGCTGATCCTCACCCTGGTGATGGGCCTGACCGGCTACCTGCTGCCCTTCGACCAGCGCTCCTACTGGGCCACGATCGTGGCCATGAACATCACCGGATCGGGCCCGCTGCTCGGTCCCTACCTGGCGGACTTCTTACGCGCCGGATCGGAGTTCGGGGCAACGACCCTGCCCCGCTTCTACTCGGTCCACATGCTCCTTGTGCCCGGCCTGATCATCGCCCTGATCGGGGCCCATCTCTATCTCGTCGTCAAGCTCGGGACGACCGCGCCCCCGTGGCTGCGCGCGGATCCGAAGCCGAAGCGGCTGCGTGAGGAGGAGGTGGGCTAGCGCATGAACGGCGCCGAGAAGGAGGCCTACCTCCGCGAGTACGAGATCCTGAAGAAGAAGGGCAAGCCGTTCTTCCCCTACGCGATCTTCAAGGACTCGGCGATGATGCTGATCGTCGCCCTCGTCCTGGTCGCGATGTCGCTGATCCTCGGCGCAGAGCAGGGGCCGAAGGCCGACCCGACGACGACCACCTACGTGCCGCGGCCCGAGTGGTACTTCTTCTTCCTCTTCGAGCTCCTGCGGGTGATCAAGCCGAACGAGCTCGTGCCGGTGGCGACGGTCGGGATCCCGACCCTGTGCATGGTCCTGCTCCTGCTGCTGCCGTTCTACGACCGCAACCCGGAGCGCGTCCCCTGGCGGCGGCCGGTGGCGACGACGGCGGGGATCATGACGATCATCGCGATGGCCTACCTGACGATGCTCGGCGCCTCGGCCGGCTCTCCGACCGAGATCGACCTCACCGTCCCGCCCCAGTTCGAGGCCGGAAAGCAGGTCGCCGCCCAGTCGGGCTGTCTGGCCTGCCACAAGTTCGGCGACAACGGCAACAACGGCCCGGGACCCGAGCTGACCCAGATCGGCGCCAAGCTGCCCGCCGAGGGCATCCGCCGGACCCTGATTAACCCCTCGGGCGTGATGCCCGTGTTCGCCCCCTGCGGCTCGCCGGGCGCATCGACCAGCTCCTGCATGCCGCCGGAGAAGTTCAACAGCCTGGTCGATTTCCTCTCCTCGCTTCAGTGAGGCGCCTGCTGTGAACGGGACAGTCGTCCCCGAGGAGGTCGAGTTCGCGACCCAGGTCCGCGGGATGTTCGACCGCATCTCCGGGGTCTACGACCTGATGAACACGGCGATGACCGCCGGCCTTCACCACGGCTGGCGCGAGCGCGCCGCCGAGCGCGCCGAGCTCGAGCCCGGCGACGTCGCGCTCGACGCCTGCTGCGGGACCGGCGACCTCGCCTTCGAGCTCGCCCGCCGGGTCGGGCCGACCGGAAGGGTGATCGGCTCCGACTTCTCCGAGCCGATGCTCGACCTCGCGCGCCACAAGGCCGCCGAGCGGGGCGCCGGGTCGCTGCGCTTCGAGTGGGGTGACACCCTCGACCTCACCTACGACGACGAGACCTTCGACGCGGCCACGGTCGGCTTCGGCGTTCGCAACCTCGCCGACCTCGACCGCGGCGTCGGCGAGCTCGCCCGGGTGCTGAAGCCCGGCGGGCGCCTGGTGATCCTCGAGATCACGAACCCGCGGCGGCCGCCGCTCTCGACCTTCTTCAGCCTCTGGTTCGACCGCCTCGTGCCGCTGCTCGGCACCCTGGCCGGCGACCGCGACGCCTACACGTACCTGCCCGAGTCGGTGAAGCGCTTCCCGCCGCCCGAGGGCCTGGCGCTGATCATGGATCGCGCCGGGCTCGAGCGGATCCGCTACACGGTGCTCGCCGGCGGGATCATCGCGATCCACTCCGCCGCTCGTCCCGCTTGAACCGCAGCTCCGTCCCCCCGCCCGTCACGCGCGTGCTCGACGCCGCCGAGGCGTGGTTGCCTCGCCGGATGGCGGCGGTCGAGGCGCGGCTCGGTGAGCTGACGCTGGGCGGCGGGGAGCGCCTCTCGGCCGAGGCGGCGGCGACGCTGGCGGCGGGCGGCAAGCGCCTGCGCCCGATGCTGGTCCTCGTCTGCGCCGGCGAGCCGGGGAACGAGGAGGCGATCCGGGCGGCGACCGCGATCGAGCTCGTCCACATGGCGACCCTCGTCCACGACGACGTCCTCGACGCCGCCCCGCTGCGCCGCGGTCGCCCGACCGTGGTCGCCCGCGCCGGGCGCTCGACGGCGACCGCGGTCGGCGACCTCCTCTTCTCCCGCGCCTTCGCCGAGCTCAGCGAGCCGGGTGACGGCTCCGGCCGGCAGGTCGGATTGCTGGCCGGCGCCTCGGTCGGCCTCGCCCAGGGCGAGCTCGCGCAGCGCCGCGACGCCTTCGACCTCGCGATCAGCGCCGAGCGCTACCTCGAGCGCTGCCGCCTGAAGACGGCTCGCCTGTTCGAGTGCGCGTGCCTGATCGGCGCCGACCCGGGGGCGGAGGGAACAGAGGCGCTGTTGACGTACGGCGCCGAGATCGGACTGGCGTTCCAGCTGCTCGACGACGTCCTCGACGTCACCGGCCCGCCGGAGCGCACGGGCAAGGGGCTCGGCACGGACTTGCTCGACGGCACGGTGACGCTGCCGCTGATCCTCGCCCGTGAGCGCGATCACGGGCTCGCCGATCTCGACCTGCGAGCGCTCGACGCGCCGACCGCGACGGAGGTCTGCGAGCGGATCGCGTCGACCGGAGTGCTCGACACGGTCCGCGCCGACGCCCGCGCCCGGGTCGAGCGGGCCAAGGCGGCGCTGACGCCGGCGGCGATCGACGACCGCCGCCGCGAGCTGCTGACGATGGTCGCCGACGGCGTCGTCGAGCGCTACTCATAGCGGCCTCCAATAGAGTCTTCGGCCGTCAACCGAGGAGGGAGAGGACCTTGGAAAACGCGGGGCAGGGAAGCTCGCTCAGGAGGCTGGGACCGATGCTCGCGGTCGCGGCGGCTTTGCTTGCGGCCTCACCGGCACTCGGCGCCGGCGACGTATCGCTGCAGCTGAACGGCGCCAAGCAAGCGAAGCTGATCTCCTCCGGCAAGGTGAAGGTCTCGGCGAAGGCGGACGAGACGCAGAAGGCCGAGCTCTCCCTGGTCGTCAAGCAGGACGGCGACAAGACCAAGGTGACCAAGGCCACCAAGGCGACGTTGTCCGAGAAGGCGAGGACCTTCACCCTGAAGCTCAACGGCGACGGCCGGCGCTTGGTGCAGAGCTGCATCTCGACCAAGCTCGAGGCGAGCGCCAAGACGGGCGGCGGCAAGACGCTGGACAAGGCGAGCGAGAAGATGAAGCGCGACTCGAAGGTCTGCGACGGCTCGAACCCCGTCGGGGTTGACCTCGCGAACGCCGACCGCTGCGACTTCATCGTCCAATCCGGCGAGGAGTGCCTGTTTCCCTATCCGAACGACTACTTCACCCGCGCCGACTCGAGCACCGACACCGGGCTGCGCCTGAGCCTGAACAGCGCCTCGACGCCGGCGAACGCCTCCGGCACCCACATCGACCCGGCCGACATCAACACCTCCGACGGCTACAGCCCCGGGGCGCTGATCGTCCTGCACGTGCCCGGCATGGACACGCCGGCCGCGCTCAGCGCCACCGGCGCCGTGCCGATCACACACGAGGGAGCCTCGTTCGACGCCGACCAGCCGGTCGTCCTGATCGACGCCCAGACCGGCGAGCGCCAGCTGATCTGGGCGGAGCTCGACTCGAACGCGACCTCGCCGGCGGAGACCGACCTGCTGATCCACCCGGCGAAGAACCTCACCGACGGCCACCGCTACATCGTCGCCCTGCGCGACCTCAAGGACCCCTCCGGAGCGACGATCTCGGCACCCCCGGGCTTCCGCCTCTACCGCGACGACATCCCCACCGGGATCAAGGCGATCGAGGGCCGGCGCAAGCACTTCGAGCAGCTGTTCACGACCCTGAAGGGAGCCGGGATCGGCCGCGGCGACCTCTACCTGGCCTGGGACTTCACCGTCGCCAGCACCCGCAGCCTCTCGGAGCGCATGCTCAGCATCCGCAACGACGGCCTGGCCCAGCTCGGCGACACGACTCCGGCCGACGGGGTCCGCCAGGGAACGGCGCCCTCGTTCAACGTCACCAGCGCCGTCGACTTCCCGACCCAGACCGGGCGCGGCGTGCAGGACATCCGCACGGTCGAGGGCACGTTCACGGTGCCCTGTTACCTGAACCAGGTCGGCTGCCCGAGCGGATCGCGATTCCAGCTTGGCGCCAACGGGCTGCCGCAGCGGATCCCCGGCAACACCTACACGGCGCGCTTCGGCTGCAACATCCCGCGCTCGGCGGTGACCGAGACCACCCCGGGGGTGTTCGACGTCGCCGCGGCCGCGCCGCCGACGATGTACGGCCACGGGCTGTTCGGCGAGTACGACGAGGTCTTCTCGCAGAACATCCGCCAGCTCGGGACCGAGAACAACATGATCACCTGCGCCACCGACTTCATCGGGATGGCCGATGAGGACGTGATCCCGGAGGCGCTGCCGGCGCTCCAGGACCTGTCGAAGTTCGAGCCGCTGCCGGACCGCCTCCAGCAGGGCTTCCTCGACTTCGTCTACCTCGGGCGACTGCTCAGCATGCCGGACGGGTTCGCCTCCAGCCCGGCGTTCAAGTTCAACGGCGTCTCCGCCCTGGACCCGGCCAACGTCTCCTACTACGGCAACAGCCAGGGCGGGATCGCGGGCGGCGCGCTGACCGCGATCGAGCCCGACGTCACCCGCTCGGTCCTCTACGTGCCGGGGATGAACTACGGCGGCATCCTGTTGACCCGCAGCGTCGACTTCACCGACTACGCGCAGATCCTCTACCCGGCTTACACGGACGAGGGCGAGCGCCCGCTGCTGCTCTCGATGATCCAGTCGATGTGGGACCGCGGCGAGCCGAACGGCTACGCCAACCACATGACCTCCGACCCGTTGCCCGGAACGCCGGCGCACAACGTGATGATCGAGATGGCCTACGGCGACCACCAGGTCGCCAACGCCTCGACCGAGGTCGAGGCGCGGACGATCGGGGCGCCGCTGCGCAACCCGGCGCTCGACGCCAGCCGCCTGCCCACCGGCTTCGACCAGCCGTTCTTCGACCTGCCGCCTTTCGGGGCGCTGCCGGCGGCCGGCGGCGGCAACGCGATGTTCGTCTGGGATATCGGGCCGAAGCGCGCCGGCCCGCTCGGCACCGACCCGCCGCCGATCACCAACACGGCGCCGAACGACAGCTTCGGCGTCGACCCGCATGACACGGTGATCCGCAGCTCGCCGCTGATCAGGGCGCAGATCGCGACCTTCATCAATGCGGGTGGGACGATCACCGACCCGTGCGGGGCCACGCCCTGTTACGCGGCGGGCTGGATGGGCGCGCCGTGAGGGTCGCTTCCGTCGCACTGGTTCTCGGCGTCCTCGCCGCCGGCTCAGTGGCCTTGGCAGCCGTGCCGGCGGACAGGGCGATCGACAGCGGCGACGGGGTGCAGCTGATCGACTATGACGGCCACCCCCACCGCAGCGCGCCGAAAGGGATCGGTCAGACCATCAACATCTGGTGCAGGTCGACGATCGATCGTCTCCAGCATGTCTTCGTCAACGCCTTTTTCGACGCACGGCTCGTGAACTCGCGGCGAATCGCGTGCCCCCACGGGTCAACGTATCGGCCACATCACATCGTCCGGGTGAGCAAGGTCGGCGTCTACGGCCTTGTGTTATCCGGCGGCGGGTTCGACTCGTTTGTGATCCGCACGCGGACTCATCGCTGAGCCGATCGCGGGCGAGCTACGCCTCCGACGGCTCCCTAAAAGTCGTCGGGGACGATCCAGCCCGCGTGCAGCGCGCTGACGAAGCGGTCGACCTGCTCCTCCATGTTCGCCCGCGTCAGCAGGCTGAGGTCGGCGAGCAGCTCCTCGGTGCCGAGGTCGAGCTGCTCGTCGAACCGGTCGACGACCTCCTGCGCGTAGACGCCGCCGCCGTGCCACTCGCAGTCGGGGCAACGAAGCTGGACGCTCCAGCTCTTCGCCGCGGCCGGGGCCCAATCGGTGGGGTAGACGAGCTCCGAGGCGCAGCCGGGGCAGACGTGAAGGCCGGTCGGTCGGCTCGCCGGGGCGACCCGCCGCGGCGCGGCACGGAAGTCGCTCGCCGCCAGGGGCGGGGAGCCGTCGTGCTCGTTCTTTGTCTGCTCGCTTGCCATGGCTCCGGTATCGGCTGTGCGGAGCGCTCCCTTTAGTCGTGGGCACGCATGGCAGGGTCGGCTAAGTGTCCAACCGGGCTGCCGCAATTAGCGGCATCGAGCGCGCTCGGGCGCCGCGCTTTGCAGCATCATCCGGTCCGGTGGCTCAAACGGCGACAGGCAGAGGCGACGCGATCAGGGCGGCGGACGGCTCCCGCAACGGGCGCGTGCTCGCCTCGCAGCAGCTGCGCGATGCGATCGAGCGCGAGTGGATCAGCGCCGGCGAGTTCCGGATCCTGCCGGAGGCGATCCAGCCCGCGAGCCTCGACCTGCGCCTCGGCGACTTCGCCTGGGCGCTGCGTTGCAGCTTCCTTCCCGACGTCGAGACGCCCGTCGAGGAGAAACTCGACGACATCGCCTTCCAGCGGATCGACCTGCGCGACGGCGCCACCCTGGAGCGCGACAGGCCTTACCTGATCCCCCTGATCGAGCGGTTGGCGCTGCCGGACGAGATCCGGGCGAAGGCGAACCCGAAGAGCTCCACCGGCCGCCTCGACGTCTTCACCCGGGTGATCACCGATCGCAACCACCGCTTCGACGAGATCAGGCCCGGCTATCACGGGAAGCTCTACCTCGAGGTCGTGCCGCGCTCGTTCGCGATCTACGTCCGCCAGGGCCTAGCGCTCAACCAGCTGCGCCTCGCGACCGGCGACGCGCGGCTCGACGACTCGCAGCTCATCGACCTGCACCAGCAGTTCCCGCTCCTGTACGTCGACCAGCACCCGCTGCGCGAGACCGAGCTGGCGATCGCCGACGGGCTCTTCCTCAGCGTCGACCTGCTCGCCGGCCCCGCCGACCGGGTGATCGGCTACCGGGCGAAGAAGAACAGCCTGCCGATCGACCTCGGCCGCATCCGCGCCTATCGGTGGAACGACTTCTGGGACCCGGTCCATCCCGAGCAGGGATCGCGGATCGTGCTCGAGCCGGAGATCTTCTATCTCCTCCTCTCCGCCGAGGGCGTCTGCATCCCGCCCGATTACGCCGCCGAGATGATGGCCTACGATCCGAGCGCCGGTGAGCTTCGCACCCACTACGCGGGCTTCTTCGACCCCGGCTTCGGCTTCGACCCCCGTCACGACCGCCACGGCAGCCGGGCGGCGCTCGAGGTGCGCGCCCGCGACGTGCCGTTCATGGTCGAGCATCGCCAGCCGATCTGCAAGCTCGCCTTCGAGCGCCTCAGCGCGACGCCGGACGTCCTCTACGGCTCAGACGTCGGCTCCAACTACCAGGGCCAGGTGACGATGCTCAGCAAGCACTTCGTCGAGCAGCGGGCGGCGCCGGCGCCGGATCCCGACCGCAAGTAGCCGCCCGGCCCCGCGGCCGGGGGCGAGTAGCATTCAGGCGATGCCAAACATCGGACCACTCGAGCTCGCAATCGTGCTCATAATCGCGCTCGTGATCTTCGGTCCCAAGCGGCTGCCGGATCTCGGCAAGTCGCTCGGTTCGGGGATGCGGGAGTTCAAGGATTCGCTCACCGGCAGCGACGACGACGACGAGGACGAGGAGCAGGCGAAGCTCGAGGCCGCGGCCGCGCAGCCACAGCCCGACCCCGAGGCCGAAGTCGAGCCCGTCCAGGGCGAGGTCGTCGCCGAGGACCGCTCCTAAGCAGGAACGGGTCCGAAGGCCGTGGCGCGGCGGCGAAAGCCAGCCAAGTTCGACGACCGCATGACGCTGGTCGAGCATCTCGACGAGCTGCGAACTCGAATCATCGTCTCCGCCGTCGTGCTGACGCTCGCGGTCGTCTTCTGCTTCTGGCAGAACCACGAGCTGCTGGATATCGCCAACAAACCGCTGCCCGGCGACCTCGAGCCGCTCACCTTCAGCCCCACGGAGCCGTTCTTCACCACCGTCAAGCTGGCGCTCTACGGCGGCATCCTGATCGCTCTGCCGCTCCTGCTCTACCAGGTCTACGCGTTCGTCCTGCCGGCGTTCAGCCCGACCGAGCGCCGCGTCGTGCTGCCGATGCTGCTCGCGGTCCCCTTCCTGTTCATCGCCGGCACCGTGTTCGCCTACTTCGTCGTCCTGCCCCCGGCCCTCAACTTCCTGCTCGGCTTCAACGGCGACCAGTTCAACATCCAGATCCGGGCCTCCGAGTACTACGGGTTCTTCGTCCTCACCCTGATCGGGGTCGGCCTCGTCTTCCAGATCCCGGTCGGGATCCTCGCGATCACCCGGCTCGGGATCGTGACTCCGCAGCAGCTGAGCAAGAACCGCCGCTACGCGATCCTGATCATCGCCGTGATCGCGATGCTGCTGCCCGGCACCGACCCGATCACGATGCTGATCTGCATGCTGCCGCTCTACGTGCTGTTCGAGGTCTCGCTCGTGCTGGCGCGCTTCTACGGCGCCCCCTCCGAGGACGACGAGGACGGGGACGAGGACGAGGGTGGCCCGGACGGCGCGGCGACCGGGTAGCCGAACGCCTTCCTCTACGCTCCCGAGCCGATGATCTTCGATCTCAAGAGCGGTAAGCGCCGAAAGGTGGTCCAGGTCGTCTTCGGCTTCCTGGCCTTCGTCTTCTTCATCAGCTTCGTGGGCTTCGGCGTCGGCTCCGGCTCCAGCGGCGGGCTCTTCGACGCGATCGGCCTCGGCGGCGACAGCAACACCACCAGCCCGCAGTTCCAGGGAGACATCGACGACGCCAACAAGACGCTGGAGACCGATCCCAACAACCAGGAGGCGCTGCTCTCGCTGGTCCGCAACCACTACGCCTCGGCGACCCAAAGCGGCGTCTCGACCGATCCGAACACGGGCCAGACCTCGATCTCCGAGGGCGCCCACACCGAGCTCGAGCAGGCGGTCGACGCCTGGACCAGGTACCTGAAGACGAAGCCGAAGAAGCCGGATGTGAACACGGCCGCGAACGCCGCCCAGGCCTTCGTCCTGCTGGCCGACGCCGAGGGCGCCGCCACCGCGCAGGCGATCGTCGCCGCGGGCCAGAAGACGGCCTCCGCCTACGGCCAGCTCGCCTTCTACTACTACGCTGCCGGCAAGATCAAGCAGGGCGACGCCGCCGCGAAGACGGCGGTGTCCACGGCCGATCCGTCGGCTCAGGACCAGATCAAGAAGAACCTGGCCTCGATTCGCAAGCAGGCGATCAAGCAGCAGCAGCAGATCGAACAGCAGGCTCAGCAGGGCGGCGCGCAGGCCGGCGAGCAGCAGCTCCAGGACCCGTTCGGCGGGCTTGCCGGCGGCTCCACGGGCGCCCCCGCGCCGGTCGCGCCGGCCCCCTGATCCGACCCCCGGCCCTCGCTACCATGCCCGTCCCGGGCCGTTAGCTCAGCTGGTAGAGCAGGAGACTCTTAATCTCAAGGTCGCAGGTT
The DNA here is from genome assembly GCA_033856255.1 of Solirubrobacterales bacterium. Classification (GTDB taxonomy): domain Bacteria; phylum Actinomycetota; class Thermoleophilia; order Solirubrobacterales; family 70-9; genus WHSW01. The sequence continues at coordinate 55,336 of JAWVFH010000055.1, read as the reverse complement.
CGATCCCTGCACGGCCCATCGCGATCGCCTGGTGATCGGCCCCGCCGCGTAGCGGGATACTGCGAGGACGATGTCGCAGGAGAACGTGGAAATCCTGCGTGGGGCGTATGAAGCTCTCAGTCGGGGGCAGGTTGACGCGGCGCTCCAGATTTGCGATCCCGATATCGAGTGTCACCTTCCCGAGGGGGGCATCAACACCGGAACCCTCCGCGGCCGTCAAGCACTCAGAGCCTTTCTGGAGGGCTGGATCGATGCGCTGGAGTCCTTTCGATTCGAACCTCAGCAGTTCTTCGACGGGGGCGATCAGGTCGTCGTAGTTCTGCGGGTGCGTGGCCGGGGACGCTCGAGCGGCCTGGAGGTTGATGTCCGACCCGCGCACCTCTGGACGATGCGCAGCGGGAAAGGAGTTCGAGTGCAGGCTTTCCCGGAGCGTGAACAGAAAGCGGCCCTCAAAGCCGCCGGGCTGAGCGAGTAGGTGGCGGGCGGAGCAGACGCGCCGCTCAGCTCTTCGAGCCGCTCTTTTTGCCTCCCTCGCGACCGGCGGCGCGCTTTTGTGACTTCGAGCCGCCGCTGCCCTTGCCGCTCTTCTTGCCGCCCTTGCTGGAGGCGTCGGGCGAGTTGGCGATCGAGGCGGCACGCTGCTTGCTCATCCCCTTCTTTCGCAGGCCCTCGTACTGCTTGTCGTCTTTCACGCTTGATCCGTGATCCTTGGCCATCGGGGTGCTCCTTTGCGCTCGTTCAGTCATCGGCTTACCCGCGTCCGGCATGGATACGCGGCCGGCACCGGGGTAGCTGTGAGCGATGGCGCATGGCCCGACGCCCGCGAGCGAGCGACCGCACTCACCCTGGCTCGTCGCTGAACCGGGGCGCCGGCGGCCCGCCTTCGATGGCGCGGGCGACATCGACGTAGCCGTGGTCGGGGCCGGGATGGTGGGTCTGATCGCCGCCCTGGTCGCGCAGCGCGCGGGTGCCCGCGTCGCGGTCCTCGAGGCTCGCGAGGTGGCCGCCGCGGCGAGCGGCAACAACACCGCGAAGGTGAGCTCGCTGCAGGGGCTCGCCTACACGAAGATCGAGGAGCGGGCCGGAAGGGACGCGGCCGGGCTCTTCGCGGAGGCGAACGAGCAGGGCCTCGGCCTGATGGCGCGCCTGGTCGAGGAGCTGTCGATCGACTGCGCCTGGCGTCGGAAAACCAACTACACCTTCGCGGACAACCCCGGCGATCTGTCAAAGATCGAGCGCGAGGCTGAGGTGTCGCGTCGCGCCGGGCTTGCGACCGAGGCCGTTACGGATGTCCCGCTCCCGTTCCCCGTCGCCGGAGCCGTGCGGCTCGACGACCAGGCGGAATTCAACCCGGTGGCCTTCCTGCGCGCGATCGCCGATGAGCTCGATCGCGACTCGCCGACCGTCTTCGAGCGGAGCCGAGTCACCGGAATCTCCGGACGGACGCTCCATACCGAGGGTGGGGCCAAGCTCGTCTGCGAGCGGGTCGTGATCGCCACCCATCTGCCGATCGTCGACCGGGTCGGGCTCTTCTCCCGGGCCGAGCCGCAGGCGTCGTTCGCGATCACCGCCCGTGCGTCCGACCTGCCCCAGGGCATGTACATCGACGCGGCGGGCCAGTACTCGCTGCGCCGCCTGCGGCGCGACGATGATCTGCTGATCGTCGCCGGACAAAGCCACCGCCTGGGGACCGGCAGCGCCGAGGAAAGCGTCGCCGCGCTCGAGAGCTACGCCCGCGAGCGCTTTGGAGCCGAGGAGTTCCCCCACCGCTGGGACGCTCACGACTTCATCAGCGAGGACCGCCTGCCGTATGTCGGATCCGTGCTGCCACGCTCCGATCGGCTGCTGACGGCGACCGGGATGAGCAAGTGGGGCCTGGCCCTCGGCGCCGCCTGCGGCGAAATGCTCGCGGCCACGATCTTGAGCGGTGAGCGGGCCTGGCCATCCGAGTTCGACTCGCGGCGCCTGCCGCGTCCGCGCGCCCTGACGACGATCGCGAAACACGGGATCGAGACCGGCCTCCACTTCGCGGGGGATCGCCTCAAGCGTGCCTCGGCCGACCGGTTGAAGCCGGGCGAAGGCGCGATCGTCGGCTCGGGCCTCGGCCAGCGCGCCACCTACCGCGACGAGGCCGGCGATCTACACGAGCTCTCGGCCCGCTGCACACACCTCGGCTGCATCGTCGCCTGGAACGGGGCAACGAAAACCTGGGACTGTCCCTGCCACGGGTCGCGCTTCGACGTCGACGGATCGGTGCTCGAGGGCCCGGCGACGAAGCCGCTCGCTGCCGAGGGACGCACCGCCCTCGACTGACCGCATAGGCCCCTACCCGGCGGCCCTGCGCAGCGCCGCCGCCCGCCGGGTGGTCTCGGCGCCGGACTTCTCGCTTCTGACCACGTAGCGCGGATCGTCAGGCGTCGCGGCAACGATCTGACCGGCGATCTCCGTGCGCTTCGTCAGGCGACGGCGGACCGTCCCGCGGACCGTCCTGCCTCGGAAGTTCCACTCAACATGGTCGCCGCGCTTGAAGTCATGTGGCATCGCGTCCTCCTTGTGGGGGTTCTCGGACCACAAGCCCAGCTCACGCGGCGTCGCCCCCTTCGACACCCTGTCGAGCCGCGTGGCCGAGGTCTCGACACCTGGCCAAAGACCCCAGCCCCGCCGATCCGCAAACTGGCCGCTCAAGGCAAGCCAGCGGTGAGACGCGTGGAGGTAGAGCTATGCGCCAGATCGTCAGCTTCGGTGGCGGGGGATTTTCAATGGAGGCGGGAAACCCGCTGCTGGACGAGTTCGTGCTCGAGCTGACCGGCAAGCGGCGGCCGAAGGTCTGCTTCCTGCCCTCGGCCAGCGGCGACGCCGACCACTACATCGTCCGCTTCTACCGCCACTTCGGCGGCGACCGCTGCGAGGCCTCCCATCTGTCGCTGTTCCGGCGCGAGCGCGCCCCGGCGGATCCCCGCGAGCACCTGCTCGGGCAGGACCTGATCTACGTCGGCGGCGGCAGTGTCACGAGCCTGATCGGGGTCTGGCGCGCGCACGGCCTCGACGAGGTCCTGCGCGAGTGCTGGGAGCGCGGGGTGATCCTCTGCGGCCTCTCGGCCGGGTCGCTGTGCTGGTTCGAGGAGGGCGTCTCGACCTTCCACGGGCCCGCCCAGCGGACCCAGGGGCTCGGGTTCCTGCCCTGGAGCAACACCGTCCATTACTCCAGCGAGCCGCGGCGGCGCGAGGTCCTGTTCGAGTGGCTGCGCGACGGGATGGCGCCCGCCTACGCCGCCGACGACGGCGCCGCGCTTCACTTCGTCGGCGACGAGGTCGCTCAGGTGGTCGCCTCGCGGCCGGGGGCGCGGGCCTACCGGGTGGAGTTGCGCCACGGGCACGTCGTCACCACCCAGCTCGCCACCCGTTACCTCGGTGACAGCGCCTGCGTGCCGCTGATCGAGTCCTTCCCCGCGCTCGTCGAAGCGTGACGATCCTCGCCCTCGGCGGGCACGAGTTCTCGCGCAAGCGCGGCAACGAGGCGATCCGCGACTACATGCTGGCGCTGGCGGAGGGCTCGGAGCCGCGCGTCTGCCTGCTGCCGACCGCAAGCGGCGACCCCGCCGACCAGATCACCGCCTTCCACGCCGGCCTCGGCGGCCTCGCGTGCGACCTCTCGCACGTGTCGCTGTTCCGGCTCGAGACCGAGGGCCTCGACCTCGCCGGGCACCTGCTCTCCCAGGACCTGATCTACGTCGGCGGCGGCAGCCTCGTCAACCTGCTGGCGATCTGGCGCGCCCACGCGATCGACGAGATCCTCCGCGAGTGTCTGCGACGCGGGGTCGTGCTGGTCGGACAGAGCGCGGGAGCGATGTGCTGGTTCGACTGGGGCGTCACGCGTTCGGCCGGCACCGCGCGCCTGGCGCCCGGCCTCGGGCTCGTGCCGGGGATCCTCAGCGTCCACTACCACCGCGACCCGGACCGCCGGCGGGTGCTGATCGATCAGGTGGCCGCCCGCGGGATCCCGGGACTGGGGATCGACGACGGCGCCGGCGTCCTGATCAGCAACGGCCGCGTCAGGGTCGCCGTCAGCGGCCGCGACGACGCGGCGGCCTGGAACGTGGTTCCGGACGGGCGCGGTCGCGCGCGCGAGACGCCGATGGCGACCGTTCCACTGCCGTCACCGCGGCCGGCGATCGACGACGTCCCCGACGCGGTGATCGAGATGCGCGAACTGCGACGGGCGGGAGCTAGGCGCGGGGCCTGGTCTCACCGCTGACCTGGTAGTTCAGATACCAGGCGAGGTGGCGGGCGGCGTTGACGCCCACGGACCAGGGTGAAAGCAGAACCTTCATCTTCCAGCCATCCTAACGGCGCGACCGGCGCAAAGGTTTAGTCTCTGCGCCTTTTCTTGACCGGCCGGGTAGGAGATCGGAATGACAGTGATCATCGTCGGCGACCGTGAGGCGGCGGCCGCCCTGGCCGAAACGCTCGAAATCGCCGCAAGCGCGCAGGTTTGGGCCCAGGAGGAGGCCGCCGGGCGCGATTCGGTCGTCGCGCTCGCCAGGGCGCTGACCGAGTTCGAAGTCGAGGCGATGGGTCAAGAATTGGAGTCGATCGTGCTCGCCGACGCCTCGGATGCGGCCCTGGCGGCGGCGCTAGTGGGCACGAAGCTCCTGATCGACGTCTCCGCGACCCCCGCGGCACGGGACGCCTCCACGGCGAACGGCCGCTTGATCGCCCAGCTGGCTGCCGCCTACACTCCGGCCGCATGAGAGTCGGAATCATCGGCCTCGGGTACGTCGGCCTGCCGCTCGCGGTGGCCTTCGCCGAGGCCGGGCACGAGGTAACGGGCGTCGACGTATCGGAGCGGATCGTCGAGTCGCTGAACGCCGGCCGCAGCCAGGTCGAGGACATCGACGACGAGCGCCTCGCCGCGCTCGGCGGACGGCTTACGGCGACGACCGATTCCGCCGCCCTCGCGGCCTGCGATGCCGTCCTGATCTGCGTCCCCACCCCGCTCGCCAACCAGCGCGAGCCCGACCTCAGCTACATAGCCGACGCCGGGCGCGCGCTGGCGGCGGTGCTGCGCGACGGACAGCTGGTCGTGCTCGAGTCGACCACCTACCCGGGCACCACCCGCGAGCGGCTGCAGCCGATCCTCGAGGAGTCGGGGCTGACCGCGGGGCGCGACTTCCACCTCGCCTTCTCCCCCGAGCGGATCGACCCCGGGCGCACCGATCACACGATCCGCACGACCCCGAAGGTGGTCGGCGGACTGACCGACGCCTGCCGGGCGCGGGCGGTCGAGGTCTACTCCGAGATCTGCGACGACGTCGTCGTCGTCTCCACTCCCGAGGCGGCGGAGATGACGAAGCTGCTCGAGAACATCTTCCGCTCGGTCAACATCGCGCTCGTCAACGAGCTCGCGGTCCTCTGCGACCGGATGGGGATCGACGTCTGGGAGGTCGTCGACGCGGCGGCCACCAAGCCCTACGGCTTCATGCGCTTCGAGCCCGGGCCAGGGATGGGCGGCCACTGCCTGCCCGTGGACCCGTTCTACCTCGCCTTCAAGGCGCGTGAGTACGACTTCCCGGCCGAGTTCGTCGAGCTCGCCGGCAAGGTCAACCAGCACCAGCCGCACTACTGCGTGGAGCGCGTCGTGCGAGCGCTCAACGACGCCGGCAAGCCGGCCCGCGACTCCAAGGTGCTGCTGCTCGGCGCCTCCTACAAGGGCGGGGTCGGCGACATGCGCGAGGCGCCGGCGCTGAAGATCGCCCACCTGCTGCGCCAGCTCGGGGTCGAGGTCTCCTACCACGACCCGCACGTCGACCAGATCCCGGAGCTCGGGCTGAGCTCGGTCGCGCTCGAGGACGAGCTCGGCCAGTGCGACGTCGCCTGCGTGATCACCCCCCACCCCGAGGTCGACTACGAGCGCGTGGTCGCCGAGGCGCCGCTGGTCGTCGACTTCCGCGGCGTCACCAGGGGGATCGCCGCCGACAACCTGATCAGGCTCTAGGCCGGTGGCGCTGCGACGCCGAAAGAGCCGCTGGAGCGAGGATCGGCTGACGCTCGGGCTCGCCGCCGTCGCGGTCGGGACCGCGGGAACGGTGATCGCCGGCCACGTCGCCCGGATGACACGGCGGCGATTGGCCGAGGCGCAGCCCGTGGAGGCGGCCAGCGTGCTCGAGAGCGCCGAGCATGCGCTCGGGGCCGCCACGCAGGCGACCCAGGACTCGATCACGGTCGCGATCGAGGGCTACACCGCCGCGCCGAAGCACGAAACGGTCCTCTTCAACCTGCTCAGCGGGTTCACCGGCGGGTTCGCGCTGATGCGGCTCTCCACCTGGGGCATCCGCAGCGGCTGGTGGCCGCTCGGCAACGTTCGCGTCGGCGGTCGCCACGTGCACCACTTCGTCCCCGGGATCCTGGTTGCGTTCGCCGCCGGGGGGGCCGGGCTGGTCACCAGCAGCGACGGGCTCGAGAAGATGCTCGCGGTCCCGTTCGGCGTCGGGATCGGGATGACCTTCGACGAGGCGGCGCTGCTGCTCGAGCTCGACGATGTCTACTGGAACCGCGAGGGCCTGCTCAGCGTCCAGCTCAGCCTCGGGATCGCCGGAGTGCTCGGGGCGACGATCCTCGCCCTGCGGATGCTCGGCCGCGGTGTGCGCGAGTCCGAGCAGGCGGGCCTGATTCCCGACGAGACGGGCGAGTACCGGATCCCGGAGCTCGCGTAGAGCCGATGCGGGGGCTCGCCGCGGCCGCGTCGACGGCGACGTCCGTCGCACCTACGGCCTAGCCGGCGACGAGATAGCGCCCGAAGAGCTCGCCGGTCGACTCCTCGGCCAGCAGCCAGCCGATCTCCAGCGGGCGCTCGCTCTCGGGGAGCTGGGAGACCAGCCCCGGGCCGACGCCGCCGGCGAGCTTCGGCGCGTGGGTGACGAAGAGCTCGTCGACCAGGCCGCCGTCGATCAGCTGGCCATGCAGCCGCGGGCCGCCCTCGCAGAGCAGGGCGCGGACGGCGCACTCCGAGCGCAGATGGGCGAGCAGGGTCGCGAGGTCGAGCTCGCCCGGGCGCCGGAACAGCTCGCACGGGGTCTCCGTCGGCGGCGGGTCGTCCTCCGAGCAGGTCGCGATCAGGACCCGGCCGTGTCCCTCGGTGAACAGCGGCGCGTCCCAGGGCAGGTCGAGGCGGCCGGAGACGATCACCATCAGCGGGTCGGCCGGCAGCCCCTCCCGCTCGCGCCGCTCGCGCTTGGCCGGGTCCCCGATCACCCGCCCGTAGCGCTCGGCGCGCATCGTCCCGGCGCCGATCATCACCGCGTCGACGCGACTGCGCAGTCCGACCAGCATCGCCGTATCGGCGTTCGAGCCGATCGCTCCCGAGCGCCCGGAGATCGTCGCGTGGCCATCGAGGGTGAGCGCGAAGTTGGTGATCACGTAGGGACGCTCGTCGCCGGCCATCGCGACCAGGTCGAGGTTCGCGACCTGGTCGGCCACCGTGGTCTCGGCGATGTCGGGGAGCAACCGGCGCATTGCTTGGCTACGCCCCGGCTTCGATCTCTTGTAGGTGCTCGACGTTGGCGCGATCGTCGCCCTCGGCGCTCGGAGCGGCGGCGAACCAGGCGTCGAGGATCTCCTTCAGCTCGGCCTCGGAGGTGGTTCTGAGGCTGAGCGCGAGGATGTTGGCGTCGTTCCAGCGCCGCGCGCCGTCGGCGGTCGCCGCGTCGGCGCAAAGGGCGGCGCGGACCCCGGCGACCTTGTTGGCCGCGATCGAGGCGCCGGTCCCCGTCCAGCAGCAGACCACCGCCTGCTCGGCCCGGCCCTCGGCGACGTCGCGCGCGGCGGCCTCGCTGGCCCAGGCCCAGTCGTCGCGCTCGTCCGCCGCGAGAGCCCCGTGGACGAGCGGCGCGTGGCCGCGGCGGGTCAGCTCGTCGACGATCACCTCCGCGATCCCGGCGCGCTCGTCTGCCGCAACTGCGATCCGCACCCGGCGATGGTAGTCAGAGCCTGTCTCGGTCGCCGAGATAGGCTCAACGTCCATGCAGCCCGGGGGATTCCCGCCGATCGCCGACTACGGGTTCCTCTCCGACTGCCATACCGGCGCCCTCGTGGCGGCCGATGGGTCGGTCGAGTGGATGTGCGTGCCGCGCTTCGACTCGCCGAGCGTCTTCGGCGCGGTCCTCGACCGCGGTGCCGGCCGGTTCCGGATCGGCCCCAACGAGGCCGTCCCGGTGGCGCGGCGGTATCAGCCCGGGACGAACATCCTCGAGACCACCTGGGCGACGATGACCGGCTGGCTCGTCGTCGTGGACGCGCTGACGATCGGCCCCTGGCGACCTCGGGCCGACGACCCGCACACGCGCCCACCGCCCGACTACGACGCCGAGTGCGTCATGGTCCGGGTCGCGACCTGCGTCCAGGGCGAGGTGCCGATCGAGCTCACCTGTCACCCGCGCTTCGACTACGGGCGCGTCGGGCCGGAGTGGGAGATGGCTGAGGACCGCCACTCGGCGAGGACGACGGCGGAGGGCCAGCCCGAGCTGATGCTGACAACCGACCTCAACCTGGGGATCGAGATCGAGCGTGCCGAGGCCCGGCACACCCTGAAGGACAACGAGAGCCGCTTCGTCGCCCTCGCCTGGAGCTCCGACCCGATCGGCCCGACCACGGCCGACGACGCGTTCGCCCGGCTCGACCGGACGGCCGACTACTGGCGCCGCTGGCTCGTCAACGGCGACTTCCCCGACCATCCGTGGCGGATCCACCTGCAGCGCTCGGCGCTCGTCCTCAAGGGGCTCACCTACGCGCCCACCGGGGCGCTGATCGCGGCGCTGACGACGTCATTGCCGGAGACCCCGGGCGGCGAGCGCAACTGGGACTACCGCTACACGTGGATCCGCGACGCGACCTTCACCCTCTGGGCCCTGCACGTGCTCGGGCTCGACGAGGAGGCCGACGACTTCGCCCGCTTCATCGGCGACATCTGCAACGAGCACGGCAACAAGCTGCAGATCATGTACGGGATCGGGGGCGAGCGCGACCTCACCGAGTCGACCCTCGACCACCTCTCCGGCTACGGTGGGGCGAAGCCGGTCCGGATCGGCAACGGCGCCTTCAACCAGCAGCAGAACGACGTCTACGGCGCCCTGGTCGACTCGATCTACATCCACAGCAGGGCCGACCGCGCGATCCGGTCCCAGGCCTGGCCGATCGTCGCCGACCAGGTCGAGGGCGCGGCCAAGATCTGGAACCTGCCCGACCAGGGGATCTGGGAGGCGCGCGGTCCGGCGAAGCACTACGTCTCATCGAAGCTGATGTGCTGGGTCGCGCTCGACCGCGGCGCCCGGCTCGCCAAGCGCCGCGGCGACGCCGAGGAGGAGGCCGCCCGGTGGGGCGCGCTCGCCGAGGAGGTCCGCGCCGACATCCTGGAGCACGGGGTCAAGGACGGCGTCCTGCGCCAGCACTACGACACCGACGCGCTCGACGCGTCCGTCCTGCTCGCGCCGCTGGTGCGCTTCCTGCCGCCCGACGACGAGGTGATCCGCAAGACGGTGCTGGCGATCGCCGACGACCTGACCGACCACGGGCTGGTGCTGCGCTACCGCGTCGACGAGACCGAGGACGGCCTCCACGGCGAGGAGGGCACCTTCACGATCTGCTCGTTCTGGCTCGTCTCCGCGCTCTCGGAGATCGGGGAGGCCGACCGGGCGCGGGAGCTCTGCGAGAAGCTGCTCGCGATCGCCGGTCCGCTGCGCCTGTACGGCGAGGAGATCGAGCCGCGCAGCCACACCCACCTGGGGAACTTCCCGCAGGCGTTCACCCACCTGGCGCTGATCAACGCGGTCGTCCACGTGATCGCCGACCAGCAGCGCGGCGACGACGTGCCCGGCCGCACCGCGGTGTTCAGCGAGATGCGGGAGCGGACGACCGGGTAGACGCTCAGGCCGGTTCGAGCGCCAGCGCGTGGTTGGCGCGGATCAGGTTCTGCGGATCCCAGCGGCGCTTGACCTCGGCGAGGCGATCGCAGGTGTCGGCATCGAAGATCGCGTCGACATCGCAGGGCCGCTCGGCGAAGTTGTAGTAGGCGCCGGCGCTCCAGGAGCTCATCGCCGCGACCAGGTCGTCGTGCCGTCGCTCGATCGCCTGGCCGAGCTCCGGCGTCATCGGCATCCCGACCGCGAACATCCCGTAGTCGGCGTCGAGATGGGAGAGCGCGCCGGCGCCTGCGGCCGGGCGGCCGAGTGCCCCGCGCAGCTGGCGCAGCTCCGCAAGCAGCAGCGGCGAGCCGGAGTCGGGTCCGGCCATGCCGACGAAGGCGTCGATCGCCTCGTCGGGCAGCTCGCGGACGAGCGCGTGATGGCCCATGCCGGGCACCGGGGGCTCGGGGTCCATGTGGATCCGGTACAGGCCCTCGGCCGGCATGCGCGCGAAGTTGTCCATGATCGGCTCGCCCAGCGAGCGCAGCGGGGCGAGCAGCTCCTCGGCCCCGTCGAGGTCGCCGACCACGCTCGCGTCGATGGTCAGAAGCGGCAGGTCGCGTAGCGGCTCGGGCACGTCGGGCAGCGGCGGCGGGCGCAGGTAGCGAACGACGGAGGTCACCTCGTCGGGGGCCTCGGCCGCCCAGTCGCGGTAGGCGCGGATCGCGGTCTCGCCGACCGCCGCCGGATAGATCGCGATGCCCGCGTACACCTCGGCGACCGGCAGCAGCTCGACGTGCAGCGCGACGACGATCGCGTACGAGCCGCCGCCGCCGCGCAGCGCCCAGAACAGGTCGGGCTCGTTGTCGGCGTCGACCGTCCGCGCCTCGCCGTCGGCGGTGACGAGCTCGATCGCCGTCACCCGGTTACAGGCGAAGCCGTACTTTCGCCCGAGCCAGCTGAGGCCGCCGCCGAGCGTGTAGCCGATCACGCCGACGTTTGGCGACGAGCCGGGCAGCGAGCAGCTGTTGGCCTGCTGCGCCGCGGCGCCGAGCTCCTCGCCCAGCACGCCGGCCTCGACCCGTGCGGTCGCACCGTCGATCTCGATCCCGCGCATGCGCTCCGTCTTGACCACGATCGTGTCCTCGAACGAGCCGACGGCGACCGCGCCGTGACCCGTGCCCTGGCCGATCACCTTCAGACCCTCGGCGGCCGCGAAGCGGATCACCGCGGCGATGTCGCCGCCGCTCTCGGCGAAGGCGACGGCGGCCGGGTGCGGGTTTGCGGTCAGGTTCCACGCCTGGCGGGCCTCGTCCCAATCGTCGTCGGACGGGGTCGCGACCCGTCCCTGCATCGTCAACCCGGAGAAGCCGTTCCCATTCATGGCGCGGACTCTATGAAAGCCAGCCGAACGAGCGCCCGGTCATCCGCTCGAGCTCGGCGACGTCGTCGCGCACCAGGTCCTCGAGCCGGCTGCGCAGGCCCGGGTCGAGCTGCGGCTTCGGCGCTTGCCCCCGCTCGGGGTCGTGAACCAGGCGCTCGACCATCCAGCGAAGCGACTCGGGAAGGCGGTCGAAGTTGCGGTCCAGGGCCCGCAGCCCGGGCAGCCGCACCGCCCTGTCCATGGCCCGGAAGCCGCCCTCCTGCTTGCCGCTGCCGGTCTCCCACTGGCGCTCGAACTGCTCGGAGGTGAAGTCGTCGTCGACGCCGCAGAACCCGAACACGCGGCGCATCGTCTCCGCCCGGCGGCCGGCGAGGTCCTCGTTGGCGACGACCAGCAGCCGGGCCCGGTCGAAGGCGGCCCAGTAGGGCGCGAGCTGCATCGCGTAGCGGCTGCGCGCGACGTACGAGGAGTGCGGGTCGGCGAGCGCCACGTCGATCGGTCGCGACTCATAGCCGCCGCCGACGTTGTGGAAGTAGTGCGAGAGCATGCGCTCGATCGGGTCGCGGACCATGTAGATCACCTGCGCCCGGCCGCCGAGCAGCTCGTGCATGCGCTCGGCGACACCCTGGAAGCGCGGCAGGTTGGTGTAGTGGGGTGACGACTCGCCGCGCACCGGAGCGTCGCGGTCGAAGTGGCTCGCGTACCACTCCGGTCCCAGCTCCCAGTTGAGCTCGGCGACGAAGAAGTTGAGCTCCTTGGGTCGCGACATCGCGACCTCGGGGTGCAGGTTGAGGTAGTGGTGGAGGCTGGTTGTCCCGCACTTGAGACCGCCGACCACGATCAGGTTCGGGAGGGCGCCGTGGCGCTCCGCCTGTCGCCGGCGGCGGCTCAGGTGGCGGCGCTCGGCGGCGAAGCGCTCGCGGGCGCGAGCCACCATCGCCTCATCCGCGGGATCGCTGGCTTGGACCGGCGTGCCGCCGGCGTCAGCCGCCGGCACCGAGCTTCTTCGCCGCGTCGCGGAAGGTCTTCGCCTCCGCGGTCGGCTTCTTGCGGCCTTCGAGCTTCTCGCCGTGGCGGTTGACCCAGATCACCGGCACGTTCATCTTCAGCAGGGGGGCGACGTCGGACTCGTAACCGGCGCCGATGTGGACCCAGCCCTTCTTGCCGCCGATCCGCCGCGCCCCCTCCTTGAAGTGGGCGGGGTCGGGCTTGTAGCTGCGCACCTGCTGCGCGGTGACCACGAGGTCGAGCTCTGTGCGCAGGTGGCGCCGCGAGATCCCGAGCAGCTTGTCGTCGATGTTGGAGATGATCCCGATCCCGCCGTCGTCGACGCCTCCGTAGCGCTTGCTGAGGCGGTCCATGGCGGCGTTCGCCTCGCGGAACGGCACCCAGCGGGCGACGCTGTCGGGCAGGAACTGCGCCCGCGAGGGCTCCAGCTCCCAGCCGAGCTCGCCGGCGACCTTGACCGCGGTCCGGCGCAGGACCTCGGCGTAGAGCTCATAGGAGCCGCCCATGATCTCGGCCTGGACCTCGAGGAAGCGGTCGATGAACTTCTGGTTGTCGAAGCTGAAGCCGTCGCGATCGGCCTCCTTGGAGAACGCATCCAGGATTCCCTTCTCCCAATCGATCAGGGTCCCGTAGCAATCAGTGGTCACCCACTTGATGTCCTTGAGTTTCGGAAGCGGCATCGGGCGCGGCATTGTACGCAAGCGCGATACGCTCCCGCCGCTTCTCGCACCATGGACCTACTCGAATATCAGGGAAAGCAGCTGTTTGCCAAGCACGGCGTGCCCGTGCCCGACGGCCGCCACGCGGCCACGGTCGACGATGCGGTGGCGGCTGCCAACGAGATCGGCTACCCGTGCGTGGTCAAGGCTCAGGTCGCGATCGGCAAGCGCGGCAAGGCCGGCGGGATCAAGGTCGCCAAGGACGAGGCCGAGGCGCGCCAGCATGCCGGGGCGATCCTCGGCATGGATATCCGCGGCTACACCGTCCATGACCTCTGGATCGAGCAGGCGTCGGAGATCGAGGCCGAGTACTACGCCTCGATCATCCTCGACCGCGGCGCCAAGAAGCTGCTGGCGATGCTCTCGCGGATGGGCGGCATGGACGTCGAGGAGATGGCCGAGACCGATCCTGACGCGCTGGTCCAGCGCCACATCGAGCCCGGCGAGGAGTTCACCGCCGATCGGGCGCGCGAGATCGCCGTCGACGCCGGGATCGACGAGGACGTCACCGATCAGGTCGCCGAGATGCTGGTCAAGCTGCTCGAGGTCGCGCACGCCGAGGACGCGACCCTGATCGAGGTCAACCCGCTGATCGTCACCGGCGACCGCGAGGTGATCGCGCTCGACTCGAAGACCACGATCGACGGCAACGCGCTCTTCCGCCACCCAGAGCTCGCCGAGCTGACGGACAAGTCCGCCGAGGACCCTCAGGAGGCGATGGCGAAGGAGAAGGGACTCACCTACGTCAAGCTCGGCGGCAACATCGGCATCCTCGCCAACGGCGCCGGGCTCTGCATGTCGACGCTCGACGTCGTCGCCCAGGCCGGCGGCAAGCCCGCGAACTTCCTCGACGCGGGCGGCGGCTCGAAGGCCGAAGCGATCGTGGCCGCCCTGGAGGTCATCACCTCCGACGCCAAGGTGACGGCGATCCTGTTCAACATCTTCGGCGGCATCACCCGCTGCGACGAGATCGCCAAGGGGATCATCGAGGCCTCGGCGCAGATCGAGATCGGGGTGCCGCTCGTCGTCCGCCTCGACGGCACCAACTCGGAGGAAGGGCTGGCGCTGCTCGCCGCGGCCGAGCTCGGCAACCTGCACCTGGAGAAGACGATGCTGGGCGCGGCGAAGGCCGTGGTCGATGTCGCCGGGGGAGGGGGCTGAGCGATGGCGATCATCGTCACCGAGGAGACGAAGCTCGTGGTCTCCGGGCTGACCGGTCGGGAGGGCACCTTCCACGGCCTGCGCAACCGCGACTACGGCACCGACCTGGTCGCCGGGGTCACGCCCGGCAAGGGCGGCCAGGACGTCGAGGGGGTGCCGATCTTCGACTCGATCAAGGAGGCCGTCGACGAGCGCGGCGCCAACACCTCGATGATCTTCGTCCCCGCCCGCTTCGCCGCCGCCGCGATCGAGGAGGCGATCGACGCCGGCATCGGGACGGTGATCGCGATCACCGAGGGGATCCCGGTGCTCGACATGATGCCGCTGTACTGGAAGGCCAAGGACGCGGGCGTCCGCCTGATCGGGCCCAACTGCCCGGGGGCGCTCTCGCCGGGCAAGGCCAACGTCGGGATCATCCCGGCGCAGTTCTTCGACGCCGGCCGGATCGGCGTGGTCTCGAAGTCGGGGACGCTCACCTACCAGATCGGCAACGAGCTCAAGCAGGCGGGGATGGGCAACTCCTCGATCGTCGGGATCGGCGGCGACCCGATCGTCGGCTCCGACTTCATCGACGTCCTCACCCTCTTCGAGGCCGACCCGGAGACCGACCTGATCGTGATGGTCGGCGAGATCGGCGGCGACGCCGAGGAGCGCGCCGCGGACTTCATCGCCGAGTCGGTATCGAAGCCCGTGATCGGCTACATCGCCGGCTTCACCGCGCCGCCCGGCAAGCAGATGGGCCACGCCGGCGCGATCATCTCCGGTTCCTCGGGCACCGCGGAGGCCAAGAAGGAGGCCTTGGAGGCAAAGGGCGTGCGGGTCGGCAAGAGCCCGACCGAGGCCGCGCAGCTCGCGGTCGAGGCAATGAGCCAGGCGGGCACCTGATCGTTTAGGTTCCCCTGGAGCTCGCACGTACTGTGTGAGCACCGACAGGTGGGGGTCCCTGCCGGGTCGTTCAATCGACCAGGAGGAACCAATGCGCAGATTCGTTCCCGCGGCAATCGCCGCGGCCCTTGCCCTCGCAGTCCTCGCCGTCCCGGCGTCGGCGCGGATCGATCACCACTTCAGCGTGATCAGCAACCAGGTGTCGCAGCACCAGCACGGCGACACGTTCAGCTTCCGCGAGCAGCTGTTCCAGATCGACAACCCCGCCAACCAGGTCGGCAACGACCACGTCAGTTGTCACGAGAGCCCCAGCCACAAGTTCAAGTGCCGGGCGATCGTTCACCTCAACGGCGAGATCGGCGGGTTCGGCTTCCTGCGGGTGAACGGGAACATCGGACGCGACGACAGCCGGCTCAACGTCCTCGGTGGCACCGACGACTTCTCCGGCGCCGCGGGCAAGGTGATCACCCACGGTAACCACCTGCACTTCGACATCGTCCGTTAGCTAGCTGCGGCGATCGCGGCGCCGAGAGCCTCGAACAGGGCTGGAGGCGCCGCGATCACCGTGCCGTCGCCGAGCTCGTCGACCGTCGCCCCTGCCTCGGCGGCGATCAGCGAGCCGGCGGCCAGGTCCCAGTGGTTCAGGCCGCGCTCGTAGTAGGCGTCGACCCGCCCGCAGGCGACCGAGCAGAGATCGACCGCGGCGGCGCCCATGCGGCGGATGTCGCGGATCGAGCCGATCAGGCGAGCGAGCAGCTGCGCCTGCGCCACGCGCGCGGCGGGCTCGTAGCCGAAACCGGTCGCGACCAGCGCCGAGCCGAGCTCGGTCTCGTCCGAGACGCGCACCGGGGCGCCGTTTCGGGTCGCCCCGCCGCCGCGCGTGGCGGCGAAGCGCTCGCGGTGGATCGGGTCCTCGACGACCCCGGCCGCAACCTTCCCGTCGACCTCGACCGCGATCGAGATCGCGTAACCGGGATGGCCGTACAGGTAGTTGGTGGTGCCGTCGATCGGGTCGATCACCCAGCGCACGCCGCTGGTAGCGGCGGCGCTGGCGCCCTCCTCGGAGAGGATCCCGTCGTCCGGCCGGGCCCGCCGGATGCCATCGACGATCAACCGCTCGCAGGCCTCGTCGACCTCGGAGACCATGTCGGTCGCCGTCGACTTCGTGCGCACGTCGGCCCGCGGGTGACTCAGCCGCTCCAGCGACAGCGCGCCGGCCTCGGCGGCGAGCCGCTCGGCGAGCGCCCGCAGTCGGTCCAGATCCTCCATCGGGCGAACCGTAGAGCGCGGCGACCGTTGCTATGGTCGAAGCCGATGGGCTCCGACACGATCAGCTTCGCGCGCGGCGCCCCGAGCGCCGACATCCTGCCGGTCGACGCCGTGCGGGCGGCCACCGCGACGGCGCTCGAGTCCGACTGGGAGCGCGCGCTCTCCTACGGCACCGGGATCGGCCATCCCGGGCTTTGCGAGTGGGTGGCACGCGAGTTCCATGGAATCGACGCCGAGCAGGTGATGTTCACCAACGGCTCGATGGAGGCGGCGGCGCTGCTGTTCCGCTACATCGTCGAGCCCGGCGACCGGGTGATCGTCGAGCAGCCGACCTACGACCGCACCCTGCTCCTGCTCGGCCGCACCGGCGCCGAGATCACGGGCGTGCCCCTGGAGGCCGACGGCATCGACGTCGACGCCTTCGAGGCGGCGCTCGCCGGCGGCCCGGTGAAGCTCGTCCACCTGATCCCCAACTTCCACAACCCGGCCGGCTGCACGCTCTCGGCCGCCAAGCGCGACCGCCTGGTGGAGCTCGCCGCCGAGCACGACTTCTGGATCTTCGAGGACGACCCCTACCGGCTGGTCTCCTTCGACGAGTTCGAGGGCAGCGGCCAGCTGCCGCCGACGATGCTCTCGACGGATGCCTCCGGCCACGTGATGCACGCCTCGTCGTTCTCGAAGACGGTCAGCCCCGGGGTCCGGGTCGGCTACCTCGCCGGTCCCCCCGAGCAGATCAAGACCCTTGCCAAGCGCGGCTCGGAGCACTACATCTCGCCCAACATGCTGGCCGAGTCGATGGTGCTCGAGCTCTGTCGCTCGGGTGCCCTGGCGAAGAACATCGAGTTCGTCAACGCGGCTTTGGCGGAGCGCCGCGACGCCCTGGTCGAGGCGCTCGGCGAGCTGATCCCCGAGGCCAGGTTCGTCGTCCCCGGCGGCGGCTACTTCCTGTGGCTCGACCTCGACGATGACGTCGACTCGCCGGCACTGCTCGAGGCCGCGAAGAGCGAGGGTGTCGCGTTCGTCGCCGGCCCCGACTTCATGCTCGAGGGGGGCCGCTCGAGCCTGCGGCTGTCGTTCGCCAGCGTTCCCGCCGAGCGGGTCGCCGAGGGCGTCGGCAGGCTGGCGAGGGCGCTCGAGTCCCAGCGCGCGGCGAGCCCCGCGTAGGTCTCCTCGGCTTTCCCCACTAAACTGGTGGGGAAACTGGTAGGCTGATCTTTACCAACCGTGAACAAGCTCGCGCTATCAAGCAGCGAAGCTGTGCGGCAAGACCACGAGGAGGGTGAGGGCATGACTCCGATTCAGATCATCGAGGGCACGAGGACACTCGATCCGACAATCGAGCGGCGTCTCGCCGAGCGGCGCTTCTCGGCACTCGCCGCTGCGGTGCGCGAGCACGAGGCGAACGTCCGCCGGCGCGAGTTCCAGATCCGCCCGCAGGACCAGGCGCTGTACCGCCGCCTGCGTCAGATCTGCGGGCTCGGCGACGAGCGGGCGCGGGAGCGCGAGACGGCCTAGCGGCCGTAGCGGTCGCTGGAGAGCACGAGCGCCTCGGGTAGCGGGGCGCGCGGCTCCGGCGCCGGCTCGGCGCGGACGGAGACCGTCTCGGCGACGCTGCGCGAGACGGTGTGGCGGCCGTCGGGGGAGGCGAGGACGACCTCCTCGTCGCCCGAGCTCTCGAGCGTCCCGTCGAGGCCCGGGTGCAGGCCGGCGCGCTTCAGATAGTGGAGCAGCTCCTCGGCCTCGTTCTCGAACCGCAGCACCGTGACCGCGGCCCCGGGCTCGACGTCGGCGAGCAGGGCGCCCTGCTCGCGGGCGCCCTCGACGATCGGGTGGCCGTGGGGGCAGGTCTTGGCGTCGCCGATCGCGGCCAGCATCCGCTCCTCGAGCACCGGCGACATCGCGTGCTCGAGCCGCTCGGCCTCCTCGTGGACCTCGTCCCAGGGCACCCCGAGAACGTCGGTCAGGAAGCGCTCGATCAGCCGGTGACGGCGGACGATCGCCTGGGCGTGGTCGCGGCCGTCGTCCGTGAAGGTGAGTGACTTGTCGTCCTCGCGGCCGACGTAGCCGTCGCGCTCCAGGCGGCCGATCATCTCGTGCACCGTCGGCGGCGAGAGCTGCATCGCCCGGGCGATGTTGGCGCCGGTGATCGGCAGTCCGGCCTCCTCGAGCCAGAACATGATCTGGAGGTACTCCTCCTCAGCGACCGTGGCGTGGTCCTGCGACATCCCGACCGATCTTAGCCGCCGTCCTTGCCCCCTCCGGCGCGTGCGAGGATGGCCCCGATGCGAATCGATCGGCAGAGCACGGCCATCGTCACCGGGGCATCGGCGGGGATCGGCAGGGCGCTGGCGGTCGAGCTCGCCGCCCGCGGCGTCCGGGTGGGGCTGATCGCGCGCCGCCGGGAGCGGCTGGAGGAGCTCGCCGCCGAGCTCGACGGCGATCACCTCGTGCTCGCCTGCGATGTCTCCAAGCGTGCCGCCGTTCAACGGGCGATCGACCGCTTCGCGAAGAAGGCGGGCGGGCCCGATCTGCTGTTCGCCAACGCCGGCATCGCCCACTACGGCCCGTTCGCGGACGTCGCGCTCGAGCTCGCCGAGGAGATGATCGACGTCAACGTGCGCGGCATGCTCTACACGGTCGCCGCAGCGCTTCCGCACATGCTCGACCGCGCTCGCGGCCACCTGGTCGTGACCTCGTCGGGCGCCGGCATCCGTGCCTTCCCCTGGGGCGCCGTGTACGGCGCCACCAAGGCCTTCGATCGTGGCTTCGCCGAGGCACTCCGCCACGAGCTCTCCGGCACCGGTGTGTCGGTCACGACCGTCTTCCCCAGCGAGGTCGAGACCGATCTCCACGACCACCAGCCGGGCTCGATCCCCGACTGGCGCCGTGACGAGGCGCTTGCGCCCGACGACGCCGCGCGGGCGATGATCGCCGCCGTCGAGGCCGACCAGGCCAACCTCTACCTACCCGCCGCGACCAGGATCCTCGGCCTCAACGGCCTCGCGCCCCGGACGACGGACCGCCTCCTGCGCCGGATCCGTGGCCCCAGCGCGGCGCCTCGGCGGGATTAGCCCCATGGCCGTACGTGCCTGACCGAGGTGCGCGACGGGGTCCGGAGCCTGAGCGGTTGAGTGCTCGCGCTCATCGCGGGCGCCCTGGCTAGCGGGTTGCCAGAGTCGACACCACGGCCTCGTAGAAGCCGTCGCCCATCGCCTCCTCGGTGACCGAGGCGTTGGGGAAGCGGGCGAGCGCCTCGCGCAGTGCAGGGTCGCGCTCGGGGCCGTTGGCGACGCAGAAGAAGCGGCCGACCGAGGCCGCCGTCTCGAGGTCCTCGATCGAGTCGCCGATCGCGATGCAGTCCTCGGGCGCGTAGCCGCGCGCCTGGATGTGGAAGGCGACCCCCTTCGCCTTGCTCGCCCCGCCCGGGACCAGGTGGTAGGCGTGGGCGATCTCGACGCCCTCGACCGGGCGGGCGATCGTGCCGTTGTCGAGGAAGCGCAGGTCGTCGTGACCGTGCTCGCGCAGCAGCGCGTTCGCCTCCTCGACGTCGACCCCGCCGCGAAACAGGTGGGAGAAGACGCGCTCGTGATGCCACGGGGAGTGCCATTCGAGCAACGGGGCGAAGCGGTCGAAGAGCAGGTCGACGATCCCCTCGTCGAGCATCCGCTGGGCAGGGCTGCGGCCCTCGTCGTCTGGGACCCAGTCGCCGGTCAGGTAGTTCTGCTCGCCGTCGAGCATCACGGCGCAGCCGGCCTCGTAGATGTAGGAGTCCTGGCCGAGCAGGCGGGCGTCGGAGCGCACCGTCGACTCGCGGCGGCCGGACATGATCACGACCTCGACCCCGGCCCGGTCGCAGGCCTGGAGCGCCCGGGCCTGGTTGATCGAGAAGGCGCCGTCGGGACCGCGGAACAAAGATCCGCGTGGTCCGAGCAGCGTTCCGTCGAGGTCGGTGTAGACGCAGCTCAGGGGCATCGGGGCGACTAACTTAGACCGGGTGACGACGTGGCGACTCTCCGACCGCACGCTCGAGTTCGGCCCTCCCCTGGCGGCGGGAATCGTCAACGTCACCGACGACTCCTTCTTCGCCGGCGCCCGCAGCGGTACGGCCGAGCAGGCCGTGGCCGACGGGCTGGCGCTGGCCGAGGCGGGCTTCGACCTGCTCGACGTCGGCGCGGTCGCGGCGCGCAGCGGCCCCGCGGTCGCGGCCTCCGACGAGGCGGCGAAGCTGGTCCCGGCGATCGAGCGGCTGGTCGCGGAGAGCGGCGTCCCGGTGCTCGCCGACACCTTCTCGCCCGAGGTCGCCCGGCGCGTGCTCGACGCCGGCGCGGCGGCGATCAACGACATCGGCGGAGGCGACGAGGCGATGCTGGAGCTGGTCGCCGAGCGCGGCTGCGGCTACGTGCTCATGCACATCGAGGGCCCGCCCCGGGTCGACCGCGATCCGCCGGCCTACGGCGACGTCGTCGCTCACCTGCGCGACTGGTTCGCGGAGCGGATGGAGCGCGCCACCGCGCTCGGGGTGGCGGCCGAGCAGATCACCCTCGACCCCGGGTTCGACTTCGATCTCTCGGTTGACGACGACCTCGAGCTCCTGCGCCGCCTCGGCGAGCTGCGCGAGCTCGGGCGGCCGCTGTTCGTCGCTCTCTCGCGCAAGGACTTCCTCGGCGCCGTCGCGGCCGGCTCCTGGGAGGAGCGCCTGCCCGCGGAGGAGCGCGGCCCGGCGACCCTTGCGGCGACGGCGCTCGCCGTCGCCCAGGGGGCGGAGATCCTCCGTCTCCACGACGTCGAGGCGCTCGACGCGATGCGGACGGCGGCGGCGATCACGGGCGTGGGCGCGTGACCGAGCTGCTCGACGCGCCGCCGCTGGCCTGGGAGCGCCTGGTCGAGGCAGGCGAGGCCGACGACCGCCTGGTCGCGATCAGCGTCGACGAACCGCGCCCCGCGCGCACCGTCGCCACCCCGCCCGACCTCTCCCCGGCGCTGGTCGCCGCCCTCGGCCGGGCCGGGATCACCGAGCTCTACTCGCACCAGGTCGAGGCCCGCGAGGCGGCGCGGCGCGGCGACGTGATCGTCACCAGCGGCACCGCCTCTGGCAAGTCGCTGTCCTTCAACCTCCCGGTCCTCGACGCGATCGCCGCCGACCCGAAGACTCGCGCCCTCTACGTCTACCCGACCAAGGCGCTGGCCCAGGACCAGGCGCGCAAGCTCGCTGAGCTCGGCCTGGCCGAGCTCAGCCACGCGATCTACGACGGCGACACCCCGCGCGACGACCGCCCGGCGATTCGCCGGCGCGCCAACCTCGTGCTCACCAACCCGGACATGCTCAACATGGCTGTGCTCGCGCACCACAAGGGCTGGGGCGACCTGTTCGCCAACCTCGGCTTCGTCGTCGTCGACGAGGCCCACACCTACCGCGGCGTCTTCGGCTCCCACGTCGCCAACGTGCTGCGCCGGCTGCGCCGGGTGGCCCGGGTCTACGGCTCGGAGCCACGCTTCATCCTCGCCTCGGCGACGATCGCCAACCCGCTCGAGCTCGCCTCCGGGCTGACGGGCTCGGAGTTCGAGCTGGTCGACTCGGATGGCGCGCCCAGCGCCCGGCGGCGGATCGCGATCTGGAACCCGCCGGTGATCGACGAGAAGATCATGCGCCGCCGCTCGGTGCTCTCCGAGGCCGCGGAGCTGCTCGCCGACCTGGTCGTCAACGGCTCGCGGACGATCTGCTTCCTGCGCTCCCGCCGCGGGATCGAGCTGATCCAGCGCTTCACCCGGATGCGCCTCGAGCAGCTCGGCGAGCCCGGCCTGGCGGCCCGGATCGCTCCCTATCGCGGCGGCTACACGCCCGGGCAGCGACGCGAGATCGAGGCCCGGCTGAGCGGCGGCGATCTGCTCGCCGTCGTCGCCACCGACGCGCTCGAGCTCGGGATCGACATCGGCGAGCTCGACGCGGCGATCTGCGTCACCTTCCCCGGCACAGTCGCCAGCCTCAAGCAGATGTGGGGGCGGGCGGGACGCCGGCGCGAGGGGATCGCGCTCTACGTCGCCGGCGAGGACGCCCTCGACCAGTTCTTCTGCCGCCACCCCGACGAGTTCCTCGCCCGCCCGGTGGAGGCGGCGATCCTCGACCACTCCAACGAGCGGATCCAGACCGCGCACCTGCTCGCCGCCGCCTACGAGGCGCCGCTGGGTGGCACGCCCGAGCAGCCTGGCGGCGCCGACGATGAGATCCTCGGCCCCCGCTGGCGCGAGCGGGCCGACGGCCTGGTTGGAGCGGGCCAGCTGCGGCGCGGCCGCGACGGCCGCTACCTGCCGCGCGGCCCGGGCTTCCCGGCGGGGGAGATCTCGCTGCGCTCGGCGTCGCTGGACGCGGTCGCTGTCGTCGATCGCTCCTCCGGCGAGGTGATCGGCCAGGTCGAGGCCGAGCGCGCCTTCTCCACCGTGCACCCGGGCGCCGTCTACCTGCACCTGGGGCGCTCTTACGAGGTCGCCGAGCTCGACGTCGAGGGCAGGCGGGCGATCGTCGACGGCTTCGACGGCGATTGGTACACGCAGCCGAAGAAGGAGACGATGGTCTTCATCGAGGCGACCGCCGAGCAGCGGCGGATCGGGCCCGGCGGCGACGCGGGGGTCGAGCTGCGCTTCGGCGAGGTCTCGGTCACCGAGCAGGTGATCGCCTACCAGCGCAAGAGCCTCACCGATCACTCGGTGATCGACCTCGTCGCGCTCGACCTGCCGGAGCAGAACTTCCCGACCCAGGCCCTCTGGTACGAGCTCGCCGACCGGCTCGCGGGCCCCGGCGCCTTCGAGCCCGACGTCCAGCTCGGCGCCCTGCACGCGGCCGAGCACAGCCAGATCGCCGTCCTCCCGCTGCTGGCGATGTGCGACCGCTGGGACATCGGCGGGCTGTCGACCAACATCCACTTCCAGACCGGCCTGCCGACGATCTTCATCTACGACGGCCACCCCGGCGGGGTCGGGATCGCCAAGCGCGGCTACGACGAGTTCGAGCGCCTGGTCGCCGACGCCGCCCGCCTGGTCGGCGAGTGCCCCTGCGAATCGGGCTGCCCCTCCTGTGTGCAGAGCCCCAAGTGCGGCAACCTCAACGAGCCGCTGCATAAGGCGGCCGCGCTGGAGCTGATGGACGCGATCATCAACCTGATCGCGGCGGAGCGGCGCCCGGCGCGCTAGCTACTTCATCCGGACCCCGGTCAGTTCAGCGTGCCAGCCACCGCCCTGGAAGTACTGCTCGCAGCGGTCCCGCCGGCTCGAGCTGCAATCGCGGGTGGGCTGACCACCCTGCTCGCCTACCGGGAAGCTGAGCTCCTGGCCCACCTTCGCTGCACGCAGCCGGGCAAGGCTCATGACCGCGTTGTGCTCCAGCAGATCCGGCATCTGCAGCTCCGCGTCCATGAGGGCGGGCTGGTTCTCGAACTGCTCGCGGCAGAGCGGCTCGAGGTCGGGGTCGCTCGGGATCTCGGTCGTCATCGAGACCAGGTTCCACAGGTCCGGCGCCTCGAAGTCGAGGACGAGGAACTCGTCGTCGTTGAGCCCGGGAGGCGAGTGGACGTTGCCGTTGGACCCCGGGGGAACCTCGGTGAACCCGGTGCAGTGCTCGTGGGTGAGAGCGCAATCGGGACACTCCAAGTCGTAGATGACCCCGTCGAGGGTCAACGGGTCCGATTCGGCAAAGATGAAGTAATTGCCGGGCACCCCGGTCAGCGGGACCTTGAGCTTCCGATAGACCGCCTGCCACTCGATGGGCGCGTCGAGGATGCTGTCGTAGACCGCCCCGTTCTCGTCCTCTGTGTCGTGGATGTTCTGTACGTAGTGGGCGTCGCCCGCGTACACGAAGTCGAAGACGAGCGGAGCGTTGAGCTTCTTCTTGACCTTCTTCGGGACGTCCCGCTCGACGACCCCTGCGTACTTCTCGGCGGCGCCCTCACGCTCGTAGTAGCTGCTGCCCGATCCCGGCCTCCGCTTGCCGGACCCCGTCGACCAGGCCACCAGCCCGAAGTTCCCCTCCGCCCGGACGGCGGTGATCGAGAACTGCGAGTGAGGGTGGTCGGCGAAGAACGCCTTCGAGATCGCCCGGCGCTGCGCACCCGTCGCGTCGTCGGCCGACGCCGTGACGGGTGCGGCCAGAAGCCCGACCAACACCCCGATCACTGCGACTGTCAGCGTCCTACCTCGAGTCACGTTGCGCGATTTTATCCTCGCGAGGCGCGGCGGGCAAGGCCCGCCCAGCGCCGCCTATATAGCGCGCTAGCTTGGCCCGGTGGCTCCCGGCCTCGGCGATTTCAGTTGGCGTGCGACCAAGGACGGGCGGGTGCGGATCTCGCGCGACGGACGGGTCGTGACGACGCTCGCGGGCGGGCCGGCGAAGCGGTTTCTCGGCCGTGCCGAGGACGGGGATCCCGAGGCCGCGCAGCAGCTGATGGCGAGGGCGACCGGCAACTACAAGCGCGGTAACGAGCGCTCCTAGCGGGCGCTAGCCTTACGCGCCGCGGGCGAGGTAGCTCAGTTGGTAGAGCACACGACTGAAAATCGTGGTGTCGCCGGTTCGATTCCGGCCCTCGCCATCCAGGCTCGTCCGGGATCGTCCCGGCGACCGGCCTTGCCCTCCGCGCTCGGTCCGGGTTCGATTCCGGCCCTCGCCATTTCCCGGCTGCGCCCGACGCCTGACTGCGTCATCGGTCGCTCGCGTGCAGAGCACGCCACGCTCCCTGCTTCCTTGCCAGTCTCCGGGCTCGCTCGGCAGATGGCGAGTGCTTCGCCCTCGCCCTCGGTGCTCAGACCGGCTGCCGGACTCCGGTACCGATGGGCTCGCCCGCGGCGGTGTTGGGGGTGAGGCCAGAGCGCAGACCGAGTGGGTCGACCCCGACGGCGCGAGGGAGGACGAGGACCGGACAGGCGGAGTCCCTGATCAGCTTGCGAGTCGTACTGCCGAGGAGGGTGCGTCGCAAGGGGCCGTAGGCGCGTGAGCCCGTGACGATCAGATCGAACCCTCCGCTCACCTCGGACAGCACCGAGCCGGCGTCCCCGGTGAGCAGACGGCCCTCGCTCTCGAGGCCGGCGGGGATTCGGCCGAGCGCAAGGTCGAGCAGACGCCGCTTCTCCTCTTCCTCATAGTCGGTGATGTCTTCCGCGGTGAGGACCGACCAGGCGGCGGCGTAGCCGTAGCTCGGGTAGTCGGCGACCGAGATCACCGTCAGCCGCGCGTGGCAGCGTTCGGCTAGCCCGATTCCCGTCTCCAGGGCCGGCCAAGCCTCGGCTGAGCCGTCGAAGGCGACGGCGATTCGAAGCAGCGGAGCCTGGCTGCGCTCGGCGTAGCCGTGTGGAGCGATGGAGATCGCGCAGGACGCACCGTGCATCAGCGATTCCCCGACGCTGCCCGCGAGCGTCCGTCCGAGTGGCCCTCGATGACAGGAGCCGAGGACGACCATCGCGGCCCCCTCCCGCTCGGCGAACTCGTGCAGGGCCTCGGCGGCCGACGGGCTCGCGACAGCGACAGCCTGTGGCTCTACGCCGAGGTCCTGAAGCTCGTCGCGAATCACGTCAAAGCGGTCGTGCATCCCCACGTCGACCTGCTTTTGCAGATGCTCGAGGCCCATCAGGTATCTGGGCCAGGGCAAAGCGCTGAACACGATCGGCTGACCGGCGAGAACTTCGGCGAACAGACGACCGAGGCGGAGAGCGTCGCTTCCGCCGTGTTCGAGGTCGTAGCCGATGACGATCTTGCGCTGCATGGTTCTCCGGTCACGTCGTTTGGTCCTCTCCAACGCTACGTCGACGGGGCCGCCGCAACATCGGCGGCGAGCCGGGATCTGGCTAGGTAGTGACTGCGGAACCGTAGGCGGTAAGGTCGCTGCGGACCTGCAGATGTCCCCCGAGAGCCTCGACCCGAGACAACTCGCCCGGCTGTTGCAGGTCGGCCGCGCGCTGGTCTCCGAGCACGACCCCGAGGTCGTTCTGCGAGAGGTTCTCGAAGCCGCCCGCGAGCTGACCGGCGCGCAGTACGCGGCGTTGGGCATCCTCGATGCGGAAAAGCGCGAGCTGGCCCGCTTCGTCACGGTCGGGATCGACGATGAGCTGAGGCAACGAATCGGCCCGTTGCCGCGGGGTCACGGCATCCTCGGCGAGCTGATCCGAGAGCCGCAGGCCCTGCGGCTGGAGCGAATCAGCGACCACCCTCGCTCGTATGGATTCCCGGCGGAGCACCCGCCGATGGAGAGCTTCCTCGGGGTCCCGGTGATGATTCGCGGCGAGATCTACGGCAACCTCTATCTGACCGAGAAGGTGGACGGCGAGGAGTTCGGCGAACGGGACGAGACGCTGCTCGTAGTGCTCGCCCAGTGGGCGGCGATCGCGGTCGATAACGCGCAGGCGCACGAAACGAGCCGGCGCCGGGAGGAGGAGCTCCAGCGCGCCATACGCGGTCTCGAGGCCACGGTGTCGCTCAACCGCGAGGTCGGCGGCAAGACGGATCTGGCGCGCGTTCTCGAACTCGTGGTCAAGCGCGCTCGCGACCTCGTCGACGCTCGCCTCTGCGCGGTGTTACTGGTCCAAGACGGTGGCGATTTGAGTGTCGCCCAGGTGGCCGGGGAGGTCGACGAGACCCTCGTCGGTCGCGTACTTCCCGGTGGTGACTCGCCCGCCGCCGACGTGCTCCGTGCCGGTCGCAGCCAACAGATCTCGGGCCGCGCGGTCGGCCGATTTGCGGAGCTCGGGATCGAGGCGGCCTCCGGATTGCTGATCCCGTTGCAGTCCCGGGGCGTCGACCTGGGTCTCCTCGCCGTCTTCGACCGCCTCGGATCGAAGGCCGCCTTCACCAGCGACGACATCCTGGCGCTGGAATCCTTCTGCACGAGCGCCGCGACCGCGATTGCCGCAACCCAGGCGATCGAGGACGAGAAGCTGCGGCTCTCGATTGCCTCCTCGGAGCGCGAGCGCCAGCGCTGGGCGCGCGAGCTGCACGATGAGACGCTGCAGGAGCTGGGGGCCTTGAAGGTGATGCAGCAGAGCGCCTTGCAGATCGACGACGCGAACGCGATGCGCCGCGCGTTGACACACGCAAATGAGCAGGTTGAGCGCACGATCAGCGATCTCCAGGGCCTGATCACGGAGCTGCGCCCCGCTGCCTTGGACCAGCTCGGTCCGGCGGCCGCGGTCGAGGCTCTCGTCGAGCGGGTGAGCTCGCGCAGCGGCCTGGCGATCGACCTCGATATCGACCTCGCCTACGAGGCGGGCCGCGAGCCGGCTCGCCATACCCCGGAGCTCGAGGCAACGGTGTACAGGACCGTGCAGGAGGCGTTGACGAACGTGCTCAAGCACGCTGATGCCGGCAGAGTCCGGGTTCTGGTCGAGGAAGGGAGCGACTCGGTCACGGTCACGGTCGAGGACGACGGGCGCGGCTTCGACGAGGGCGCCCAGCACGATGGATTCGGGCTCCTGGGAATGCGCGAGCGGGTCGCCCTCGCCGGGGGTGAGCTGAGCATCAGCTCACCCCAGGGCGGGGGAACGCGCGTCAGAGCCAGCCTTCCTGTCGTCAGGGTCTCCGCTTAGGCCCGGGCTCCTGCTCGCGACAACGAGCCCTGCGTGCCAACCCGGGGCGCGTCCCCCTGCCGGTGGCTGAATCGACTCGGCGTCGATCCCGCTGCGCGCGATCACCCACGCGATCACAGCGTTCGAGTTCCACATCTCTCCGGTCCCCAGCTCGTCCCGACCCCATACGGGAGTCGGGATCCGCGCGGCCGCATCAAGGACACGCCGCGCACAGGCCTCGTCGCTGCTGAGTCGCCGCGGGCTGTCCACGGCCTCGGCGATGTCCGGGATGCGTCCCCCGCGCCAGACGCGGATCTCGTAGCGAAAGATCCGAAAGCGGCCCGCCCAGCGACTGCCGACAGCGCCCTCGGCGACGACGCCGCGCCGCTCGCCGCTCGAGTCCGGGACCGGTGCCTGCTCGATGACGAAGGTTCCCTCTGGGACCTGGACCGTGAGCGCGGCGTGATAGAGGTCGCGCCGCGGACGCCGCTGCAACCGCGCCGCGAGCGCTTCGTAGACACGGCCGTTGAACCTGACGAAATGCCCGCCCGCGCCGAGCGGCAGCCAGTAGAGGTCAACCACGTGAGGTGAGTGTTCGATTGCGATCCCCGGTCAAGTCAGCGCTCGACGAGGTCGTTCTCGATCGCGTAGGCGATCAGCTCCGCCCGCGTCGAGATGCCGGTCTTGCGCTGGATGTTGGCCCGGTGGGTCTCGACCGTCCGGACGCTGAGCACGAGCTGGTCGGCGATCTCGGGGTTCATGTAGCCGAGCGCGAGCAGTCCCAGGACCTCGGTCTCCCGTGGCGTCAGGTCGTCGGGAGGCCCGTCGGGGGCCTCCGGCTCGGCGGCCATCCGCGCCCCGAGGCTCGGGTTGATGTAGGTCTGTCCGGCGAGGACCGCCCGCACGGCCGCGATCAGCTCGTCGGCGGCCGACTGCTTGATCACGAACCCCTTGGCACCGGCGCGGAAAGCCTGGCGGGCGAAGGCGGGCTCGTTTTGCATCGTCACCACGATCACGGAGGTCGAAGGCGATGACTCGATGATCTGCGGCATCAGCTCCAGGCTCGGGCGGCCGGGCATGCTCAGGTCGAGGACGAGGATCGTCGGCTTGTGGCCGAGCACGTAGCGAGCCCCGGCCTCGGCGTCGCCCGCCTGCGCGACGACCTCGATGTCCGCCTCGGCCTCCAGGACCATCCGGATGCCGTCGCGGACGAGCTCGTGATCGTCGGCGATCACCACGGTGACGGTGTCGGCGGAGGGTGTCGATTCGGAATCGCCGGTCATGCCGGCACCTTAGCCATGAGCCAAAGGCTCCCAGGCGCTCTGCCGAAGATCATCGGTACGGGGTGCCTGTCGCGCTACGTGGTCGCTACGGAGGTGCCGGTCTGAGGTGGGCCTGATCTGCACGAGCGACCTCGGTACCGACTGCGTAGCGAGACCAGCGGCGGAGACGGAGGTAATCGCCGCGCCTCGCGCATAGCTTTGACCTCACTGATTTACGAGCAAGGAGAAGACAATGAGTCGTTCATTTCAGATTGGTGGATACGTATCGAGCGCGATCTTGGTGTTGCTGGGGATCGCGATGATCGCCATCGGCGTCAGCGGCCGCAGCGACGTCCGCGATCGACTGGGACAGGAGCAGATCGTCGGCATTCCCGGCTCCTCGATCGACGGGCAAGCGGTCGACACCGGTAGCGAGGCCAAGGCCTTCGCGGACACGATCCGCGAGGACACCCTCGCAGCGACCGACGGCCTGACCTATGCGGAGATGCCGCGAGCGGTCTTCAAGGATTCCGGCAAGGCGGTTCCGGCTGACCAAGCGCAGAAGGCGCTGGCCAGCGGTAAGGCGATCGATAATCCCGCCCGACAGATCTGGATCACCTCGACGGCCCTGTCGACGGCGCTGAACACGTCCTTCTTCGCCGAGAGCGTCGCGACATTTGCGATTGTGGTCGGCGTGGCATTGATGCTGATCGGCACCGGCCTGTTCGTGTTGACGCGCGGCGTCATCGGCCGGCCCCGGGTCACCGTGGCGGCGGTTCCGCCCACGGCGACGCCCGCGGCAGCGAGCGTCTGAGACGCGATCTGGCCATCGGTCCCCGTCGGACCGGTGGCCAGGTGCTTGATCCGAGAGGATGAGCGAGTGAGCGACCTCTGGCAGATCGTGCTCTATGTCCACCTGCTGGCGATGGCCTTCTTCGTCGGCGGGCAGCTCTTTCTCGCCGTCGTCGTGGTCCCCGCGCAAGCCCGCCGGCCAGCGGCGATCGAGCTCGGGCCGATCGCCCGTCGCTTCGGCGTTGCGTCGGTGGTCGCCCTCGCCCTTCTCGTCGCAACCGGGACGGCACTCGCCTCCCAGCTGCACCTCTGGGGTTCGCCCACCTTGCAGGCCAAGATCGGCCTGCTCGGCGTGGTGCTCGTGCTGGCCGTCGCTCACCTGCGCTGGCCGCGCGCCCACGCGCTGCAGGCCGCGATCCTCCTGGCGACCCTGACGATCGTCTTCCTCGGCGTCGATCTGGCCGGGTAGATCGCGTTGGACGGTGGCGCGAGCGGGTAATCATGCGGGAGCGATGATCCGCGACCCCACCGACCTGACCGGGCGCGCCTGGTGGCACGCCCTGCGCGACGCCGCCAAGTCGTTTCAGGCGCAGAGCCTCACCGACAACGCCGCCGGCCTCACCTACTACTCGGTGCTCTCGATCTTCCCGGGGCTGATCGTCCTCGTCTCGCTGCTCGGCGTGCTCGGCTCGCAGAGCTCGATCGACGGCCTGCTGCGGATCGCCGACGACCTCGGCTCCGCCTCGGCGGTCGACACGGTCCGGAGCCCGATCGAGAACATCGTCCGGCATTCGAGCGAGGCCGGGGTGGCGCTGATCATCGGCGTGGTCGCGGCCCTGTGGTCCGCCTCGGGGTACGTGGGCGCCTTCATCCGCACCTCCAACGAGATCTACGGGGTCGAGGAGGACCGCCCGTTCTGGAAACTGCGCCCGCGCCAGCTTGCGATCACGGTCGTCATGACCGTCGCCGTCGCCGTGATCCTGACGGCGCTGGTCGTCAGCGGACCGTTGGCGACGGCGATCGGCAACGAGGTCGGCTTCGGGAACACGGCGCTGACGATCTGGTCGATCGTCAAGTGGCCATTGCTCTTCTTCGCCGTCGTCTGCGTGATCGGCCTCCTCTACCGGTACTCGCCCAACGCCGAACACGAGGGGGCCCGCTGGATCCTTCCCGGGAGCCTGGTGGCGACCGTGCTCTGGCTGGTCGCCTCGGCCGGTTTCAGCTTCTACGTTTCGCACTTCGGCTCCTACTCGAACACCTACGGGAGCCTCGCCGGCGGCATCGTCCTCCTGCTCTGGCTGTGGCTGACGAACGTCGCGGTCGTCTTCGGCGCGCAGCTCGCCGCCGAGCTCGAGCGGACTGCGAACGCCGCCCGGGAGCTGGTTCCGCCGGGCCAGGCGGTCGCGCTCGATCCCGCCGAGCGCGAGGACGACGCTCACTACTCGCCGCAGCCGACGCCACGCTGACCGGGTCAGAATTCCGCCTCCGGCGACGACCTCCAGTGCATGAGCACCCGGGAGAGAAATCGGCCGTCCGGACCTCTGTCTAATTTGAGTTCGATGAGCGCCCAGCGCCAGATCGATGCCCTTCAGGCCCCGTTGGACGCCTCCCCGGTGGCGGTGCCGCTGATGCGCACCTTCGTTCGTGACTTCGCCGAGGGCGACGCGGTCGCCGGCACCTTCGCGGTCCGCGAGCGGGAGCGGCGGACGCGAAAGAGTGGCGAGGACTGGGTGAAGCTGACCGTCGCCGACCGAACCGGGACCGTCGAGGCCGTCGCCTGGGATGAGGTCGACGAGTGCTTCAACTGCTCTGCGCCCGGAACCGTGGTCTTCATCGACGGCAAGTTCTCGGTTCATCCTCAATACGGCGCCAAGATCACCATTCGCTCGATCCGCGCCGCGCGCGAGGACGAGTACGAGCAGGATGAGCTCGCCGAGGGCCCGCCGGTCGAGGTCGAGCAGCTCGAGGCAGGCCTTCGCGAGCTGCTCGCGACGATCCAGCATCCGCAGCTGCAGCAGCTGCTCGGCCGGATCTTCGACCCTGAGTCGAGGATCTGGCGCCGCTTCCGGGTCGCGCCGGCGGCCAAGTACTACCACCAGGCGTACCCGCACGGGCTGCTCGACCACACGGTCTCGGTCGCCCAGGCGGTGAGCGCCGCGGCGGCCGCCTTTCCCGGCATCGACCGCGACGTGGCCGTGACCGGGGCGCTGCTGCACGACATCGGCAAGACCCAGGCCTACAACGACGACCCGCTGGCGATCGACCTCACCGACGCCGGCCGGCTGCTCGGGGAGATCCCGCTCGGCTACTACCTCGTTCGCCGCATCATCGAGTCGATCGAGGGCTTCGACCCCGAGCTCGCCCAGGCGGTGCTCCACATCATCCTGTCCCA
The DNA here is from genome assembly GCA_033856255.1 of Solirubrobacterales bacterium. Classification (GTDB taxonomy): domain Bacteria; phylum Actinomycetota; class Thermoleophilia; order Solirubrobacterales; family 70-9; genus WHSW01. The sequence goes on along the minus strand of JAWVFH010000055.1, from coordinate 23,030 downwards.
CCACGGCAAGCTCGAGAACGGGTCCCCGGTGGTCCCGGCGACCCGCGAGGCGACGCTCGTGCACGCGATGGACAACCTCGGTGGCACGCTCGGCAGCTTCGACCGGATCGAGCGCGAGCTCCCCGACGGCCAGGCCTGGTCGCGGTTCGACCGCGGGATCGACTCGGCGGCCTACTTCGGCAACAGCCGCGCCGCGTAATCGCCGCCAGGCCTGCGGCTAGCCGGCGAAGCGGTCGATGCAGCGGTTCAACGCCTGCTGATCGACGCTGGTTCCGTTGATCGCCCGGTCGATGCAGTCCTGGAGGCGGCCGGTGTTGGTCGAGCCGTTGAAGGCGTCGTCGATCTGCGACTGGATGTCGGCGGGCAGATTGTCGAAGCCGTTGAAGGAGTTGCTGAAGCTGTCGAAGGCGTTGTTGGTCGTGTCCAGCGCCGGCTTGACGATGAACAGGTAGACGGCGCCGAGGATCACGATCGTGGTGACGATCTTGATGATCGGATTGATCACTGTGCCGGCGCCAAGCATGGGGAGGCGAATCTATCCGAACAACAGGTCGTCGGCCAGATTTCGGCAGCGGTTGATCGCCGCCGCCCGGATTCCCGCGTCCTTGACGCATTGACGGACCTTGTCCGCCGCGGCCTGGTCGCCCTGGGCCTCGAGGCTGCTCGCGTAGGCCACCGCGGTGTTGTGGTCGCCGAGCTCGACCGTCACAACGCGCTGGCCGATGCTGGCGCAGCGCTGCATCTGGGCGGTCGTGTCGGCCTTTGCGACGCAGGCCTTCACCTCGCGCGCCGCAGAGGGCCAACTGCTCTGCAGAGAGGTGGCGTAGCCCTGCGCGCGGGTGCGGGCGAAGTTGAGGTCGAAGTCGCTCGACGACTGCTGCGCCTGCTGCTGTGCGTTGTGCACCTGCTCGCCGACCGAGTCGATCGCGTTGTTCGTCGTGTCGAGGACCGGCCGGACGATGAAGATGCCGACCGCCCCCAGGATCACCACCGTGGTGATGATCTTGATGATCGGGTTGATGACCGTCCCCGCTCCAAGCACCGCCGGAAATCTACCGACCTTGGATCACCGGCCAAGCGCAAATAGCGCACTTTGCGCGACGGGCCGTCGAGCGGCGGTCACGACCCCAATAACCTGGACAGCGAATGGCGAAGGACACCGAGAAGCTGATCAGACAGCTCTCGTTGATCTCGTTCTTGATGGCGAACCGGCGCCCCGTGTCGGCGCTGGAGATCAAGCGGGAGGTCGAGGGCTACAGCTCGATGAACGAGGATGCGTTCGCGCGCCGCTTTTACGCCGACCGCGCCGAGCTCGAGAGCCTCGGGATCTCGCTCCAGGTGGAGAAGCCCGCCGAGGGGTTCTTCGAGGCCGAGCTCTACGCCCTGCCGCCGGAGAACTACTACCTCCCGGCGATCGAGTTCTCCGACCCCGAGCTCGCCGCCTTGCGCACCGCGCTCGGCCTGCTCGACGGTGAGTTCGCCTACGCCGAGCCGCTGCGGCTGGCACTGCAGCAGGTCTCCTGGGGCCGGCCGAGCCCGCTGGTCGAGGACGAGGAGGCGCCGATCGACGTCAAGCTCTCGACCGCCGGCTCGGGGCGCGAGCTCTCGCAGCGTCTGGCGAAGATCGAGACCGCGATCTCGCGCCGCAAGACGATCGAGTTCTCCTACTACTCCCTGCAGCGCGACGACGTCTCCGACCGCAAGGTCAACCCGTACCACCTCGTCTTCCGCGAGGGCCAGTTCTATTTGATCGGCCACTCGCACGAGCGCGAGGAGGTGCGCGTCTTTCGGCTCTCGCGGATCCGCGGCAAGGTCTCATACGCGACCAAGGCCGAGCACGACTTCACCGCCCCCGAGAACTTCGACCGCAGCGACTACGCGAAGCGCGCCGACTGGCAGATGGGCGAGCGCAAGGGGGAGGCGAAGGTGTTCCTGCGCGAGCGGATCGCCTGGCTCGTCGAGCGCGACTTCGGGCGCCACGGGACGCTTCGCAAGCCCGAGCGCGGCGACGGCGCGAAGGGACGGGGGATGGTGTTCGAGACCTGGTACGCGTCCGAGCGCCAGCTCATCTCCTGGGTGCTCTCCTGGCGAGACAACGCTCGCCTGCTCGATCCGCCCGAGCTCGCCACCGAGGCCGACGAGCGACTCGCACTGCTACGCGCCCGCCACCGCGAGGACTTCGACGTCGCGAAGACGGTCAGCCGCCCGCTCGCCGAGGGCAACGGGCGCCGCAACGGAGGCTCGCGAGGCAGCAACGGCCGGTCGGAGTCGGTGATCCGCCCGGAGCGCCTCGCCCGCCTGGTGACCCTGGCCGGGCTGCTGATCGGCGCTGCCCGCGAGTCGGGCAGCCTGCCGACCAAGCAGGCGCTGGAGGAGCTCAACATCTCGCCCGAGGAGCTGCACGAGGACCTCGACGTCCTCAACGTCGTCAACTTCGGCGGCGGCACCTACGTGCTCTACGCCGAGATCTCCGGCGACCGGATCGACGTCGATCCCGACACCTACGGCGACAACTTCGCCCGCCCGGCCCGGCTGCTGCCGCTGGAGGCGAAGGCGCTGATCGCCGCGATCGACCTGTTCGGCGATCACCTGCCCCAGTCGGGCCTGCAGAGCGCGCGCGAGAAGATCGTCTCAGCGCTCGGCCACGACCCGTCCGAGGAGGGACTCGAGATCGCGCCCGGACGCGACGACTCCTCGGTCGTTCGCACCGTCAACGACGCGATTCAGGGCCACGTCGTGCTCGAGCTCCAGTACTACAAGGAGAACGAGGACGACTTCGTCAAGCGCGAGGTGGAGCCCTACCAGCTGGTCAAGGGGCCGGAGGGCTGGTACCTGGGCTGCTTCGACCTCGGCCGCTCGGACACCCGCCACTTCCGCCTCGACCGGATGAAGGAGGCGGCGATCACCGAGCGCGAGTTCGAGCCCCGCGAGGGCGTCGAGGAGATGCTCGCCGAGCAGGAGTGGCTCGTCCACGGCGAGGTCACGAGCGCCGGCGTGGCGCGGGTGTGGGTGGCACCCGAACGGGCTCGCTGGCTGCGCGAGCAGCGGACCGTGGTCGAGGAGCTCTCCGATGGCGCGGTCGTGGTCGAGGTCCCGTACGGCTCCAGCGACTGGCTCGCACGCGAGGTGCTCAAGGGTGTCGGCGACCTGGTCGTGCTCGAGCCGACCGAGGCCCGCGAGGCGGTTCTGAAAGCGGTCGGGTCGAAGACGGTCGGGCCGAAGAGCTGAGCTCGAGCCCCCCGGGCCACCCCGAGATCGTTCGGATCGTCGCCCCGAATCCCGGGCCGATGTCGCTCGAGGGGACGAATACGTACGTGGTCGACGGCTACGTGATCGACCCGGGGCCTGATGACGCCGGGCACCTGGAGCGGGTGCGGGACGCCGCGGGTGGGGAGATCGTCGGCGTCCTACTGACGCACGGGCACTCGGACCACTCCGAGGGAGTCGAGGCGTTGGGTGCCCCGCTCTTGTGGGGGAGGGCAAGTGGGGAGGCCGAGATGGAGGCGCCCGCCAGGGCCCTCGATGCGGGGTCGACCGAGGGAATTGGCGAGTTCCTCTCGCATACCGAGAGGAACTCGCCAAACACCACCGAGATCGGCCCGTTCACCCTTATTGCTACGCCCGGCCATGCGGCGGACCACGTCTGCTTCGTCAGGGACGACGTCTGCTTCTGCGGCGATCTGATCCTCGGCCGCGGCTCCACGATCGTCCCCCCCGCGGCCGGTGGCGGTTCCCTCACTGCCTACATGAGCTCGCTAGCGGCACTGGAAGCGCTCGACCTGGTGCTGCTCGCCCCGGGCCACGGCCCCTGGATCACCGACCCGGCCGCGAAGATCGCCGAGTACCGCGACCACCGGCTCGATCGCGAACGGCGGCTGATCGCCGCGCTCGAGGCCGGTCAGCGCTCCCGAGCCGCCCTACTTGCGGACGTCTGGGACGATGTCCCCGAGCAACTGCGCCCCGCCGCCGCGATCGCGATGCAGGCGCACCTGGAAAAGCTCGAGGCCGAGGGTCGGGCGACGGTCTCCGAGTTGATTGACTGAGCCCGCGATGGCGAGCCGGCGCGATCAGATCCAGCTCAGCGAGGCCGAGCAGGCGGAGCTGCTCGAGGCCGAGCGGATCGTGATCGTCTCGTCTCTCGGCCCGCGCGGCTGGCCGCACTCGATGCCGATGTGGTTTCTGGTCCGCGAGGGCGAGCTCTGGATCTGGACGTACGCCAAATCGCAGAAGGTGCGCAACCTCGAGCGCGACCCGCGCGCGACCCTGCTGATCGAGACGGGGAGCGAGTACACGGAGCTGCGCGGGATCCAGATCGAGGCCGAGGCCGAGCTGGTCCGCGAAACCGATCGCGTCGCCGAGTTCGGCAAGCAGCTCGCCGTCCGTTACACCGACGGCATCGACTCGGTCGAAGGCGACGCCGCCGTCGCGCTCGAGGCTCAGGCGGCGAAGCGCGTCGCGATCCGCTTTCAGGCAATCCGCACCGCCACCTGGGACCACCGCAAGCTCGGCGGCACGTACTAGCACCGCTGAAAACTTGAGCCCAAATCGGCGATTTGGACGAATATCCACTGTCGGCGCGGCTGACCCACGACTACCTTGACCCCTCTGGTCGAGACTCGATGGCGAGGGCTCTGGCCTTGGAGGTAAAGACGACGGCTCCTGCGCGATCCGCAGGAGCCGTTCGTTGTTCCGGGGGTGGCGCCTATCCGGCGCTGCCCCCGGTCAGCTTCGTGAACGCCTTGTAGGAGGGCTTCGCCTTGCCGTTCTTCTTCAGCAGGCCCGACGTCTTGCACCAGTCGCAGATGCTGGTCGTCGAGTCCATCCAGCTGAACCAGTCGACGGTCTGCACGTTGAAGCCGTTGCGGTGCTTGAGGAAGTACTTGTAGATGTCGGTCAGCAGGCTCGCCTGGCCGTCAGTGCCGCGGTTCAGCGAGCTGCCGCCGTTGGCGGAGCCGGCGCCGATCTCCGTCACGTACATGTCGGCGCCCGAGTCGCCGGCATGCTTCATCACCTTCCGGTAGAGCTCGATCTGGTCGGCGACCCTGCCGATCGTCCCGCCGTACGGGTGCGGCGCGACACCGTCGAAGCTGTCCTTGACGCCGCTGACCTTGTAGAGGTCGGCGAGGTACTTCGAGCCGATGATCGCCTTGTGCGAGCCGGCCAGCTCAGCCATCCCGCCGAGCACGACCTGTGCCGACGGGTCGCGCGACTTGATCGCATCGGCCGCGGCCGCAAGCAGTTTCGCGTACAGCTTCGTGCTCGGCTTCGGCGCGAAGAAGGTCTCGGAATTCTGTTCGTTCAGGATCTGGTAGATCTCGATCGGGTCCTTGGGGACCTCGGGGTGCAGGGTCCAGAACTCGCCGTCCGGGCCGTAGCGCTCGACGACCTCGCCGACGAACGTCTTGAAGGCGTCGATCCCCGCGCTCGACTTCGGCGCGAAGTAGACGCACTTGGACCCGCTGCACTTCTGGTTGTCGAGGTCCTTCGCGACCCAGGTCGGCGTGCCGTAGATGAACGGCAGGACATCGATCCCGTTGTCCGCGGCCTCGAGCACGATCGGGTCGAAGCTCGACCAGTCGTCGTCGCCCGCGGCCGAGGTGGGATCGATCGCCGACCAGTTGAGGATCGTGCGCAGGGTCCCGACCTTGCCCTCGCCCATGCGGTCGAAGTCCGAGCTGTCGAGGTTCGTCTGCGGGACGACGCCGTAGAACGACGCGGGCGCCTTGGCGGCGCTGCTCGTCGCCGTGCCCAGCGAGAGTGAGATCGCCACCGCCACCAGGGCCGCTCCGACGGCACGTGCCTGCTGCCTCAACATCGTCTTCATTTCCTCCGTCTGATCGCTTTCGTTCCCCCACCTGCCAACACCGGCCGACGCCCGAGGTCGCGGTTTCGCCCCCTGTTGACCTGGCGCCGAGTGACCAGCCGCCGCGACCCCCGGCGGCGCCAATCAACCCTACCCAGGTTCACCGGCGATCACACACGCACCGCTCGCCCGGCCGCCTGCGGCGGCACCCGCAGGCGCAGGTCGCCGAGCAGCGTGGCGGCGAACTCTCGCGGCTCGTCGGCCGGGGAGGGCAGCGCGGCCGTGGCCAGGAACTCGACCGCGCACCGCGGCCGCCGGGGGAAGCGGACGAAATCGGTGCTCCCGGTGACCGTGCAGAGGACGACGCGCGCCTCCGGGCAGGCCGCTGCCAGCCGCGACACCCCGGTCCGGGCGCGCAGCGCCTCGCCGCGCGAGAGCTTGCCCTCGGGGAAGATGCAGATCGCCTTGCCCTCGCGAAGGGTTGCGATCGCCTCGTCGAGGGCCGCGGTGTCTCCCGTGCCGCGCTCGATCGGGATCTGGTTGATCCCGTAGAGCAGCCAGCCGAGCGGGCGGTTGCGCCAGAGGTCCGCCCGGGCGAGGAAGCGCAGCGGGCGGTGCCTTCGCAATGCAAGCGCGATCAGGATCGGGTCCATCTGGCTGTCGTGGTTGGGCACGACGAGCAGCGCGCCCTGCTTCGGCACCGATGCGATCCCGGCGACCCGCAGCCGGCCCCACCACGCCAGCGGCGTGAGCAGGATGGTGAAGAGCCGATAGGCCACCCGCCGTCTAGAACCGGTTCGTGAACACGTTGTTGAGCGTCGAGAGCCAGGTCGAGGCGAGCGATGGAAACGAGCCCTGACCGAGGACGACGAACTCGAGCCCCTGGGCCGTCGCCGCCGGCGCCGCGATCGTGCCCGCGGTTCCGGCTACCAGCAGCGCCAGCCCGAGGCTCATCGGCATGTGTTCCGCATCTCCATGCGGACGCTAGCCTCTCGCAACGATGGAGGCGCTCAAAGGCCTGATCCTTTCGGGCGGCGCGGGAACTCGACTGCGCCCAATCACGCATACCTCGGCCAAGCAGCTGGTTCCGGTGGCCAACAAGCCCGTGCTCTTCTACGGGATCGAGGCGCTGGTGGACGCGGGCATCGAGGAGATCGGGATCATCATCGCCCCGGAGACGGGCGACGAGATCCGCGAGGCGGTGGGCGACGGCGCGCAGTTCGGCGCCTCGATCACCTACATCCCGCAGGAGACGCCCGCCGGCCTCGCCCACGCCGTGCTCACCGCGGAGGAATTCCTCGGCAGCTCGCCGTTCGTGATGTACCTCGGCGACAACCTGTTGCGCGACGGGATCACCGACCTCGTCGGGGCCTTCCGCGAGCACGAGCCCGAGGCCCTGATCCTGCTGACCAAGGTCCCCGACCCCTGGCACTACGGCGTCGCCGAGCTCAACGGCGGCTCGATCGTGCGCCTGGTCGAGAAGCCGAAGGACCCGCCCAGCGACATGGCGCTGGTCGGCGTGTACATGTTCACCACGGCGATCTTCGACGCGGCCCGGTCGATCGAGCCCTCCGCGCGCGGCGAGCTCGAGATCACCGACGCGATTCAGAGCCTGATCGACGGCGGCGCCAGGGTCGACAGCCACACGGTCGCCGGCTGGTGGAAGGACACCGGCCAGCTCGCCGACATGCTTGAGGCGAACCGGCTCGTGCTCGAGGACGTGGAGCGCCGGATCGACGGCGAGCTCGACGAGGAGAGCCGGATCGAGGGCAGGGTCGTGCTCGAGGCCGGCGCGGTGCTGGAGCGATCGCTCGTCCGCGGTCCCGCGGTGATCGCCGCCGGGGCCCGGATCGTGGACTCCTACATCGGGCCGTACACCTCGATCGACTGCGACGTCGAGGTGATCGGGAGCGAGGTCGAGCACTCGATCCTGCTCGCCGGCGCCAGCGTCCGCGACCTGCCGGCGCGGATCGAGGCGAGCCTGCTCGGCAAGGGCGTGAAGCTGGCCCGCGGCGACGGGATGCCGAAGACGCTGCGGATGATCGTCGGCGACAAGTCGGAGATCTCGATCCCGTGAGGCGGTTGCGCGTGATGATCGCCGGCGCCGGCGGGATGCTGGGCCAGGACGCGGTCGCGGCGATCGCCGCCCGCGGCCACTCGGTCGTCGACCTGGTGCGCTCGGAGCTCGACATCACCGACGGCGCCGCGGTCGAGGAGGCGATCGCCGATCTGCGCCCGCAGGTGGTCGTCAACTGCGCCGCCTGGACCGACGTCGACGGCGCGGAGGCCCACGAGCGCGCCGCGATGCGGGTCAACGACACCGCCGCCGGAGTCGTCTCGGCGACCGCGGCGGCGCACGGGGCGAGCGTCGTCTACATCTCCAGCGACTACGTCTTCGACGGCTCCAAGAGGTCTCCGTACGTCGAGTCCGACCTGCCGGCCGCGATCTCCGCCTACGGCCGCTCGAAGCAGGCCGGCGAGACCTCGACCCAGATCGCCAACCCGCGCCACTTCATCGTCCGCTCCTCGTGGCTGTTCGGAGCGGCGGGGTCGAACTTCGTCGAGACGATGCTGCGGGTGGCCGGCGAACAGCCGGAGGTGATCGTGGTCAACGACCAGGTCGCGAGCCCCACGTACACCCCCCACCTGGCGCAGGCGCTGGCGCTGCTGATCGAGTCGGACGAGTACGGGATTCATCACATCGCCGGCGGCGGGCGCTGCTCGTGGTTCGACTACGCACAGGAGATCTTCGACCAGGCCGGCGTCGACTGCCGGGTGATGGCGGGCACGACGGAGATGCTCGGCCGCCCGGCGCCGCGGCCGGCGTTCTCGCTGCTCGCCTCCGAGCGCCCCGACCCGATCACGCTTCCCGAGTGGCGTCAGGGCCTGGCCGAGTACCTGGCCGCCCGCGAAGCGAGGACTCCGGCGTGAACGTCCTCGTCACGGGCGGCGCCGGGTTCATCGGCTCCGCCTACGTCCGCCACCGCCTGGACAACCACCCCGAGTTCTCCGTCCGGGTGCTCGACAAGCTCACCTACGCCGGCCGGGTCGAGAACCTGCAGGGCCTGGACGAGGGCAGGGTCGAGCTCGTCACCGCCGACATCGCCGACCCCGAGGCGGTGAAGCGGGCGCTCGACGGCTGCTCGGCGATCGTCAATTTCGCCGCCGAGACCCACGTCGACCGCTCGATCGAGGCCCCCGGCGAGTTCATCCAGACCGACGTCTTCGGCACCTACGTGCTGCTCGAGGCCGCCCGCGAAGCCGGCATCAGGCACCTGCAGATCTCCACCGACGAGGTCTACGGCTCGATCGAGGAGGGCTCGTTCACGGAGAGCTCGCCGATCGATCCGTCGTCGCCCTACTCGGCCTCGAAGGCCGGCGGCGACATGATGGTCGGCGCCTACCGCAACACCTACGGCTCCGAGGCGCTGATCGTCCGCGCCTCCAACAACTACGGGCCGCGCCAGTACCCGGAGAAGCTGATCCCGCTCTGCGTCCTCAACGCCCTCGCCGGCGACCCGCTGCCGGTCTACGGCGACGGCATGCAGGTCCGGAACTGGCTCTGGGTCGAGGACTTCGCATCCGCGATCGACACTGTGCTCGAGTTCGGCGAGCCGGGCGAGGTCTACAACGTCGGCGGCCCCGACGAGCTGCCCAACATCGAGGTGGTGAAGCGGATCCTCGAGCTCACCGGGCGCGACGAGTCGCTGATCTCCTACGTCGAGGACCGGCTCGGCCACGATCGCCGCTACTCGCTCGCATCGGCGAAGGCGGAGGCGCTGGGATGGAAGGCGGCGGTCGGCTTCGACGCCGGGATCGAGCGCACGGTTGAGTGGTACCGCGCCAACGAGTGGTGGTGGATGCCGATCCGCTCGGGGGAGTACCGCGAGTACTACCAGCGTCAGTACGGAGCAACGCTCGGCTGATGCCGAAGCTGATGGAGACGCGGCTGGACGGGCTGGTGATGCTCGAGCCGGCCGTCCACGGAGACGAGCGCGGGTTCCTGGTCGAGACCTTCAGCGCCCGGGACTGGGCCGCGGCCGGGGTCGAGAGCGACTTCGTCCAGGACAACCACTCCCGCTCGGGCGCAGGGATCCTGCGCGGCTTGCACTTCCAGACCGATCCCGGACAGGCGAAGCTGGTCCGCTGCATTCGCGGGCGGATCTGGGACGTGGCGGTCGACCTGCGCCGCGACTCGGCCACCTACGGGCAGTGGGAGGGCCACGAGCTCGACGACGTCAGCCACCGCCAGCTCTTCATCCCGGTCGGCTTCGCGCACGGGTTCTGCGTTCTCTCCGAGCTCGCCGACGTCCACTACAAGGTCTCCAGCTACTACGACCCCGCCACCGAGGCCGGGATCGCCTGGGACGATCCGCAGGTCGCCGTCGAGTGGCCGCTGGCCGATCCGCAGGTGTCCGAGCGCGACGCAACTGCGCCAAAGCTCGCGGAGATAGAGCAGACTTTGCGCTGGTAGCCCGCTCGGATCGCGGGCGTGGGTTATATGCGGGGCGCAAAGAGAACATCGACGCTGTCGCTGCTCGCGGTCGCCGTCACCGTGCTCGCGGCGCAGGGCGCGTCGGCGGCGCAGCAGCCGATCTTCGGCTTCAACGACACGGCGCAGACGTTTGCCGCCCAGGCCGACGCGGCGAAGCGGGCCGGGGCGACGATGGCGCGGATCCCGGTCAGCTGGGAGATGACCGAGCCGCAGCCGGGCAAGTACGACTGGTCGCTGCTCGACAGCGCGGTGACGGCGCTGCGGGCGCGGCAGATCAGGCCGCTGTTCGTGATCAGCGCCGCGCCCAGCTGGGCGGCGCCCCAGTGCGATCGCCACGTGACCCAGACCTGCGCCGTCGGCGAGGGCTTCGAGGGTGCCTATGCAGGAATGGGGCTGGCGCTGCTGCAGCGCTTCCGCGGCTCCCAGGTCCAGGCGTGGAACGAGCCCAACCTGGACGGCTTCGGCGCGATCGACCCGCAACGGCTGGCCGAGCTCACCAACGCCCTCTACCAGGTAGCCCCGCGCAAGGTGATCGGCCCGGCGGCCTCGCCGGGATATTCCGACTACCTCCATTACACGGCGCTCGCTTACGCCCAGATCAACCGGCACGTGCCGATGGCCGTCAACCTCTATCCCCGCTCGGTCTTTCGCGCCGACAAGCTGCAGCGAGACTGGCGCCGGGCCCGAAGGATCGCCGGCAGGCGGGCCCTGTGGGTGACGGAGATCGGCTTCTCGGCGTTCGAGTTCGGCGAGGGCGGGCAGGCTCGCAAGGCGAGCTCGGCCTACCGGTTCCTCGCCCGCCACGGAGCGCGCGCGGTGATCTTCCACTGCCTCCAGGACCCCGCGAACACCGACAACAACTGGCTCGGCACGCTCGGCATGCTGACCGCCGAGGGCAACCGCAAGCCCGTCTACAGCGCGGTGCGGCGAGTGGTCGCTACGGATTCAGGAGGCTGAGCCCGGAGGACCGCTCCGCATCAGCTCGCGTGCGCCAGTTCTCCACCCGGCAGGCGAGCCCGTCGCGGAGCCGGTAGACGACATAGGTCTCGACGTCCAGCTCGATCCCGCTGCCCACGCCGCGGGCGTGAAAGACGCCGTGGACGATCGCCGTGTCGCCGCGCTCGACCATCTCCAGGGTCTCGAAGCGCGCGCGGTCGAAGACCTCCGGTTCGAGGAAGGCCCGCACCTCCTCGTGGCCGTGGAGCACGCCGCCCTCGTCGGGAAGGCCGTCGACCCGCTTCCATTCGACGTCCTGGGTCAGCAGGGCGAGCACGCCCTCGGGGTCGTCGGCGTTGAACGCCTCGATCCCCTTTTCGATCAGCGTTGCGATCTCCCCAGCCGCCATCGCGCGCCAGCCTAGGGGCTTCGTATGATCCGTGGTTGGCCATGAGCGCGAAAACAGACCAGCGACTCGACTCCATGGAAGGGTTCAGCGAACGCACGCGGCGCTGGTTCGAGTCCTCGTTCGAGGCGCCGACGCCGGCCCAGGCACAGGGCTGGCCCGCGATCGCCTCGGGCGCCAACACCCTGATCTGCGCCCCGACCGGCTCCGGCAAGACCCTGAGCGCCTTCCTCTGGGGGATCGATTCCCTCTCGCGCCGCCCCGATGAGCTCGGGACCGGCACCCGGATCGTCTACATCTCGCCGCTGAAGGCGCTGTCCTACGACGTCGAGCGCAACCTGCGCGCGCCGCTGAAGGGAATCGGCGCGGAGGTCGCGGTGGGTCTGCGCACCGGCGACACGCCGCAGAAGGAGCGCCAGGCGATGAAGCGCACGCCGCCCGACATCCTGATCACGACGCCGGAGTCGCTCTACCTGATGATCACCTCGCAGGTGCGCGAGATCCTGAAGGGCGTCGAGGCGGTGATCGTCGACGAGATCCACGCCGTCGCCCAGTCCAAGCGCGGCTCCCACCTGGCCCTGACCCTGGAGCGGCTCTCGCGCCTGGTCACCGAGGAGGGCAACCCGGACCCGCAGCGGATCGGCCTCTCGGCGACGCAGCGTCCGCTGGAGCGGATCGCGGAGTTCCTGGTCGGCCCGAAGCGCGAGTGCGAGATCGTCAACGCCGGAATCCGCAAGGACCTCGACCTGCAGATCGTCGTTCCCGTGGACGACATGACGGCGCCCGGCGTCAGCACCTCCCCGGCTGGCGACGGCCAGGTCCTGCCCGAGACCTCGCCGGACCGGATTGATCCGGGGCCGATCGAGTCGTCGCTTGATCCCGCCGCCAACCCGCGCTCGATCTGGCCCGCGATCTACCCCGAGCTGCTGAAGCTCGTCCGCGAGCACACCTCGACGATCATCTTCGTCAACAACCGCCGCGGCGCCGAACGCCTCGCCAAGCGGTTGAACGAATTGCACAACGAAGTCCCTCACCAGGAGCTTCCGGCAACCGAACACGACGGTTCCTCACCCCGCACGCCCGCAGCCGAAGGCGAGGACGTGGCGGGAGTATTCGAGGAGATTGCCCGCGCGCATCACGGCTCTCTGGCCCACGAGGAACGCGTCGTGGTCGAGGAGCTGCTCAAGTCGGGCAAGTTGCCCTGCCTCGTAGCCACCTCGTCGCTCGAGCTCGGGATCGACATGGGCGCCCTCGATCTCGTGATCCAGGTCGAGTCGCCCAAATCGGTCTCGAGGGGGCTGCAGCGGATCGGGCGGGCCGGCCACCAGCTCAACGAGGTTTCCAAGGGCCGGATCTTCCCCAAGTTCCGCGCCGACCTGCTCGAGTGCGCCGTCGTAGCCCAGCGGATGCGCGCCGGCCAGATCGAGGAGACGGTGATCCCGCGCAACCCGCTCGACGTGCTCGCGCAGCACCTGGTCGCGATGGTCGCCGACGAGGAGTGGGAGGTGGACGAGATCGAGCGCCTGGTCACCGCCAGCATGCCGTTCGCCGAGCTCTCCCGCGAGCAGCTCGAGAACGTGCTCGACATGCTCGACGGCCGCTATCCGTCGGAGAAGTTCGCCGAGCTCCGCCCGCGGCTGGTCTGGGACCGGACCGCGGGCACCGTCCGCGGCCGCAAGGGCGCCCGCCAGCTGGCGGTCACGAACGCCGGCACGATCCCCGACCGCGGCCTCTACGGCGTCCACCTCCCCGACGGCCGCCGGGTCGGCGAGCTCGACGAGGAGATGGTCTACGAGGCGCGTCCCGGCCAGACCTTCCTGCTCGGCGCGACCACCTGGCGGATCCAGGAGATCACCCGCGACCGGGTGATCGTCGTCCCCGCGCCCGGGGTCCCGGGCGCCGTCCCCTTCTGGCGCGGCGACGGGGTCGGGCGTCCCTCGGAGCTGGGTCGCGCGATCGGCGCCTTCGCCCGGGAGGCGGTCGGCAAGGACGCCGAGACGCTCGCCGCCGAAGCCGACCTCGACCCGCGGGCGGCCGAGAACCTGGTCACCTACCTGCGCGAGCAGCAGGCGGCGACCAGGGTCGTGCCGTCCGACGAGACGATCGTGGTGGAGAAGTTCCGCGACGAGATCGGCGACTGGCGGCTGTGCGTGCTCTCCCCCTTCGGCGGCCGCGTGCACGCCGCCTGGGGGCTGGCCGTTTCGGCGCGGATCCGAGACGAGCTCGACCTCGAGGCGGACGCGATCTGGTCCGACGACGGCATCATCGTCCACCTGCCCGACGCCGACGAGGCTCCCAACGCCGACCTGGTGCTGCTCGAGCCCGACGAGATCGAGGACCTGGTCGTGCGCGAGCTCGGCGGCTCGGCCCTGTTCGGCGCCCGCTTTCGCGAGAACGCAGCCCGCAGCCTGCTGATCCCCCGCGCCTATCCCGGCAAGCGCACGCCGCTGTGGCAGCAGCGGCTGAAGTCGCAGAACCTGCTCGAGGTCGCCAAGGACTTCCCCCGCTTCCCGGTGATCCTCGAGACCTACCGCGAGTGCCTGCGCGACGTCCTCGACCTGCCGTCGCTGGTCGACCTGCTGCGCGACCTGCACTCGCGCAAGATCACCCTGGTCGAGGTGGAAACTCAAACGGCTTCGCCGTTTGCGTCTTCGCTGCTGTTCGACTACGTCGCCACCTACATGTACGAGGGCGATACGCCGAACGCGGAGCGGCGCGCCGCCGCCCTGGCGCTCGATCGCGACCTGCTTTCGGAGCTGCTCGGCGCCGACGAGCTGCGCGAGCTGATCGACCCCGAGGCGCTGGAGGAGGTCGAGCGGTCGCTGCAGCTTCTGCACCCCGATGCGCTCGCCAAGGACCGCGACGCGCTGCAGCAGGTGCTGCGCCGGCTCGGCGACCTGACCGTCTCCGAGCTCGAGCTGCGCACTGCCGAGGGCTTCTCGGCTGCCTCGATGCTCGCCAAGCTGGGCCGCGAGAAGCGGGCCGTCGAGGTCAGGATCGCGGGCGAAGAGCGCTGGATCGCAGCCGAGGACGCGGGCCTCTACCGCGACGCGCTTGGCGTGCCGCCGCCGGGCGGGCTCCCCGACGGCTACCTGGAGGAGCTCCCGGACCCGGCCCTGGCCCTGGTACGTCGCTACGCGCGCACCCACGGGCCGTTCCCGACCGCCCAGATCACCCGCCGCATGGGCCTCGACCTGACCCCGGCGCTGCAGAGCCTCGAGCGGTCCGGCGAGCTCGTCCGCGGCGAGCTGCTTCCCGGCGGCAGCGAGCGGGAGTGGTGCGACGCCGACGTCCTGCGCCGCCTGCGCCGCGCCAGCGTTGCGGCGCTGCGCCAGGAGGTCGAGGCGGTCGACCCGGCCGAGCTGGCCCGCTTCCTGCCGGCCTGGCAGAACGTCGACGCCCACCGGCCCGCCGGGGCGGGCCCCGACCGCCTGCGCGAGGCGCTGATCCCGCTTCAGGGCGTCGCCCTGACGCCCGAGGTCTGGGAGCGCGACGTGCTCCCGCGCCGCCTCGGCGCCTACAGCCAGACCTGGCTCGACCAGCTCACCACCAGCGGGGAGATCGTCTGGATCGGCGCCGGTGCCCTCGCCCGCACGGGGCGGGTGGCGCTCTACTTCCGCGAGGACGTGCACCTGGCCGGGCCGCCGCCCGCGAACGCCAAGCTCGAGCGGCCCGCGGGCGAGGTCCACGACGCGATCCGCGAGCGCCTGGAGGCGGCCCCCTCGTTCTGGCTCGACCTGACGATGGAGCTGGAGGCGGAGAACGAGGAGCTGCACGCCGCCCTCTGGGACCTGGTCTGGGCGGGCGAGGTGACCAACGACGCCTTCGCGCCGCTGCGCGCCCGGCGGCTGAGCGCGGTCGGGCGCGAGCGCCGCCCGGCGCGCCGCTTCGCCTCCCGTCGCGGTCCGTCACAGGAGGCGATCGTCGGCCGGTGGTCGCTGACCGAGAGCCTGTTCCGAAACGCCCCGGCGGTCGGCCCGCGGCTGCGAGCCCAGGCCGAGCTGATGCTGGAGCGCTACGGGATCGTCACCCGGGAGACGGTCCTCGCCGAGGGCGTCCCGGGCGGCTTCTCGAGCCTCTACGGCGAGCTCTCCAACCTGGAGATGCTCGGCACCGCCCGGCGCGGCTACTTCGTCGAGGGGCTCGGCGGCGCCCAGTTCGCGCTCGCCGGCGCGGTCGAGCGCCTGCGGACGCTTCCGCACGTCGAGCAGGACTACCTGATCCTCGCGGCCACCGACCCGGCGCAGCCGTACGGCGCGACCCTGCGCTGGCCGAAGCGGGCCGAGGGCCGGCGCCCCGCCCGCACGCCCGGCGCCTACGTCCTGCTTCGCGACGGCAACCCGATCGTCTATGTCGAGCGCGGCGGCAAGGGGATCGTCCGACTGATCGAGCTGGAGGGCGAGGAGCTGACCGCGGCGATCGCCCAGCTCGCCGAGGCGGCGCAGGAGAAGGTGATCCCGAAGCTCGGGATCGAGCGCGTCGACGGCGAGCCGGTGATGGGCTCCGGGCTCGAGGAGGCGATCATCGCCGCCGGCTTCAGCCGCCAGCCGCGCAAGCTGGTCGCCGCCGCGGGCTAGCGGTGCCCGAGGGCGACACGATCCACCAGGCGGCCGCGCGGCTGAACATCGCGCTCGGTGGCCGCGAGATCGGGCGCGCTGAGGCGCCGAACCCGCGCTCCCCGCTTCACCGTCGCGCGGCCGAGCTGCAGGGGCGGACCCTCGAGGAGGCCGAGGGGCGCGGCAAGCACCTGCTCATCCACTTCTCCGGCGACGTCGTCCTGCACACCCACCTCGGCATGAACGGGAAGGTCTTCGTCGCCGCCGATGGGCGGATGCCCTATGGCAGGCCCTGGTGGACGCTCGCTTCCGGACGCGCGGTCGCCGCCCAGACCGGAGCGAAGCTGCTGCGCCTGACGACCGAGGCGCGGGTGCGAAACGACCCGGCGCTGATGCGGCTCGGCCCCGATCCGCTGCGGGCCGAGTTCGATGCCGGCGCGGCGACCGAGCGGCTGCGCCAATTGGGGGCGGGCCGCGAGATCGGGGACGCCATCCTCGACCAGGGGATCATCGCCGGGGTCGGCAACGCGATCCGCGCGGAGGCCCTGTTCCGAGCCCGGGTCAGCCCGTTCCGGCAGGTCGACGACCTCTCCGACGACGACCTCGCGCTCGTCGTCTCAGAGAACGAGAAGGTGATGCGCGAGTCGATCGCCAGGGGCCGGCGACCGCGCGCGATGTACCGCGCCCGCCAGTGCCCGAGCTGCGGTGGCCCGATCTCCTCACGCGGCCAGGGCGACGACAACCGCACCGCCCATTGGTGCCCGAGCTGTCAGTCGTAGAAGACGATGAAGAACCCGCCGTTGATCGAGGCGGCCCCGTTGTTGGTGACCATGGAGACATAGGCCTGTGCCGTCGGTGTGCAGGTCGCGCCGATCGTCGAGCCGAACTGCGGCCCGAACTCGTTGGAGGAGTCGTCGAAGTCGGTCGTCACCTGGGCGCCCTTGAACTCGAACGGCAAGCCACGGAAGCAGTAGAGCCCCGCACTCGGGTTGGTGACGATTGCCGGCCCCATGTTCTTCGAGCGCGCCGGATCGATCCCCCCGAGCGCGGAGACATGCGCGAAGGCGATCGGGTTGGCGCTGTCCGCGGCGGCGGCCGAGTCCGCCCGGATGGCGCTGTCCGCCTTCGTCGCCGAGTCCGCCTTCGCGGCGCTGGCGACCGTGAGCGTCGGGGCCTTGGCGACGATCTCGGAGTCACTGACCTTTCGGGCGATCCTCTTCACCTTCTTGGCGCTGACGGGCTTTGCCTTTGCGCCCGACCCGGGCTGTGCGACGGCCACTCCGGCGGCCGCAACGACCAGGGCAACGAGGGCGATTACGAGCGCCGGCGAGGGCCGTAGTCCTGAAAGTACGTTCATGCGATTCCCTCCTGTCGTGCTTGGCTCGCGGCCAGCCTACGCATACGATCGGTGCTGATGGCCGAGCAGTGGACCACGCTCTCGAGCGACGACGGGACGTTCGTGTACGCGGAGTCCGGCGAGGGCCCGCTCGTCGTTCTCATCCACGGCTTTCCCGACACGCCTCACGGCTGGGAGCCGACGGCCGCCGCGCTGGCGAAGGCCGGCTACCGGGCGGTGTCCCCGTGGCTGCGCGGCTATCGCCCCGAGACGATCGTCGAGGGTCGCCCCTACGACCCGGTCACTATCGGCTCCGATCCGATCGCCTTCCTCGACGCCCTCGGCGAGCGCGAGGCGATCCTCGTCGGCCACGACTGGGGCGCGGCGATCGCCTACGGCGCGGCCACCCTGCATCCCGAGCGAGTACGGGCGATCGTCCCGATCGCGATCCCGCACCCCTCGCTGCTGCCCCGCACCCCGTCGGCGTTCTGGGCGGCGCGCCATTTCCTCGCCCTGAAGATGCCCTGGGCCGAGAGCTCGGTGCGCCGCCGGGACTTCGCTTACCTCGACGCGCTCTACCGCCGCTGGTCGCCCAACTGGGCCGGCCCGGCTCAGGACAGGTCGGTGGCCGATGCGAAGGCGGCGTTTGCCGACCGCCGAGCGCTCGCCGGTGCGCTCGACTACTACCGGGCGATCCCGCTGCGGCCGGTCGCCGAGCTCGAGCGCCCGCCCGCGACCCGTGCCCTCGTCGTGGGCGGCACCGCCGATCTGATCGAGGCCTCGCTGTTCACGCGGACGGCCGAGGTCCTCGGCGAGGGCTCGGACTCACTGATCGTCGACGGCGCTGGGCACTGGGCACATCGAGAGGGCGAGGATGCCTTCCTCGAGCGCCTGATCGAGTTCGTCGGCGCTCTCTGACCGCCGCAACCCGCGGTGCGATACTTGGTCCGTCGATGGGGGCTGAATCGGTTGAGCTGCTGAGGCGCGTGCCGCTGTTCGCGGAGCTTTCCGGCAGCGAGCTCGACCACATCGGCTCGGTGGCGATCCCGCGCTCCTATCCGAAGGGAGTGCGGGTCTTCCACGAGGGCGACCACTCGGACGCCTGCTACATCGTCCGTGTCGGCGACCTGCGGGTCACGCGCGAGCACTCCGACGGGCGCGCGATCGCGCTCGCGACCCTGGGCCCCGGCGACATCTTCGGCGAGCTGGCGATGCTCGACGGCGGCACCCGCTCGGCAAGCGTCGAGACGCTCACCGACGCCGAGCTGCTGGCGCTGCCCGCCTCGGACGTGCGGCGGGTGATCGCCGCCCACGGCGACATCGCCGCGAAGCTGATCGTCGCGATCACGCGCCGGTTGCGCGAGACCAACGAGCGGGTCGCCCGCCAGTCCTTTCAGACCGTCCCCAGTCGCGTCGCCGGGGTGCTCGCGCAGCTGATCGCAGAGGAGGCGATTCCGGCCGAGCGCAGCGGCGTGACCGTGCGGATGACGCAGGCCGACCTCGCCCAGCTGGCCGGCACCTCACGCGAGAGCGTCAGCCGCTTCCTGGCGACGCTCGAGCGGGCGGGCGTCGTCTCGGTCGGCCGCGGACGGGTCACGGTGCTCGAGCCGCGGCGCCTGCGCGCTTACATCTTCTAGGTGAGCGGCGAGCGATTCGAACGACAGCGCGCCTCGATGGCCGAGCGCCAGCTGCGCCGGCGCGGGATCGGGGACGAGCGGGTACTGGCGGCGATGGCCTCGGTGCCGCGCGAGCTGTTCGTCCCCGAGCGCCTTGCCCGCCGCGCGTACGCCGACTCGGCGTTACCGATCGGCGACCAGCAGACGATCTCGCAGCCCTGGGTGGTGGCGGCGATCTGCCAGGCGCTGGAGCTCGGCGGCGGCGAGCGGGTCCTCGAGGTCGGCACCGGCTCCGGCTACTCGACCGCGATCCTCGCCCTGCTGGCGGCCGACGTGCTCAGCATCGAGCGCCTCGCAGGTCTCGCGGCCGACGCCTCCGATCGTCTCGAGCGGCTCGGATACGGCGACCGGGTGGAGATCCGCGTCGGCGACGGCAGCCTCGGCGCGCCCGGCGACGCCCCCTTCGACGCGATCGCCGTCCACGCGTCGGCGCCGGCGCCGCCCCCGGGACTGCTCGAGCAGCTCGCCCCGGGCGGGCGCCTGGTTCTGCCGGTCGCCGAGCCGGGCGCCGATCTGCTCGTCTGCCTGACCAGAACCGCGGACGGGTTCGACCGCCGGCCGATCGCTCCCTGCCGCTTCGTCCCGCTCGTGGGTGAGCACGGCTTCGGCGAGCGATAGGCTGGCGCCGTCATGTCGCGCGGTTTCTTCGCCCTCAACTTCTTCTCGCCCGCGTTCGTCGACCAGCTGAAGCGCGGCCGCAAGACGGCGACGATCCGGCTCGGCGACAAGTCGCGCAAGTACGAGCGCGGCCAGCTGCTTTGGGTCACGATCGGCCACCAGCACAGCCCGCGCGAGAAGATCTTCACCGCCGTGATCGACGACGTCGAGGTGAAGAAGGCCCGCGAGCTCTCGCCCCGGGACATCGAGCACGACAACCCCGAGTTCCGCCGCGTCGAGGAGACGCTCAGCTTCATGCGCCAGATCTACGGTCGCGAGATCGACCTTGAGGAGACGGTCACCGTGGTCCGCTTCTCCCGCGTGCACGAGCCCCCGTCGGGCTTCGGCGACCCGTCGCCGAACTGAAGTGCTCCCCGCCGCAACCACCATCGCGCTTGGACGGCTGCGAATCAGCGCATGGCGTCGTCCTCAGTCGCCCACATGGCGCTGCCATGCGGGCTCCCTGCGTCCTAGCCATGCTTGATTCTCGCTCGCCCAATCACGACGTTGGTTGCACCGGGGAGCACTAGTAGATGCCGGCCGATTACCGCTTCCTGACCACCTGGCTGCTGGAGTCGCCGCGGGAGCCGATCTGGGACGCGATCTTCGACCAGAAGGCCTGGCCGTCGTGGTGGCGCGGGGTCGAGGACGTGGTCGAGCTGGAGCCCGGCGACGAGACCGGCGTCGGCTCGCACTCGCGGCTGACCTGGCGCTCGAAGCTGCCCTACGACCTCGTCTTCGAGGCGAAGACGAGGTCCGTGGTAAAGCCGCGGATGATCGAGGCCGACGCCTTCGGCGAGCTCACCGGCACCGGCCGTTGGCGCCTGTTCGAGCAGGACGGGGTGACCGCGGTCCTGTACGAGTGGAACGTGCACACGACGAAAGCGTGGATGAACGCGATGGCGCCGCTGCTGAAACCCGTCTTCGAGTGGAACCACAACTGGGTGATGCGGAACGGCGGCACCGGGATCGCCGAGCTGCTGGGCTGCCGCCTGATCGCGGCGGATTGATTCCTCCTGGCCTCGGACTGAATCTAAGTCTTCACGGCTTAGATACGCGAAAGGCAGCCGCGCGCCGCTACACTCCGCGGCGCGGTTGGCACTCTCATGGCTAGAGTGCCAAGCGAGACTTGGACATCCACTACCGGAGGTAACAGGAATGAATCTGAAGCCCCTCGGCGATCGTCTGATCGTCAAGGCCATCGAGGAGGAGGAGACGACCGCGAGCGGGATCGTCCTTCCCGAGACCGCCAAGGAGAAGCCCCAGAAGGGCACCGTGATCGCAGTCGGTGACGGCGCCTGGGACGACGACGGCGCGAAGCGGATCCCGCTCGACGTCGCCGAGGGCGACGAGGTCCTCTACAGCAAGTACGGAGGCACCGAGGTCAAGGTCGACGGCGACGAGCTGCTCGTCCTGCGCGAGTCGGACGTCCTCGCAAAAGTCGTCTGACCCACCACACACTTACCTAGAAACCAGGAGGAACTGAAATGGCTCACAAGGAGCTCAAGTACGACGCGGAGGCCCGCCAGGCGCTACAGGACGGCGTCGACGCGGTCGCCAACGCGGTCAAGGTCACGCTCGGTCCGAAGGGCCGCTATGTGGTCCTGGACAAGAAGTTCGGCGCGCCGACGATCACCAACGACGGTGTGACGATCGCGCGTGAGATCGAGATCGAGGACGTGTTCGCCAACCAGGGCGCGCAGCTCGTCCGCGAGGTCGCCACGGCGACCAACGACGTCGCCGGTGACGGCACCACGACCGCGACCCTGCTGGCGCAGACGATCGTCCGCCACGGGCTCAAGAACGTGGCCGCCGGCGCCAACCCGCTGGCCCTGCGCCGCGGGATCGAGAGGGCCGTCGACCAGGTGGTCGCCGACCTGCGCGACAAGCAGTCGAAGGAGGTCGGTGGCAAGGAGCAGATCGCCCGCGTCGCCGCGATCTCGGCCGCTGACGAGGAGATCGGGAACATCATCGCCGACGCGATCGAGAAGGTCGGCAAGGACGGCGTGGTGAACGTCGAGGAGGGCCAGACCTTCGGGATGGAGCTCGAGTTCACCGAGGGGATGCAGTTCGACAAGGGCTACATCTCGCCGTACATGATCACCGACCAGGACCGCATGGAGGCGGTGCTCGAGGATCCGTTCATCCTGATCGCCAACCAGAAGATCGGCTCGGTGCGCGACATCCTGCCGGTGCTCGAGCAGACGATGCAGTCGGGCAAGCCGCTGGTGATCGTGGCCGAGGACGTCGAGGGCGAGTCGCTCGCGACGCTCGTGGTCAACAAGCTCCGCGGCACCTTCACCGGCGTCGCGGTCAAGGCCCCCGGGTTCGGCGACCGCCGCAAGCGGATGCTGGAGGACATCGCGATCCTCACCGGTGGCGAGGTGATCACCGAGGAGATGGGCCTGAAGCTCGAGAACACGCAGCTCTCGCAGCTCGGGCACGCTCGCCGCGTCGTCGTCTCCAAGGACACGACGACGATCATCGACGGTGCCGGCGAGAAGTCGGCGATCGAGGGCCGGATCAACCAGATCCGCCAGGAGATCGAGAACACGGACTCCGATTTCGACCGCGAGAAGCTCCAGGAGCGCTTGGCGAAGCTCGCGGGCGGGGTCGCCGTGGTCAAGGTCGGCGCCGCCACCGAGACCGAGATGAAGGAGAAGAAGCACCGCGTCGAGGACGCCCTCCAGGCGACCCGCGCGGCCCTCGAGGAGGGCATCGTCCCGGGCGGCGGCGTTGCGCTGCTGAACGCCCAGAAGGCGATCGACCCGAAGGAGCTCGACGCCGACGAGGCGACGGGCGCGGAGATCATCCGCAAGTCGCTCGAGGAGCCGATTCGCCAGATCGCCGAGAACTCCGGCATGGAGGGCTCGGTCGTCGTCGAGAAGATCCGCGGCCTGAAGCCTGGCGAGGGTCTGAACGCCGACACCGGCGATTACGGCGACCTCGTCAAGGCCGGCGTGATCGACCCGACGATGGTCACCAGGTCGGCGCTGCAGAACGCGGCCTCGATCGCCAAGAACATCCTGACGACGGAGGCGATCGTCGCCGAGCCGCCGGAGAAGGACGGCGCCGGCGCCCCCGCCGGCATGCCGGACATGGGCGGCATGATGTAAGGAGCGCCTCCACGGTCGGGCGGGATATCCGTCCGACCGGAATGCGCTT
>JAWVFH010000054.1:0-68993 GCA_033856255.1 Solirubrobacterales bacterium | reverse complement strand
TTGGCGGGGCGGGGCCGCGGGAGGCAGGGGGTCCACACGGCCCTCGCCACCGCCAGCGCGTCGGTAGCCAGGGAGGGATGCCGACGCGATCGCCCCCGGAGGCGGGACTGGCCGGGGACGAGTATTTGAAGTGAACTCCCTTTTCCCGCCGTTGAGCCCATCATGACTCATCGCACAACCGGGTGTCAACCCACGACCGGCCCCATTAGGCCTGATGTTCAAGCCTTTTGCACGGTCCTAGCGCAGGTCGCGGAGCACCCGATGGAGGATGCCGCCGTTCTGGAAGTAGCGCACTTCGTTCGGCGTGTCGAGGCGCACCGCCGCCTGGAACTCCACCGGATCCGCCCCGTCGCGCGAAGCCGTCACCGAGACCGACTTCGCCTCGCCGTCGCGCAGATCGCCGATCTCGATCGTCTCCTCGCCGTCGAGGCCCAGCGACTCGACGGACTCGCCCTCGGGTAGCTGCAGCGGCAGCACGCCCATCCCGATCAGGTTGGAGCGGTGGATGCGCTCGAAGCTCTCCGCGATCACGGCGCGGACGCCGAGCAGCGCCGTGCCCTTGGCGGCCCAGTCGCGCGACGACCCCGACCCGTACTCCTTGCCGGCGAGCACGACCAGCGGCACGCCGTCGTCCGCGTAGGCCATCGCCGCCTCGTAGATCGTCGTCTCGGAGCCGTCGGGGAATTGGCGGGTGAAGCCGCCCTCGCGCTCGACCAGCTTGTTGCGCAGGCGCACGTTGGCGAACGTGCCGCGGATCATCACCTCGTGGTTGCCGCGTCGTGAGCCGTACGAGTTGAAGTCGCGCGGCTCGACGCCGTTGTCGATCAGCCAGCGGCCGGCGGGCGAGTCCTTCTTGATCGCGCCGGCGGGCGAGATGTGGTCGGTGGTGACGCTGTCGCCGAGGACGGCCAGCACGCGGGCGCCGCTGATCGGCTCGATCGCCGGCGGCTCCGCCTCCATGCCGTCGAAGAACGAGGGCTTGCGCACATAGGTGGAGTCCGGCCAGGTGTAGCGGTCGCCATCGGGCGTTTCGAGGTCGCGCCAGCGGTCGTCGCCGCTGAACACGTCGGCGTAGCTGCGCTCGAACATCTCCTGGCGCACCGCCTCGTCGATCGTGCGCTTGATCTCCTCCGAGCTCGGCCAGATGTCGGCGAGGTGGACCTCG
Source organism: Solirubrobacterales bacterium (assembly GCA_033856255.1). Taxonomy (GTDB): domain Bacteria; phylum Actinomycetota; class Thermoleophilia; order Solirubrobacterales; family 70-9; genus WHSW01. Next base: position 67,828 of record JAWVFH010000054.1, on the reverse strand, counting down.
TTGCCGTCGGCGTCCTCGCCCAGCGGATCGTTGAGCAGGTCGACGTCCATGCGCCCGGCTAGCGCGTAGGCGACGCAGAGCGGCGGCGAGGCGAGGTAGTTGTTGCGCACGTCCTGGTTGATCCGGCCCTCGAAGTTGCGGTTGCCGGAGAGCACCGCGCAGACGACCAGGTCGTTCGCGTTCACCGCCTCGGAGATCTCCTCGGGCAGTGGCCCGGAGTTGCCGATGCACGTCGTGCAGCCGTAGCCGACGAGGTTGAAGCCGAGGGCATCGAGATCCTCGTCGAGCCCCGCCCGCTCCAGGTACTCGGTGACCACCGTCGAGCCGGGCGCCAGCGAGGTCTTCACCCATGGCTTCTGCTTCAGCCCCTTCTCCCTCGCCTTGCGGGCGAGCAGGCCGGCGCCGATCATCACGGAGGGGTTGGAGGTGTTGGTGCAGCTGGTGATCGCGGCGATCACGACCCGTCCGTGGTCGAGCTCGACCTCCTCCCCGTCCTCGAGCTTCACCATCACCGGGCTCGCCTCGCGCTCGGCGATCGCCGCCAGGGCCTCGCCGCTGGCGGTGGCGTCGAAGACGCGGGGCCTGCCGGCCTCGCCGTCGTGGTCCTCGGCCGGCGAATCGGAGGCCGGGAACGATTCCTCGATCGCCTCGTCGCGGCCGTTGCCGAGGGCGGCGGCGGCGTCGGGGTCGAACTCGGCCAGCGACTCGATGAAGGCCGCCTTGGCGTTCGAGAGCGCGATCCGGTCCTGTGGCCGTTTCGGCCCCGCCAGCGAGGGCACGACGCTGCCCAGGTCGAGGTCCAGGGTCTCGGAGAAGGTCGGGTCCTCGGAGTCCTCGTCGTGGAACAGCCCCTGCTCTCGCGCGTAGGCGTCGACGAGCTCGATCGTCTCGGTCGGCCGGCCGGTGAACTCGAGGTAGCGCAGCGTCTCGCGGTCGACGGGGAAGATCGCGCAGGTGGAGCCGAACTCCGGCGACATGTTGCCGATCGTCGCCCGGTCGGCGAGCCCCAGCGTGTGCAGGCCGGGGCCGAAGAACTCGACGAACTTCGAGACCACGCCGCGCTCGCGCAGCATCTCGGTCACCGTGAGCACGAGGTCGGTGGCCGTCGCCCCCTCCGGGAGCTCGCCGTCGAGCCGGAAGCCGACCACCTGCGGCAGCAGCATCGAGATCGGCTGGCCGAGCATCGCCGCCTCGGCCTCGATCCCACCGACGCCCCAGCCGAGGACCCCGAGCCCGTTGACCATCGTCGTGTGCGAGTCGGTGCCGACCAGCGTGTCCGGGTAGGCCTGTGCCACGCCGTCCTTTTCACGGCTGAAGACGACCTGGCTCAGGTACTCGAGGTTGACCTGGTGGCAGATCCCGGTCGCCGGAGGGACGACGCGGAAGTTGTCGAAAGCCTGCTGTCCCCAGCGCAGGAAGGCGTAGCGCTCACGGTTGCGCTCGTAGTCGCGGTCGGCGTTGATGTCGAAGGCGCGGGCGTTGCCGAACGCGTCGACCTGGACCGAGTGGTCGATGACGAGGTCGACGGGGACGAGCGGGTTGATCTTCGACGGGTCGGAGCCGAGCTCCTCGATCGCGTCGCGCATCGCCGCCAAGTCGACGATCGCCGGGACGCCGGTGAAGTCCTGCATCAGCACCCGGGCCGGCTGGAAGGGGATCTCCTCGGACGGCGTCGCCGCGGCGTCCCAGGAGGCGATGGCCTCGACGTCCTTCGCGGTCACCGAATCGCCGTCCTCGAGGCGCAGCGTGTTCTCGAGCAGCACCTTCAGCGAGTACGGCAACCTGGCGACGTCGAACTTCTCCTGCAACGCGTCGAGTCGGAACACCTCGTACTCGCGTCCGGAGACCGAGAGCGTCGTCTTGGCGGAGAAGCTGTCGCTCATATCTCCAGGGTATTCCCCTAACGCTTGTCGGTCTGACCGGAGGCGATCTCGTCGGCGACCCGGGTCGCCATCTGACCTGCGATCCGCCCGGAGAGCTCGGGCGCGTTGACCGCGAACCGCGACAGCATCCGCTGGCGCAGCGGCGCGACGGTGATCTCGGCACGGTCGTGCTCGATCGCCCGGACGACCGCCGCGCCGACGTGCTCGGGCTTGCCCGTCCCCATCATCGGCGGCGCATCGGCCTTCGAGTCGGCGAACATGCCGGCGTCGGCGATCGCCCCGGGGCTGATCACCGAGACCCCGACCCCGGTCGGGCGCAGGTCCTCTCTGAGGCAGAAGGCGAAGCCGCGGAGGCCGAACTTGGTCGCCGCGTAGAGCGAGGCGCGGGCGGTCGCCGCCTTGCCGGAGATCGAGGACACGAAGACGAGATGGCCGGCGTCGCGCTCGACGAAGCGGGGCACCAGCTCGCGCGCCATCCTCACCGGCGCCTCGAGGTTGACCCGCAGCGCTCGGCCGAGCTGCTCCTGCGTAAAGCCGTCCAGGCGCCCGGAGGCGGGGAGGCCGGCGTTGGCGACCAGGATGTCGATCTCGCCGGCCGCCTCGAGCAGCTTCAGCGCCTCACCCTCCTCGGCCAGGTCGCTGACCACGGTCCGATGGCCGTCGCCCGGAAGCGAGCCGGCGAGCTGCTCGAGCTCGGGGCCCTTGCGCGAGCTGAGCACCAGGGTGGTCCCCTTGGCGGCGAGCGCCTCGGCGATCGCCCGCCCCAGGCCCCCGGTCGCCCCCGTCAGCAATGCCGTCTTCCCGTCCAGATCCATCGCCCAGAACCTAGACGAACCAGCGCATCGCGGGCGCCGGCAACCTAGCCTGACGCGCGTGATCCGGCCGATCTGCCTCGCCATCGTCGCCATGGCCTGCCTGACCGCGACGGCGCAGGCGAAGGTCCTGCAGGCCGAGGACGTGCTGGCGCCCGGGCAGAGCGGCTACGTCTCGATCCCCGGCGTCGCGACCGGCACCGGCTCCGAGCACCTCACCGACCAGGTGGGGCTCTTCGGCTCCTTCACCTACAAGTCCCAGATGTTCGACCAGCCCGGGACGACCGAGTCCCCCCGCGCCGGGGTCTCGATCGTTCGGGACTCCTACGGCGTCCCCGCGGTCACCGGAGCCAGCGACTACGACGCCTGGTGGGGAGTCGGCTACGCGGTCGCCCAGGACCGGCTCTTCCAGCTCGAGCTCTTCCGCCGCGCGACCAGCGGCCGGCTGGCCGAGATCCTCGGCTCGACCTACCTCGACGACGACCTGATCGCCCGGCGCGACTACTACACCGACGCCGAGGTCGACTCGATGGTCGCCGCGATCCCGGCGAAGCTGCACACCCGCCTCGAGGCCTACCGCGACGGCATCAACGCCTGGATCGAGCACGTCTCCTCGCCCGGGCTGCCCGACATGCCGGGCGAGTTCGTCGCCCTCTCCGATCTGCCGGTCGAGCCCTGGACCCTGCGCGACAGCGCCCGCGTCGGCGTCTACCTCGCCCGCACCGTGCCCTCCAGCGACGGCCGGGAGCTCGCCAACGCACTCGACCTCGATGCGCTCGGCCCGAAGGACTTCGACACCCTGCTCCCGGTCCACTCCAAGCATCCGCGACTGACCGTGCCGCCGGAGGACGGGACCTTCCCCTCCCAGCCCGGCCGCACCCGCCACGACGAGCGGGTCGGATTCCGGCGCTCGCAGCGCTTCCTCGCCCACGCCCACCTCGCGAACGCCACCGACACGGCGACCCAGATCCCGGTGCAGACGAAGTCGGCCGGGGCGCCGGGCGCCGGCCTGACCTCGATCCTGCCCCACGGGGGGTCGTTCATGTGGGCGATCCAGGACCCGGAGCGTGGCCGCGCCTACCTCTTCAACGGCCCGCAGCTCGGCTTCTCGATCCCGGAGCTGTTCGTCGAATTCGAGCTCCACTCCCCGGCCCAGCCCGACCTGCGGGGCGTCAGCGCCGCCGGCGTGCCCCTGGTCGGGATCGGCCACAACGACCATCTGGCCTGGGGCTTCACCTCCGGCCTCTCCGACGAGGACGACCTCTTCGCCGAGAAGCTGACCGGGCCCGAGAGCTACCGCTTCCACGGCAAGCAGCGCCGGATGGACTGCCGCGACGAGGTCTTCGACTACAACACCCCGGCCACCAACCTGCCCGACCTGATCACCGACCCGGGCGCGCCGTCGGGCTCGGTCACGCAGCGGATCTGCCGCACCGTGCACGGCCCGGTCCAGTTCACCGGCGACGGCGTCGCGCTCGCCCGCCGCTACGCGGTCTGGGGGCGCGAGCTGGAGACGATCGTCGGGCTCTCGAAGCTCAACGACGCGACCGACGTCGGCCGGGCCGACAAGGCGATGCGACAGGTCACCTGGAACGAGAACGTGATCGCCGCCGACGATCACGGCGAGATCGGCTACTGGCACCCCGGGCTGCACCCGCTGCGGCCGCTGCGCTGGGACGAGCGGCTTCCCTACCCGGGCGACGGCCGGGCCGAGTGGCGCGGCCTGCTGCCGCGGGGGCGCACGCCGCACGTGATCGACCCCGAGCAGGGCTGGCTGACGAACTGGAACAACCTGCCCTCGGCGGGCTGGACGAACGGCGACTCGGAGGCGCTCGAACGGCTCGCCGGGCCGCTGCACCGGGTCCGGATCCTGCAGTCCCTGGTCTCGAAGGTCGCCGAGCACCCCAGCTACCGGCGCTCGACCCGGATCGCCGAGACCTCCGGCACGACCGCGCAGCAGTTCCCGTTCGTGAGCCGCCGCAAGCTGAGGCGCGCCGAGGCGATCGCCAAGGGGCCCGGGAAGGCCGCCCTGGGCGTGCTGCTCGCGTGGGACGGCGACTACGCCACCGCCGACGCGGCCGGCACCGTCGACCCCGGGGTCGCCACCTGGGAGGAGTTCAAGGACCGGCTCGAGGCGATCCTGCTGGCCCCGATGGCCGATCCCGGCGCCGCCGCCGACCTCGCTGGGAACACCGGCCTCTCGCACCAGTTCGACATCACCAACGGCGAGTCACTGGCGCTGCGAACGCTGGGTCCCCGCGCCTACGCGCGCGCCGCCAACGCGACCGCCGCGGCGCTGACCACGGAATTCGGGACGCCGGACGCGAGCGCCTGGCGCGAGCCGCGGCGGATGTACGAGGTCTCGGCCCAGGGTGCCGGCGCCTCGCCCGACCTGCCGTTCTTCGACCGCGGCACCTGGAACCAGTCGGTGGCGCTCGGCGGTCGATAGGCTCGCGGGCATGAAGCTCTATATCTGCTGGGGAACGTTTCAGACCCCGAGGCCGGGCGGCCATCCCTGCGCCAACGCGTACAACGCGCTCAAGGAGGCCGGCTACGAGCCGGAGGTGGAGAAGGTCCACGGCCTCGGCATCGGGCCGAGCATCTTCCATCTGAAGACCGACGGTCGCAAGGAGGTCGAGAAGCTGAGCGGCTCACCGACCGTCCCCGTGCTCGTCACCGACTCCGGCGAGGTGATCTCCGACTCGAAGGCCATCGTCGCCTGGGCGGCGGCCAATCCGGCCTCCAAGGCCGCAGCCGCATAGGCTGACAGGCCGCCAAGCGTTTGTAAGCGTCGCGCGAGCGGTGCATGTGCGTATTCACACGTTTTCGTGAGCAGGTCTTTGCACTTCGATGTCGAAGTGTGTAGGCTGCCGCAACTCGATAACCGGTAAAGCCGAGTTCCGGGCGCCCGCCAATCAGGGCAATCCGGAAGCGGGGGAACCAACTGTTTTGGGGCTAACCCGTCGCTGTTCGCGGCGGGGGCGCAGGCTCTTTCAGCGCCAGCCCGTCAGCTAACCCCGTAGGCCGACGAAGGAGATGCGTACGTTGACCTACAGAGTTCCATCAGTACGAAAGCGAAGGCGGACCGCGACCCTCGCCCTGTTCGCGGCGGCCGCTGTGATCGCCCTCCCCTCCACCGCGCTGGCGGCCAAGGGCAGCGGCGGCGTCGGCTTGGGCGGTACGGGTACCACCCCGCCGACCCCCGGCCAGACGACGGCGGGAGCGACGGCGAAGCTGAAGGACGGCTTCGCGATCGCCCCGGCCTCGGCGCCGAACAAGGTCCGGCGCGCGATCGACGCGGCGAACCAGATCGTCAAGGGCAAGCCCTACTGCATGGGCGGCGGCCACGCCCGCCGGCGCGACCGCTGCTACGACTGCTCCGGCTCGGTCAGCTACGCGCTCACCGGCGGCGGGCTGCTCGAGGCCTCGATGCCGTCGGGCTCGTTCATGCGCTGGGGCTCCCCGGGCACGGGCAAGTGGATCAGCCTCTACGCGAACGAGGGCCACATCTACGCGGTGATCGCCGGACTGCGGCTCGACACCTCGATGACCGACGGCGACGGGCCCGGCTGGAGCACCGAGATGCGCTCCTCGAGTGGTTACGTCGTGCGCCACCCGACCGGCTTCTAGCTCGATCAGAAAAGCCGATAGTCCGCTTCCACAAGGCCCGCCACAATGGCGGGCCTTGTTGCTTCCGGGACCCGACACCTCCTTCCGGCGCGGCGTTCGCGTCGGCCTCCCCTACGCGGCCGCCGGCCTGCTGCTGGCGATCTCGTTCGGGGTCGTCGCCCAGCCACTGATGGGCAGCGTGGCGCCGATCGTGATGTCGGCGCTCATGTTCGCCGGCTCGGCGCAGTTCGCGGCCACGGCGGTGCTGGCCGCAGGCGGCGGCGCCGGGGCGGCGATCGCGGCCGGGATCCTCATGAACCTCCGCTACGTGCCCATGGGGATCGCGCTCGCGCCGTCGCTGCGCGGCGGTCCGCTGCGCCGCGCCGCGATCGGCCAGGCGATGATCGACTTCTCCTGGGCGGCCGCCAGTCGGGGCGGCGGGCGCTTCGATCCCTCGTTCATGGTCGGCGCCACGATGCCCTCGTACCCGTGCTGGGTGGGCGGCACGGCGATCGGCGTCTTCGCCGGCAACCTGATCGGCGACCCGGCGGCGCTCGGGCTCGACGCGATCTTCCCGGCCTTCTTCCTCTGCCTCCTGGTCGAGGGCGAGCTGCGCCCCGGGCTGCCCAGCGTAGTCGCGGGGCTCGGGGCGCTGATCGCGCTGTTTCTGATCCCGTTCACGCCGGCCGGCGTCCCGGTGATCGCCGCCTCGGCAACGGCTCTCCTCGGGCTGCGGCGGCCGCCGGCGCCGGAGGGGGCGGCGGCGTGACCGAGGTCTGGATCACGATCGCCGTGCTCGTCGTCGCGACGGCGGCGATCCGCGCCTCCGGCCCGCTGCTGCTCGGGGGGCGCGAGCTTCCCGCCCCGGCAATGGGCGTGATCGCGCTGGTCGCGCCCGCGCTGCTCGCGGCCCTGATCGTGGTCGAGACCTTCGGCGCTCCCGAGGGGGGCTCATTCGAGCTCGACGCGCGGATCGCCGGGGTCGGCGCCGCGGCGATCGCCCTGCGAGGCGGCGCCAGGTTGCTGACCGTGGTCGTGCTGGCGGCGGCGGTCACGGCGCTTGTCCGCCTGGTCGGCTAAGTGGTTACGACGAACCGGCATACGCCCCCCTCGATCTTTGTCCGCGCCGGGAGTGGCACCGCTTCTACGGTTCGGATAGCGTCAGCACGGTTGGAACCGGTGAGCGTTTGTACGCAATGGAGCAGATGAGTTCTCCGGCGGCGACGCCGGAGACCGAGCGGGTGGCCGCAGACAGCGCGGCCCCCGACATCCGCCTGCGCGGGGTCCGCAAGGCATACGGTGACGTCGTCGCGGTCGCCGGCCTCGACCTCGAGGTCGCCCACGGCGAGTTCTTCACCATGCTCGGACCGTCCGGCTCGGGCAAGACGACGACGCTGCGGATGATCGCCGGGTTCGAGATCCCGGACGCTGGAACGATCGAGCTCGGCGGGCGCGACGTCGGCAACCTCCCCGCCTACGACCGCGAGGTCAACACCGTGTTCCAGGACTACGCGCTGTTTCCGCACATGACCGTGGGCGAGAACGTCGAGTACGGGATGCGGGTGCGCAAGGTCGCCAAGGGCGAGCGGGCCGGGCGCCGCGACGAGGCGCTGGAGATGGTCCGCCTGACCGGCTACTCGGAGCGCAAGCCGTCGGAGCTCTCCGGCGGCCAGCGCCAGCGGGTCGCGCTGGCACGATCGATCGTCAACCGCCCGCGGGTCCTGCTCCTCGACGAGCCGCTCGGCGCGCTCGACCTGAAGCTCCGCGAGCAGATGCAGGTCGAGCTGAAGCAGATCCAGGGCGAAGTCGGGATCACCTTCGTCTACGTCACCCATGACCAGGACGAGGCGCTGACGATGTCGGACCGGATCGCGGTTTTCAACGAGGGCCGGATCGAGCAGGTCGGCACGCCCGCGCAGGTCTACGAGACGCCCTCCAACAGCTTCGTCTCCGGCTTCGTCGGGGTCTCGAACCTGCTCGAGCGCGAGGGGCGGGTGTTCACCGTCCGCCCGGAGAAGGTGAGGCTGATCGAGGCCGGCGAGAACGTCGACGGTCTCCAGACCGAGCGCGGGCGGGTGATCGACGTCTCCTACGCGGGGATGATCACCCGCTATCTGATCGCCCTCGAAGCCGGGGGAGAATTGCAAGTCGTCCGCCAGAACCTGGAGTCGTCCTCCGCGGAGGCGCTCGCGCAGGAAGGGCGGGAAGTGGTCGTCGGATGGCGGCCGGAACACACCGTCGCGGTCGACACCGCGGTAACGAGAGGAGAAAGTGATGCGCAGCAGTAAGGGAGGTAACCCGGCGAGGGCCGCATGGCTGGTGCTCGGCGGGCTGCTCGCGTTCATGCTCGCGTTCGCCGCCGGGTGCGGCTCGAGCGACAGCGGGTCCAGCACATCGGCCAGCGACGCCCAGCAGACGGTCGGCAAGGGCGAGGGCGAGCTCAGCCTGGTCAACTGGGCCGGCTACGTCGAGGACGGGTCCGATTACGGACCCAAGTACGACTGGGTGACGCCGTTCGAGAACCAGACCGGCTGCCAGGTCTCCTACAAGGAGGCCGGGACGTCGGACGAGATGGTGAAGCTGATGCGCACCGGCCAGTACGACGGGGTTTCGGCCTCGGGCAACGCGACCGCGCGGCTCGTCGCCGGCGGCGATGTCGCCCCGGTCAACGTCGATCTGGTGCCGAACTACAAGGACATCTTCCCGGCGCTCAAGGACCAGTCGTACAACACGTTCGACGGTGTCCACTACGGGATCCCGCACGGCCGCGGGGCGAACCTGCTGATGTGGAACACCGACGACGTGACGCCGGCCCCGACCTCGTGGGACGTGATCCTCGACCCGGCGAAGGCGGCCCAGTACAAGGGCAAGATCAGCGCCTACGACGACCCGATCTACATCGCGGACGCGGCGGTGTACCTGAAGGCCCACAACCCGGACCTCGGGATCGAGAACCCGTACGAGCTCGACGACGCTCAGTTCAACGCAGCGGTCGACCTGCTGAAGCAGCAGCGGCCGAACGTCGGCGAGTACTGGTCCAACGCGACGAAGCAGATCCAGGCGTTCACCAACGGGGATGACCAGGTCGGCACGACCTGGCAGTACCAGTACTTCATCCTCAAGGCCGACGGCCAGCCGATCGCGTCGAGCCCGGCGTCGCAGGGATTCGTGCCCGAGGAGGGGTCGACCGGGTGGTCGGACACCTGGATGATCTCCTCCGAGGCGGCGCATCCCAACTGCATGTACCTGTGGATGAACTACGTCACCTCGCCGAAGGTCCAGGCGCAGATCGCCGAGTTCTTCGGGGAGGCGCCCGCCAACCAGAAGGCGTGCGGCTTCACGAGCGACCCGAACTTCTGCGACAAGTACCACGCGGGAGACGAGTCGTTCTGGAACCGCGTCTACTTCTGGAACACGCCGCTGGCGGATTGCGGCGACGACCGTGGGGAGACGTGCAAGGACTACAACGACTGGGTCTCGGCCTGGACCGAGATCAAGGGGTAGTAGTCACTGCAACCGCAGCCTGAGACCAACCCGCCCGCCCCCCCGGGGGCGGGCGGCATTGGTTCGACGGCCGGCCGAAGGCTGGCCGGAATCTTCCACGGACGGCCCCGGCTGCAGGCCGGCGGCCTGCTCGCCGGACCCGTCCTCTGGCTGGTGGTCGGGTACCTGGGCTCGCTGGCCGTCCTGCTGATCGCGTCGTTCTGGAACGTCGACGCGCTCAGCGGCGAGGTCAACCAGAGCTTCAGCCTCGACAACTTCAAGACCCTGGTCGACGAGCCCGTCTACCGGACGATCGCGCTGCGGACGATCGCGATCGCCGCCCTGGTCACGGTCACCGACATCGTGCTCGCCTTCCCGATCGCGTTCTACATGGCGAAGATCGCCTCCAGCCGGGTGAAGGCGCTGCTGGTCGTGGCGATCCTTATGCCGCTGTGGTCGAGCTACCTGGTCAAGGTCTACGCCTGGCGGACGATCCTCTCCACCGACGGCGTCTTCAACTGGATCCTCGACCCGCTGCACATCAACGGGCCCGGCTACGGCAACGTCGCCGTCTGGCTGGTGATGAGCTACCTGTGGCTGCCGTACATGGTGATCCCGATCTTCGCCGGGCTGGAGCGGATCCCCAACTCGCTGCTGAGCGCGTCCGAGGACCTCGGGGCGTCGCCGTTCACGACCTTCCGCCGGGTGATCCTGCCGCTCGTCTTCCCGGCGGTGATCGCGGGCTCGATCTTCACCTTCTCGCTCACGATGGGCGACTACATCACCCCGTCGCTGGTCTCCAACAACCAGTTCATCGGCAACGTCGTCTTCAACAACATCACCAGCAACCTGCCGCTGGCCTCGGCGTTCGCGATGGTCCCGATCGCGGTGATGGTCATCTACCTGCTGATCGCACGGAGGCTGGGAGCGTTCGAGCATCTATGAGGCTCTCGAGACGCTCCACATACCTGCTGCGGTTCGCGATCGGGATCACCCTCGCCTTCATCTACATCCCCCTGATCGTGATCGCGATCTACGCCTTCAACTCCTCGCAGACGCTGGAGTGGCCGCCCCCGGGCCTGACGACCGAGTGGGTGAGCAAGGCGATCAACAGCGCGAGCGCCCGCGCCGCCTTCGTCACCTCGATCGAGGTCGGCCTGGTGGCGACGGCGATCGCGATCATCCTCGGGACGCTTGCGTCGCTGGCCGTCGCCCGCCACCGCTTCTTCGGCCGCGAGACGATCTCCTTCCTGGTCATCCTGCCGATCGCGTTGCCCGGGATCGTCACCGGCGTCGCGCTCAGCGACACCTTCACCCAGATCCTCGGCGTCGACCTGAGCCTGTTCACGGTGATCGTCGGCCACGCCACCTTCTGCATCGTGCTCGTCTACAACAACGTGATCGCCCGCCTGCGCCGGCTCTCGGGCTCGTTCGAGGAGGCGTCCGCCGACCTCGGTGCGGACCCTTGGCAGACCTTCCGTCACATCACGCTGCCGAACATGCGCACCGCGCTCGTCGCCGGCGGGCTGCTCGCCTTCGCGCTCTCCTTCGACGAGATCATCGTCACCAACTTCACGATCGGCGCCGGCGAGGAGACCCTGCCGATCTGGATCTTCACCAACCTCTTCCGGCCCAACCAGCTGCCGATCGTCAACGTCGTCGCGCTGATGGTGATCGTGATCTCGATCATCCCCGTGTACTTCGCAAACAAGCTGACTCAGGAAGAGGGCGGCGCGGCGCCCGCCGGCCGCGGCGCCAAGGCCGCCCCCGTCGGGTCCGAGGCGACCGCGGTCCCGTAGGGCGACGACGTAGCGTGTCGAAAGAGGACGCGGATCTCGTCCGCGAGACATTTGCCGCCTTCGCACGGGGAGACGCCACCGGGTTCAAGGAGACCCTCGACCGCGAGATGACGTGGCACTCCGCGCTCGTGCCGCTCCTGGAGAAGGTCTCCTATCACGGCCCGGACGAGATCTGCCGCTTGCTTTTCGAGGAGATCCCGGCGGTGCTCGAGGGGTTCAGTGCCGAGGTCCTGAAGATCGAGGACCGCGGCGATACGACGCTCGCCACCGTCCGCTTCCGAGGTACGGCGACATCCACGGGCCTACTCGTCGAGCAGACGGTGTTCCAGCTCTGGCGTCACCGAAACGGAAGGGGAATTGAGATGCGCGCGTTTCGCCGCCGCGAGGACGTCCCCGCAGCCGGCGAGCCGCCCGCGTAGCCCTCGCTTGCTCAATCAAGCCGGGGAGCTTGCGAACGATCGGAGGTCGACGCCGGTCGCGGCGCCGGCCCAGGCGAGCAGGATCGCCTCGCCGGCGGCGGCGTCGATGCCAGGATGGCCGAGGACGATCTGGAGGCCGAGGCCGTCCTCGAGCGCGACCAGGCCGCGAGCAACCGTGACCGCGTCGGACTCGATCTCGAAGGCGCCGGACTCGACCCCCCGCTCGAGGACCCGCTCGTAGAGCATCGCCTGGCGATCGAAGAACGCGGCCGAGAGGGTCGCGAAGAGGCGACTCGAACCGGTCATCGCGTCGAGCTCGTAGAGCAGGCGGCTGTCCTCGTCGCCGGGCCCCGTCGGGACCCCGAGGCCGATCGCGACCCGCAACTGCGCCGCCGGATCGGCGATCCCGCGGATCGCCTCCGCCCGGCGCTCCGCGTAGCGGCTCATCGCCTCGCGGCTGACTTCGAGCAGGAGGTCGTCGAGGTCCGGGTAGTAATAGAGGACGGCGCTCGATGAGATCCCGGCGCGCTCGGCGATGTCCTTGACCCGCAGCCCGAGCGCCCCGCGTTCGAGCAGCACCGCCCGGGCGGCCGCGGCGAGCTGCGCCCGGCGCCGCGCCTGATCCTTCCGCCTCATTGTCTTAAGCGTATCGAGCGAATTGGCGGTTCTTGCCATTGACAAGCCGATCAAGCTCGTCTTATTCTTCAAATATGTTTCAAAGAAAGGCCTGGTTTCCGCTCCTCGCGGCGATCTGCTCGGTCGCTCTCGGCGCCTGCGGGAGCGCCGACGGTGGCTCGAGCTCGGACGTCGCCGCCGGCAGCGGCCAGCTGATCCCTGCCGGCCAGCCCGGCGACAGCCTGACGGTCTCGCAGTGGCCGCTCTACATCGACCCCGGCAAGAACGGCACCGTGGCCCAATTCGAGCGCGACACGGGCATCGACGTCAACTACGGCGAGGAGATCAACGACAACTCCGAGTTCTTCGCCAAGCTCCAGCCGCTGCTCCAGCAGGGCGAGTCGGGGGGCCGCGACACGATCACGGTCAGCGACTGGCTGGCGGCGAAGATGTATGCGCTCGGTTACCTCTATGAGCTCGACAAGTCGGAGCTGCCGAACGTGGAGCAGAACCTGATCGAGCCGCTGCGGCATCCGGCGGCCGACGTCAACCGCGACTTCACCGTTCCCTGGCAGTCGGGGATGACCGGCCTGATCGTCCGCACCGACCTCGCCCCGGGGGTCGACTCGATTTGCGACCTGTTCGACCCGAAGTACGCGGGCAAGGTGTCGATGCTGACCGAGCTGCGCGACAGCGTGCCGATGACCCTCAAGTGCATGGGCATCGATCCGGACACCGCGACCACAGAGCAGTGGCTGGCCGCCGTCGAGAAGATCAAGCAGGCGGCCGACTCGGGACAGATCCGGCGCTTCACCGGCAACGACTACATCCGTGACCTTTCGACCGGGGACGTGGCGATCGCCCTCGGCTGGTCGGGTGACGCGGTGCAGCTCCAGAAGGACAACCCGGACATCAAGTTCGTGATGCCGAAGGAGGGCTGCATGCTCTGGTCGACGAGCATGGAGATCCCGATCGGCGCTCCCGACCCACACGCGGCGCTGGAATGGATGAACTACGTCTACGACCCGAAAGTCCAGGCCGACATCGCGGAGTACGTCGGCTACGTGACGCCGGTCGACGGCGTCCAGCAGATCCTCGCCAAGCGCGATCCCGAGCTCGCCCGGAGCAAGCTGATTTTCCCGACCACCGAGTTCACCCGCAACTGCACCTTCGAGCCGGTGCTCGGCGGCAAGCAGGGCGACCAGGTGACGAAGGCCTTCGAGGCCGCCCTCAACGGCTAGCCCGGTGCGGACGCTCTCGATCGCCGCCCTGCAGACCGCTCCGGTCACCGGGGATCCCGACGCGACGCTGGATCGATTTGCCGAGCAGGCGGCGGCGGTGCGCGAGACGATCGGCCACACACAGCTCCTCCTCGCCCCCGAGCTCCACCTATCAGCGCCGCCGGGCCTGCTCGACGGAGCCGCGGACTACGCCGCGCAGGCCGCGGTCGAGGTCCCCGGACCGCTGACCGGGCGGCTCGAGTCGATCGCCGCCGAGACCGGGCTGTGGCTGGTCCCCGGGTCGGTTTACGAGCGCGCCGCCGACGGCGCGATCCACAACACGGCGCTCGCGATTTCGCCCGAGCGCGGGCTGGTTGCGAGCTACCGCAAGGTGTTCCCCTGGCAGCCGAGCGAGCGGACGAAGCCTGGCACCCGCTTCGTCGTCTTCGAGATCGACGGAGTCGGCCGCGCCGGACTGGCGATCTGTTACGACGGGTTCTTTCCCGAGGTCTTTCGCCAGCTGGCCTGGCTCGGGGCGGAGGTCGTCCTGCAACCGACCCTGACCACGACCAGCGACCGGGCCGCCGAGCTGGTCACGGCGCGAGCGAACGCGATCGTCAACCAGGTCTTCGTCGTCAACGTCAACGCGTCGGCGCCCGCGGCGCTCGGCCGCAGCTTGATCGTCGATCCGGAGGGCCACGCCAGGGTCGAGGCCGGCAGCGGCGAGGAGCTGCTCACCGACGTTCTCGACCTCGACGCGGTCAGCACGGTGCGCGAGTTCGGCACCGCCGGGGTATCGCGGATGTGGGAGCAGATCGACCGCGGAGCCGCGGCGGAAGTCGAGCTGCCGATGTACGCGAACGGCCGGATTCAGCCCCGCCCGGTCCCGGGCGAGTAGGGAATCAGTCGACGGACGGCGGCTCGACGATCTCGACCGCCTTGTGGCCGGCGATCCCGGCGAGATCGAGGATGCGGCGAACGCGCTCGCGGGCGCCGAGCAGCAGCAGGCGGCGGTTGCGGTCCTTGAGCCGGATCGCCACCCAGACCAGGGTTGCGATTCCGGACGAGTCGACGAATCCGCAGCCGCGAAGATCGATCTCGACATCGCCCTCGGCGGCGAGCGCCTGCTCGAGCGTGGCGCGCAGGCGGGGAGCGGTCGCCACATCGAGCTCACCCATCACGGTGACCAACGAGCCCCCCTGTGGGCGAGCCGCGAGGCTGACCCAGAACTCGAGCCCGGTAGAGCAGTCTGTCGGTGCCACTTCAGCCTCCTTGCGGTCGTTGGTTATGAGCGCCTCAAAAACTGCGCTCCCGGCTTTCGATACCCAGGATCGGCCGTTTGCACGCATGACCCGACCCCCGGCGCTGGCCCGCTGGACGGATATCGTCACCGGCCCATGGCGGGCTTCGACGACGACATCGCGCTCACGCCCGCCGGCGAGGGCGCCTGGGCGGGCGCGATCGCGCCCGGCTGGGACACCCCGCGCGGGCCGCTGGGCGGCTACGTGATGGCGATTCTGATGCGGGGCTTCGACCTCGTCATCGACGAGCCGAAGCGCACCGCCCGCTCGGTCACCGTCCACTTCCTGCGCGCCCCCGAGTCGGGCCCCGTCGAGGTCTCCGCGACGGTCGAGCGCCAGGGCCGCTCGCTTTCGACCGTCAGCGGGCGGCTGAGCCAGGCGGGCAAGCTGATCGCGATCGGGCTCGGCGCCTACTCGCTGCCCTGGGATAGCCCCCTGCTGGGCGGCCCGCCGATGCCCGAGGTCGAGCCGGCCGACCCCGACCAGCGCCCGGCACCCGATCTGGAGCGCGACCTTCCCGGCGGCGACTTCCCCCGCGAGAACCCGCCGCCGTTCACGCAGCGGCTCTCGATGCAGCACCGCTTCGGCGACGCTCCCTTCACCGGCGCCGAGCGCGGCGAGGTCGGTGGCTGGCTCGGCCTGCGCGAGCGCCGGGCGCTCGACGCGCCGGCGATCGCGATGCTCGCCGACGCCTGGTTCCCAGCTCCCTGGCCACGCCTGGCGGAGCTCGCCCCGGCGCCGACGATCGACCTCACGGTCCACTTCCGCACCTTCCTGCCGCTGCCGGACACGCTGCTGCTCGGGCGCTTCCGCAACGCCCTCGTCCGCGACGGCTTCTTCGACGAGGACGGCGAGCTCTGGACCCCGGACGGCACCCTCGTCGCCCAGTCCCGCCAGCTCGGGCTGCTGCTGGGCGCTACCGCTTGACCCACGGTTCAGGCACCGTTCAGGCTCTGAGCCGTAGACTCGCCAGCGTTGGCTGGCGGCGATGACCACGAGCGTTTCGCGATTGGCTTCGACCGCCGCGACCTCCCGGCCCTGCACCGGCTGTGGGACGAGGTGATCGCCGCCGAGCGCTGGTCCGAGGGCCCGATGACGGAGCTCTTCGAAGCGGCCTGGACCGGCTGGAACGAGCTCGGCTCGGTCGCCTTCGGGAGCTGGACCGGGGGCGCCCTGGCGGCGCTTGACTTCGCCGGGGTCGGCGGGGAGCGCGTTCTCTGCCCCTCGAACACCTTCATGGCAACGCCGCTGGCGATTCAGCGGGCCGGCGCGATCCCCGTGTTCGTCGACTGCAACCGCGAGGACCTCTGCATGCAGCTCGACGACTTCGTTCGCAAGGCCGAGGCCCACTCCCCGAAAGCAGCCGTTCTGGTCCACATCGGCGGCCATATCGCCTTCGACTCGGAGCCGATCGCGGAGTACTGCCGCGACAACGGGATCTTCCTGATCGAGGACTGCGCCCATGCGCACGGTGCCGCCTTCAACGGGACCAGGCCCGGCGGCTTCGGCGACGCCGGCGTGTACTCCTTCTACGCCACCAAGACCGTCTCGACCGGCGAGGGTGGGATGCTGGTCTCCCGCCATCCCGAGCTGCTCGCGCACGCCCGGGCGTTCCGCAACTACGGCAAGCCCGATCATGCAATCGCCGGCCTCAACTTCCGGATCAGCGAGTTCTCCGCCGCTATCGGCGTCGTTCAGACCGACCGTTTGGAGGAGATCGTTGCGACCAAGAACGCGATCGCCCGCGAGCGACTCGATCCCGAGCACCCGAACCGCGTCGAGCTGCCCGAGGGGATGACCTCCGGCCTCTACAAGTACATCGTCTTCGATCCGATCGAGCGGTCCACCGGGAAGGTCTACGACCAGCCCTGCCACCGGATCATGGAGACGGGCGACGACCTGCCCAACAGCGACTGGGTCGCTGCCAACCACTGGTGCGTGCCGCTCTACTACGCGCCCGGCTCAGGCCTCGAGGCGCGAACCCACCAGACGGCGGTCCTGCGATGAGCCGCGTCCTGCTCACGGGTGGCTCCGGGTTCATCGGCTCGCACGTCGTCGACGGGCTGCTCGACGCGGGCCACGAGGTTCGCAACTACGACCTGCGGGACTCCCCCTACCACGGAGCCCGCGAGATCGAGACGGTGATCGGCAACCTCACGGATCGGGCGACGCTCAGCCGGGCGCTGGCCGGCTGCGACGCGGCGATCCACCTGGCCGCCTGCGCGGATGTCGGAGTCGTGGTCGAGGATCCGATCGGGGCCGAGGAGGCGAACTCGAGGGGCACGGTGGCCGTGCTCGAGGCCTGCCGCGCGACCGGCGTGAAGCGGGTCGTCTACGGGAGCACGATCTGGGTTTACGGCGAGTCGACCGACGACCCGGTGACCGAGGAGTCCGGGCTCGGCCTGCCCAAGCATCTCTACACCGCCAGCAAGCTCGCCGGCGAGATGTACTGCACCTCCTACGCCGAGCTCTACGGCCTCGAGCCCACGATCCTGCGCTTCGGGATCCCGTACGGTCCTCGCGCCCGGCCGGCCACCGTGATCCCGATCTTCGTCCGCAAGGCGCTTGCGGGCGAGCCGCTGACGTTGGCCGGGGACGGTCTGCAGACCCGCCGCTTCGTCTACGTCCGCGACCTCGCCGATGGGGTCGTGCGGTCGCTCCGCCCCGAGGCCGCCAACCGCGTCTACAACCTGACCGGGGACGAGACCGTGACGATCCGGGAGCTGGCCGAAGCGGTCCAGGAGCAGGTGGGCACGACCGAGATCGTGCACACGCCGGGGCGCAGCGGCGACTTCGCCGGCGCGGAGGTCTCCAGCGCCCGGGCGGCGGAGGAGCTCGGCTGGACCGCGTCGACCCGGCTCGGCGACGGCGTCGCCGCCTACGTCGCCTGGTTACGCGATGGTGAGGCCACCGCCGCGGCGCCGGTGGCGAGCGACGAGGAGTTCTCGGGAGAGAGCGTGGTCGGGGTCGCCGTGGCGACGCTCTGCGCACTCATCGGAACGGCGATCGCATCGCTGGCGGCCGCGCGGCTCGGGTTCGGCCGTGACGCGCTTCATGCGGTGGCGTTGACCACCCTCGCGAGCTCGCTGCTGGCGATGGTGCTGGCGCCGGTCCGCTCGCTGCGCGCTCGCGACGTCCTCGTCGCCATCTCGCTCGTGGTCGCCTACACGCTCCTGCTCGTCGTCCCCTCCGCCCGCCACGAGCTCGGCCTGATCGCGCCCCATCTCGGCGCAGTCCTGCTCAGCGCCGTCGGGGCGGCGGTCTCGATGTCGACGTTCGTCGCGGCGCGCCGCTGGCGTGGGGCGAGCGAAGAGGCGGCGCCCGAGCACGCGACCTGACCGCGTCCGGTTGCTCAGACCGTCCCGGTGAGCAGGCCTCGCTCCTCGATCCGGTCGAGGATCCGCGGCAGCGCCCGCGCGGTCCGCGTCCACGAGCCCGAGGCGCTGTAGTGATCGGCGTCGTGGAGCAGGATCACGTCGCCCGGGGTGAGCGATTGGGTGGCCTCGGCAGCAATCGCCTCGGGCTCGATCCGGCGCCGCCAGTCGTGGCCCCAGCGCGACCACAGCAGCGAGCGAAGGCCGCGGGCGCGGACGATCCGCAGGCCGGCGGGGCTGAAGACCCCGTACGGCGGGCGATAGACGCCCGGAACGGTGCCGCTGAGCTCGCCGAGCGTTTCGACCCCCCGCTCGAGGTCGGTCGCGAACTGCCGCGGCGTCAACCGCAGCTGGTTGCGATGCCGGTGGCCGTGGATCGCGACCGCGTGCCCGGCGTCGCGGATCTCGGCGCAGAGTGCCGGAAAGCGCTCGGCCTGCTCGCCGACACAGAAGAAGGTCGCGCGGGCACCGCGGGCGGCGAGGATCTCGAGCATCGCCGGCGTGCCCTGGGGGTGGGGCCCGTCGTCGAACGTGATCGCCACCGACCCGGCGCGGCCGGCGAGGCGCCGCGGCAGGCCGAGCGCGTCCGCGACGGGCGGTGCGACGGGGGCGAGGGCAGGGGCCGTCCAGGCCGCGGCCCCAAGCGCCAGCCATAGTCTCGGGCCCATGACCGGATCGTCGCACCGATGAACGAGGTCCTGCTTGCGGGCTTCGTCTTCGCCCTGTTGGCCGCCGCCTGTTACGACTCCGGCTACGCGCTGCAGGCTTTCGAGGCGCGCAAGGCGCCGGCCGCGCGGGCGATGCGCCCGAGCCTGCTCACCTACCTGGCGCGCCGGCCGATCTGGATCGCGGCGATCGGCCTCGCGATCGCGGGTTGGGCGCTGCAGATCCTCGCCCTGACCAAGGCCCCGCTGACCCTCGTGCAGCCGGTCCTGGCGCTGGGCCTGTTCCTGCTGCTCGGGCTGGGGGTGAAACTGCTCGGCGAGCGCGTCGGCCCGCGCGAGTGGAGCGCGGTCGCGGTGATCGTCGTCGCCGTCTCGCTGATCGCCTGGGCGGCGCCGTCCGAGCTCGCCCGCGTCCCTCGGGACGCCGGCCTGGTGATCGCCCTCGGGGCGCTCGCCGCGCTGACGCTGGCGCCGTTCGCCGTCAACGCGCGGGGGGCGCCCCCGGTCGCGATGCTGATCGCGGCCGCCGGCGCCGCGGACGGACTCGCCGCCTTCGTCACCAAGATCGTCAGCGAGGAGCTCGAAGCCGGCAACTGGGCGCTCGGGGCGGTCTGGGGACTCGGTGCCGGCGTCGCGGTCCTAGCCGGTCTGCTGAGCGAGTCGAGCGCCCTCCAGCGTGCGCCGGCGACGCGGGTGGCTCCCGCCGTGCTGGTGCTCCAGATCGCGATCCCGGTGGCTCTGGCCCCGATCGTCGGCGGCGAATCGTGGGGCGCGACGCCGCTCGGCGGCGGGGTGCTCGTGCTGGCGCTGGGACTGCTCTCGGTCGGCATCCTGGTCCTCGCCGGCTCGGACGCGGTGAGCGGCGTGCTCGCGGAGCCGGCGCGCGCCGAGGCCGAGTCTCAGCCGGCCAGCGCAGCGACCACCGCGCCCGCGTCGGGCAGTTCCGCGAACGAGTGATCGGGCAGCCGTGGAGCGGCGAGGGCTCGATCGAGCGCCGCGCCCAGCTCCGCCGGGTCGCCCGCGACATCGGCGAGGCCGAAGCGGACGAAGGCGCGGTTGTTGACCCGGATGTGACCATGACCCCAGCCGTATGAGATCACCCGGCAGCCCCGCATCAGCGCCTCGAGCACGGTGAGGCCGGCCGTGGAGTGGATGACCACGTCGGCGGCCGCGAACAGCTCGCTGATCCGCTCGGTGAACCCCAGCACCCTGACGCGCCCCTCGCCCGCATAGCGACTCGCGATCCGCTCGCGGACCTGCTCGTTTCGGCCGCAGAGGCAGATGACCGAAGCATCCGAGCGGGCGACGGCGACGCCGACGGCCCCCTCGAGGTCGCCGACCGCCCAGCCGCCGCCGGAGACGACGACCACCGGGCGCTCGAGGTCAAGGCCGAGGTCGCGTCGTGCCTGAGCTGGCTCGGCCTCGCGCTCGAAGCCCGGCGAGGTGAGCCCGCGCACGCAGGTGATCTCGCTCGCCGGGGCGAGCTCGCGCACCTCCGCGGCTGACTCGGGGTGCGTGATCAGGTGGATGTCTATCCCCGGACGCGCCCAGACCCGCAACGCCGCGAGGTCGGTGATCGCCGACACCGTAGGCCTCGGCAGCCGGCCCCGGCTCCGAAGCGCGCCGAGCACGATCGCCGCCCCCGGGTAGGTGGCGACGACGACGTCGGGGCGCGAGGCGGCCACCCGGCGCAGCAGACGCCGGGCGGTGAGCGCCACCGTGCCGTGGTCGATCAGCCACCGGGTTGGCGGGAAGTACGTGGCGAGCCAGAAGATCGCGTCGAAGGCAAGGCTGCCGATCCGTGAATGGAAGCTGGACCCGCGCATGGCGATCGTTCGCACCACGGGCGTCAGCGCGAGGAAGTCGGCGATCTCGACCTCGGCGCCCGGCCGCGCCTCGACGATCCCGGCGGCGAGCTGCCGAGCGGGCCCGTCATGGCCCTCGCCGATCGAAGCCGAGTAGATCAGGACGCGTGGCGGCGGCGCTGCCAACGCGCCTACCCCGTGTATCCCGCTACGCCGCGGACACGCAGGAGCTCCATCGATGTCCATGCCGGGCGAAATCCGAGCCGGGCATAGAGCTGCTTCGGCCGGCCCTCGTCGTCGGCGGCGATCCATAGGTCGTCGACGTCGCCCGCGGCCTCGATCGCCGCACGCGTGATCGCGGTGCCGCGGCCCGCGCCCCGATGTTCGGGGCGAACGTAGACCTGGGTGACCTCGGCCGCCCCGCCGGCGCGCTCGAGCTGGGCGAAGCCGACGAGCTCCCCGGCCTCCCTGACCGCGAGTACCTGAACGCCGCGCGTCATTGCCACCTCGCGCGCGTCGGTGAGGTAATCGCGGCTGAGGTCGGGGAAGGACTTGCCGTGCCAGGCGTGGCGAAGGTGGAGCACGGAGTCGTAATCGACCTCCTCGACGTCGATCTCCGGCCCGGCCGGCAGCGGCTCGGCATGACGCATCCAGAGCAGGCGGGTCGCCTCCCAGTGCGCGGCCTCGAGGTCCGAGCGGACGGCGTCCGCCGCCTCGATCCGCTCGAAGTCGAGGCGCCGATGCTCGAGGCCCGAGAGGGCCTCGTCAGCCGCCGCGACCAGCTCACCGGCGCTCAGACCCGGATCGCCCTCGACCCAGAGAACGTTGTAGTCGTAGTAGCTCGGAAAGCGGGTCGCGCGCATGATCGTCCCGTGCTCCCAGGGCTCGACCACGTCGCAGACGGCCTCCAGGCCCGCGACCCGCCAGTCGTGCGCTCGCGCCTCGTCGTCGCGCTTGATGTCGAATCGCATCGTCAGTACCGTCGCGGAGTATCCGCGAAAGGGAGGCAGCGAATGGATCTGCGTTCGAGGTTGACCTACGCGAACGTCGTCGCGACGCTCGCGCTGGTTCTTGCGGTCGGCGGTGGCACCGTCTACGCCGCGCTTCACCTGGGCAAGAACTCCGTGAAGAGCAAGAACATCGCGAAGGGTGCGGTGCAGAACTCGGACCTGGGCCCGGACGCCGTCACCGGCCCGAAGGTGAAGGACGGCGCGATCGCCGCCGAGGACATCCAGGACGGCACGATCACCGCCCAGGACATCGCTGCCGGAGTGATCCCGCAGCTCGAGGCCGATGTGACCGGCTCGGCAACGGCGGGCCCGCAGGGCAGCGTCAACACGGCCACGACCTCGCCGCTCCCGCTCAGCGGGACGACGTCATTCACGCCGAACGAGGGCGAGGTGTCCGCCGTCGCGGCCGAGGCCCAGTTCACGATCGCGACCACGAACGCCGCCAACCAGTGTTCGCCCGCCGTGATCGTGCTTGTCAACGGCCAGCCCACCCGCGTGTTCGTCAATCCCGAGAGCGGCCAGAACTCGACGACGCTCGTTCAGGCATCCGGCCACGACGCGGACGGCCCGTTCGGGCTTCTCAACCCCGGCACGCCGCTCACCGTCACCGCCCAGCTCCGCGGCGATGCGGACTGCACAGCGGCCTCCCAGCTCAACAAGGTCGAGGTCAGGATCCTTCAGATCCGCTGACCCTCCCGTCAAATGCATGGGCTGCTCGCCTAGCGCGCGTCACACTGGATAGCCTCACGGCGATCGGCCAATAAGCGACGACTGGAGCACGGATGGGCAAGTACGCAGTCATCAACCCCGCCACCGGCGAGACGGAAAAGGAGTATCCGCAGATCTCCGACGACGACCTGGAGGCGGCGCTCGCCGCGGCGGAGGACGCTCATCGAAACTGGGGGCTGAAGACCTCCGTCTCCGAGCGTGCGGCGCTGGTCAAGAAGGTCGCCAACTTCCATCTCGAGCGCCGCGAGGAACTGGCCGGGATCATCGTTCGCGAGATGGGCAAGCCGATGGAGCAGGCGCTCGGCGAGGTCGACTTCTGCGCCGACATCTACGGCTTCTACGCCGACCGCGCGGAGGAACTGCTCGCGGACGAGCCGATCGAGCTGCTCGCGGGCGACGGCACGGCCCTGGTCCGCAAGTCGTCGGTCGGGCCGCTGCTGGGGATCATGCCCTGGAACTTCCCCTACTACCAGGTCGCTCGCTTCGCCGGCCCGAACCTCGTGGTGGGCAACACGATCCTGCTGAAGCCGGCGCACCAGTGCCCGGAATCAGCCGAGGCGATCCAGCGGATGATGGCCGACGCGGGCTTCCCCGATGGCGCCTACCAGACGATCCTGGTTTCGAACGAGCAGATCGAAAAGGCGATCTCCGATCCTCGCGTCCGGGGCGTCTCGCTGACCGGCTCCGAGCGGGCCGGCGCCGCGGTCGCGGAGATCGCCGGGCGCAACCTGAAGAAGGTCGTGCTCGAGCTCGGCGGCTCGGATCCCTTCATCCTCCTCGGCGCCGAGAACATGGACGAGGCGGTCGAGGCCGCGGTTGCCGGACGCCTCGACAACACCGGCCAGTCCTGCAACGCCGCGAAGCGGTTCATCGTCGCCGACGAGCTCTACGACGACTTCCTCGAGAAGTTCACGGCGGGGATGACCGCGGCCAAGCCCGGCGATCCGACGTCCGAGGACGCCCAGATGGGACCTCTCTCGTCCGACTCCGCCGCGGAGACCCTGCAGGATCAGCTGGACCGGGCGGTCGCCCAGGGGGCGGAGGTCGTCGCCGGCGGCGACCGGGCCGGCAACTTCTTCCCGAGCACTGTGCTGGCGGGGATCACGCCGGACAACGACGCCTATCGCGAGGAGTTCTTCGGCCCGGTCGCAAGCGTGTACCGGGTCGGCTCCGAGGAGGAGGCGATCGAGCTGGCGAACGACACGCCGTTCGGACTCGGCTCGTACGTCTTCTCCGACGATCCCGAGCAGGCGCTGCGAGTCGCGGACGGCCTCGATACCGGGATGGTCTACGTCAACGGCGTCGGCCTCGACGGCGCCGAGCTGCCGTTCGGCGGCGTCAAGCGATCCGGCTTCGGCCGCGAGCTAGGCCGCTACGGCATCGAGGAGTTCGTCAACAAGAAGCTGATCCGCGTAGTGAAGTAGCTCAGCTGCCGTTCGGGATCGCGTGGGTCGCGGTCGCGCCGGCCCCGCGGGAGCCAGGGACCTCGGCGTCGGGCGCGCCGATCTCGAGCACCTGCTCGGGCGGCGTGTATTCCATCCCCACGCCCTCGGCCACCGCTGGGTGAGTGACCTTGCCGCCGGCGACGTTGATGCCGA
This sequence comes from Solirubrobacterales bacterium, assembly GCA_033856255.1. Classification (GTDB taxonomy): domain Bacteria; phylum Actinomycetota; class Thermoleophilia; order Solirubrobacterales; family 70-9; genus WHSW01. The sequence continues at coordinate 43,506 of JAWVFH010000054.1, read as the reverse complement.
GCTTCAGCCCAGGGTCGCGGCGCGCGGCCTCGGCGACGCCGAGGTCGGCGAGCGCCAGCACGTAGGGCAGGGTCGCGTTGGTGAGCGCGTAGGTCGAGGTCACCGGGACCGCCCCGGGCATGTTGGTGACGCAGTAGTGGATGATCCCGTCGACCTCGAAGGTCGGGTCGCCGTGGGTGGTCGGGCGCGAGGTCTCGAAGCAGCCGCCCTGGTCGATCGCGACGTCGACCAGCACCGCGCGGTCCTTCATCAGTCCCAGCTGCTCGCGGGTGATCACGTGCGGAGCCCGGGCGCCGTGGACCAGGACGGCGCCGATCACGAGGTCCATCGCAGGCAGCCGCTCCTCGATCGACAGGCGGGAGCTGAACACGGTCGCGGCCCGGCCGCCGAAGGCGATGTCGAGCTCGCGCAGCTTCTCCAGCGAGACGTCGTAGACGAACACGTCCGCCTCCATCCCGATCGCGACGAAGGCGGCGTGCATGCCGACGGCGCCGCCGCCGATGATCATCACGTTGCCCGCCGGGACCCCCGGGACGCCGCCGAGCAGGATGCCGCGACCGCCGAGCGGCCGCTCGAGCATGAAGGCGCCGGCCTGGGTGGCGATCTTGCCCGCCACCTCCGACATCGGTGCGAGCAGCGGCAGGCGCCCCATACGGTCCTCGACCGTCTCATAAGCGACGCAGGTGGCGCCGCTTTCGCACAGCGCTTGTGTGAGTTCGGGCGCAGGCGCAAGGTGCAAATACGTAAAGAGGGTCTGACCCCCTTGAAGGAGCGCCACCTCCTCCGGCTGGGGCTCCTTGACCCCGAGCACCATCTCGGCCTCGGCGAAGACGTCGCCGGCGGTGGCGGCGATCCGAGCCCCCTGGGCCTGGTAGGCGGCGTCGGAGATCGAGCTGCCGTCGCCGGCGCCCGCCTGGACGACGACGTCGTGTCCCTTCTCGGCGAGCTCACGGACACCGATCGGCGTGATCGCGACCCGGTACTCGTCCTGCTTCACCTCGGTCGGTACTCCAACGATCATCGGACAAGCTCCCTTGCTCGGAGTGCCAGCCAGAGCTCGATCCGGTCGGTCGCCCGGCCCAGATCGCGCCCGGTCAGCTCCTCGATCTTGCGGATCCGATAACGCAGCGTATGTCGGTGGCAGTAGAGCTGCCGGGCGGCTCGCTCCCAGTTGCCGTTGTTCTCGATGAACGCCTCCAGCGAGCGCAGCAGCTCGCCGCCGTACTCGCCCTCGGTGCGCTCGATCGGGTCGAGCAGGCCGTCGCTGTAAAGGCGCAGGGCGTCGTCGTCCTGAAGGGCGAGCAGCAGGGTGAAGGCGCCGAGGTCGCGGTGCGAGGCGACATCGGGGGCCTCGCCCCCGGCCAGCGAGGTCGCCTCGAGCGCGCAGCGCGCTTCGTGGAAGGCTCGCCGCAGCGCGCCGACGCCCGTCGGTCGGCTGGCCGCCGCCCGAACCCCGTTGCGGCCGGGCCCGCCGGTCAGCGCCTGGCGGGCTCGGCGAGCGGTGCCGACCGGGTCGGCGGTACCCGCGTCCACCACCGCGCACAGCAGTGGACGCCCCGACGCGGCACTGGTCGCCACCAGCGCGGGCACGCCGGCCTCCGAGAGCGCCGACTCGAGGGTCGCCTCGGCGGCCGGCGGGTCGTCGAGGTCGAAGATCAGGACCGCGGCCTCGGTGCCGATCCCGAACGGGCGCAGGCGGCCGCTGAGCTCGTCGGCCTCGAGCCGCTCGCCGAGTGCGTCGGCGAGCAGGTCCCCCGCAAGCCGGCGCTCCGTCTCGCGCACGATCCGCTCGCGCATCAGCTCGAGGCCGACGACCATCGCCGCCTGGCGAGCGCAGAGGCGTTCGAAATCCCCGAGCGGGTCGCGTTCGGCGATCACCGCCAGCCAGGCGACCGGGGCGGCGCCGCGGTGCCCGGGCACCGGGACCGCGAGGGCGCGGCCGGCCAGCGTGCCGAGCTCGGGCGCGAACGGCGCCGTCGGCGAGGCGGAAGCCTGTTTGACGACCTCCTCGGCGAGCTCCGCGATCGCCTCGGGGCTCGGGTCGGCGCCGGCCGCGCTGCCGGAGAGCTCGTGACCGTTGGCGTCGAGGACGATCGCGCTCCCGCCGATCGTCGCAGCGGTCGAGGCGAGGATCTGATCGAGGCCGTGGCCCTCGATCACCAAGCGCTCGAGCCGCTCGTGGACGTGCACCGCGCTCTCGAGCACCCCGAACTGCTCGTTGACGAGGCGTGCCGCGGCGCGCTCGGTGATCGCGATGAACGGCATCTCGTACGGGACCTCGAACAACGGCAGCTCGTTGGCGGCTGCGGCGTCGGCGATCGCCTTCGGCACGCGCTTGTGGTCGAAGCCGACGCCGAAGCCGAGCCCGGCCAGGCCCTTGCCGGCGAGCAGCTCGACATAGCGGCGCTGCTTCGCCTGGGTGCCGAGATTGATCCCCGTGGTCAGCAGCAGCTCGCCGCCCGACAGCCACGGGGTCGGGTCCTCGTGCTCGGAGATGTGCACCCAGCGCACCGGGTTGTCCGCGCGCGCGGCGCCCGCTGCGAGCTCCAGCCCGCAATCTTCGAGCAGGCCGCCGACGGTCAGCATCCGTGCCTCAGAGGTCCTCGGTGCGGAAGCCGCCCTGAATCCGCTCGGACGCCTCCGTCAGCACCGGCCGCAGAACCGCCTCGATCTCCTCGAACTGCTCCGTGTCGGCGATCAGCGGCGGCGAGAGCTGGATCACGGGATCGCCTCGGTCGTCGGCCCGGCAGATCAGGCCGCGCCGGTAGAGCTCGCCGGAGAGGAAGCCGCGCAGCAGGTGCTCGGACTCCTCGTGGGTGAAGCCCTCCTTGGTCTCCTGGTCCTTGACCAGCTCGATCGCCTGGAAGAAGCCCTCGCCGCGCACGTCGCCGACGATCGGGAGCTCGCGCAGGCCGTCGAGCATCGCCCGGAACTCGCCCTGCTTGGCGAGCACGTGGCCGCAGAGGTCCTCGCGCTCGAAGATGTCGAGGTTGGCCATCGCCACCGCCGCCGCCACCGGGTGCCCGGCGAAGGTGGATCCATGGATGAACGAGTCGGTGCCCTTGCCGAACGGCTCGTAGACGCGGTCGGAGGCGATCATGGCCCCCATCGGCGCGTAGGCCGAGGTCAGCGCCTTCGCCGTGGTGATGATGTCGGGCTGGAATCCGTAGCGCTGGCAGCCGAACCAGTGGCCGAGCCGGCCCCAGGCGCAGATCACCTCGTCGGAGACGAGGAGCACGTCGTGGCGGTCGCAGATCTCGCGCACGCGCTGGAAGTAGCCGTCCTGGGGCGGGATGCAGCCGCCGGCGTTCTGGAGCGGCTCGAGGATCACCGCGGCGACCGTCTCCGGGCCCTCGAAGAGGATCTTCTCCTCGATCTGGTCGGCGGCCCAGAGCGGGTCTCGGCCCTCGGGCCAGTGGTAGCTGTTCGTGTTCGGCGCCTTGATCCCGCCGGGGACCAGAGGCTCGAAATCGGTGCGCAGGGCGGTGATCCCGGTCGCCTGCAGGGCTCCGAGGGTGGTCCCGTGGTAGGCGACCTCGCGGCTGAGGAACTTGATCTTGCGCGGGTTGCCGGTCCGCTGGTGATAGGCGCGCGCGAGCTTGATCGCCGACTCGACCGCCTCCGATCCGCTGTTGGTGAAGAAGACGCGGTTGAGGTCACCCGGGGCAAGCGACGCGATCCGCTCGGCGAGCTCGATCGCGCGCGGATGCGCGTAGCTCCAGATGATGTAGAAGTCGAGCTCCGAGACCTGGCGCGCGGCCGCCTCGCCGAGCTCGGTGCGCCCGTGGCCGGCGTTGACGCAGAACAGCGCCGAGAGCCCGTCGAGATAGCGCTTGCCGTGGTCGTCGTAGACGTAGCAGCCCTCGCCGCGAGTGATGATCGGGACCTGGTTGACGCTGTCGTAGCCGCCCATGCGGGTGAAGTGCATCCACAGATGGCGCTTCGCCGCCTCCTGCAGGTCGGTTCCCGCCGCCGTCTTCATCGCGGTGTCCGTTGACGCCATCTGTCTCCTTCCGTCAGCTGGGACCGGTGGTCCAGCATGCCTCGACGTTCCGTACAACCGTATCCATCGCCAGCCTCGATCTCAACCGGGATTCGGTTCAACATCGCGGATTCTCTTCATACAACCTGTACAACGCTCGTTGGACGTTTTGGGGGTTTTGCTCCTTGCATCCGCGGGCCGCGCGACTTAGCCTGAACGGCGTCCGCGCATCGGCAGCGTTGTCTGAAGAGGAGAGGCGGGTTTGAGCGAAGCGAGCGTGCACCTGGCGGGCGTCTCGAAGGCCTTCGGTGACTTCGTCGCGGTTCGCGAGATGGACCTCGAGATCGCCGAGGGCGAGTTCTTCACGATGCTCGGGCCATCCGGCTGCGGGAAGACCACGACGCTGCGGATGGTCGCCGGCTTCGAGCAGCCGACCACCGGCGCGATCAGGATCGACGGCGCCGACGTCGCCGGGCTTCCGCCCCACCGGCGCCCGACCAACACCGTGTTCCAGAGCTACGCGCTGTTCCCCCACCTGAGCGTGGCCGAGAACGTGGCCTTCGGGCTCGAGCGCAAGAAGGTCGCCAAGGACGAGATCGAGCGCCGGGTGGCGGCCGAGCTGGAGCGGGTCGGGCTCGCGGCCGAGGGCAACCGGCGCCCGAACCAGCTCTCCGGCGGCATGCAGCAGCGGGTGGCCCTGGCGCGGGCGCTCGTCAACCTGCCGAAGGTCCTGCTGCTCGACGAGCCGCTCGGAGCGCTGGACCTGAAGCTGCGCAAGGGGCTGCAGCTGGAGCTGAAGCGGATCCAGCGCGACGTCGGGATCACCTTCGTCTACGTCACCCACGACCAGGAGGAGGCGCTGACGATGTCCGACCGGATCGCGGTCATGAACCGCGGCCGGGTCGAGCAGTGCGACGAGCCGGAGGCGGTCTACGAACGCCCGGCGACCACCTTCGTCGCCGGCTTCATCGGCGTCTCCAACCTGATGCCGGGCCACGTGGTCCAGGCCAACGGATCGACCTCACGGGTGAAGCTCGACACCGGGGTCGAGATCGAGGCTCCGGCCGACGGGCTGACGATGGGCGAGCGCTGCCACGCGGTCGTCCGCCCCGAGAAGCTGAGGCTGGACCGCAAGGACGACCCGCCGCGAGACGGCTGGCCGCAGGTCGACGGGCAGGTCGAGAGCTCCGTCTTCCTCGGCACGGCGACGCAGATCATCGTCCGGCTGGCCGGGGATGTCAGGATGACCGTGCTGATCCCCAACGCCGACGAGGCCGAGCGGTCGCGGCTGCCGGGCGGCGGCACGGACGTGCGGCTGTCGTGGGCGCCCGAGCACATCCACGTGGTCAGGGAGTCGGTGGGTGAGCAGGCCGCGACGTAAGCGGTGGCGCCCCGCGATCGCCCTCTGCGGCCTGCTGGGGGCGCTGGTCTTCACGGGCTGCGAGCAGGCCGTGATCGGTGGGCCGCAGACGGGTGACGTTCAGACCGTCGACGCCTCCGGCAAGCCGTCCGGCGAGTTGACGATCTCCAACTGGCCGCTCTACATCGACAAGGAGACGATCGGCGACTTCGAGGCGAAGACCGGGATCTCGGTCAAGTACATCGAGGACGTCAACGACAACGCCGAGTTCTTCGGCAAGGTCCAGCCACAGCTCGACCAGGGCGAGTCGGGTGGGCGTTCGATCTTCGTCGTCACGGACTGGATGGCGAACAAGATGCACGAGCTCGGCTACCTGCAGAACTTCGACAAGACGGCGATGCTGAACAACTACAAGAACCTCGTCCCCAGCCTTCAGAACCCGCCGTTCGACCCTAACCGCGACTACTCGATGCCGTGGCAGACGGGCCTCACCGGGATCGTCGTCCGCAAGGACCTGGCCCCGGACGTAACCTCGATCTGCGATCTCTTCGACCCCCAATACGCGGGCAAGGTCGAGATGCTGACCGAGATGCGCGACACGGTGCCCCTGGTGATGAAGTGCATGGGGGTCGACCTCGGCCAGGCGACGACCGACGACTGGCTGGCGGCCGTCGCGAAGATCCAGGACGCCGCCCGGTCGGGCCAGATCCGCCGCTTCACCGGCAACGACTACGCCCGTGACCTCGCCTCCGGCGACGCGACCGCGGTGATCGGCTGGTCCGGCGACGCGGTCCAGCTGCAGGCCGACGACCCGAACATCGAGTGGAGGATGCCCGAGGAGGGCTGCATGGTGTGGTCCGACAACATGGTGATCCCCGTCGGGGCGCCGAACCCGACGGCGGCGGAGGCGTTCATGAACTACGTCTACGACCCCGTCCACGAGGCCCAGATCGAGGCCTACGTCAACTACGTCTCGCCAGTCGCCGGGACGAAGGAGGTTCTGGCCCAGGACGACCCGGAGCTGGCCGGCAACAACCTGATCTTTCCCTCCGACAAGTTCCTCGCCCCGTGCGACACCGCCCCGGCGCTGACCGGCAAGGCCGAGCAGGAGGTCACGCAGGCGTTCGAGACGGCGGTCAACGGATGAGGCGGCGCCGACTGACCCCGTACCTGCTGATCGCTCCGGGGCTGCTCTGGCTGATCGTCTTCTTCGTCATCCCCCTCTACTACTCGGGCAAGCTGTCGCTGTACGGGGGCGACTCGCTCGAGCAGGGGTTCAGCTTCGACTGGGACTGGTCGAACTTCTCCGACAGCCTGTCGCTCTATGACTACCAGTTCGTGCGCTCGCTGGAGTACGCCGGCGCGGCGACGGTGCTCTGCCTGCTGATCGGCTACCCGGTCGCCTACGCGATCGCCTTCAAGGCCGGCAAGTACCGCAACCTTCTGCTCCTGGCGGTGATCGCCCCGTTCTTCACCACCTACCTGATCCGCACGCTCGCCTGGGAGACGATCCTCTCCGACCAGAGCCCGGTCGTCGACTTCCTGAAGACGATCGGCGTCGTCCCCGACGGCGGGCGGGTGCTCGCGACCGCCCCGGCGGTGATCGCGGGGCTCACCTACAACTTCCTCCCGTTCATGATCCTGCCGCTGTACGCGAGCCTCGAGCGGATCGACCAGCGATTGATCGAGGCCGCCGGCGACCTGTACGCGAACGGGCGCACCGCCTTTCGCAAGGTGACGCTGCCGCTGACCGCGCCGGGGATAGTCGCCGGCACGCTGCTCACCTTCATCCCGGCGATGGGGGACTACGTCAACGCCTTCTTCCTCGGCGGTCCGAACAACAGGATGATCGGCAACACGATCCAGTCGCTCTACATCACCCAGCGCAGCTACCCGTCGGCGGCGGCGCTCTCGTTCGTGCTGATGGCGGGGATCATGGCGATCGTCCTCATCTACATCCGCTTCGCCGGCTCGGAGGCGCTGATGGGCGAGGAGGAGGCGCCGGCGTGAGTTGGCTGAAGCGAAACGGGCTGATGGCCTTCGCCGTCCTGGCGGTGTTCTACATGCTCCTGCCGATCGCGGTGATCATCGGCTTCTCGTTCAACGACCCGACCGGCCGCTACAACTTCACCTGGGTCGGGTTCACGCTCGAGCACTGGAAGAACGCCTTCGGGATCCCGGAGCTCAACGATGCGCTGCTCAAGAGCCTCGAGCTGGCCGCCCTGGCGACCCTGATCGCGACCGTCCTGGGGACGATGATCGCGCTGGCGCTCGTCCGCTACGAGTTCTTCGGACGCCGGTCGGCGAACTTCCTGATCGTGATCCCGATGGCGACGCCGGAGGTGGTGATCGGAGCGGCGCTGCTCTCGATGTTCCTCGTCTACGGGATCGCGCTCGGCTTCACGACCCTGTTGATCGCCCACGTGATGTTCTGCATCAGCTTCGTCGTCGTCGTCGTGCGCTCGCGGCTGATCGGCTTCGACCGCAGGCTGGAGGAGGCGGCCCGCGACCTCGGGGCGAACGCGTTCACGACCTTCCGCAAGGTCACGCTGCCGCTGATCATGCCCGGGATCGCCGGTGCGGCGATGCTCTGCTTCGCGCTCTCGATCGACGACTTCGTGATCTCGAACTTCAACTCGGGGACCACGGTCACCTTCCCCCTCTACATCTTCGGCGCCGCCCAGCGCGGGATCCCGGTCGAGGTCAACGTGATCGCGACGCTGCTGTTCGCCGTCACCGTGGTGGCGATGGTGTTCACCGTCTGGCAGCAGGGCCGGGCCGAGAAGCTGGCCGCGGTGCGCCCCGACCAGGAGGGCGACGCCCCGCTCCCCGCTGCGCTACCCCCGGCGCCCGGGATCGCCGGCGGCTAGCTCGCGTCGCGGTCGCGCAGATCGCGCAGCAACGGAGCTCCGAACCAGAACCAGAGGATCAGGGCGCCGACCGCGGCCGGCACGATCCCGACCACGGCGCTGTCGTAGACGACGTGGCTGACGAGCAGCAGGACGCCGCAGATCGCCGCCCCCATCAGCGCCAGACCGGCGATCGCCAGCCGGTTGGAGCTGCGCACGATCCACTCCTTGTCGAGATTGCGAAACCGGATCCGGTGGCGAGCGGTGGGCGCGATCAGGCAGACGCACGCGCAGGCGGTGAGCACCAGCGTGACGTAGTAGACGGTCCGCTCGAAATCGGTCACCTTGACCCAGCCCTGCTGGAACGGGACCACGAGCAGGAAGGCGAACAGGACCTGGATCCCCGGCAGGGCGACGCGCAGTCCCTGCAGCAGCTCGTCGAGGTTGCGGTCGAGCCGCTCCTCCTCGGACTCGTGGCGGCGTGCGGCCTGCTCGGAGGTGACCTCGCGCTTCTCCTCTTCCACGCCTCGTGCCTACCCGCGCGACCCCGCCCTGAAGCGTGACGGCGCTAGCATCGGACCGTGGGCGCCATGGAGACCGAATCGGCGACCCGGACCCTGCGCAACTACATCGGCGGCGGCTGGGTGGAGGCTGCCGGCGACGGCACGCTCGAGGACCGAAATCCGGCCACCGGCGAGCTCACCGCCATGGTGCCGCTCTCGGGCCCGGCCGACGTCGACGCAGCCGCGCGGGCGGCGCGCGAGGCGTTCGCGGGCTGGCGCGCGGAGGCCGTGCAGAAGCGCGCCCGGGCGGTGATCGCCCTGCGCGCGGCGCTCTGGGAACACCGCGAGGAGCTCGCGCGACTGGTCACCGAGGACATGGGCAAGACGCTCACCGACGCTCGCGGGGAGGTCCTGCGCGGGATCGAGTCCACCGAGGCGGCGTGCGGGATCCCGCACCTGCTCAAGGGCGAGAACCTCGAGGGCGTCGGCGGCGGCGTCGACGTCGAGCTCGTGCGCCAGCCGGTGGGCGTCGTCGCGGCGATCACGCCGTTCAACTTCCCGGCGATGATCCCCCTCTGGTTCCTGCCCTACGCGGTCGCCTGCGGCAACACGTTCATCCTCAAGCCTTCCGAGCGAGACCCGCGCCCCGCGGAGCTGATCTTCGAGCTGATCGAGGGGATCGACGAGCTCCCCGACGGGGTGCTCAATCTCGTACACGGTGCCCACGGCGCGGTCGACGGTCTGCTCGACCACCCCGAGATCGACGCGATCTCGTTCGTCGGCCAGGCGAAGACGGCGCGCTACATCGCCGAGCGATCGGCCGCCAACGGCAAGCGTTTCCAGGCGCTCGGGGGCGCCAAGAACTCGTTGATCGTGATGCCCGACGCCGACCTCGATGTCACCGTACCGGCGATCATGTCGTCGGCCTTCGGGGCCGGCGGCCAGCGCTGCCTGGCCGGCTCGGTCGCCGTCCTGGTCGGAACCCGAGCCGAGCAGGACCGGGCGCTCGAGGCGCTTGCCGAGGCGGCGGCGGGCCTCGGTGTCGGGCCGGGCGACCGCGACGGCGTCGAGGTCTGCCCGCTGGTCGGACCGGAGGCGCGCGACCGGATCGAGGCGGCGATCGAGGCCGCCGCCGCCGGCGACGACGAGGTCGTCCTCGACGGGCGCCGCGACCCCGGGCCGGGCGGGACTTTGATCGGCCCCTCGATCGTGGTCACCGATGACACTCAGTCAGCTCTGGCGCGCGAGGAGCTCTTCGGGCCGCTGCTGACCGTGATCCGGGCCGACGACCTCGACGCGGCGCTCGAGTTCGCGAACGGCTCACGCTACGGCAACGCCGGCTCGATATTCACCACCTCGGGCGCCGCCGCCCGCGCCTACCGCTGGGGCGCGCAGGCGGGGATGCTCGGCGTCAACGTCGGGGTCGCGGCGCCGGTCGCCTGGTTTCCGTTCTCGGGCTGGAAGGACTCGATCGACGGCGACCTGCACGCCAACGGCCGCGACGCGGTCGAGTTCTACACCCGCAAGAAGGTCGTCAGCTCGCGCTGGTGAGCTACCTTGGCGACAAGCAACCGACCCGGATCGGCCTGGGCACGAACCGGCTCACCGACACCCCGGCCAACCGAGACTTCCTCGAGCAGGCGGTGGCGGCCGGCGTCGACTTCATCGACACCGCCCACCTCTACACCAGCGGCGAGAGCGAGGCGACGATCGGGGCGACGCTGGCGCCGTTCAAGCCCGGGCTGACGGTCGCTACCAAGGGCGGCTACGTCAGCGGCACGGGCCCGGACGGCCTGCGCGAGCAGATCGAGGAGAGCCTCGAGCGGTTGCGGACCGAGACGATCGAGCTCTACTACCTGCACCGGGTCGATCCCCTGTACTCGATCGAGGCGCTGGTCTCCGTGATCGCCGAGTACCGGACCATGGGCCGGATCAAGCAGGTCGGCGTCTCCGAGGTCTCGATCGAGCAGATCCAGCTCGCCCAGGCGGTGGTCCCGATCGCCGCGGTCCAGAACGAGTTCAACCTCGGGACCCACACGGACGGCGAGGTGGTCGACTTCTGCGCCGAGCGCGAGATCCTCTTCGTCCCCTTCTTCCCGCTTCGCGGCGGCGATACGGCGGCGATCGAGGAGGTCGCCGCCGAGACCGGCGCGACCGCGCACCAGGTCAAGCTCGCCTGGCTGCTGAAGCGCTCGCCGGCGATGCTGCCGATCCCGGGCACGCGGTCGATCGAGCATCTGCGCGAGAATCTGGGGGCCCTCGACGTCGAGCTCTCCGACGAGCAGTTCCAGCGCCTCGCCGGGGATGCCTGAGAGCAGATGACCGCCCCCGACCCGCCCCGCACGGACCGCAAGTACCGCAACTACGTGATCGCCGGCGCCGTCGGCGGCCTCCTCCTTCCGATCGCCGGCATGGTCGGCGCGCTCGTCTTCGCCTCCCGCGGCGACGAGCGCTCCGCCTGGATCGTCGGCACCGTCTCGGCCCTCGGCCTGATCCTGTACGTGATCCTCTTCGCGGTCGTCTAGCTCAGGCCGCGGGCAGCAGGCTGAGCGCCTCGGGCTCGCCCGGCGCCGATCGCTCGGCCTCTCCGAAGGCGGCGACGCGGACGCCGAGCAGGCGCACCGGCCGCGGCGGGTCGTAGGCGCGCAGCAGCGACAGCGCCGTGGCCGAGATCACGGCGTCGTCATTGGTCGGCTTCTCGACGGTCTGCACCCGGGTGACCGTGGTCCAGTCGTCGAGGCGGACCTTGATCCCGATCGTGCGGCCGCGGAGCCGGCGCTCGCGCAGCTCGCCGGCCAGCCGCGCCGCCTGCTCGGCGAGGATGCTCTCCAGCCGCCCGCGGTCGGCTATGTCGTAGTCGAACGTGGTCTCGACGGAGCGCGACTTGAGCTCGCCCCGCTCGACCGCCGAGTCGTCGTGGAAGTGCGCGCGCTCGTGCAGGCCGCGCCCGTGGCTGTTGCCGAACCGGCGCACGAGCTCGTCCGCGGGGTAGGCCTGCAGGTCGCCGATCGTCCTCACGCCGAGCGCCTCGAGGCGCTCGGCCGTCTTCGGCCCGATCCCGGGGATCAGCCGCGCCGGCTCCGGGGCGAACCGCCGCGCCGCCTGCTCGCGGGTGAGGATGACGAAGCCGCGTGGCTTCTCGGCGTCGGAGGCGACCTTTGCGACCAGGCGGTTGGGGCCGATCCCGACCGAGGCGTGCAGCTGGAGGCGCTCGCGAATCGCCCGTACGACACCGCTCATCCGCGCCACCGGGTCCGGCGTCTGCGAGAGGTCGATGTAGACCTCGTCGAGCGACGCGGGCTGGGTCGGTACGCCGAGCTCGCCGACGATCGCCATGACCTCGCGCGAGCGCTCGCGGTAGTGGCCCATGTCGACCGGCAGGTGGACCAGCTCCGGGCAGCTGCGCTTGGCGTGGGCGACGGGCATCGCCGAGCCGACGCCGAACGGCCGCGCCTCGTAGCTGGCCGTCGTCACCACCGCCCGCGGGCCGCGGCCGGCGACGATCACCGGCTTGCCGCGCAGCTCAGGGTGACGCAGCAGCTCGACCGCGACGTAGAAGGCATCCATGTCGAGGTGGGCGATCGTCCGTCGCTGCTGGGTCACCGAGCCATCGTAAGACGAGGTCCGGACTCTCACACCGCACGCCCGGAGGCGAAGCCGAGGACGTGGCGGGAGTTGTTCGAGGGGGTGGTCGATTTCCACCCTTGGGGCCCTGGTGAGAGGCCTTGCGGCCAGCGAATATCGAGGTGCAAGTTCGTTCCACCTCAAAGGAGACACAAATGCTTCGCAAGACCCGCATCGCAACCGTCCTCGCCACGGCCGCCGTCGCCCTCACCGCACTGACCGGCGTCGCCGGCGCCTCGACCTCGAGCCAGGTCTCGATCATGGGCGACAACGGCGACTACTACGGCTACGTGCACAGCTCCGACGCCACCCACTGCGAGAACGACCGCAAGGTGACCGTGTTCAAGCAGCTCGGCTCGGTCCAGGACCCCCACGTCGACCAGAAGATCGGCTCCGACATCGCCCAGCCCAACGGCCCGGACGCGATGTGGTCGATCGGCAACTCCGGCTTCAAGGCCGGCAAGTTCTACGCCAAGGCCGCCAAGGTTCCCGGCTTCTGCAAGGCCGCGACGTCCGCGACGATCTCGCGCTAGACGAATAACTCCCGCCACGTCCTCGGCTTCGCCTCCGGGCGTGCGGGGTGGGCAACGAAAGCGGCTCGGTGGGTCATCCACCGGGGCCGCTTTCGCGTTGTCAGCGCCCGATGTGGATGCCGATTCGCTCCGGGATGCCCGCCACCGCCCGGGTCAGGGGCCCGGGGCGCTCGCCGCGCTCCAGCGCCTCCTCGCGGCGCAGGATCGCGCGGCGGATTACCGAGCCGCCGAGGTAGCGGAAGGGCTCGGGCGGGACGCGCTGGACCGGCGGGTCGACGAAGGCGAGCCGGGTCGTCTCGTCGCTGCGCTCGAGCGCCAGGGCGGCGAGCGAGCGGGCGAGCATGTGCGAGGGGCCGACGCCGTGGCCCGTGTAGCCGAAGGCGCAGTGGACCCGAGGCTGGAGCTCGGCGATCAGCGGTAGGTGGCTGGGGGAGACGTCGATCGGCCCGCCCCAGGCGTGGGTCAGCCGGCGGCCCGCGAGGCCGGGGAAGAAGCGCAGCAGGTGGCCGCGCAGCTGCTCGATCACCGCCGGGTCGCATTCGTTACGCCCGTCGGTCCGCGCCCCGAAGCCGACCCGTCCCCCGCCCCAGCCGAAGGCGATCCGCCCGTCCGGGGTGGTCCGGAAGTAGTGGATCATCGCCCGTGAATCGGTGATGCACTCGCCGCCCGTCCAGCCGATCTCGTCGAGCAACTCCGGCACCGGCTCGCTGATCGCGATGTGACTCGAGGTCAGGGTCAGCCGCCGGCGCATCCGCGGCAGGCCCGCGATCGCGCCGCCGGTCGCGACCACGCCGGCCCGGGCCCGAACCCGTCCGCGCGCGCATTCAGCGACCACATCGGCGCCCCGGCGGCGCATCGAGGCGACCTCGGTTCGCTCGTACACCTCGACCCCGAGGTCGCGCACGCGATCGCGCAGCCCGCGCGCGAGGCGGGCCGGCTGCACGGTCGCCGCGCCGGGATAGAGGGCGCCGCCGCGAAACACCGGCGACGCGCAGCGGGCGCGAACGGCGGCGTCGTCGAGCGGCTGGCAGGCCTCGGGCTCGCGAAGCTCACGGCAGGCCGCGATCACGGGCTCCGTGGCATCGTCCCAGGCGGGTGCGGTCGAGACCTGCAGGTAGCCCACCTGCCGGTACCAGGCGTCGACGCCCTGGTCGCCACAGAACTCGCCGATCTCGGCCACCGAGCCCTGGGCGGCTCGGGCGACCTCGATCGCGGCCCGGTCACCGAAGTGGTCGCGCAGGGTCGGAAGGCTGAACCAGAGGCCGTTGACGAAGCCCCCGTTGCGGCCGCTGGGGCCCTCGCCGCAGGCGCCGGCCTCGACCAGGATCACGCTCGCCCCGGGCTCGAGCCGTTTCAGGTGCCAGGCGGTCCAGAGGCCGGTATAGCCGCCACCGGCGATCACCACGTCCGCGCTGCGCTCGCCCTCCAGGGCCGGCGCCGGCGCCACCTCCGGGGCCTCAGCGAGCCAGTAGCCGTGCGCGTCGTGAAGTTCGATCATCCCCCACCGCCTTACGGTGGCGATCGGCGGCTAGGTCGCCGACTCGACCGCCGCGCTCGACGCCGCGCGCTCGATATGGCGCTCGATCAGCTCGCGCTGCACCGAGCGGGGCGACCCGTTCGGCCGCCGCCGGGTCCAGCTGCCGTCGGATCCCAGCTCCCAGGAGTTGGTGTTGTCGGCAAGGGAGCGGTCGAGCACGTCGATGAGCTCGGCGCGCACCTTGTCGTCGAAGATCGGCGCCACCAGCTCGACGCGGTTGTAGAGGTTGCGGGGCATCAGGTCGGCGGAGCCCATGTAGATGCTCGGGGGCTCGCCGGGGCGTTCGAACGAGTAGATCCGCGAGTGCTCGAGGAAGCGGCCGACCACGGAGGTGACGGTGATGTTCTCGGAGACCCCGGGAACGCCGGGGCGGAGGCCGCAGATCCCGCGCACGTTGATCTCCACCTTCACCCCGGCCTGCGAGGCGCGATAGAGGGCCCGAATCGAAGGCGCGTCGAGGATCGAGTTCATCTTCAGCCGAATTCGCGAGGGGGCGGCAGAGGAGTGCGCCTCGATGGTCCGGTCGATCTCTGCCAGCAGCCCCTTCTGGAGGCTGAACGGGGCGACCAGCACCTTGCGGTAGTCGCGCGGCCGCGCGTAGCCCGTCAGCGAGTTGAACATCTCGGCGATGTCGGCGCCGATATCCGGGTTCGAGGTGAAGAGGCCGAGGTCCGTGTAGATGCGGGCCGTCTTCGGGTTGTAGTTGCCGGTCCCGATGTGGACGTAGTGGCGCACGCCGTCGCCCTCGCGGCGGACGACGAGCACGCACTTGACGTGGGTCTTCAGCGCCGGGATCCCGTAGACGACGTGGACGCCGGCCTGCTCGAGCTTCTTCGCCCAGCGGATGTTGGCGCTCTCGTCGAAGCGAGCCTTCAGCTCCACCAGGCAGACGGCCTGCTTGCCGCGCTCCGCCGCCTCGATCAGCCCCGGTACGAGCGGCGAGTCGGCGCTGGTCCGGTAGACGGTCTGCTTGATCGCCAGCACGTCCGGGTCCGAGACAGCCTGCTTCACGAACCGCTCGACCGTGGTCGTGAACGAGTCGTAGGGGTGGTGGACGAGAATGTCGCCGGAGCGGATCGCCGCGAACAGGTCGCTCTCCTTGCCCTCCTGGCCCAGGAGCAACCGCGGCGGCGTGACCGGCGTGAAGGGCGGGAAGCGCAGGTCGTCGTGGCCGGGCACGCCGACGAGGTCCCAGAGGTCGGCGAGGTCGAGCAGGCCCTCGATCTCGTAGACCTCGTCCTCGGAGACTCCGAGCGCGGCGACGAGCTGGTCTCGCAGCCGCTCGCTGATCTCGTGGTGGAGCTCGAGCCGGACGACCTCGCCGAAGCGCCGCCGACGGACCTGCTCCTCGACCGCCTGCAGCATGTCGTCGGCCTCGTCGGAGATGTCGTAGTCGGTGTCGCGGGTGACCCGGAAGAGCGTGTGCTCGAGCACCTCCATCCCCGGGAACAGGGAGCCGAGGTTGGCGGCGATCAGGGCGTCGAGCGGGACCAGGGTGTGACCGCGGTCGCCGACGGAGAGGAATCGCCGCAGCAGCTCCTTCGGCACCTTGACCCGGGCGAGGATCTCGTTGTCCTTCTCCGGGTCGCGGAGCACGACCGCGAGCGAGAGCGAGAGGTTGGAGATGTAGGGGAACGGCCGCCCGCGGCCGATCACCAGCGGCGTCAGCACCGGGAACACCTGGCGCTGGAACAGCGCTTGGAGCTCCTCGCGCTCCTCGGGGGTGGCCTGCTCCGGGGTGATCACCCGGATGCCGTGCTCGGAGAGCGCCGGGCGCAGGTCGCGGTCGACCGTGCTGCTGAGGCGCTCGCGCTGGGCGAGCACCACGTCGCGAAGCGCAGCCAGGGTCTCGGTCGGGGTCATCCCGTCGGCCGCCCTCGCCTGGGTGCCCGCCTCGACCAGATCCTGAAGGTTTGCGACCCGGACCATGAACACCTCGTCCAGGTTCGACTCCCAGATCGCCGCGAACTTGACCCGCTCAAGCAGCGGCACCGACGGGTCCTCGGCCAGCTGCAGCACGCGGGCGTTGAACTCGAGCCAGGAGAGCTCGCGGTTGAAGTAGAGAGCCGCGTCCTCGAGGTCCGGCGATGCCTCAGCCCCGCGATCGGCAGCGGCCGCCGCGGGCTCGTCCGTGAGGCCCGCCGGCTGGGCGATCTCGATCTCGGTCGGCTCCACTGGCGTTCTGACAGGCTAGCGCCGGTCGGTCGTCACGCAACCTCCCGCAGGGGCGTGGGCCCCGGCTTGCGCCGCGCGCGGCCGATCGCGGTCGCGGAACGGTAAGTATTAGGCGATGACGCCGCTGGTGATCGCCGACGAGCCGGCGCCGCACGTGCGGCGACTCGTGCTCAACCGGCCGGACGAGCTGAACGCCGTAAACGCCGAGCTCATCGAGGCGCTGCGAGCGGAGCTGCGCACCAGTGCAGCCGACCGCGCGTGCCGCGCGATCGTGCTGACCGGGGCGGGGCGCGGATTCTGCGCCGGCCTGGACCTGCGCGGCTACAGGGCGGCGCCGGGCAACGACGGCAGCGACGAGGCACGCGACCGGCTCGGCAATCAGGAACACATGTCCCGGCTGATCCTGGGGCTGCGCGAGGTACCTCAACCGGTGATCGCGGCCGTCAACGGCCCGGCGGCGGGCTTCGGGCTTGCGCTCGCGCTCGGCTGCGACATCCGCTATGCGGCCGAGTCGGCGGTCTTCCGCGCCGCGTTCATCAACATCGGCGTCTCGAACTGCGACATGGGCACGAGCTGGCTGCTGCCGCGGCTGATTGGCGCCTCGCGGTCGCACGAGCTGATGCTGACCGGCCGGCGCGTCGAGGCCGACGAGGCGTTGCGGATCGGCCTCGTCGCCGACATGGTGCCGGACGACCGGTTGGCCGAGCGCGCGCTCGAGGCCGCCACGCAGATCGCCGGGCTCGCCCCGTGGGGCGTGCGGCTGACCAAGCGCGGGATGTGGACCGCGCTCGAGCTGCCGTCCGAGCAGGCGGCGGTCGAGTTCGAGGACCGCCAGCAGATCATGAGCACGTTCGGCGTCGCGCCGCCCGAGGCGGTCAGCGCCTTCCTGGAGAAGCGGTCCGCGGACTTCGCGGACTGACAGAGCCGCCGCCGCTTTGGCGAGTTTCGGGTCCATACGACCCATAAATCGCCAATTGCACTTGGAAGACGAGTCGAAGCTTTGCGTTGCACTGGCGTCGGGATCGCACCGTTGCCGTCGAGTGGCGGGTAACTGGGTGCTAGGCGGAGTTAGGCGCCATTCGAGCGATCAGGCAAGGGTCTGCACGCCATGTTCAAGCGAACTTTTCGACGGCCTAGGGCTTGCCGGATGCGTAGAGGTACTTCTGGAACAGCGGGTCGAGCTGCCGGCCGGACTGGGCCTCGGCCAGAGCGATGAACTCGTCGATCGTGGCGTTGCCGTACGCGTGGTCGGCGGCCCAGGCGCGCAGGGTGGCGTAGAAGGCCTTGTCGCCGATCCGCTGGCGCAGCGCCTCGAGCGCCATCCCGCCGCGCACGTAGACGGAGTTCGCGAACAGCTCCGCCGGGCCGCCGGGGTTCGCGGGGGGCGGATCCCAGAAGCCCTCGCGGGCGGCCGACGTCCGCTGCAGCCGCTTGAACACGGTCGCCGTGGTCGTCCCGCCGGTCGCCTCGTCCCAGCGCCATTCCGCCCAGGTCGCGAAGCCCTCGTTGAGCCAGATGTCCTCCCAGCGGGCGAGGCTCACCGAGTCCCCGAACCACTGGTGGGCGAGCTCGTGGGCGACCGTGATCTCGCCGGGCGCCTGGTCGTAGATCGGCCGCGTCTGCGTTTCGAGCGCGTAGCCGACGTGCGGCGCGCGGTCGACGATCGCCCCGGTCTGGCCGAACGGGTAGGGGCCGAACAGCTTGCTGAACAGGCGGGTGATCGGCTCGATCTTCGAGAGCGGGCCGCGCGAGGCCCGCGCCTCGCGCGGGTCGACGGCGATCAGCGAATCGATCCCCATGAAGCTCGAGCGCTCGATCCGGAAGTTGCCGATCGTCGCCGTCGCCAGGTAGGTCGCCATCGGCTGGTCCTCGGCGTAGGACCAGGTGACGTGGTGGCCGTGGCGCTGCCGCCCGAGCAGAGCGCCGTTGGAGATCGCCTCGATGCCCCGCGGGACGGTGACGCGGATCTCGAACGTCGCCTTGTCGGTCGGGTAGTCGTTGCAGGGAAACCAGGTCGGCGACCCGACCGGCTCGCCGACGACGAAGGCCCCGTCGCCGGTCGGGACCCAGCCCTCTTTGGAGCCGTCGGGGTCGATCACGGGCCCGGGCCGGCCGCGATAGGCGACCACGACGTCGAACGTCGTGCCCGCCGCGAGGGCGGCGGCCGGGGTGACGACCAGCTCGCCGCCGTCGCGCTCGAAGCCCGCGCTCTGCCCCGCGACGTTCACCGAGAGCACCCTCGGGCCCTGGTAGTCGAGGTTGAAGCTGCTCAGGTCCTCGGTCGCGGTCGCGGTGATCTTCGCCGTCGCCGTCAGCGTCCGGCTCTCGGGCCCGTAGCTGAGGTCGAGCGCGTAGTGGCCGACGTCGTAGCCGGCGTTGCCGGCCCGGGGGAAGTACGGGTCGCCGAGCCCGGCGGATCCTGGCGCCGCGGCGCTCGCCACCGCCGCCGTGGCGAGCGCGACCAGCAGGGCCGCGGCCGGAGCGCCGCAGCGTCGGGGCGAGCTGCGTCTTCCTGCCACGTCGGTCACCGTACCCCCACGAACACGGCGGTACTCGTTACGGAGCGCCCGGTCCCTCCCGCATCCGGCGCGCCTCCGCCAGCGCCTCAGCCGCCCGGCGCGCGCGTGCGGCGGCCTCGCGCTCGGCGAGCTCGGCGGCCTCGAGCTCGTGCTGGGCGCGTTCGGCGCGTTCGATCGCTGCCTGACGCTCGCGCAGCTCCCCTACCTTGCGCTCGATCGCCCGCTCGAGGCGCTCCCAGGTTCCCGCCCGCTCGAGCTCGCCCCAGAGCTCGACGAAACGCTGGAACAGCAGCCCTCGCCGCGCCTCGGTGTGAACGGCGAGCACCTCCAGCCCCCGGTAGGAGGTCCGGTGCGGTGCTCTGGTGACCAGCGAAGGGTCGAGCTCGCGGGCGGCACCGGCACGTTCGAGGACGATCGCTGCGTCGGCGCTGCGCAGGTGCTGGACGTGGTCTGAGACCAGCGGCAGCATCACATCGCAGTCGTGGAGGTCGCCGAGCACGTCCTGGATGTCGCGCGCCCGCCGCCGCGCCGTGTCGGCGGCCGCGCCGAAGCAGAACCCGGTTACCTCGAGCACGTAGCGCAGCCGCTTGGCGGCGATCCGCATGTCGTGTTGCTCGGTTGCGCTCTCCGGCCGCAGGACCGCGGGGGCGAACGACCGCAGCTCATCCAGGCGCACCCGCACGATCCGGGCGGCGTTCTCGACCAGCGGACCCTCGGGATCGAGCTTGCGGACGCGCTTCGCCTTCACCGCGGCTCGCCCCCGTTGGTGACGGCGCGCACATCCGGGTCGGTCGGAGCCTCAGGCACGGGGCGCACCGTCCCGACATCCGATCCCTCGCGGGGACCCGGCACCCCCGTAGGCGAAACCGAGGAGGTGGCCGGAATTGTTCCCTCCGCCTCGGCGACGAGCTCATCGAGGCGCTCGCGCAGCGCCGTCACCCGCGCTCTGGTCACGTAAGGCGCGAGCCCCTCGTTGGCCTTCGCCTGCTCGTGGCGAAGGCGCTCGGTCAGATTGCGAATCCCCGGGCGGTCGGGGGCGCCGATCTCGCTCTCGAAGTCGGTCAGGGCCGCGATCGTGACGTCTCGATCGCGCCGCTCCCCGAGGGCGTCGGCGAGCGCCTTGACCTCCTTCAGCGTCGCCCGGAAACGCCGCTTCGAAAAGCAGGGCTCGAAGACCTCGAGCGCGGCCCGCAGCCGCCTGGTCGCGACCCGCATGTCGTGTACGCGCTCGATGTCATCGACGTCGAGCACGCCGGCCGCCTCGTCAGCGAGCTCCCGGGCACGAGTCGCGACGATCTTCGCCGCGGCGGCAGCGAACGCATCGTCCTCCCCGAGCTCGGGGATCGGCCGGGCCTTGGCCATCCAGGCAGCCTAACGCCGGCTGCCCCTAGGCCGCGATCACCGCGGGCGCGCCGTTCGAGGCGTCGTGAAGCAGATCGAGGATGATCCCCTCGCGCAGGCCGCCCTTGCCGATCTGAAGCGGCTGGCCGAGCAGCTCGGCGAGCTTCTCCAGGATCAGCACTCCGGCGGGCAGGATCCGGACCCGGCGCGGATCGAGCTCGAACTTCTTCGCCACCTCGGCGATCGGATCGCCGGTCAGGACCCGCACCGCCCGCTCCAGGGTCTCGTACTCGAGCACCGCCCCAACCAGGGTCCGCAGCGACGTGGCGCTGCCGCCCACCGCGACCGCCTGCGCGGGCTGCTCGACCTCGATCCCCTCGAAGAAGTCGTCGATGTAGTCGCGCAGCGAGCGGATCTCGGACGCCGACGGCGGATCGTTGGTCAGGAACTCCTCAGCGACGGCCCCGGAGCCGATCTTGAACGACCGCACCTCGCGGACGCCCTCGGTCACAGTGCCGAGGATGATCTCCGAGGAGCCGCCACCGACGTCGACGACCCCGATGTCGCCCTCGACCGGGTGGCCGAGGGTCTTGGTCGCGCCGATGAAGGCCAGGCGCCCCTCCTCCTCCTCAGAGAGGACGTCGACCGGCATACCTGCCGCCTCGGCGATCTGCGCCGCCGCCTGCTCGGCGTTCTTCGACTCGCGGATCGCCGCGGTGGCGACGATCCGGATCGCCTCGGCGCCGAGCTCCTCGGCCAGCCGCACCTGGGTCGTGACGACCTCGGCGAGCTCGGCGATCTTCTCGTCGGTGATCTTGCCCTTGCGCTTCGAGTCCTTTTCGAAGCGGGTGTAGGCCCGCTGCTCCATCACCTTGCGCAGCTGGCCGTCCTGGGGCTCCGCGACCAGCACACGGGTGGTGTTCGAGCCTATGTCGACCGCGGCGCACAGCATCAACCGATCATGCCAAAGGGTGCGGATAGGCGCGGGCGGCGCCATGGACGCGACCACTAGTTCGGGACCGGCTCGCCGGGGTGCGAGGCGTCCTGAAACTCGCGAAACAGCCCGGTGACGATGAAGGCCACCTGCTCGCCGATGTCGACGGTGTTGTCGCCGATCCGCTCGATCGCGCGGGCTCCGAGGATCATCGTCATCGCCCACTCGCGACGGTCGTGATCGTCGCCGATCTCGAGCGCGATCCGGAAGATCTCCTTGTTGAGGTTGTCGACGACGTCGTCCTGGCGCACCAGGTCGCGCGCCATCTCGACGTCACGCTGCTCGAAGGCGCGCTTGGCCTGTGAGAGCTGAGTCTTGACCTGCTTGCCCATCGTCACCACGTCGCGGACGATCCGTTCGTCGGCGGGCGGCGTATGACCGGTCAGCGGGATCAGCTTGGCGACGTTCACGCACTGGTCGCCCATCCGCTCGATCGCCTTCATCAGGTGCAGGAGCGCCGCGATCAGCCGCAGGTCCGTCGCCACCGGCGCCTGGGTGGCGAGCAGGGTGAGGATCGATTGGTGGACCTCGAGATAGCGCCCGTCGATCACGTCGTCGTTGGCGATCACGAGCTCGGCGAGCTCGGTGTCGCGGTGCTCAACCGCCTCGATAGCCCGCTCGAGCTGGCCGGCGACCAGCTCGATCCCCTCCAGCGCGCGGCGCTCGAGCGCTTCCAGCTCCTCGCGGTACTCGACCCGAACGGCCATCCTCAGCCGAACCGCCCGCTGACGTAGTCCTCGGTGGCTGTTTCCCGCGGGCTGGTGAAGATCTTCTCCGTTGGCCCCATCTCGATCAGGCGCCCGGGTTTGCCGCTCGCTTCGATGTTGAAGAACGCGGTCGTATCGCTGGCCCGCGCGGCCTGCTGCATGTTGTGGGTGACGATCACGATCGTGTACTTGGCCCTGAGCTCGGCGATCAGGTCCTCGACCGCCAGGGTGGCCACGGGGTCGAGGGCCGAGCAGGGCTCGTCCATGAGCAGGACCTCGGGCTCGACCGCGGTGGCGCGGGCGATGCAGAGGCGTTGCTGCTGGCCCCCCGAGAGCCCCGAGCCGGGCTTGTCGAGGCGGTCCTTGACCTCATCCCAGAGGTGCGCACCGCGAAGCGCGCGCTCGACCACGGCCTCCCGGTCGGACTTGGAGACCTTGCGGTTGTTGAGGTTGAGCCCGGCGGCGACGTTCTCGGCGATCGACATCGTCGGGAAGGGGTTCGGCGCCTGGAAGACCATTCCCACCAGCCGTCGCACCGCGACCGGGTCGATCCTCGCGTCGTAGATGTTGTGGCCGTCGAGGGTGATCTCGCCGTCGGCCCGGGCGCCCGGGGTGAGCTCGTGCATGCGGTTGAGCGAGCGCAGAAAGGTCGTCTTGCCGCAACCCGAGGAACCGATCAGGGCCGTGACCTTGTTCGGCTCGATCGTCATCGTCACGCCCCGCACGGCCTGGAAGTCGCCGTAGTAGAGGTCCACGTCCCTGACCTCGACGGTCGTGGCCGGGCGGTCGATCGGACGCGTCACCCGCTCGCGCGCGGGCTCGAGCGCCGAGAGCGCCGGCGCGGGCGCGACGTCCTCGGCCGGGAGCTCGCTGCTCATCGTGCTTCCTGCGGCCTGCTGCGACATATATCCATGCTCCCGGGTCGTGTTGTCAGCGGATTTCGGTTCCGAACCGGCGGTAGACGAACCGCGCGATCAGGTTCAAGGCCATGACGATCAAAAGCAGGGTCAGCGCCGCCGCCCAGGCGCGGTCGAAAGCGGCCTGGCGGTCCACGCCCGGGCTGCGGTACTCGTTGAAGGCGTAGACGGCGAGGTTCTGCATCCGGCCCTCGAACGGGTTCGCGTTCACCGAGTCGACGACCCCGGTGGTGACCAGCAGCGGGGCCGTCTCGCCGATGATCCGGGCGACGGCCAGCATCACCCCGGTGACCAGGCCGGCGAGCGCCGTCGGCAGCACGACCTTGACGATCGTCCGCCACTTCGGCGTCCCCAGCGCGTAGGCGGCCTCGCGCAGGTGGTTGGGGACGATCTTGAGGATCTCCTCCGCCGAGCGGATGACGATCGGGATCATCAACACCGCGAGCGCCACCGAGCCCATGATCCCGAGCCGGATCCCGGGACCGAAGAAGAGCTCGAACAGCGCGAAGGCGAACAGCCCGGCGACGATCGACGGGATTCCGGTCATCACGTCGACGAAGAAGGTCAGGGCCCGGCGCAGGCGGCCGGTGCCGTACTCGTTCAGGTAGATCGCCGCCATCAGCCCGATCGGCACCGCGATCACGGTGGCGACGGCGGTGATCACCAGGGTGCCGATGATCGCGTGCTCGGCGCCCCCCTCGGCACCGATCGCCCCCCGCGCCGAGGTGGTGAAGAAGTCGGCGTCGAAGCGCGCCAGGCCGCGGTGCACGACCTCGTAGACCAATGAGATCAGCGGCGTCAGGGCGAGCAGGAAGGCGAAGACGATCACGAACGTGACCAGGCGGTTCTTGGCCTCGCGCCGACCCTCGACCGCGCGCGACCAGCCGTAGATCGTGGCGCTGGAGATGAGCGCGGTGGCGAAGAAGAGGAGGCCGAAGGCGAAGCTCGAGGTGGCGGCGAGCACGGTCGCGGCGAACGCCGCCGACCCGGCGACGACCCCATATGGGGCCCAGTCGGGCAGCGTCCCGGTGCCCATCGCAGCCGTCGAGAAGGGCGAATCGGGCTCGAGTGGGGCGGCGCTACTGGACATTGCTCCGGGCGATGATCAGCCGGGCGATCATGTTGACGACGAGGGTGATCCCGAAGAGGACGAGGCCGGTGAAGATCAGGACGTTCACGGCGATCCCCGAGGACTCGGGGAAGTTGAGGGCGATGTTGGCGGCGATCGTCGAGGAGTTCGACGAGCTGATCAGGTTGAAGGTGACGACGCCGGAGGCGGAGAGGATGATCGCCACCGCCATCGTCTCACCGAGGGCGCGGCCGAGGCCGAGCATCGAGCCGCTGATCACCGCCGACTTGCCGAACGGCAGCACGGTCATCCGGATCATCTCCCAGCGCGTCGCCCCGAGCGCCAGCGCCCCCTCCTGGAGCCGGCGAGGGGTCTGCGAGAAGACCTCGCGGGCGACCGCGGAGACGATCGGCAGGATCATCACCGCGAGCACGATCGTGACGACCAGCATCGTGCGCCCGGTCGGCGACGCCGGGCCCGCGAACAGCGGGATGAAGCCGAGGTGCTGCTCGAGCCAGTCCATCACCGGCACGGCCGCGGGACCGATCACGAAGATCCCCCAGAGGCCGTAGACGATGCTCGGGATCGCGGCCAGGAGGTCGACGATGTAGCCAAGCGGCTGAGCCAGCCGCTTGGGCGCGATGTGGGTGATGAAGAGGGCGACCGCGACGGCCAGCGGCACGGCCACGATCACCGCCATGGTCGCCGCCAGCAGGGTTCCGAAGACGAGCGGCGCAACGTAGGAGAGCACGCTCTTGCCGTCCGGCAGGTCGGCCGAGTTGGCCGTCACGGCCGGCACCGACTCGCCGATCAGGAAGATCGCCACCCCGGCCAGCAGGACGAGGATCGTCACCCCGGCGATCACCGCCGCGTTGGAGAAGATCCGATCTCCAGCGCGGCGGCTACCGCCGGACGCCGCGGCGAGGATCTGCCCGGCGTTGGTGGTGGTGTCCAGATGCGCTTCCAGGCGCTCAGCCCGCCTGGATCGCGTCGACCGAGGGCTGGATCTGCTCGCGGACCTTGTCGGTGATCGGAGCCGAGCCGGCGTTGTCGGCCGCGGCCTGCTGGCCCTCAGCGCTGATCGCGTAGTCGAACAGCGCCTTGACGATGTCCGAGCCGTCGCCCGACGTGCAGGTGGCCAGGTACGAGACCAGCACGACCGGGTAGTTGGCCGTATCGGTCGAGGTGCGCTCGAGCTCGTAGGCGGTCACGTACTCGGCGCCGCCAACGCTCGTGCTCTCCTTCGAGATCTCGACGTCGTGGGCCGCGCCGTCGGCGGTCGGCTCGATGAACGAGTCGCCGACCCCGACGTTGGCGATCCCGAGGTCGCCGGCCTGGCTCGCGTCGGCGTAGCCGATCGTGCCCTCACCCGCGGTCACCGCCTCGACGACGCCCGAGGTGCCCTCGGCGGACTCGCCGCCCTTGACGGGCCAGGTGTCGTCCGGTGGGAACGTCCAGACGCTGGGCGCGGCCTTCGACAGGTAGTCGGTGAAGTTGGCCGTGGTGCCGGAGTCGTCCGAGCGGTTGACCGGCGTGATCCGCGTGTCCGGCAGCGTCGCGTCGGGGTTGTCCGCGGCGATCGCCGGGTCGTTCCAGGTCGTGATCTCCTGTTTGAAGATCCCCGCGATCGTGTCCGGGCTGAGCTGCAGCGAATCGACGTCCGGGAGGTTGTAGATCACCGCGATCGGCGAGACGTAGGCGGGGATCTGGACGAAGTTCTCGGCGCCGCCGCACTGCTTCTCTGCGGCGGTGAGCTCCTCGTCGGCGAACGACGAGTCCGTGCCCGCGTAGTTGACGCCGCCGGCGTTGAACTGCTCGCGGCCGCCGCCCGACCCGACCGGGTCGTAGGAGATCGTCACGTCGGCGTTCGCGCCCTGGACGCCGGCGATCCAGGCCTCCTGGGCCGCCTCCTGGGCGCTCGAGCCCGCGCCGGCGATCTCGCCGGAGAGGTCACCCGACCCCGCCGATGAGGAACCGCTGCTGGTCGAGTCGCTTGAGCTGTCGCCACAGGCGGCGATTCCGAGCGCCAGTGCGCCCCCGGCGCATGCGCAGACGAACCACTTCTTCGTGATCACTTGCTTCCTTCTTCTGTTGATCGCTTGACGCGATCAGGCTCGCAGCGCGCTCGGGTCGCGGTGTTACGAGGAAGTCGCCGAGGTGTGAAAACGCTGTGAACGAGTCTCCGGCTGTGGTTCGGCCGCGGGCTCGGTGGGAAGCTCGGTGTCGCCCGTGACAGCTTCGGCGTCGAAGCGGTAGCCCACCCCGAAGTGGGTGTGGATGTAATTCCAGTTGGGCGACTGCTTCTGCAGCTTCGCTCGCAGCTTGCGCACGAATACATCAACGGAGCGGTCGCCGTGGGCCATCGCGTATCCCCAGACACGCTGGTAGATCTGCTCGCGTTCGATCACACGCCCGCTTGCCTCGGCGAGCGTCTCGAGCAACTCGAATTCCCGCCTCGTCAGACCCATGCTGCGCCCGGAGACGAACGCCTGGAACTGATCGGGGCGAATCTCGATCTCGCCGGCGACCAACGGGCCGAAGTCGGTCTTCGAGCTCGCCCGGCGGCGGCGGCGTACCACGGCCTCGATCCTGGCCATCACCTCTTCCGGATGCGCCGGCTTGACGATCCAGTCGTCAGCGCCAAGGCGAAGACCCCGGACCCGCTGAGCCACGGTCGAGCCCTGTGTGCAGACGACGACGCCGAGGTCGGGCAGCATGCCGCACACGCGCTCGAGGAACTCCCAGCCCAGAGGGCCGAGCTGATTCAGATCGACGAGCAACGCGTTCAGCTTCATCGCCACGAGCTCCTCGGTCGGAACGTTGGCCGAGTGCACGCGGTACTCCCAGCCCGCTGACTCGAAACGGCGACCGAGGACGTGCAGGAAACCGCTGTCGGTGTCGATCACCGCAACCCGCACGGCCGCCGAAGACGCGCTCATCATCGTGATCATGGTAGATGCCACAGACGGCTCAGCACCTCGGTTCACAGGACTTTCACACGCAATTTCTCGGATTTTCACGCCCGGGGACGGCCATTCGAGAACGCTGCGGCGAGCGAGATCCTCTCTCTCGTCACAGCGCGCGGCTCATCCTGCCCCGAGCCGCGCGCTTTCTATGCCCCGCGACCGGGGATTACGTCGGGCTGCTGACGCCGGTGGCGACGAGGGCCAGGATCACGACACCGAGCAGCACCCGGTAGACGATGAAGAGCGAGAAGTTGTGGCCGGCGACGTAGCGCAGCAGCCAGGCAACCGAGGCGTAGGCAACGAAGAAGCTGACCGCCAGCGCTACCAGCGTCGGCCCCCAGCCGATCCCGGCGGAGATGTCCGACGCCTTGGTCACCGCCTCGAGCACCCCGGCGGCGGTCAGCGCCGGGATCGCGAGGAAGAACGACATCCGCGTCACGGTCACTCGGTCGAGACCGCGGAACAGGCCGGCGGCGATCGTTGCCCCCGAGCGCGAGACTCCGGGGATCAGGGCGATGCACTGGGTGAGGCCCATGACGATCGAGTCGCGCATCGTGAAGTCCTCTTCGTGGCGGCGCTGGGTCGCCGAGTTGTCGGCGGCGTACATGACGAAGCTCCAGAGGATCAGCGCCGTGCCGACCACCCAGAGGTTGCGCAGCGAGCCCTCGATCTGATGGCGGAAGATCAGGCCGGCGATCGCGATCGGGATCGAGCCGATGGCGATCGCGAGCCCGAAGCGGAAATCGCGCGTCGAGCGGCTGCGGGGCTCGGTGATCCCGCGCCACAGCGAGGTGAGGATCTTCCAGATGTCGTCCCAGAGGAAGATGAGCACAGCGGCCACGGCGCCGACCTGGATGATCGCCGTGAAGGCCGTGATGTCGGCGTCGTCGATCTGGAAGCCCATCGCCTGCTCGGCGATCGTCAGATGGCCGGTGCTCGAGATCGGCAGGAACTCCGTGACGCCCTCGATGATCCCGAGGACGATCGCTTGCAGGATCGACATCCGGGCGGGAGCCTAGAGCGCGCGGCCAGGACTCGGCCTGAACATAACCTGACAGCGCCCCGGATTGCGCGTGCGGCGATAGAGTCCAGGGCGTGAGCCGGCTGCGCAGAGCAACCTGGTCATTCGCCCTCGCGGCTTTCGTCGCGCTGGTGCTCTCGCCGGCGGCGATGGCCGCCGACGGTGTCGGCCTCTACGGGCGGACCGACGACAAGGTGGTGACCCTGTTCGCCTTCGGCGTGATGGCCTTCTTCGCGATCCTGGTCACCGTCGCGAGCCTGATCCAGATACGGCTCGAGAGCCGCAAGGACCGGGCCCGCGACGAGCTCGAGCGCCTCCGCGGCCCGTAGCCCCCCAGCGTGAGCAAGGTCAGCTACGAGCGGATCGGCGCCGCGGCCGTCGTCACGATCACGCGCCCGGAGCGGCGCAACGCGGTCGACGACGAGACCGCGGCGGGGCTGCTCGACGGCTTTCACCGCTTCGAGGCCGACGACGAGGCGCGGGCGCTGGTGCTCACCGGCGAGGGGCCGGAGGCGTTCTGCGCCGGCGCCGACCTGAAGGCGTTTGCCGAGAAGACCGAGGCCTTCATCGCCGCCAACCCCGACGGCGGCAGCGAGGCCGACCGCGAGGCCGCGATCTCCGGCTGGCTCGACCAGCGTCCCGACGGCCCGCTCGGGTTCACGCGCCTGCGGGCCTCGAAGCCGACGATCGCCGCGATCTCCGGCTGGTGCCTGGCCGGGGGCCTCGAGCTGGCGCTCTGGTGCGACCTGCGGGTCGCCTCCGAAAGCGCGCGACTCGGGTTCACCGAGCGCCGCTTCGGTGTGCCCCTGATCGATGGCGGCACCCAGCGCCTGCCGCGGATCGTCGGCATCGGCCGGGCGCTGGAGATGATCCTCACCGGCCGGGTGATCGAAGCCGACGAGGCGCTCGCCTGGGGGATGGTGACCGAGGTGGTGGCGACCGGCCGCCAGCTCGAGCGAGCGCTGGAGATCGCCGAGGGCCTGGCCGCCTTCCCGCAGCAGACGATGCTCTCCGATCGCCGCGCGGCGCTCGAGGGGATCGGCGTCCCCTTCGACCAGGGGATCGCGCGCGAGGCGGAGCTCGGCCGCGACTCGGTGATCACCGGCGCCGCGGGCGCGGCGCGCTTCGCCGGCGGCGAGGGCCGCGGCGCCGCGGGCGCCGGCGTCTAACCCTCAACGGGGTCAGACCCCCTTTAGGTGTCGGTCCCGATCCGGAACTCGGTCAGCAGCCGCTTCTCGGTCTCGCCCTCGACCTCGGCGACCACCTCGACGTGACCCTCGAGCGGGGTCCCGCTGAGCTTCGTCGCCAGCAGATCATCGACCTGGAAGATCCCGGCCGAGTTGTTCAGCGTGATCTCGATCCGCACCGGCCGCGCGCTCCCGGCCAGGATCTCGACCCGGTCGATCGCCGCGGCCGAGATCGAGTGGATGCCCATGTTGCCGGCGTCGACCGGCAGCCGGGTGCGGCCGTGCGCCATGTCGAGCGCGTCGGCCACCCGCACCACCCCGGCCTCGACCGTGTAGGGCTCGCCGCGGCGGCGGTGGCCGATGATCGCGTGCAGGGACTCGGCGATCACCACGGCGCGCTCCGACGGGTCCTTGTAGATCGGCTCCAGTACCTCGCGCAGCTTGCGCTCGGCGAGGAAGAGGCTGTAGGCCTCGTGGTCGGCGCGGTGGATCGACATGCCGACGTCGTGCAGCAACGATCCCGCGGCGACGACGACCTCAGCGTCGCGCTCCTTCATCGCGTGGTCGGTGACCATCGCCGGCTGCAGCCCGCCCTTGACCAGCAGCCGCAAGAGGCGCAGGGCGATGTTGAGCACGATCCGCATGTGGACCCAGGAGTGGTCGGACATCCCCAGCCGCTCGGACTGGACCTGGGTCATGTGCCACCAGGCGCGGACCTCGGGGTCAGCGTTGAGGGCCTCGAGCAGCGCCTCCAGCTTGCGGTTGCCGCGCGTCGGCGCCCCGATCCGGGCGGCCGCGGTCGCGTCGGCGGGCTTGCGGCCGAGCTCACCGGGCCCCGCCGCCTCCACCTCCTCGGGCGCGGTCTCGTCGGACTCCGTCATCCCGCCATCCTCGCACGGTTTTTCCGCCTGACGGCGGTCGTACTCTGGCGCCGTGGCGAACGAGTGGGGTGGACGGATCTGCCCGGAGACCGGGGTGAGCGTGCCCGAGTGCAGCTGCAAGCGGTGCCTGGAGCTGATGCTGCGCGAGTTCTCGCCCGACCTGATCGCCGGCGAGATCAAGATCACCCGAAGCGCACCGCGGCCGCGCAGCGAACCCGGCGGCCACCGAGAAGCCGCATAACTGAACTAGCATCGCGGCCGTGTCCCCCACGCTGACGGTCGAGCGCCACGGCGAGGTCGCGCTCGTCACCCTGAGCCGGCCCGAGAAACGCAACGCCCTCTCGATCGAGCTGCGCGGCGAGCTCGCCGAGGCCTTCGGCTCGCTCTCGACCGACGACGGCGTCGGCTGCGTCGTCCTCACCGGCGCCGGCAGCGCCTTCTGCTCGGGCATGGACACGAGCGAGTTCGGCGGCGATCGTGCCAACCGCGAGCGCCTCGTCGAGACCAGCACGATCGCCTTCCAGGCGGTCGGCGATTGCACCCGGCCGGTGGTCGCCGCGGTGAACGGCCCGGCGCTCGCCGGCGGCTTCGCGCTCTCGCTGCTGTGCGATCTGCGCGTCGCCTCGAACCGGGCGCAATTCGGCTATCCGGAGCTCCCCCGGGGAATCCCGCCCAGCTACGCGGCCGCCCGCGCGGTGCTGCCCGCCACCGTCGCCAAGGAGCTCTGCCTCACGGGCCGCGTCGTCTCCGCGACCGAGGCGCAGCGCCTCGGGATCGTCCGCGAGGTGGCGAACGGCGACGTGGTCGAACGGGGACTGAAGCTCGGTGAGCGGATCGCCTCGCTGCCGCGCCAGGCGATCCTCGAGACCAAGCGCCGCTCGCTGCTCGAGCGCCACCACCTCTGGGGCTTCCTCTTCGACGAGGAGGAGCGCGTCTTCCGCCGCGCCCTGCTCGGCGAGACGGAAAGCGTCAGGGCCTGACGCTCAGGCGTACGGGGAGACGGCGATCAGGATGTGGGGCCAGACGTAGGTCTCCCAGACCGCGGCCGCGACCAGCATCGGGATGGCGATCGCGACGGTGGCAAAGGTCGCGGCGAGCAGGTCCTTCCACTCGCTGCGGCGGCTGGCGATCGTCCACGCCGCCAGCGGCAGGAAGAGGGCGACCAGCTCCGGGATCGCGTGCGGGAGGGTCGTCAGCACCAGAACTCCCGGGGAGACGCCGAGCTGGAGCGCGAGCTGGGCTCCGGTCAGCCCGAGCGCGTAGGCCTGTGTGATCAGCGAGAAGCAGGTGACCAGAGTCACCCAGGCGAAGGCGATCGGGCGCGCCTTCTCGTGCACCAGCTTGGAGAGCCCGCTGCGGCCCTGAGCCGAGATGACCAGCGAGCTGCCGGCGATGAAGCCGGCGACGCAGGCGAACGCGTGCAGGGCGAGGACGAGCGAGTTGCGAAAGAGGATGTTGGCGACGTCGCCGACGCCCGGCTCCTCGGTGAGGCCCGGCAGGCTGAGCCGGGTGAGGTCGGCCGGCGAGAGCGCGGCGACCGCCCAGACCGCGAGCAGCAGCGCCGAGGCGACGGCCAGCGCGCCGCCGAACCAGACCCGGAGCACGGGCCAGGGGTGCGTGTTCCAGCGCTCCAGGGCCCCACGCGTATCGCGCAGGCCCTGGACGACGACTAGGTCATTGACGCCCACCCCGAATAGATCGGCATTCGGAGTGGGCGTCTCAAGTCCGCGGGCAGCGCGGTTCGCTCAGACGCCGCAGACCGGCCAGGGGCTGGAGCCGGCGCGGGCGTAGAGGAGCGAGGCGCGGTAGCTCTGCTCCTCGGGCGAGGCGGCCGCGGGGCTGCCGCTGCCGCCGACCGATGCCCAGGTGCCCATGTCGAACTGGTAGAGGCCGTAGTAGGTCCCCGACGAGTCGACCGCGGCCGGGTTGCCGCCCGACTCGCAGGCCGCGATCGCGTCCAGGGTCGACTGCGAGACGCCGCCGGCGAGCGCGTAGCTGGGCTCCTTGGCCAGCTTCGTCGCCTTCTCGGCCAGGCGCTTGCCCTTGGCTCCGAGCGCCTGCGCGTGCTGCTGCGCCTTGTGCGCCTGGACGGAGCTCTCGAACCGGACGGCCGGCTTGTAGAACAACTTGATCTGCGGGTCGGCCGCCTGCGCGGCGCCCGTGGTGACGAGCGCGAGCGCGCACGAGATCGAAACAAGTCTTGCCTTGGGTGACACGGGATGTCCTCCGTTCGGTGCGCCCGGTCGGCGTAGTTCGCCTCGAAATGAATCGGGGTGGTTGGCCGGGCGGCTTCGCGGCCCCGGGCCGGCGTTACGCTCACGGCCCGGGTCGAATCCGTGGGCTGAGCAGGTTGACGGACGAACGGACGTTTGTGTGTGACGGGTGTCACTCTTGCAAGGAAACGCTCACAAATCCGCACTGAACCCGGGGGAGCGTCCCCGCTCCAGCCTGAGGCTGATCCGCGAAGGCTTCCCGGACCGTCCCGCCTATGGCACCGGCGTCTCCGAGGCAGTTCTGCGACGGGTCGCCGCCGGCGAGCTCGACGCGACCGTTCGCCTCCACCGGCCGGCGCGCGAGCTCGCCTTCTCCAAGCAGGATCGCGCCGCGCCGGGCTTCGAGCGCGCCGTACGGGAGGCGCGGGCCGCCGGCTTCGAGCCGGTCGTCCGGCTGGCCGGCGGCCGGGCCGCGGCGTTTCACGAGGGCACGCTGGCGCTGGCATGGGCAAGCCCTGCCGAACGGCCGGTGGCCGGCACCCGGGAGCGCTTCCAGCAGCTCGCCGGGATCGTCACCGAGGCGCTGCGGGGGCTCGGCGTCGACGCCCGGGTCGGCGAGGTCGCGGGCGAGTACTGCCCGGGCGCCTGGAGCGTCAACGCCCGCGGTCGGACGAAGCTCGCCGGGATCGGCCAGCGCCTGATCAGCGGCGGCGCCCACGTCGGCGCCGTGATCGTCGTCCAGGGATCGGAGCTGCTGCGCTCGGCGCTCGAGCCCGCCTACGCCGCGCTCGAGCTCGACTGGGATCCGGCGACGGTCGGCAGCGTCGAGGACGAGGTGCCGGGGGCGACGCTCGATGACGTGGAGGCCGCGCTCGTCGCCGAGCTCGGGCGCCGGTTCGATCTCGTCGAGGCGGAGCTCGATCCGGCGACGCTGGCGCTGGGCGAAGAGCTCGCTGCCGGGCACGAGGCGTTGGCATGATCTGTGCCTGATGGAGGCGACGACGACCACGATGGCGGTGGAGCCCGAGGCGGCCGACCCCGAGGAGCAGAAGGTCACCCCGCTGGAGCTCTTCTTCGACCTCGTCTTCGTCTTCGCCTTCACCCAGGTCACCGGGCTGATGGCCGCCCACCCCACCTGGGAGGGCGTCGGCCAGGGGATGCTGGTCCTGGCCGCCGTCTGGTGGACCTGGGGCGGGTTCGCCTGGCTCACCAACTCGCTGCACTCCGACGACGGCCTCGCCCGACTCGGGCTGATGAGCGCGATGGCGGCGATGCTGGTCGCGGCGCTCGCGATTCCGAAGGCGTTCGGCGACGACTCCGTCGTCTTCGGGTTCGCCTACTTCGCCGTCCGGGTCATCCACATCGCCGTCTACACCTACGGTGCGCCCGACCTCGACAACCGCGACGCGATCCGCCGGCTCGCCCCGGGCCTGCTCGCCGGGCCGGCCCTGATCCTGATCGCGGGCTTCCTCGACGGTGGCGCCGCGGCCGGCCTCTGGATCGTCGCCCTGCTGATCGACTACGGCACCCCCTACGTCCAGGACGTGAGCGGGTTCAGCGTCTCGCCCGCGCATTTCCACGAGCGCTTCGGCCTGATCATCATCATCGCGCTCGGCGAGTCGATCGTCGCCACCGGGTCCGGGCTCGGCGCGACCGGGCTCACCGGTGCGGTCGTGGTCACGGCGATTGCGGGTCTGACAATCGCCGCCGCGCAGTGGTGGGCCTACTTCGACGTCGTCGCACTGGTCGCCCAGCGCCACTTCGCGGCGCTGGACCGCGTCGAGCAGAACCGGCTGGCGCGGGATTCCTACGGCGTCCTGCACCTGCTGCTGATCGCCGGGATCGTGCTCGTGGCGTTGGGGTTGAAGAAGGCCCTGCATGACGTCGACCAGCCGCTGGAGACCGTCCCCGCCTTCGCCCTTTGCGGCGGCGCCGCCCTCTATCTGCTCGGCCACGTCGCCTTCCGGCTGCGCAACATCGGCTCGCTCAACCGCCGGCGGCTGTTCGCCGCCCTCGTGCTGCTGGCGCTGATCCCGTTCGCCCACTCGGTCGATGCCGTCGCGGCCGTGCTCACGGTCGCCGCCGTCCACGTCGTCCTGATCGCCTACGAGGCAACCCGGTTCGGCGACGCCCGCGACCGGGTCCGCCACGGGGGGACGATGGAGGAGCCATTCCCGGCCGGTCGCTAGGTTGAGAGACATGCGCATCCTCGCCTTCTCCGACCTGCACCGCGACCTCGACCAGGCCGCTCGCCTGGTCGAGGTCAGCTCCGATGCCGACGTCGTGATCGGCGCCGGCGACTTCGCCTCCGTCCACGAGGGCCTCGCCGAGGCGATCGGGGCGCTGGCCGCGATCGAGGTGCCGACCGTGCTCGTGCCCGGCAACAACGAGACCGAGGACGCGCTGCGCGAGGCCGCGGCGGCCTGGTCGACGGCGACGGTCCTGCACGGCGAGGGGACCGAGATCGACGGGGTCGCGTTCTTCGGCCTCGGCGCCGGGGTCCCGATCACGCCCTGGGACTGGAGCTTCGACCTCTCCGACGCCGACGCCGCCGAGCGGCTGGCGGGCTGCCCGGCCGGCGCCGTGCTCGTCGTCCACTCGCCGCCCCGCGGCCACGTCGACGCCTCCAGCGCCGGAGATCACCTCGGCAGCCAGGCGATCCTGGAGGCGATCGAGGCGAAGCAGCCGCGGCTGGCCGTCTGCGGACACATCCACGAGAGCTGGGGAGAGCGCTCGCGGATCGGCGAGACCGAGGTCGTCAACCTCGGCCCGGACGGGACCTGGCTCGACGTATAGCCGGCGGCTACGGAGTGCGCTGGCAGAGGTCGTTGGTGTTGCAGAGCTCGTAGCCGACGCTTGGCGCCATCTGATGGGCGTCGCTGATCCGCAACTCCGGGCCGCCGTCCGCGGCGGCGAACTGGACGATGTAGAAGGTCGCCGGGGCGAACTCGAAGCTGGCGCCGCCGAGGGCGTCGTAACCGCCCCGCTCGTGACCGTGCCGGTAGCCCTGGGCGCGGCCGGCGACGACGCCCTCGTGGTAACTGCGGCCGGCGCCCCGCCCGGCGGCGAAGCCGCTCCGGTAGCCCCGCTTGCGGGCATCCGCGAGGCCCTGCGTGTCGGCGACCGCGGTGACCCGCTGTGCTGCCGTCGGCTCGGCCGAGTCGCGGCCGAGGACGAAGCCGACGCCGCCGACCACGCAGCCGGCGATGATCACCGCCGCGGTTGCGAGCACCGGCCTGAATCTTGTGAGCGTCATTCGGTCAGCCGTCCCTCGCTGGGCTATCGACCTCGCCGGCAAGCGTCTTTAAGGCGGGCATTCAAATGCCGAAGACGTCACCGGGACGCTCTCGCGCCGGGGCACAGAGCACCCCCCAAGTCGGTGACGTCTTCGTAGGTTCTCCGGGGCGGCCACATACGCCCCATCAGCCTGAGACACACGATCCCACTCGGGCGGGCCGGCGACAACGGCAGCCAGCCGCAGATCCGCTGCGGATAACTACGGTCCCCCTCGCGGGAAAGCGCCATCTTGCGATGATCACGGCCATGTCAACGACCCCTGTCGAGGCCGCGCGAGCGCTGGCGCCGCACGCCGCCGAGCTCGCCGCCGAGGCCGAGCGCGGCCGGCGCCTGCCGGCCGAGCTCTCCGCCGAGCTCTCCGCGGCGGGTCTCTACCGCCTCTGCGTGCCGGCGTCGGTCGGCGGCCTGGAAGCGGCCCCCGGGGTCCTGCTCGAGGTCGTCGAGACGCTCGCGGCCGCCGATGCGACGCCCGGCTGGTGCGTCGCCGTCTGCGCCACCTCGGGGATGCTCGCCGCCTATCTCGACCAGGATTCGGCGGCCGAGGTGTTCGGCCAAGCCGACCGGGTGACCGGTGGCGTCTTCGCCCCCTCCGGCCGAGCGCTCGCCGGCGACGACGACGAGCTCTCGGTCACCGGCCGCTGGCGCTTCGCCAGCAACTGCGAGAACTGCGACTGGCTGATGGGCGGCTGCATCGTCTTCGACGGCGAGCAGCCGCGGTTGCTCGAGGGCGGGCGGCCCGACATCCGCCTGGTGCTGATGCCCGCCGGCGAGGTCGAGGTGATCGACACCTGGTCGGTCTCCGGGCTGCGGGCGACCGGCAGCCACGACATCGCCGTGGACGGGCTCGCGGTGCCGCTCAGGCGCTCGGGCTCGCTGCTCACCGACCGCCCGCGGGAGCGCGGCCCCCTGTACGCGTTCCCGCCCTTCGGTCTGCTGGCGGCGGCGATCGCGGCGGTCGCGCTCGGGATCGCCCGGGGCGCGCTCGACGACCTGATCGGGATGGCCGGCGCGAAGACGCCGACCCTGAGCACCCGCAAGCTCGCCGAGCGGGCGGTGACCCAGACCGGCGTCGGGCGCGCCGAAGCCGGGCTGGAGGCGGCGCGCGGAATGCTCTACGCATCGGTCGAGCGGGCCTGGGAGGCAGCGCGGGCCTCGGACGAGATCCCGGTCGAGCTCCGGGCCCGGGTGCGGATGGGCGCGACCCACGCGGTCGAAACCGCGGCCGCGGCCGTCGACACCGCCTACTCGCTCGCCGGGGGCAGCGCGATCTACGAGACGAGCCCGCTGCAGCGCCGCTTCCGCGACGTCCACGCCGCCACCCAGCACATGCTCGTCGCCCCCGCGACCTGGGAGCTCACCGGCCGCTCGCTGCTCGGGCTCGAGTTCGACTCGACGCAGCTCTAGCGACGCTCCGGATGGAAGGCGCAACGATCGTCTGAGCGCTCGAGTGGCGTCTAACTCCCCCTAGCGCCCAGTTATCCGCCACTCGTCGAAATATTGCGCTTGGACAAAAAGCGCTACGAAACACCGAAGTCGACAATCGAGGCCGGCGCCTCGGGCGGATCGCGTAGCCAATCGGCGGTTTGAGCGACACCCGTCATCGCGTCTCTCAGCTGGGGATCGAGCGACTCATCGAGCGCGAGGCGACGCATGTGTGCGGAGATGTCGGCGAGTAGGCCGCGTTCGGCCTCACTGGGCGACCTGCCGAGGCCTGCCTGTCGCATCTGCTTCCGCAACGCATCGTATGCATCCGCGAGATGCTCGCTCGTGGTCAGCTTGCTGGGGTCGCGGCGGCGAAGCACGCCGGTCACCTTACGTACGCGGGGTCGGCAGGCATAAGTTGCGCGTTGAACGAGAGACGCGACTCTCGGTTCGTTCAGTCACCTGCGCGGAAGAGATCGAGCAGCGGCGTCCAACCGACGAGCACGCCGACGCAAACCAAGCCCACGCCGATCACATAGGGACCCGAGAGCGCGACGGTCGTAACGCCGGCCATGACCAATGCCACTGCGACCGTCAGTCTCGACGGCGGCCATCGCCCGAAGATGATCATCCGGAATGCTCAGCCGGCGCCCTCGTAGGCGTCGATCCCGGCGGCGAGCCGGTCGAGGCGGCGTTCGAGGTCGGATTCTTCCCCCGGGGCGACCCAGAACAGGGCCCGGTGGACGCCCGATTCCTCGTAGAGCTCGAGCACCTCGGGCTCGGTCGTCGCGTTGGCGAGCGTGGTCGGGATCGGCCCCCGCCCGGCGTCCTCGCCGGCCTGGCGCAGACGGGCGATCCTGGCGCTGATCTTGGCGTCGTCGCCGATCCGGTTCGGCATCCACTCGTCGCCGTAGGCCAGCACCCGGTCGAGCACGCCCTTGCCGTGGCCGCCGATGATGATCGGCGGATGCGGCTCGGCGAGCGGTTTCGGCCAGCACCAGATGCGGTCGAAGTCGACGTGCTCGCCGTGGTAGGAGGCCTCGTCGGAGGTCCAGATCTCCTTGATCGCCTCGACCCGCTCGCGCAGGATCGCGAACCGCTTGGCGGGATCGGTCCCGTGGTTTCGCATCTCCTCCAGGTTCCAGCCGGCGCCGACGCCGAACAGCAGCCGCCCGCCGGTCAGCCGGTCGAGGCTGGCGGCGGCCTTCGCGGTCACGATCGGGTCGCGCTCGACCACCAGGCAGATGCCGGTGCCGAGCATGATCCGCTCGGTGGCGGCGCCGGCGGCCATCAGGGCGACGAAGGGGTCGTGGATGCGCGAGTACTCGCGCGGCAACTCGGTGCCCGCCGGATAGGGCGTCTCGCGCGAGGCCGGGATGTGGGTGTGATCGGTGAAGAACAGCGACTCGAACGGCCGTTCCTCGACCATCCGCGCCAGCGTCACCGGGTCGATGCCCTCGTCGGTGGGGAAGTAGCCGACCGCGAACTTCACGCCCGCAGCCTATGCCCTACTCGGCGCGGTGGCCGCGCAAGCGGCCGAGCGCGCCGAGGGCCTCGGCGCGGTGGCCGCGCAAGCGGCCGAGCGCGCCGAGGGCCTTGATCGCCGGTCCGACCAGGGGGTCGGGGCCGACGGTGAGCCGGAAGGTGTCGCGGTACTCGCTGAGCAGCGTCGCGAAGGCGAGCGGGCTC
The DNA here is from genome assembly GCA_033856255.1 of Solirubrobacterales bacterium. Taxonomy (GTDB): domain Bacteria; phylum Actinomycetota; class Thermoleophilia; order Solirubrobacterales; family 70-9; genus WHSW01. Next base: position 4,720 of record JAWVFH010000054.1, on the reverse strand, counting down.
GGCGTCTTGCCCTCCCCCGCCTCGCGGTTGAGCGCGTCGACGGCGCGAAACCAGCGCTCGGTGCGACCGGCCGGGCGGGTCTCCCAGCTCACCCGGGCGGGCTCGTCGTGGGGGTTCCAGACCTGGTGGGGGACGCCGGCCGGGACGTCGATCTCCTCGCCGGCGGCGAGGTCGCGCTCCACCGATCCGAGCCGGAAGTACAGGGCGCCCTCGAGCACCCGGAAGTGCTCGTCCTGGATCGGGTGCAGGTGCTTGGGCGGCGGCTTGCCGCCGGCCCCGTACGTCGCCTCGACCACCAGCGCCTCCGGCGTCGATTCGACCACGGTCAGCGACTCGCTCGGGGTCAGCCGCAGCGTCTCGGCCATCAGCAGCGCTCCACCTGTTGGGCGATCGCCCGCGCTCGCGCCTGGTAGCCGGTCGCGGTCACGTGCACGCCGTCGGCGGCCAGCCAGCCGCGATTGGCGCTGACCAGCTTCACCCAGTCGACGACCCGCAGGTTGTCGCGGTGCTGAGCGAGTTCGGCGAGCGCGTTGTTGAAGCCCGAGTAGCTGGCGCCCCCGACCGGCGGGCGGACGATGTTGGGTACCACTACGCAGCGGGTGTGGCCGGCGACCTGGAGCACCGACTCGACCGCGTTGCGAAAGCCGCTGACGTTGTGGGGGTCGTCGTTGGTGCCGAGCGCGAACACGATCACCGCCGGCAGGCCGCCCCGGTTGCGGACGATCGAGACCCCCTCGGGGAGAAAGCGCGAGACGGAGACCGACTGGCTCACGTTCCACCCCGGCAGGGCGCCCGGCAGGTACGGCTTGGTGCCCTCGCCGAGGGAGTCGCCGACCGCGAACACGGCGCGCTCGCGGACGACGAGCTTGCCGCGGCCGACCGCCCGCCCGTTGGCGAACCAGGAGAGCTTGTACTTGCCGGAGCCGTCGATGTCGAAGCGGGTGCGCGAGAGCTGACCCGGCTTGCGGGTGTGGCGGTCGCGGCAGTGCTTGCGCTCCCCCGCCTTGCGGACGCAGAGGTCGTAGGGGACGTGGGCCTTGTCGAAGGCCCGCAGGACGGCGACCGGGTGATCGCCCTCGAAGCAGAAGTCATCGGCGTGCTTGCCCTTCGCTCCGCAGGACGCGTAGGAGCGGAAATGCCTGGCCGCGGCGGGCGCGGCGAGGGCCAGGCCGGCGGCGAGCGCCAGCACCACCAGGAGCGAGAACCTCGACCTCATCGCCGCCAATCTAGGCGCGTCGTCACCCGCCTGCATCCCAGCTATGCCGTGCGCAACCGGGGGACCGCGAGCACCGACGCGAGCGTGACCGCGAACAGAGCCGCGATCAGGCCGTACGCGGCCGCGTCGGTCGTCGCGTCGGCGAGGCCGGCGAAGCCCGAGCCGCCGATCACCTGGCCCCCGGCCCAGGCCAAGCTGACCATGGCGCTGGCGAAGGCGAGGTCGAGCCCGGCGGCCTCGGCGTTGTCGGAGAGCAACGCCATCGCCGGGGTCCAGATCAGGCTCATCGCCAGCACGACCGCGACCAGGGCGACCGCGACCAGCACGACGGTCTCGGGAATCGGCAGGACCAGGGAGGCGATCGCGGCGGCGATCAACCCGGCGCGGATCGGCGTGGTCCGCCCGCGGCGGTCCGAGAGGCGGCCGATCACGGGCGCCGTGAACGCCTCGATCCCGGCGGCGATCAGGAAGGCGGCGCCGATCGCCAGCCCGGTGGCGCCGAGCTCGTCCATGCGCAGGGGGACAAGGACGTTGAAGGTGCCGGCGAGGATCGCCGGCAGGGCGACCAGCCAGCCGGCGAAGGCGACCGGGCGGGAGATCATCGCCGCCGCGACCCGGCGCACGCTCGTCACCCCGGCGGGCGCCGGCCCCGCGGTCGTCGCCACCCGGGCGGCGAGGCCCGCGGCCAGTGCGGCCACCGCGCAGAAGACGATCTCGGGTCCGGTCAGCGTCGCGATCCCGCCGATCACGGGGCCGAGCAGGATGCCGAAGATCGCCGCGGCGAGCGCCGAGCCGATCATCTCGCCGCGCCGCTCGACCGGCGACGCCGCGAGCAGCCAGGCGAGTCCCCCGGTCCAGGCGCAAGCCCCGCCCACGCCCTCGGCGAACCGCGCGAGGTCGAGGATGGCGACGCTGCCGGCGAACGCGAAGGCGACGCTGGAGGCGGCGAGCAGGCCGAGGCCGACGAGCATCGTCTGGCGGGAGCCGATCCGGGCGGCGAGGAAGCCGGACGGCAGGGCCGCCAGCAACGTTCCGGCGGCGTAGGAGGCGGTGAGCATGCCCGCCGCGGTCTTCGAGAGCCCGTAGTCGCTCGCGTAGTCGGGCAGCAGCGGCGTGATCGCCGCGTAGAACATCGTGTCGAGCATGATCACCGCGGCGACGAGGACGAACAGGCGGCGCATGCCGCCACGGTAGCTAGGAATGTGGCCCGCGAACCGCCTGATAGGCGAGCGCGCCCAGCGCCGCGCCGACGACCGGGCCCACGAGGTAGATCCAGAGGTCGGTGAAGCTGCCGGTGGCGATCGCCGGCCCCAGCGAGCGGGCCGGGTTCATCGAGGCGCCGGTGACCGGGCCGCCGAACAGCGCGTCGAGCCCGACGCTGGCGCCGATCGCGATCGCCGCCGCCGCTCCCACGGCCCGGGTATCGGTAGCGACGGCCATGATCACGAACATCAGCAGCGCCGTCATCACGACCTCGTAGACGAGGGCGCTGCCGATTCCGACGCTCGGCACCGTAACCCCGAGCGCCCCGGGCTCGGAGGGCCAGATCGCCAGCAGCGCGAGCGCCGCCAGCAGAGCGCCCGCGAGCTGCGCCGTGATGTAGCTCGCCGCCTCGCGGCCGGGGAAGTGGCGGGTGAGCGCGAAGGCGATCGTCACCGCCGGGTTGATGTGGGCGCCCGAGAGATGGCCGGTGGCGTAGACCATGACCATGATCACGAGCCCGAAGACGAGCGCGACGCCGACCGTGCCGAGCGTGCCGTCGTAGTGCGCGTCGGCGACGATCGCGCCGCAGCCGGCGAACACGAGGGCGAAGGCGGCGATGCCCTCCGCCAGGGCCCGGCGGGCCAGGTTGGGTCGCGTCATCCGGCCTCGCCGAGATCCGCCAGCAGGCCGCGAACCCGGGCCTCGATCTCGTCGCGGATCCGGCGGACCGCGTCGAGGTCCTTGCCCGCCGGGTCCTCGAGCTCCCAGTCCTCATACCGCTTGCCCGGATAGATCGGGCAGGCGTCGCCGCAGCCCATCGTGATCACGACGTCGGCGACCCTGACCGCGTCGCCGGTGAGCGGCTTCGGCAGCTCGCGCGAGATGTCGATCCCGAGCTCGTCCATCGCCTCGATCGCGACCGGGTTGATCTCCGCGGCCGGCTCCGAGCCGGCGCTGCGGACCGTGACCCGTGCCGCGGCGAGGCGGTCGAGCAGGCCGGCGGCCATCTGCGAACGCCCGGCGTTGTGGACGCAGACGAACAGGACCTCGGGGCGCTCCTCGCTCATTTCCCGGCCAGATTATTACATTGACAATCGTGATTGGAATTGATATTCGTAGATCGATGGCCGTCGATCTCGAGCTCGCCCCGAAGCAGAAGCGGCCGATCGGCGAGCCCTGCTGCGAGCCCGTCGTCTATCCCGAGATCGAGCGCGATCAGGCCGAGCGCATGGGTGCCGTCGCCAAAGCCCTCGGCGACCCGATCCGGATGCAGCTCGTCGACGTGCTGCGCAAGCACGCCGGCAAGGTCTGCGTCTGCGAGCTCGTGCCCCTGTTCGATGTCTCCCAGCCGACCCTCTCCCACCATCTGAAGAAGCTGCGCGAGGCCGGCATCGTCGACTCCGAGCGCCAGGGCCTGTGGGCCTTCTACTACGTCAAACCCGAAGCGCTGGAGGAGCTCTCCACGTGGCTGAGCTGACGGCCGAGATCCAGCTCAACGACCCCCAGACGCTCTACCGCCACTGGGAGGACTCGCAGTGGAACCCGTTCGAGATCGACCTGGCGCGCGATCGCGAGCAGTGGGGCGAGATGGAGGAGGCCGACAAGGACCTCGTCTACTTCGCGCTCTCCTCGCTGATGGTCGCCGAGGAGCGGATCACGACCAAGTTCTCCGGCCTGGTCGGCGCCCACGGCAGCGAGGAGGAGGCGACGTTCCTCTCCACCCAGCAGGTCGACGAGGCGCGCCACATGCAGTTCTACGCGCGCTTTCGCGACGAGGTGATCGCCGAGCCGGCCGTGATCGCCGCCCACGTCGAGCGGGCGCGCGAGCAGGTCTCACCGGCCTTCGAGCGCCTCTTTGACGAGGCGCTGGTCGAGGCTCACGAACAGCTCGTGGCGGCGCCGGGCGATCCGATGGCGAAGGTCCGCTTCATCACCATCTACCACCTGATCCTCGAGAGCACCCTGGGGCTGACGACCTTCAGGTTCATCACCCAGTACCTGGAGCGGGAGGGTCTGTTGCCCGGGTTCGTCGAGGGCTACTCGAAGATCCACCACGACGAGACCCGTCACATCGGCTACGGCGTGTGGTTCCTCCGCGAGACGGTCGCTGCGCATCCGGAGACGGCCGACGTGGTGCGTGACACGCTGCGCGAGCTGCTGCCGTCGGTGGCGGAGTCGCTGAAGCCGCCGGGCGACGGCGCGGCCGACGTGCTCGGCATCGACGAGGACGAGCTGCGCTCGTTCGCGCTCGACGGGCTCACGCGCCGGCTGAAGATCATCGGCGTGCCGCTGGAGTCGCTC
>JAWVFH010000053.1:0-35401 GCA_033856255.1 Solirubrobacterales bacterium | reverse complement strand
TGAAGCTGAAGCCCGGCCGCTACACGGTCGAGACCACCGCCACCGACACGAACGGCAACATCCAGTCGCCGCCGGCGAGCCAGCGCTTCCGCGTCAAGCGCTAGTGCCCCACAAGCTCTCCGCGAACATCAAGGCCGACCGTGCCAAAGGACGCCGCGCCGCGATGCGGCACGAGACCCGGCCTGGTAGCCGGCTGATCAAATCCGCGTGTCGGGGGTTCGAGTCCCTCCTCGGGCATCGGCAGAACGGCTCACTTGCGCCCTTCCTCGGAGCTCCACAGCGGTTGCGGCGGCGCCGACGAGAGGGCCTGTCGAAGCAGCTTCAGCAGCTGGCGGCGCTCCGCTGACGTCAGCCCGTGGAGGACGTCGTCCTCGACCTCCCGAGCCAGGGCCCGCCCCCGCTCCAAGGTTCGGTGCCCCTTCGGCGTGATCACGACCTCGCGCGCGCGGCGGTCCGTTGGATGCGGTCGCCGCTTGGCCAGTCCGGCGCGCTCGAGCTCGTCGATCAGGGCGACCATCGTGCTCGGATCGATCCCCATCGCCGCGCCGATCTCCTGCTGAATCGCCCCCTCGCGCGCCCGAAGGAAGTTGAGCACGGCGAAGAGCGCGGGCGTCAGGCCGATCGATTCGAGCGCCGCGGCGGTCCGGGTGTGCGAGGCACGCCAGAGGCGGAAGAACAGCTGGCCGGCGAATTCGGCGACCTCTGGGTCGGCTGGGGGGCTCGGCGACATCGCCTGATCGTTGCACATTTGATGCGCTCGCTCAATAATTTGTGCTACAAACTATATGGGATGAGCGCCGACAGTCACGATCTGATCCGCGTGCACGGCGCGCGCGTGAACAACCTGAAGGACGTCAGCGTCGAGCTCCCGAAGCGCCGGCTGACGGTGTTCACCGGCGTCTCGGGCTCGGGCAAGAGCTCGCTGGTGTTCGGCACGATCGCCGCGGAGTCGCAGCGGCTGATCAACGAGACCTACAGCGCCTTCGTGCAGGGATTCATGCCGACGCTGGCGCGGCCCGAGGTCGACGTGCTCGAGGGATTGACGACCGCGATCAGCGTCGACCAGGAGCGGATGGGCGCCGACGTGCGCTCCACGGTCGGCACCGCCACCGACGCCAACGCGATGCTGCGCATCCTCTTCAGCCGGCTCGGCAAGCCCCACATCGGCTCGCCCAGCGCCTATGCCTTCAACGTCCCCTCGGTGCGGGCCAGCGGCGGGATCACGGTCGAACGCGGCGGCAAGACCCAGACGAAGAAGGCCACCTTCAACCGCCTCGGCGGCATGTGCCCGCGCTGCGAGGGCCGCGGCTCGGTCACCGACTTCGACCTGACCGCGCTCTACGACGACGGCAAGTCGCTCAACGAGGGCGCGCTCACGGTCCCCGGGTACAGCATGGACGGCTGGTACGGGCGCATCTTCCGCGGCTGCGGCTTCTTCGATCCGGACAAACCGATCAGCAAGTTCACGAAGAAGCAACTGCACGACCTCCTCTACAAGGAGCCGACCAAGATCAAGGTCGAGGGCATCAACCTGACCTACGAGGGACTGATCCCGAAGATCGAGAAGTCGATGCTCTCCAAGGATCCCGACGCCATGCAGCCGCACGTTCGCGCCTTCGTCGAGCGGGCGGTCACCTTCGGCATCTGCCCCGAGTGCGACGGCACCCGGCTCAGCAAGGAGGCGAGGTCGTCGCGGATCGAGAAGATCAACATCGCCGACGCCTGCTCGATGCAGATCAGCGATCTGGCCGAGTGGGTGCGCGGCCTCGACGAGCCGTCGGTCGCCCCGCTGCTGGAGGCGCTGGGAGAGACCCTGGACTCGTTCGTGGAGATCGGGCTCGGCTACCTCTCGCTCGACCGGCCGTCGGGAACGCTGTCGGGCGGCGAGGCACAGCGCACGAAGATGATCGGCCACCTCGGGTCCGCGCTCACCGACGTGACATACGTCTTCGACGAGCCGACGGCCGGACTGCACCCGCACGACATCCAGCGGATGAACGACGTGCTGGTCGACCTGCGCGACAAGGGCAACACGGTCCTGGTCGTCGAGCACAAGCCGGAGACGATCGAGACGGCCGACCACGTCGTCGATCTCGGGCCCGGCGCCGGCACCGCGGGCGGCCAGGTGGTATTCGAGGGCACCGTCAAGGGGCTGCGGCGAAGCGGCACGCTGACCGGGAAGCACCTGGATGACCGCGCCTCCCTGAAGGCGGAGGTGCGGGAGCCCACCGGCACGCTCGAGGTGCGCGGCGCCGACACGAACAACCTGCAGGACGTCGACGTGGACATCCCGCTCGGCGTGCTGGCGGTGCTGACCGGGGTGGCCGGATCGGGAAAGAGCTCGTTGATCGACGGCTCCGTCGCGGGGCGCGACGGTGTGGTGTCGGTCGACCAGACCCCGATCCGCGGCTCGCGACGCAGCAACCCGGCCACCTACACCAAGCTGCTCGACCCGATCCGCAAGGCGTTCGCCAAGGCCAACGACGTGAAGCCGGGGCTGTTCAGCGCCAACTCCGATGGCGCCTGCCCGAATTGCAACGGCGCCGGCGTCGTCTACACGGACCTGGGGATGATGGCCGGCGTCGCGTCCGTCTGCGAGGTGTGCGAGGGCAAGCGCTTCGAACCCGAGGTCCTGAAGTACAAGTTCGGCGGCAAGGACATCAGCGAGGTGCTCGCGATGCCGGTCGCCGAAGCCGAGAAGTTCTTCGGCGGCGGCAAGGCGCAGACGCCGGCGGCGCACAAGATCCTCGAGCGGCTCGTCGACGTGGGGCTCGGCTACGTCAGCCTCGGCCAGCCGCTCACGACGCTGTCCGGCGGCGAGCGCCAGCGGCTCAAGCTCGCCACCCACATGGGGGACAAGGGCGACGTCTACGTCCTCGACGAGCCGACCACCGGCCTGCACCTCGCCGACGTCGAGCAGCTGCTCGGCCTGCTCGACCGGCTCGTGGAGTCCGGCAAGTCGGTGATCGTGATCGCACACCACCAGGCGGTGATGGCGCACGCGGACTGGATCGTCGACCTCGGCCCGGGTGCCGGCCACGACGGCGGCCGGATCGTCTTCGAGGGCACGCCCGCCGACCTCGTCGCCGCCCGCTCCACCCTCACCGGCGAGCACCTCGCGGCCTACGTCGGCACCTGACGCCTGACAGCGGCGGTGTGAGCCCGGGCATACTCCGCGCGATGGAAGCCCGCGACGAGGGTCCGACCCACCGGCTGAACACGGCCATGCGCGAGGGCGAGCGGGTGATGCCGCTGGAGCTGTTCTTCGACCTCGTCTTCGTCCTCGCGCTGACCCAGTGCACCGCGCTGATGCTCGGCAACCCGACCTGGACGGGTCTGGCCCAGGGCGTCGTCGTGCTGGCGCTGCTGTGGTGGACCTGGACCGGGTACGCGTGGCTGACGAGCGTCCTCGATCCCGAGGACGGGCCGGTTCGCCTCGCCCTGCTGGTGGCGATGGCCGCCCTGCTGATCGCGGCGCTCTGCGTGCCGGACGCCTTCGGCGACCGGGCGCTCGAGTTCGCGCTCGCATACGCCGTCGTCCGCGCCGCCCACGTCGCCCTCTTCGTGCTCGCGAGCCGCGACGATGCCGCGCTCCGCCACTCGGTCATGGGCCTCGCCGCGAGCACCGGCGGCGGCGTCGCGCTGCTGATCGCCGGAGCGCTCGCCGGCGGCACCGGACAGGCCGTCCTCTGGGGACTCGCCCTCGTCCTCGACATGGGCGGGCCGATGTTCATCGAGACCGGCGGCTGGAGGCTCTCCCCGGCCCACTTCGCCGAGCGCCACGGCCTCATCGTGATCATCGCCCTGGGCGAGTCGATCGTCTCGCTCGGGATCGGGACCGACATCGGGTTGACGCGCGGGGTCGCGGCGGCGGCGATCCTCGGCATCGTCGTCATCTTCGAGCTCTGGTGGATCTACTTCGACGTCGTCGCGATCGCCAACGTCTACCGCCTGGTCCGCGCGCCGGAGGGTCGCGAGCGCAACGCATTGGCCCGCGACGTCTACTCCTATCTGCACTTCCCGCTCGTCGCCGGGATCGAGCTCGCGGCGCTCGGCCTGCACGACGTCCTCGCGCACCCGGAGGACGAGTTGAGCGCGGTGACGGCGTTCGCGCTGCTCGGCGGCGTGGCGATCTACCTGCTCGGACACGTCGCCGTGCGGCTGCGCGGCGCGCACACGCTCAGCCGCCGGCGGCTGGCCCTTGCCCTCCTCCTCTTCGCCCTGGTCCCGATCGCCGTCACGGTGCCGGGGCTGGCCGTGGTCGCGGCGATCGTCGCACTGCTGGCGGCGTTGATCGCTTACGAGACCCGCAGTTACGGCGAGGGCAGGGCCCGCGTTCGCCACGAGTACGCGGTCGCGGGCGCGTCGGCGGACTACTCGCCCTCGTGACCGCGCCGAGCCTTGGCCCCCTCCTGCGCGACGCCGTGGCGAGCGGCGACTTCGCCGCCTTGGGAGAGCTGCTGGCCCCCGACGCGGTGCTCGACAGCAGCAGCGAGCTCGGGCGCCGGCGCGTGGAGGGCCCGGAGGCGATCGTCGCCCACCTGTCCGGGCCCGGGCCCGGGGAGGTGATCGAGTGGGAAGCGCGCGAATGGCCCTCGGGCCTCGCCGCGACCTTCGAGTGGCGCGGCGGCACCACGATCGATCGGCGGCGCTGGTACGTGCACGGCGAGGACGGGCGGATCGCAGGGATCTGGAGCTACGCTGCGCGGGCGGCGTCGCACGCCGATCGGGCCGCGAAGGTGCCCCAGGCAATCCTCGACCGCCTCGGGCCGGGCGCCCGTAGCGCGCCGCTCGCCCACGGTGGCAACTCGGGCGCGGCCCTCGAGCGCGTGATCCTCGTCGACGGAACGCAGCTGATCGCGAAGCGGGTCGGTGCCTCGGCCGACTGGCTCGGCCGTGTCACGCGTGACCGCGGGCGCACTCCGTTGCTGTGGGAGGACGGCGCCTTCGCGCGCATGCCCGCGACCATCGATCACGGGATCGAGACCGTGCTCGGGGACGGAGATCTGTGGTGGGTCGTGATGCGAGACCTCTCGCCGACCTTCCTCGGCGACGAGCGCCGGCTGACGCGGGCGGAGAGCCGGCGGGTGCTCGAAGCGGCCGCGGCACTGCACGCCGAGTTCGACGGCGACGTCCCGGATGGCGCCGCCACCCTGGCCGACCGGATCGGGATCGCTTCGCTTCGGGTCGCCGAGCTCGAGCGCGCCGGATCCGACCTGCTGCCGAAGCAGCTGGAGGCGGCCTGGGAAGCATTCGCGGAAGCGGTGCCAGGCGACGTCGCCGCCGAGGTGCTCGCCGCTGTCGCCGACCCGGCCCCGCTCGCGGTGGCGCTCGAGTCGACGGGCGGGCTGACGCTCCTGCACGGCGACCTCCGTGACGACAACCTCGGGCTCACCGACACCGTCGTCCTGCTCGACTGGGACCTGGCCACCGCCGGGACGAGGACGGTGGAGTTCGCCTGGTACCTCTGCCATGACGCCTGGCGGATCGACGCCGACCACGATCAGATCGAGACCGACTTCCGCGCCGCCGAGGGCGAGGCCGTCCAGCCGCCCGAGCTCGAGCTGGGCATGCTCAGCGGCCTGGTTCAGTACGGCTGGATCTTCGGCCACTCGTTGCGCGTTCACCCCGACCCCGCCGAGCAGGCCTGGGCCCGGGCCGAGCTCGACTGGTGGGTCCCGCGCACCCGCGGCGCGCTGGAGCGAACGGGCGGGATGCCCCGCTGAGCGGACCTAGACGAACCGCTGCACGAACTCGAGCGACCTGTCGCAGACCCCGCGCCAGCCGCTGTCGATCGTGAGCGAATGTCCCCGGTCTTCGATCTCGACGATCTCGGTAACGCCGTCGTTGCGCTGCTGGCGCTTGAACGACGCGTTGGCGATCGCCCAGGGAACCGTGTGGTCCTCCGCCCCGGAGAGAATCAGCAACGGGCCGCGCCCCGGGTTCTTGGTGTCCACCTTGGCCTCGGTCCACGGGTTGAGGTTGGCGTTGGCGGCCTGGAACAGCGGTTTGCCGGCCCCGGGGACCGAATAGGCCTCGTACAGCTCCCGGGCCTCGTCCTCGGAGACCGCGTTGGCGAAGGCGTAGCGGAACTGGTCCTCGGTCAGCGCCACCGCGCGACCGCGGTTCGCGGGGTTGCGGAGCACGGGCGACGCCGACCTCAGCGCCGAGAGCGGCAGCGGCAGCACCCCGCGGTGCGGAGCCGGCGAGATCGCCACCGAAGCCGCCGAGAGCCCACGCCCCGCGAGGATCTCGGTCAGCAGGCCGCCGAAGGAGTGACCGACGACCGCCGGCTTCTTCTCGAGCGCCCCGATCACCTCGGCGAAGTGGTCCGCGATCTCGCCGATCCCCTTCTTCGCGAACACCTCCGGGTGCTCGCGCGCCTCGTCGACCGTCGGCGGGTCGTCGGGCCATCCGGGCGCCAGGGTGACGTAGCCCGCCGCCTCGAACGCCTCGCGCCACCGATCCCAGCTCGAGGGCAGCAGCCAGAGCCCGTGGACGAAGACGACCGGCTGCTTGCCGGCGGCGTTGGCCTTCTCGACCGCTGCGTCGGTCATCGGATCCCCTTTCTCGGGCTGCTCAGGCGAGCGGTGACGGTGGGATCCTAGTCTCGCCCTGGACGCCTGGGATCGCGAGCGCGACCTCGTCGACGAAGCACCACGACCACTCCTCTCCCGGCTCCAGCGACCTGATCAACGGGTGATCCGTCGAGCGGGCGTGCGCTGAGGCGTGGCGGTTCGGCGAGCTGTCGCAACAGCCGACATATCCGCACTCGAGGCAGATCCGCAGGTGCAACCAGGGGTCGCCGCTGCGCAGGCAGTCCTCGCAGCCCGCCACCTGAACGGGAAGCTCGGTGACCATGACGTGGTCGAGGTGCGTACAGGGGGGCATCGCCACCATCCAAGGTACCTGGTCGTCTCGGTGTTATCGTCAAGCCAGCTCGACCGTGGCGGTGCGAGTGCTCGGATGGACTCGAGGCAGCCACCGCGGCGCGCAGTCGATCGGAAGGGCAGATCTGAAAGACATTGCGCATCCCGTGACCGCGGGCCGTCGTCCAACGCAGACGCCGGCCGCGAAGGCGTCCGCCGACGCCCCCCTGCCTGCCTGGATCGGGCGCTCGGAGCTGCTCACACGCGCCCAGGCGCTCGCCGCCGAGGCCCACCGCGATCAACGGCGCGCTACCGACCAGGCTCCGTTCCTCGACCACGTCGTCGAGGTTGGGCGACTGCTCAACGAGGCCGGCTATGACGACCGCATCGTCGCCGCCGGGCTGCTCCACGACTCCGTTGAACGCGGCACGCTCAGCGAGGCCGAGCTGCGCGAGCGGATGGATGACGAGATCTCAGGCCTGGTCCTCGCGCTCACCGAGGACGCCGGGATCGAGTCGTTCGAGGACCGCAAGGCCGCGCTGCGCGAGCAGGTTCGCGCGGCCGGCGGCCGGGCGATCACGATCTTCGCCGCCGACAAGCTGTCCGACATCCGCGGGCTGCGGCGCGGCCTTCGCGAGACCCCCGATTCGATCGGGCGGCGGATGGAGACGACCGTGGACGGGATGGCCAGCCACTACACGGAGAGCGTCACGATGATCGAGGCCGGCGAGCCCGGGTCGCCGCTCGTCGCCGCCCTGCACCGCGAGCTCGACGAGCTCGCCTCCGACAGCGCTATCCCAGCCCAGTAGGCCCGAAGCGCTCGGTGCGAATCCGCGATCCGTCGACGCCGGCCTCGAGCGCCAGCGTCGAGGCGGCCTCGACGAAGCCGTTCGAGCCGCAGGCGAACACCGTCGCTGCCGGATCGGCGAGCGGGCCGATCAGCGCGGCGTCGATCCGCCCGCTGTGGCCCGTCCACCCCGCCGGCGGTTCGCGGGTATAGGTGAGCACCGCGTCGTCGCCGAGCTCGTCGCCGTAGATGACGTCGTCGGCGCCGCGGACCGAGTAGATCAGCTTGATCTCCGCCTCGGGCATCGCCCGGCGGCGGTGGCGCAGCATCGCCATCAACGGGACGACGCCCGAGCCGCCGCCGATCAGCAGCGCCGGCGACTCCCCGCGCCAGACGAAGTAGGAGGCGAACGGCCCGCGGACCTCGACCTGGTCGCCCTCGACCAGCACGTCGTGGAAGTAGGGCGAGACCTCGCCGTCGGCGAGCCGGTCGATGGTGAGCTCGATCCAGCCACTGTCGAGCGGTGAGGAGCCGACCGAGTAGGAGCGCTGCGCCTGGTAGCCGTCCGGCGCCGTGAGGCGCACGTCGTAGTGCTGGCCCGGCAGGTGGGCCATCCACATCGGCAGCTGGAGGCGAAACGACTTCACCGTCGGCGTCTCCCGCCTGATCTCGGTCACGGTCGCGATCTGCCAGCGGCCGGGCGCCCGGATCGCCACAGGCGTCAGTCGTTCCAATAGCGCTCCTCCCTCCAGGGGTCGCCGCGGTTGTGGTAGCCGTTGGCCTCCCAGAAGCCGGGCTCGTCGTGGTCCATCACCCGCAGCCCTGCGACCCACTTGGCGCTCTTCCAGAAATACAGGTGGGGGACGAGCAGCCGGGCCGGGCCGCCGTGCTCGCGCGGCAGCGGCTCATCCTCGTGCTCGGTCACCACCCACGCCTTGCCGTCGCTGAGGTCCTCGATCGAGAGGTTCGTGGTGTAGCCGCCGAACGAGAAGGCCATCGCGTAGGGGCCGAGCGGCTCGGCCTCGTCGAGCAGCAGGTCGACCGAGACGCCGGTGAAGCTGGTGCCGAGCTTCGACCACTTGGTCACGCAGTGGATGTCGCAGGGCACCTCCTCCGTCTCGAGCTCGGCGAACTCCTCCCAGCTCCACTCGCGCTCGGAGCCGACCATGCCGTCGACGCGGAAGCTCCACTCGCCGGCCTCGGGGTCGATCCGCGGCGTCGGGCCCGCCGTCAGGACCGGGAAATCGGGCTCGACGTACTGACCCGGTGGCACGCGATCGGCCAGCTCGTCGGGTACCCGCCGCCGTCCACCGAAGCCGCGCGAGATGAAGCCGCTCACGCGGTCAACCTACCGCGCGAGCTCATCCTCGACCGCGGGCAGGCCCGCCGACCGCGGCGCCGCCGGCAGCGCCGCCTTGCCGGTGCCCCTCCCCCACCGTGCCGGCCCCGGCTCGGCGCTCGCGAGCAGCGGCGGCCAGGTCGCCGCGTCGAGGACGCCGGTCGGAGCGAGTCCGACCGAGGCCTGGAACGCCCGCACGCCGCGTGAGGTCAGGATCCCGTACTCGCCGCTGATCGAGCCGTCGAAGAAGCCGGCGGCGGCCAGGTACTCCTGAGCCCAGACGACGAGGTCGCCGGCGGCGCCCTTCTCCAGCGTCGGGTACGCGGTCGAGGGCCGGTAGCCGGTCGCGTGGCCGATCCGGCGCTTGGTCGCCGACCGGAAGCCGCTCGGCGAAGCGTCCTGCCAGGACCACCACGAGGTGCCGCCGAACCCGCTCGCCCTGGCGAGTTGGCGGAACCGGCGCACCTGGCGCCGGGGCGGGTCGTCGTACAGCTGGCCGATCGGGTCGATCGGGCGCACGTAGACGCGGTTGAAGGTGTAGGTCGTCGTCATCGCCCTGTCGACGCTGGTTCCGATCGCCTGCCAGTAGACCTGCGGGAGGTTGAACTCGGCCCCGCCCGGCCCGAGGAAGACCGAGTACGGGTAGCCGGGGTGGTAGTGGACGTACGGGAACCCGGCGAGCCCGATCGGGAACTCGTCGCCGACCGCCGCCCGCAGCTTGGCGATGTAGGTCGACGCCTGCTCGTAGCGGCCCTCGTATTCGGACTCGGCGTCGATCACCAGGCAGTCGGCGCCCCGCAGCGCCGCGACCGCCCCGACGCGCGCCTCGGCGGCCGGGTCGGACCCGTAGACGTACTGCCAGGCGCAGACGTTGAGCCCCCGCTCCTCGAGCGTCGCCACCATGCCGGCCGTGAACTGGCGCCAGACGTCCGCACCGTCGCCGGACTTGACGTAGACGGTGTCGACGCCGCGCGCCTGCGCCCGCGCCGCGATCCGGGCCAGATCGCCGCCCTCCGCCTGCGACAGGTACCAGATCCACATCCCGTCGCCGCGAAAGACGGCGCCGTCGGCCACCGGCTCGGCCGGCTGTGGCTCCTGCACCGCCCCCGCGGCGTCGCCGGCGGCGGCGAGGGCGAGCACGCAGGCCAGCCGCGCGGCCCACCGGCGGGAACGGCGTGCCCGCAAGGCGTCCATACCGTTTCCAACATACGCCCGGGGCAATCGATGCGCCGCTAGGAAAAGCCCGCTCGCAGCGCGCTTGCATTGTCGACCGCGAACGCCCCGGCGTCGGTGTTGAAATAGGCGAGCACCTCAGTCCGGGCCCGCCAGGCGGCGATCCGGCGGCGCCACGTGGCGAGCTCGGCCGGGGTGTAGCGCCCGGACTTGCCGCGGCCGCCGCGGTGAAGGCGGATGTAGGTCCACGCTGCGGTCAGCTCGCGGCGCTGAAACGGGAGCTCGGGATCGTCGGCGATCGCGAGCGCGGCGCCACGGGCGCGCAGGAGCGCGTAGACGTCGGCCGTGAACCAGCTCGGGTGGCGAAACTCGACCGCGTGGCGGCCCGGAGCGCGGTCGCCGATCACGCCCAGCGCTCGATCGAGGCGCTCGTCGTCGCGCTTGAAGCTCGGCGGCAGCTGCCAGAGGGTCGACTCCAGCCTGCGCGCCTTCGCCAGCGGCTCGATCGCTGCGAGGAAGCGCTCGACGTACTTCTCCGGCGAGTTGAGCCGCTTGACGTGGGTGATGTAGCGGCTCGCCTTGACCGCGAACCGAAACCGCGCCGGCGTCTGCTCGATCCAGCCGTTGACGGCGTCGGCGGAGGGCAGCCGGTAGAAGGTGCTGTTGATCTCGACCGTGTCGAAGCGCTGCGCGTAGTGGGCGAGCCACTCGCGCTGGGGCAGCTTCTCGGGGTAGAACGGACCCCGCCACTCCTTGTAGGCCCAGCCCGAGCAGCCGACCCGGACCGGCTTCAGTCGAGACGCTCCGGGAGGCCGAAGTTCTCGAACGCCGCCGCCAGGCGCGAGGCGTCGAAGTCCTGCTCGGGCATCCGCGCCAGCACCTCCGGGTCGGGGTCCTCGGTCGAGCGCGTGATGAACGCGGTCACGTCGCTGACCTTCTGATCGCGGATCGTGAGCACGTTGAGCGCGAACGGCAGATAGCAGCCCTCGTCGTCGTCCCAGCTGTAGTACGCGAGCGCCGGCTGGCCGTTCGCCCGCACATGCAGCGGCTTCCATTTCCAGGTGCCGTTGAGGGGGTACTCGGCGAGGAAGGTGCGAAGCGCCTCGTGGCCGCCCTCCGGGCCGCCGAACCAGGTGCGCATCGGCGGCATCGAGAAGCAGGCGTCCTCGGTCAGCATCCCGACGACGCCGTCGACGTCGCCGCGCTGCCAGGCGTCGACGTAGCGGTCGACGACGTCGCGCATCCGCTCGTCGCCAAGCGCGCGCCGGGTCTGCTGCTGGCTCTGATCGGGCAGCTTGTCCTCGACCGTCTTGCGAGCCCTCTGCAGGGCGCTGTTGACCGAGGCAACGCTCGTCTCGAGCGTTGCCGCGCACTCCTTGGCCGAGAAGCCGAGCACCTCGCGCAGGATCAGGGCGGCGCGCTGGTTCGCGGGCAGGAGCTGGAGCGCCGCGATGAACGCAAGTTCGACGCTCTCGCGCTGCTCGTAGCGCGCCTCGGGGGCGGCGTAGCCGTCCTCGAGCCCGAGCGTCTCGTCCGGATAGGGCTCGACCCAGACCGACTCGACCAGGGGGTCGCGCGGGCCGTCGTGGGGGTCGGCGGCGGGCCCGTAGTCGATCGGCAGCACCCGCTTCGGCCGCTTCTCGATCGCGTTCAGCGAGGTATTGGTGGCGATCGTGTACAGCCACGACCGCAGCGAGCTGCGGCCCTCGAACCTGTCCAGGGCGCGCCAGGCGCGCAGGAGCGTCTCCTGCAGCGAGTCCTCGGCGTCGTGGACCGAGCCGAGCATCCGGTAGCAGTGCGCGTGCAGCTGGCCGCGGTAGGGCTCGACCAGGCGCGCGAAGGCGTCCTCGCTGCCCGCCCGGGCGCGCTCGAGCAGGTCGCGTTCCTCGGTTGCTGAGACGGTCGTCGCCATCACCTGCACCCTAGGACAGATCGCAGCGCTTCGATTAATCGGTGGGCGGGCGATTAGTTCGAGCGCGAGGGCCGGTCTTATGGGTGATGGCCGCGGCCAGACATCCAGTCGTCCACCTCGAGCTCCACACCGGCGACCTCGCCGGAGCGTGCGAGTTCTACAGCCGCCTCTGCGGCTGGAGCAGCAACCGGATCGAGACCGGCGCCGGCAGCTACCGCTCGCTCGACCCCGGCGACGGCCTCAGCGGCGGGGTGGTCGAATGCGCGACGGCTCGTCCGCTCTGGCTCCCCTACGTCGAGGTCGGCGACGTCAGCCTCGCCACCGACCGCGCCCGCGAGCTCGGCGCCGCTGTCCTGCTCGAACCGCGCGAGGGGCCGGCGGGCTGGCGCAGCGTCGTCTCGGCGCCGGCCGGCGGCGAGCTCGCGTTCTGGCGGCCGAAGCGCTGAGCCGCGGGTCAGCAGCTGCGCTCGGTGTCCCTTCCCGGGCCACCCCGACAGCTGTCCGGTCCTGCGCCCCCACGCAAACTGTCCGCTCCGGCGCCGCCGCCCAGGCGATCGGCGCCGCCTCCGGCCCGCAGCGCGTCGTTGCCGTCCCCGCCCTTGAGCAGATCGTCGCCGCCGCCCGAGCGGATCTCGTCGTTGCCGGCGGCGGTCTTCACCGTGTCGTTGCCGGCCGCGGCGCAGACGAGATCGTCGCCGCCGAGGCCGAGGATCGTGTCGTTGCCGCCGAGGGCGACGAAGACGTCCTTCTTCTTCGTCCCGGTGAGCGTGTCGTCGCCCTCGGTGCCGATCACCGTCGCCTCCTGGCCGGCGCACGTCGGCGCCGGGCCGGGCTCGACCACGGTGGTGGTGACCGAGTCGGTGTTGTTGGCGGCCAGCGGATCACTCTCCACCGCGGTCGCGGTGGCGCTGTTGACGTACTGACCCGCCTTCTTCGGCTTCACCTTGATCGTCACCGTCGCCTGGGCGCCGCTGGCGATCGCCCCCAGCGTGCAGGTGATCTTGTTCGAGCCCTTGCACGAGCCCTGCGTCGGGGTCGTGGAGACGAAATCGAGCTTGCTGGGCAGGTTGTCGGTGAGCTCGACCCCGTTGGCGGTGTCCGGCCCCGAGTTGGTGACCTTGACCGTGTAGGTGACCTCGCTGCCGACGGTCACCGAGCCCGGCGCGTAGGGATCGAGGCCGTCGCTCTTGTCGACCGCGAGGTCGGCGGTCGCGGCGAACGCGCTCGCCGGCAACAGGGCGATGAGCCCCGCGCCGGCGAACGCCGCCAGAGCGCTCCGGTACCCCCGTCTAGGCACTCGGCGTCTCCTCGGCCTGCGCGTGGGTCGAGACGCACTTGCCGAAGGCGTTGTGATCGTTGTGGTTGGTCCCGTAGGTGGCCGCGAAGCCCGCCGGGTCAGCGGCGCGCTCGGCGCGGCACTCCTGGGCCGCGTTCTGGAATTCCTCGGCGGCGACGGCGGGATCGGTGGCCGTGTCGCGGTTGGCGCGGATGCAGTCGCGCATCGCGTGCTTGCCCCAGACCGCCTTGAACGCCGCGGGATCGGCCTTCTTCTGCGCCGCGCAGAGCTTGGCCGCATCGCTGGAGCCGCCGTTGCCGTTGTCCCCGGCGTTGCCGTTCCCGTTCCCCGGCACAGCGCTTGCGGGACCAGCCGCGAGCAGTACTGCCGCGCAGGCCGCAACCGCGATAAGCGTCTTCGTCATCTCGTATCTCCTCGTCGCTCGCGGGGGCGGTGTTCCGCCCCTCGCACCCTGAAAACGCGCGGCGCGGCGAAAAGTCAGGCGTTACTTGCTGTGCCCGGGGGCGTCGGCGGAGTTACCGGCGCTGCCGCTCTGGCCCGGCGAGGTGCCGGTCTGGCCCGGCGCCGTCGCCGTCCCGCCGCCGTTCGCCTGCCCGCTCGCGCTGGCGTTCGATCCGGCTGCGCTCGAGTGCGCCTGGCCGTTGGCGCTCGCGCTGGAGCTGGCGCCCTGGGTGCCCGAGTTGCCGTTCGAGCTCGAGTTGCCGTTCGAGCTCGACTGGCCGGGCGCGCTGCCGGTCTGCCCCGGGGCGCCGGCCGAGTTCCCGGGACTCGTCGTCTGTCCGGGCGCCGTCGCCTGTCCGGGCGCCGTCGCCTGACCGTGTCCGGCGGCGTTCGACCGGCCCGCCCCATGGACATGGCCGTTCCCGTGAGCGCCGTTCGAGCGCGGGCCGCTGGCGGCCGAGCCACCGCTGCCCTGTTCGGCGCCGGAGCGGCTCGAGTCGCCGCTCGCCGCCGGGGCGGGGGTTGCCGGCGTGCTCGGAGCGGGAGCCGGCGCGGCCGGTGCAGCGCTCTTCGAATTGGCGGGGCCGGCGCGGTCGGCCACCTTGGAGAGCTCGGCCGAGCCGCCGGCGATCACGGCCGTGGCGAGCGCCGCGACCGCGACCTTGAGCGCGGCGCCGCCGCCGAGCGCGGCCCCGAAGCCGCCGAGGGTGCCGGCGCCGGCGGCTCCGGCTCCGGCGGCGGCCGCTCCGCCACCCGCCGAGCCGCCACCCAGAGCACCCTGCAAGACCGCCAAAGCGGCCGGGGCGGCCAGCGGAGGAGCCAGCGCGGCGAGGTCCGAGCGCCGGTGGCCGATCGCGGCCCTGAAGTCGCTGCAGCGTTCGCAGCCGCGCAGGTGGGCGCGGATCCGGCGGCTGCGCAGGACGCGGCGGTCGTCGGCGGAGATCGCCTCTCTGATCAGGTCGCATTCCATCTCGCGGCCCTCAGCGATCTCCTGCAGCGCGACCCGCGCCTCGTAGACGGCCTGCTTGGCGGCCGCCGGGCTGAACGCGAACACGCGCCCGATCTCCTCGAAGCTGAGCCCGCTGAGCTCCCGCATCACCAGCGACCCGCGCTGGCGCTCGGGCAGCTCGTCCAGGTCGCCCACCAGCTCGCGCAGGCGCTCGCGTGAGGCCGCCTGCTGCTCCGGCACCGCCAGCGGGTCGGCCTGCTCGGGGTCCAGCTCCCCCAGGTTCCGGCGCGCTCGCGCGATGCTGATCGCCTCGTTGTGCGCGATCCGAAACAGCCACGGCTTGAGCGCGATCTCGCGGGTTTCGCCCGGCAGCGCCCGCAGCGCCTTGACCATCGTCGCCTGCAGGGCGTCCTGGGCGTCGTCGGGGTCGCGAAGGATCGCCCGGCAGTACCGGTAGAGCTCTTGGTGATGGCGCTTGTAGATCGCCGCGAAGGCGCGCTGGTCGCCGCTCGCCGCTCGCCGCGCGAGGCTGTCGTCGCCCGACAGCCGCCCGCTCCCCTTCCCGGGGAGTTGGAGTGGCAGGCGTCCGGCGCTCTCGCTCATCTGCTGAATTGTCCACCAAGGGTTCCTCCTGCGCTCAAGTTCGAGCTTCGGTGCAGCAGGTGCATGGCTGCCGGCAGATCGCACCGCGCGTACGTGGCCGGGCAGCGCGATGGTTGGCAAACCGCAGCCCGAGTTGGGCCGCCTTGGCGGCGACCAGGACGGTGGCCAGGAGCGCCGTGGTGATCCCGAGCGGCGCCAGGGGCACCACGGAGCCGACGATGGCGACCATCACGAGCGCAATCGCGAACTGGCGCCCCACCTGGCGCCAGGCGCCGGCGCTGCTGCGTCCCTGGGCGGTGCGGTACAGCTCGACGACCGGCGCCAGCAGGGCCGAGAGGACGAAGAACAATCCGCCGAGACCGAGTCCCGGAAGCCCAGCAGCCATCAGTGCCCCTTTTCGTAGAGGAGTAGCGGCTGGCGCATCACCAGCTCGCGCCAAAGCGCGCTGAGGATGAAGACGCCGTTGACGATCCGCAGGACGAAGAAGCTCGGGAAGCTGGCCAGCGCGCGCCGGGTCTCGCCCCGCCCGATCGCCTGCCAGAGCACCGGGACGAGGACCACCGGCGCGTCGATCAGATAGGCGACGAGCACCCACGGGCTGACCAGGATCGCGAGCACCGGCAGCAGCGCCAGGTAGGCGACCGAGGCCATGATCGCGTCCCAGAAGCCGACCGCGACGGTCGAGCGCAGGTAGCCGAGCTCGAGCAGCGAGCGCCAATGCAGACGCACGTTCTGGACGAAGCCGTGCGACCAGCGGCGCAGCTGCTTGCCCATGAACTCGAAGTCGTGGGGCTCGATCGGATAGGAGACCGCCTCGGGGACGAACCGGACTTTGTGATCGGCCCGGTAGAGCGTCCAGGTGAGGTCCATGTCCTCGGCCATCGTCCGCGTCGACCAGCCGCCGGCCGCGCGCAGCTCCTCGGTCCGGTAGACGGAGAAGCACCCGGAGGAGATCAGCGGCTTGCCGAACTGGTCCTGGACGCGCTTGAAGAAGCTGAAGGCGAGCAGGTACTCGATGTAACGGCCCCGCTCCCAGATCGTGCTCACGTGCCGGGGGAGCACGAACCCGCAGGCGGCCACAACCCGCTCGTCGTCGAGGGCGCCGAGCAGCTTCTCGACCGCGTCGCGCTCCAGCGTGGTGTCGGCGTCGACGGCCATCACCAGCTCCGTCTCGACCCGCTCGAGGGCGAAGCTCTGCGCACCCGCCTTCGAGCCGGTGTTCGCGGGCGGCCGGATCACGGTCGCCCCGGCGGCCGCGGCGACCGCCGCCGTGTCGTCGGTGGAGCAGTCGTCGATCACGACCACCTCGTCGGGCGGCCGCGTCTGCTCGAGCAGCGAGCGCACGGTTTCGGCGACGCTCGCCGCCTCGTTGTAGGCGGGAACGATCGCCGTCAAGCTGACGCTGGATTCCACGGGCACGAAGCAGGAACGCCCGCCGGCCGCGAAAGTCAGGCTCTTGTGGGGCTCAGGCCGGGGCGGGGACCCGGTCGCGCGAGGCGCGGCGGCCGATCACCAGGATCAGGATCGCGCCCCCGGCGCTGAGCACCAGGCCGAGCGCCGTAAAGCCGACGCCGAGCCAGATCAGCCAGTCGACCTTGGCGCCGATCTTCGCCGCAACGGCGACGTCGCGCGCCCCGCTCGCGTTCATCGCCACCGCGGTCCAGACCCCCGCTTCGGGATCCCAGTCGATCTGGCGCTCGCCAAACCCGTGGCTGCGCGCGACCCAGAACCGCTGGGCGCCGGGCGGCGAGCCCGGCGGACCGCCGGCGATCTCCGTGAAGACGGCGCGATGGTGCCGCCAGTCGGTGAGCTGGGAGTGCGCGACCCGGCCCAGGTAGCGCTGCACGTCGGCGGTTGGCCCGATGCCGATGAACAGCGGCCTGGCCCCCGTGCTCTCGGCCCTGACCCGCAGGGTCCCGAGCAGGTCGTCGGGCAGGTCGTCGACGAAGTCGAGGTTGAGCTCGTCGGTCGTCAGGGCGTACCCGGCGCTGTGCAGCTGCTCGGCGTCGGAGGTGTAGAAGCCGTCGTCGTCGCGGGCGAAGGCGTGGACGGCGATCAGCGCCAGGCCGCCGAACAGCAGCGCCATGCCGATCAGGGCGCCGATGCTGGAGAAGACCATGCCGACGATCCGCCCGCCGGTCCAGTTCGAAGTCGCCTTCGCCGGCGCGCTCGGCGGCCCGGCCGGCGGGGGCGGTGGCGCGGGCTCAGTCGATTCGGTCACGAAAGGACGCCGACGGCTCGACCGTGGCCCCGAGGCCATGGACGAGATCGGTCAGCAGGTTGTCGGAGGTCACGACGCGGATCATGCTCGGGTTGGGGTCCTCGCGCACTCGGCGCACGATCTCGTCGTCGGCGGAGTGCGGGCGCGGCTTCGGGGCGTGCGCCACCTCGATCACGGGCGAATGCAGCGGCGGGTTGGGCTTGCGCTCGAAGACGACGGTGATGTCGTCGCCGGTGTGAGCCGACCAGCGCTCCAGCCGGTCGACGAGGCGCGCCATCGCGGCATCGCGATCCTTCCACCAGCCGTCGGGCCGGGTGCCGATCACGTTCATCCCGTCGACGAGGTAGCGCACCTCAGTACCTCTGTCCCCAGCCGCCGAAGAACAGGTTGAGCCAGGAGCGCTTGCCGCAGCGCGGGCAGCGGCTCAGGGCATGGCCGATGACGGCGCCGCAGTGGCGGCACTCTGGCTTCGGCTTGACGACGGAGGGCACCGGGGCATTGTCCCGCAACGCCGCTCAGGGCCGGAAGACGTCCGCGGGCAGCGCGCTCAGGGGCACGTCGGAGTCGAGCGCGATCAACTCCGCCAGCGAGTGGCGATAGGAGATGCCGTAGCGCTGGCGGATCCGCTCGAGGGCCGGGTCGTTGAGGTAGAAGAAGCGGTCGCCGTCGCGCAGCGCCTCGAACTGGCGCCGCCAGATCGCCGCCTGCAGCTGGCCCAGCTCGCCGCCGTGCGGGTGCGGCTCGGAAACCATGCCGACGAAGGCGTCGACGCGGTCGACGTCGCCGTAGATCGCCCGCAGCCTGGCCGCCAGCGGCGCCCGGCGGACGCCGTTCGTGGCCTCGTCGGCGGCCGCGTCCGACCCCGGTGCGATCGGGTTGCCGGCGGCGTCGAAGAGCGCCGTGAAGTCGAGGATGTCGGGGTCGTCGATCGGGTCGGCGGGATCGATCTGCGGATCGGCCGGGAACCGCGACGAGCGCTCACCGGTGATCTCCGCGAAGGTGCGCCGCGGTGCCAGGCCGTAGGCGCGCCGCAGGGCGTTGTAGCCCGGCATCCCGTGGTCGCGTCCCCGCTGCACATCGAGCGCCCCGAGGTCGATGACTCCTTGCGATCCCGGGCCGGGAACCTGGAACAGGAGGCTGCGCAGGGCGTTGTCGATCTGCTCGTCGTTTCGGTACTGGCTCTCGCCCGCGAGCCCGGCGAGGATCGGCCCCAGCCCGAGCTCGGGAACCAGGTCGGGGTTGAAGAAGGCGACGCCGAGCGGGACGACGAAGGTGAGCCGGCCGCCGCCCAGGTGCTCGACCTCGATCCCGCCGGCCTCCAGCGCCGCCAGCCGGGCGGCGGTGTAGCCCGCGGCCGCCGCATCGATCTCGAACTCGCCGTGGATCATGCTGTGGGCGCGGTAGGCGACGGTCGCGAACTCGTTGCCCAGCGACGGGTTTACGTCGGGCCGATAGCCGCGATAGGGGCTGAGGCGGACGCCGACCGCGGGCAGGAACTCGTTGTAGGTGACGTACTGCTCCTCGGCGCCGACCACGCGGCGGGCGATCTCGAACCGCTGCTCGGCGGGCAGCGACGCGGGCAGCGCGCTGACGATCCGGTCGTGCTCGCGGGCGAACAGGGTGTGGGTCGCGGTCAGGGCGAGGTTCTCGTTCGCCCGCACGTCCCCGGCGACGACCGCGTCGTGCGGGTGCCCGGCCAGCGCGCCGTCGACGGCCATCTCCGGCGCCGTGGCGGCGTCGCCGCGCGCGCTTGCCGTCGGCAGATAGCCGTCGGCGGTCAGGATCAGGCGCGGCCCGTTGTCGGCGAGGCTGCCGTCGACCGGGCCCTCGCGCAGCCACTCGAGCCTGGTCGCGTCGTCGCCGTAGACCGCCGAGCCCTCGATGAAGGAGCTGACCGTGTTCAACTGCTGGCGCGGGTTGGCGCGGCTGGTCCCGGTCCCGGTCGCGGCGGCGTCGCGCGAGAAGGGGATGTAGCCGAAGTCATTGCGAAACGACTCCAGCGGGTCGCCGGCGTCGAAGGAGATCGGCGCCGAGGCGCCGCCGCCCTGCGCGAGCCCGAAGGTGTGATCGAGGAACTGCCCCCAGGTCCACACCCACTGGGTCACACCACGCTCGCTGAACAGGTTCTGGCCGACGTCGTTGAACGCGGTTGCTGATGTAACGGGGGTTGGGGGCGGAGGGCTGCGATCCGCTGCCGTCGCCGTAGGCGGCCGGCGCCAGGCGCAGGTACTGCGTGCCCGCCTCCCCCCAGGTCGGGTGGGCGCGGTTGTTGGCTGAGCCGTCGAGGCTGCGAGGCTCGAAACCGAGTCCAGGGCCGGGCGGCGGCTGCCCCGGCGGCGAGTGGTGGTGATGGTGGCGCGCGGAGGCGGCGGCGATCGAGGCCAGCGCGATCAGAGCGGTGAGAGCGGTGATTGCGATCCCCCTGAGCATCACCACGTCAACCCCCGGGGTCGCCAGAAGATCACGGCGCCGGCGATTAGAGTCGCCCGGTGCGCTACCGGCGAATGCCGATCGAGATCGAGTCGCCCGAGGAGCTCGGCTACGACGCGATCGCGAACAACCTCTCGGAGAGCTCCTACGCGGACATGCGGCTCGCCGACTACGGGGTCGAACCGGACCTCTCGCGGCTGCTGCTGCAGTACGGCGACCACCGCGGGCTCAGGCGGCTGCGGGAGGCGATCGCCGCCGACGGCCCGCCGCTGGACCCCGACGACGTGATCGTCACCGCCGGCGCCGCGGCGGCGCTGTTCGTCGTCGCGACCACGCTGCTCGAGCCGGGCGCCCACGCCCTCGTCCTCAGCCCCAACTACGCCACCAACCTCGAGACCCCGGCCGCGATCGACGCCGACCTCGAGGAGTTGGAGCTGCGCTTCGAGGATCGCTGGGAGCTCGACCTCGAGCGCCTCGCCTCCTCGCTGCGGCCCGAGACGCGTCTCGTCAGCCTCACCTATCCGCACAACCCGACCGGGGCGATGATCGGCCGCGGCGAGCTGGAGGCGGTGGTGGCGCTGATCGAGCGCCACCCCGGCGCCCGCCTGCTGGTCGACGAGACCTACCGCGAGCTCGCCTACGGGGAGCCGCTGCCGGTCGCCGCCGCGCTCTCCGAGCGGGCGATCAGCGTCTCCTCGATGTCGAAGACCTACGGGCTTCCCGGCCTGCGAATCGGCTGGCTCGCCTGCCGCGACCCCGGGCTCTCCGAGACCCTGCTGGCGGCGAAGGAGCAGATCCTGATCTGCGGCGCCACCCTGGACGAGGAGATCGCCGCCAGGGTGCTCGCCGAGCGCCCCCGGATCCTGCCCGCGATCCGCGAGAAGGTGGATCGCCACCGCCGGATCGTCGGCGATTGGATCGGCGGCCAGGACCTGTTCGAGTGGGTCGAGCCGCGCGCCGGGGTGGTCTGCTTCCCGCGGGTGCGCGCCGAGCACGCGATCGACGCCGATCGCTTCTATGACTCGCTGCTCCGCGAGCACGGGACCTACGTCGGCCCCGGCCACTGGTTCGGCCAGGACCGGCGCAGCTTCCGGCTCGGCTTCGCCTGGCCCGAGACCGACGAGTTGCGCCGCGGGCTGGCGGGCCTGGAGGCAGCGGCCGGCGCCTCGGGTTCGGGATAGGCTCGCCCAATTGATGGAGGCCAGCTCGCAGCCGAAGCTCGGCCTGGCCCTCTCGGGCGGCGGCTTCCGAGCCGCCTTCTTCCACCTCGGGGTCCTGGCGCGGATGGCGGAGCTCGGGATGCTGCGCAGGGTCGAGGTGATCTCGACCGTCTCCGGCGGATCGATCGTCGGCGCCGCCTACTACATGCGGCTGAAGTGGCTGCTCGAGCGCAGGCTCGATTCCGAGATCACCGACGACGACTACTGCGCGCTCGTCGCCGACGTCGCCGAGCGCCTGCGGGCGATGGTGCGCAAGAACGTCCGCGGGACCATCTTCCTCAACCCGTTCAAGAACCTGGCCATGGCCTCGCGCCGCTACTCGCGATCGGATCGGATCGGGGACCTCTACGACCTGCACCTCTACAACCCCGCCTGGGAGGGCGAGCGCTCCCGAACCCGCTGGGGAGCCAAGAGCCAGATCGAGCTGCGCGAGCTGCTGATCACGCCGGCCGGCGAGGCGCCCGGGTTCAAGCCCGATACCGACAACGGCGGTCGCGCCGCCAAGGTGCCGATCCTGTTGCTCAACGCAACCGCCCTCAACTCCGGCCACGACTGGCGCTTCGAGGCCGTGAGGATGGGCGAGCCGCTGCCGGACAACCGCGACGTCCTGCGCGTGGTCGAGGACGCCGACAAGAACATCCGCCTCGAGCAGGGTTACTTCGAGCCCCGCGAGGGCAGGCCGCGAATCCCCGCGCAGCACCGGGACTTCCCGCTCGCGCTCGCCGTCGCCGCCTCTGCCTGCGTCCCGGGACTCTTCCACCCGCTCGCGATCAGCTACCTCTACGACGGGATCACCGTGCAGCTGGTCGACGGCGGGGTCCAGGACAACCAGGGCGTGCAGGGGCTGTTCGACGAGGAGTGCACCCACCTGGTGATCAGCGACGCCTCGCTGCAGCTCCCCGACGAGACCAAGCCCTCGGGTCGCGTGCCCGGCGTGCTCGGCCGCTCGATGAGCATCCAGTCGGATCGGATCCGCGACGAGGAGATCCTCCACGTCGCGGCGCGGGGACGCCCCTACGGGCTCATGCACCTGCGCAAGGGCCTGACCGGGAAGCGGCTCGCCCCCGGCCAGCCGCAGTCGGAGGCGATCGCCGAGCGCGAGGGCACCGTGCACTGCTCGCAGTTCGGGGTCGATCCCGCGGTGCAGAAGGCGCTCGGGCGGCTGCGGACCGACCTCGACTTCTTCAACGACACCGAGGCGTTCTCGCTCGCCGCCGACGGCTACCTGATGAGCGCTCACTCGCTGCGCGACCGCGGGCTCGAGCCGCTGTGCGAGGGGCCCGAGCCCGCGGTTGACCCCCAGCGCTGGTGGTTCAGCGCGGTGGCCGAGTCGCTCGCGAAGCCCGACACGCAATACCTCGGCGTCCTGCGGGCCGGGCGGCGCAGCTTCTTCCGGCTCGCCTCCTACACGCTCGCCTCCTCGCGAATCCTCCGGGTCGCGGTCCTGCTCGGCCTGCTCGCCCTGGTCGCCCTCGCGGTGATCGAGCGCGAGTCGCTGTTCGGCTGGCTCGACGACGATCAGCCCGTTTGGACCGCGATCGCCGCGTTCGCCGTGCCGGCGCTGATCCTCGTCGCCTACCTGGCGACCGGGACGCGGGGCGCGGCGCGGGTGCCGATCGACTGGCTGGTCGGCGCCGTGATCCCGATCCTGCTGGCCCCGTTCCTCTTCCTCTGGGCCGTCCTGCTGTTCGCCCTGCGGCCGCTGTCGGCGCGGATCGGCCGGGTGCCCTAGGCGCTAGCCCTTCAGGTAGGCCTTCGTCTCGCGGACGATGAGCTGGGTGAGGTTGCCGAGCGCGATGTTCGCGTCGACCAGGTGCAGGCCCCAGGTGGCGTCCGGGACCGGGTTCAGCGTCGGGGCCCCGCCGACCGGGCTGATCTGCAGGACGTGGGCGTCATCGGCCGACGAGCAGGCGCCGGTGTAGGCGTCGGACTGGACCCACGGCGTGCTCACCGAGGGCCGGGGGACGCCGACCGCGTTGGTGGCGGCGCCGATCGTCGTCCCCGGCGCGAACGGCTCGCTGGGGAAGACCGTGTGCAGCTGAGCCGAGTTGCTGTTTCCGAGCGACGCCGGGTTCGTGCAGAGGACCTCGTTGCCGGCGGTCGGCAGGCTGCTGAGCGCGCTGCTCGGACGACCGAAGACGGCGTTCGCGGGCACGGGAGCGTTGAAGGTCGAGAAGGCGACCGCGCAGCCGGTCTGCTTCGGCGACTCGCAGGCCGGGATGTGGTTGAAGTCGCCGCCGACGTTCGAGCCCTGCTTGACGAGCACGTTGCCGCCGAGCAGGATCGCCGAGATCAGCCGGTTGCGCACGCTCTTCTTCGGGTCGACATAGTCGTGGATCAGCTGGCGGAGCACGAAGGTGCCCTGCGAGTGGCCGATCAGGATCACGCCGCGGCCGTCGTTGTACTTCGCGAGGTAGGTCTTCCAGGCCGAGACCACGTCGCCGTAGGCGAGATCGCGTTCCTCGGTGGTGACCGGCTGGCCGCTGAACAGCGTCTGCAGCGTGATCTGGCGGTACATGGGCGCGAAGACGCGGCAATGGAGGGTGTAGCGCGCCGCCTGATAGAGGGCGATCGAGCGCTCCTCGGGATCGATCGAGAGGTCGGCGTTGCGGCTCTTGTCGTCGCTGACGGTCGGGTAGACGTAGAAGCAGTCGGCGGCGGGCTTGCGATCGGGCTTCACGGACTGGCTGGCGCCGACCTCGCCCGTCGGCGAGATCGTCGTCGTGTCGAAGCCGGGCTTGCACGGGTTGTCGGCGAGGCCGGGCTTGCAGAGCCAGGTCGTCGTGTCCTTCGCGGCAAACGCGGACGGCGCGATCACGCAGCCGAGCGCGAGCGCGAACGCGATGACTGTCCCTGCCCTGCGGCGCATCGTGGACAGCTTAGCCCTCTCCGTCGAAGTACTCGACGCCGCTCGAGCGCCGGACGATCACGTTGTCGGTGCGGTCGACCGTCCAGACGCCGATCTTGTCGCTGTCGGGGTAGACCGTCACGGCCGGGTACTCGAGCGTCGAGTACATCAGCACCCGGACCGTCTCCCCGGTCCCGTTGCGCAGCCCGTGGGCGCCCGCCGGGCCGGTCGGGAAGCAGACCAGGTCCCAGGGCTCGAGCTCGGTGGTGCCGTCCGGGTCGCGCAGGGTCGGCCGGCCGGCGAGGACCAGCAGCCACTCCTCCTCGGCCCATTCGTAGTGATAGGGGCAGAGCGCCTGCCCCGGCGGCAGCTCGTAAACGCTGGTCCCCATCTGCTTGGCGCCGAGCGCCGGCCCGAACCGGGCCATGCCGCTGCGAAAGCCCTCGGGGTCGTCGGCGTCGTACTCGAACGTCGGGTTGGCGATGTTGATTCGGTTCATGGCCGGCCTTTCGTGGTCTTGCGGGGCTCAGTCTCCCGCTTCGACCAGCCAGCCGGCCGCCGGCCGGCGCAGCACCTTCAGCAGGTTGCGAAGAATCGCTCCAGCTGGTCGACGAGCCCGTCGTCGGACAGCTCAGTCGCCGGCTGCAGCAGCTGGTTGAGCATCAGGCCGTCGAGCAGCGCGAGCAGCTGCGGAGCATGGCGGTGAGGATCGGCGCAGCCCGCCGTCGGCAGCAGCTGCTCGACCAGCAGCAGGTACTCGCGGCGCACCTCGTCGAGCGCGACGCGGAACCGCGGCCGGCGCCGGGCCTCGAGGAAGAGCTCGTAGCGGGCCAGCGCCAGGCCGGCGCGCTCCGGGGTGAGCCAGCCGCGCAGGACCTCGGCGACGAGCTCGGCGGCGCGGTGAGGCTCGTACGGCCCCTCGGGAACCAGCGCCTGCAGCGCGCGGACCGCCGGCTGTTCGAGCTCGACCAGGCGATGCAGCGCCGCCGTCAGCAGCGCCTCGCGGGTCTGGAAGTAGTTGCTCGTCGATCCCTGCGGTAGGCCGGCGCGGCGGTCGACGGCGCGATGGGTCAACCCGCGGCCGCCCTCGGCCTCGAGCACCGCCAGGGCGGCATCGCCGATCGCGCCGCGGCGATCCGTGACCGCTGTCACCTCCACCGTCGTCACTACATCTGTAGTATGACACCCGTGGTCACCGCACAGCTGGACCTCGATCGGATCGACCTCGGCGATCTCGGCCTCTGGGACGACGGCCCGCCCCACGACCTCTTCACGCGCCTGCGCCGCGAGGCACCCCTGCACTGGAGCCCGCTCGACGACTACCCCGAGGAGGGCGGCTTCTGGTCGCTGACCCGGGCCGACGACGTGCGCAGGGTGAGCCTCGACTGGCAGACCTTCTCCTCCTACGTCGGCGGGATCATGGTCCTCGACGACTTCGGGATCCCGCTTGAGGGCCAGCAGCAGCAGATGATCTCGATGGACCCGCCGCGCCACGACCGGATCAAGGCGCTCTTCCAGCGGGGCTTCACCCCCAAGCGGATCGCCGAGCACGAGGAGCGAATCACAGAGATCGTGGATCGGACTCTCGACCGGCTCGCCGGCCGGGGCGAGTGCGACCTGGTCAGCGACGTGGCCGGCCCCGTGGTCTCCCGCGTGATCGGCTCGTTCATCGGCTCGCCCGAGGAGGACGACCAACGCCACATCGAGGAGACGAACATGGTGCTCGGCTTCGGCGACGACGACCTGCGCCCGACGGAGGAGGCGGTCGTCGAGATGCTGACCGCCGCCTGGGACGAGACGATGGAGCGGATCGCCGAGCGGCGCGAGAGCCCGGGCATGAACGACCTCACCGACGTGCTCGTGCATTCCGAGGTCGACGGCGAGAGGCTCTCCGACGCGGAGATCTTCATGGGCCTCGGGCTGCTCGGCGCCGCCGGCAACGACAGCACCCGGTCGGTGTTCACGAGCGGCATGCTCGGCCTCTTCGAGAATCCCGACCAGCTGCAGCTGCTGCGCGACGACCCGGCGCTGATCGACGGTGCGGTGGAGGAGATGCTCCGCTGCTATCCGGCCTTCGCCCACTTCCGCCGCACGGCGACCCGCGACGTCGAGATGCACGGCAAGACGATCCGCGAGGGCGACAAGGTGCTGCTCTGGTACGTGTCCTCGAACCGCGACGAGTCCGTCTACGACGACCCGCAGCGCCTCGACGTCACCCGCCGGCCCGACCACCAAGCCTTCGGCGCCGGCGGCCGGCACTTCTGCCTCGGCGCGGCGCTGGCGCGGCTCGAGATCAAGGCCCTGGTCACCGAGACGCTGCGCAGGTTCCCCGACATCGAGCTCGCCGGCGAGCCGGCGAAGGCACGCTCGCTGTTCCTGAACCAGCTCAAGACGCTGCCGGTCCGCCTCAACGCGTAGCCCCGGCTGCTCAGCCCCAGGAGGGACAGCAGCCGCTGGTCACGTGGTGCGAGTGCGAGCCGTTGACGCGCATGATCGAGACGTTGGCGTCGGTCGTCGCCTTGCCGAAGCCGGTGTAGGCGAGCTTCTCGCCGTCGGCGGAGAAGACCGAGTCCTGGCCCGGGCCGAGCTTACGGCGGTGCGAGCCGTCGGCCTTCATCAGCCAGACCGTGTCGCCGGGACCGTTCTTGGTCACTGAGAAGGTGAGCCACTTGCCGTCCGGCGAGTAATCGGGATACCGCCCCTCCGGCGCAAGGCGCCGCGGCTTCGTGCCATCGGAGCGCATCTGCCAGATCTCGTTCTCGCGCTCGAAGGCGATCTTCTTGCCGTCAGGGGAGAACACCGGGTCCGTCTCGAACTTGCCCCCGCCCGTGAGCTGTTCGCGGTGGCCGCCGTTGCCGTCCATGACGACAATGTCGAAGTGGCGCTCGTAGACGATCTGGCGCCCGTCGGGCGAGAACGACGGGCTGTCGGCATCCCCATGCTTGGACGTCAGGCGCTTCTGGTGACTGCCGTCCGCGCGCATCGTCCAGATCGCGCCCTCGAAGCTGCCGGGGCGGAAGCGATACCGGTCGAAGGCGATCTTGCGGCCGTTGGGCGAGACCGCCGGGGAATCGGTATCCGTGTTCGCGGCCCTGGTCAGCCGGTCGCGGTGGCGGCCGTTCGGGCTCACCGAGAAGATGAAGCTGTCGAGGTGCGGTCCTTGGTCCGAGAAGTAGATCTTGCCGCCGTGAGCCCCGGCGCTCGCGGTCCCGGACAACACGAACGCAAGGCCGGCAAGGGCGGTCAGGCCGACGCGACGAGCCATGCCGTCACCTTAGCGAGCGGCGACCAGGTGTCGGTCGCGGAACTAGAGCCCGAGCGGGTGGCGCTTCTGGAACGGGCCGTTGACGAGGCCCGCCTTGACGTCCTTGGACCAGCCCGGGCCGGACTGGCCGTCGTCAGGTTGCGAGGTGTCGAAGCGCAGTCCCGCGATCACGACATAGGCGTGGCCCGGGTTCGTGTACACCGTGATCCAGCTGCCCAGGCCGCGCTCTCCCCACTTCTCGAAGCCGGTCGAGTCGAGCGGTGACTTGACCAGCCCCGCGCCCTGCGGTCCGAGCACGTAGCTGACGGTCCCCGAGCAGTCGTAGCAGTTCGCCTTGTGGCCGCCGCCCATGCAGTAGCTCGCGTCGTCGATGCTGTTGGCGGCGGCGATCGCGTCCTTGACCTCCTGCGGGGCGTCGGCGGGCGGGCGGGCCTGGCCGGTGGGCATCAACTTGGCCTTGCTGCCGGCCACCGGGGGAGCGCCCGGGCCGATGCCGCCGGAGCTGGCGGACGCCGAGGCGGGCAGGGCAAACGCGGCGACCGCTGCGCAGGCGACGACGGCCGCGGCGGACTTGCTGGCAAGGACTGACTTGGGCACTGGTTACGTCTCCTTTTTCTGCCTGCGGGGTTAGCTGACGGGCGAGCGCTAAAGAAGCAGCGCTCCCACCTGACGAGGTGGGTTAGCCCCAACGACTTGGTTCCCCCGCTTCCAGTCCGCGTACGAACCGGAATTAGGCACGGGTCCAAGAACGCTGGCAGCATACACATCGGCCCGACGGCCAGACGCACCTACCCAGGAATCCCTGCTTGCAGGCAAGGTCCTAGGCTGGCGGCGATGAGTAGCGACGACCTCGCGGCCCTCGCCGAGCTCGAGGCGAGGCCGTTCGAGCTGCCCGACGGGCTCGAGCTCGAGTGGCTCGGGGTCTCCGGCTACCGGATCGCCTACGGCGGCCGCAGCCTCTACATCGACCCGTACTTCTCGCGGGTGCCGCTACGCAGCCTGCTGTTGCGCCGCACCGCCGTCCCCGACCCGGCAACGCTCGACCGCTATCTGCCGGCGGACGACGACGCCGTCGGGGTGCTGGTGGGTCATACGCATTTCGACCACGCTGTCGACGCCCCGGCCGTCGCCGCTCGCTTCGGCTGCCCCGCCTACGGCTCCAGCTCGCTGGCGACGCTGATGGGGCTCCACGGCCTCGGGCACCTGGCGGTCGAGGTCGAGCCCGACCGGCCGTACGAGCTCGGTCCGTTCGTCGTCACCTTCGTCCCGAGCGCTCACTCGAAGCTCGTCCTGGGCCTCAAGGTCCCGTACGCGGGCGAGCTCACCTGCGATCACCTCGACGGGCTCTGTCCGAGCGCCTACCGCTGCGGCCAGGTCTGGGGGGTCCAGATCGAGGTGGCCGGGATCAGCCTCTACCACCAGGGGAGCGCCGAGCTGCGCGACGACGCGCTCGGCAAGCGCGAGGTCGACGTCTTCCTCGCCGGGGTGGCGGGGCGCGGCTTCAGCCGCCGCTACTGGGAGCGGATCCTGCCGCGCCTCGACCCGGCGGTCATCGTCCCGACCCACTACGACGACTTCTTCCGCCCGCTCGATGAGGACCTGTCCCTGGTCACCGGCGCGAAGCTGACCGAGCTCGAGGGCGAGATCGCCGCCGTCAGCGGCGACGCCCGCCTCGCGGCGCTGCCCCGCCTTGCCGGGCGGCCAACCGCAACTTCCTGAGCCCAGTCGTGCTTGTAGAGTCCGATTAGGACCGGATCGCAGACCATTCAGAGAGAGGAACCCAAGGGATGAATCGCAGTCGTTGGTGTTACGCGGGCGTGCTCGCGCTGATCGCAGTACTCGCCGTCCTGCCCGCTTCGGCGCTGGCGAAGAAGGCCAAGACCCTCGAGGTCTGCAAGCACGGCTGCCAGTACTCGACGATCCAGGACGCCGTCGACCATGCCGGCAAGAACGCGACCATCAACGTCAAGCCCGGCACCTACAAGGAGGGCGTCGTCGCCCAGGGCCACGGCCTCGACGGGCTGACGATCCAGGGCACGAAGAGCAATCCCAAGAAGGTCGTCCTGCAGGGCAAGAACGCCAAGGACCCCGACGGCCAGCCGGCCAACAACGGGATCGAGACGGTCAAGGTCGACGACGTGACGCTGAAGAACATGACGGCCGAGAACTACCTCGCCAACGGCTTCCACGTCGTCGATTGCAACGGCTATCTGATGGACAACCTGGTGGCCTCCTTCAACCGCGCCTACGGGCTCTTCGCCTTCAACTGCATCGGCGGGCGGATGACGAACTCCGTCGGCTTCGGCCAGGGCGACTCCGCCTACTACGTCGGCGAGACCCCGGTCCAGAGCAACCCGAAGACGACGAAGCTCGACCACCTCGACGCCCACGAGAACGTGCTCGGCTACTCGGGCACGAACTCCAAGTACATGAAGATCACGAAGTCCTACTTCTACAACAACGGCGTGGGAGTGGTCCCGAACACGCTCGACAGCGAGGAGTTCGAGCCGACCTCGGACGGGGTGATCGAGAAGAACGTGATCTTCTGGAACAACTTCAATTACTTCCTCCCCAACTCGAAGGTGTCGACGGTCGGCAACGGCGGGCTCGGGGTGGTCGAGGGCGTCGGCACGATCCAGTACCCGACCGGGATCGGCGTGGTGCTGCTCGGGGCCACCAACTGGACCGTGCAGAACAACGAGATCTTCGGCAACTTCAAGGCCGGAGGCTGGACGGTCTCCGACCCGACCAACACCGACCACAACGCGATCTCGGTCAACAACCAGTGGCTCAACAACCAGATGGGTCGCGGCGGCACGGACACGAACCAGGTCGACTTCTTCAGCGACGGCTCGGGCAGCGCCAACTGCTTCTCGGGCAACCAGAGCTCGACCTTCGACCCGAGCCCGACCGCCCTCAACTCGCAGCTGTATCCGACCTGCCCGGCGCCGGCCGGAACCGGCGGCAACGGGAGCGACCTCGGCGACTCGACCCAGTTCGGCGAGGTGCTGAGCTACGTGACCACGGACCCGCCCGAGAAGCAGCAGTGCTCCTGGCAGGTCCACGATCACCCGCCGTACAAGAACTACAAGCCGCTGACGATCACCCCCGGCCCGACCTGCTGATGAGGCGGACGGCGCTGATCTCCGCGGCCCTCGCCGCGGCCGCCCTGGGGGCGGTCGCGGGGCCGGCGTTAGGCGGCGCCGCGGCCAAGCGTGCCACGACCAACGTCACCGTCGCCGACGACTACTACGCCTGCGGCAAGTGCACCGGCACGGTGCCGCTGAACCTGACCGTGAGCAAGGACTCGCAGGTGAAGTGGGCCTGGGCCTCGGACAACGTCGACAGCCACAACGTCAAGCTGACCGGGACGCATCCCAACGGCGTCAAGCCCAAGGACTTCACCTCTGGCGACTACGCGGTTGGCGCCACCTTCAAGCGCAAGTTCACGAAGCCCGGGAAGTACGCCTTCGTCTGCTCGTACCACAAGGACGTCATGCAGATCACGGTCAACGTGAAGAAGTAGGTCCGCCCGTGAGCATCGAGCCGTTCGGTCGCCGCGAGCTGTTCGCAGGTACCGGCGGGCTCTTCGTCTGCACGCTCGCCGGTCACAAGATCTTCGCCGACCAGGGCGAGGCCGACCTCGGCAAGCTGGCGGCCGAGGTCCCGGTGCCGCCCAAGGTCGCGGCCGCGCAAGCGGCCGGGGCCACCGGTGCAGCCGCCGCGCCGATCCTCGCCCGCGCCGGGGGCAACCGGCGCGAGTACTGGATCCGGGCCGAGAAGGCGAAGTGGAACATCGTCCCCACCGGCCGCGACGCGATGATGGACCAGAAGGTCAAGGGGAAGAGCAAGTTCACCGCCTGGGCGTATCGCCCCTATTCGGCGAACTTCGCCGAGCCGACGGGCCCGCCGACGATTCCCGGGCCGACGATCGACTGCGAGGTCGGCGACACCGTCGTCGTCAACTTCCAGAACATGGTCGATTCCCCGGTCACGATTCACCCGCACGGGATCTTCTACTCGCAGGAGATGGACGGCGCCTACAAGGGCCGCTACACCGACCCCGGCGGCTTCGTGCAGCCGAAGCAGACGTTCCAGTACGTCTGGGAGGCCAACCCCGGCACCGAGGGCTCCTGGCTGTACCACGACCACGGGCCGATGGAGCCGATGCCCGTCTACAAGGGCCTGTTCGGCCCGCTGATCGTCCGCCCCGCCGGATCGACGCCGCCCGACCGCGAGTTCTTCATCGCCTTCCACTCCTTCCAACCCCCGGCCACCGGCCTGCAGACCGCGTTCTCGTGCATCAACGGGTACGCCTACGCCGGCAACACGCCCACCCTGCAGGCGAACGTCGGCGAGAGCGTGGCCTTCCACGTCTTCGCGATCGACAACGACTTCCACACCTTCCACGTCCACGGGCACCGCTGGGTCGACGAGAGCGGGACCGTGGTCGACAACAGGACGCTCGGGCCCGGCGACTCGATGACCGCGGCCTTCGTCGAGGACAACGCGGGCCGATGGCTCTATCACTGCCACGTGTGGTCCCACATCTCGAGCGGGATGAACGGCTGGTACATCGTCCAATGAGGGGCCGAATCGCGCTCGGCGCCGGGGTCGCGGCGCTGGCGGTCGTCGGCCTCGCGCCGGCAGCGGAGGCGACCAACCAGCGGATCTCGATCTCCAACTACCAGTGGTCGAACCCGGACGTCCAGATCGACCTGGGCGAGAACGTGACCTGGTACTGGACCGGCCCCGACGTCGTCCACTCGGTGACGGGGGACTCCCCGAACG
The DNA here is from genome assembly GCA_033856255.1 of Solirubrobacterales bacterium. GTDB lineage: Bacteria > Actinomycetota > Thermoleophilia > Solirubrobacterales > 70-9 > WHSW01. The sequence continues at coordinate 3,256 of JAWVFH010000053.1, read as the reverse complement.
ACGCCGGGATCGACTCCGACCCGAACAACAACCTGCCCAACCACCCGGTCGGGGACAGCTTCCGGGTCGGCTTCGACCAGGCGGGCGTCTACCAGTTCCGCTGCAAGCTGCACCCCTCCGTTCGCGGCACGGTCACCGTCTCCGGCACGCCCGGGGACCCCGGCGGCGAGCCCGCTCAGCCGGTGCCGGAGAACAACGTCGACCTGAAGGCCCCGCAGCTGCGCAAGCTCTCACTCGACGCGAAGGCCTTCCCGGGCCGGGGAACCCAGCTGCACTTCTGGCTCGGCGAGCGCTCGAAGCTCGACGCCGAGTACTACCTGGTCGGCGGAGACGGGGAGCGCAGCTTCGCCGGCTGGGACAAGTGGAAGGGCTACGTCGGGCTCAACGAGATCCGCTTCGGGCGGCGGGAGAAGAACTTCGACCCGGAGCCGGGCCGCTACGTCGCCGACCTGCGGGCGACCGATCACCAGAACAACGCGAGCAGGGTGCGCTCGGTCCACTTCCGGATCAGGCCGGGCTGAGCGAGCTCCGCCTCGTACGGTACGCGGCGTGAGCGGTGGCGACAGACGCGCGAGCGCCGTTGCGCTGGTCCTGGGAGGGATCGTGTCGGTCCAGACCGGGGCGGCGCTGGCGACCGAGCTCTTCGACGATCTCGGACCGGTCGGGACCGTGATGCTGCGGCTCTGTTTCGCGGCGATCGTCCTGACGGCGATCTGGCGGCCGGCGGTGAGCGCGCTGCGTGGAGTCCACGCCCGCGACGTCGTCCTGTTCGGGATCGCGCTGGCCGCAATGAACACCAGCTTCTACGCGGCGCTCGACCGGATCCCGCTCGGGATCGCGGTGACGCTGGAGTTCGTCGGGCCATTGGGGATCGCGTTCGCCGCCACCCGCAACCGCGCCGACCTGCTCTGGGCGGGGCTGGCGGCCGCCGGGATCCTCCTGCTCTCGCCCGACCTCGGCGACGGGCTCGACGCCCTCGGCACCGGGCTGGCGCTGCTCGCCGGGGCGTTCTGGGCCGCCTACATCGTGCTCGCCGACCGGATCGGCCGCGCCTTCAGCGGCGGCGACGGGCTGGCCCTGGCGATGCTGGTCGCCGCGGCGCTGATGCTGCCCGCCGGCATCGCGCAGGGCGGTGCGGACCTGCTCGACCCGAGCCTGCTCGCGATCGGGTTCGCGGTCGCAATCCTGAGCTCGGCGATCCCGTACTCGTTCGAGCTCGAGGCGCTCCGCCGGCTGCCGCGGGGCACCTTCGGCGTTCTGATGAGCCTCGAGCCGGCGGTGGCCGCCGCTGTCGGGTTCATCGGCCTCGACCAGGGCCTCGCAGCGACCGAGCTGCTGGCGGTCGCCCTGATCGTGATCGCCAGCGCCGGCGCCCTGCGCAGCGCGCCGCCGCCGGCCGGTGGCTGAATCGCGCTCCGCGACCCTCCCCGCTAGCCTGCCGCCTCGATGTCGGGGATCCGCAGCCTTCTGATCTGCGCGCTGGCCGGCGCGGCGCTCGCCCTGGTCGCCTGCGGCGGCGGTGGTGACTCGACCTCGATCTCGACCTCGACCTCGACCTCGTCGACGGCCTCGACCGGAACCAGCGACGTCGCGGCGGCCGACTGCGATTCGATCGAGGAGGTCGACGTGCAGCTCTCGGGCCAGCACCTCGACAAGGACTTCACCGCCGACGACTACCCGACCAACCCGCCGACCGGCGGCGATCACAACCCCACCCCGCTCCAGGCGGGCCAGTTCTACACCGATCCCCCGCGCCTCGGCGAGGCGGTCCACCTGCTCGAGCACGGGGCCGTGATCGGCTGGACGAATAACCTCTCGGCGGCCGACCAGAACGCGGTGGAGGCGGCGTTCAACGACGTCTTCAAGGACGGCTACTACCAGCTCGCCACGGTCGAGAACCCCGACCTCGACGTGCCCTTCGCGCTCAGCGCCTGGGGCGCGTTGCAGAAGTGCGCCAAGGTCGACACCTCGGTGATCCGGCCGTTCGTCGAGCAGTGGTACGCGTCGCCGAAGACGGCCGAGGGCGGGCTCGCCTGCCAGGACCAGGCGCGCTCGCTGCCTAACTGCTGACCGGCTCCTCGCGGCGCCGCTCCCAGCCGCGACAGGAGGTCACCGGCAGCCGCGGATACTTGCGGAACGCCGGATCGTCCTTGGAGCGCTCGCACAGCGAGAACGAGGATCCACGGGTATTTCGGACCAACCGCTGGTGAGCGCAGGTGTCGCAGAGACCGGCCCGAGGACCCATACTTCACTTCGTATAGTAGGGGTCGATGGTCACCTTCCGCCGCCTGCTCGGGTTTCTGCGCCCCTACCGGCGGACCGTGATCTGGTCGCTTGTCTTCGCCTCGGCGGCGATGGTGATGACGGTCGCGATCCCGCTGCTGATCGGGGCCGCCGTCAACGTGATCGACGACCCGACGCCCGACCGGGGCGCCCTGCTCCCCCTGGCGCTCGCACTGGTGGGCGCTGGGATCCTGCGGCTCGGGCTGACGGTCGTCCGGCGCCTGATCGCGGGCAAGGTCTCGCTCGCGGTCGAGTTCGACCTGCGCGAGCGCGTCTACCAGCACTTGCAGGAGCTCGAGCTCGGGTTCTTCGACGGCCAGCAGACCGGCCAGCTGATGTCACGGGCGACCGTCGACCTGTCGGCGATCCGGTTCTTCCTCGGCTACGGGCTGATCTTCATCACCCAGAGCGCGCTGACGCTGATCCTTGCGAGCGCGATCATGTTCGCGCTCAACCCCGCGCTCGCGGCACTGGCCCTGCTCCCGGTCCCCTTCGTGATCTACGCCGCGGCTCGCTTCAGCCGGCTCTCGCGGCCCGCGGTGCAGGAGATCCAGCAGCGGATCGCCGAGCTGACCGCCGAGGCCGAGGAGAGCGTCTCGGGAATCCGGATCGTGAAGGCCTTCGCTCGCGAGGACCACATGCTGACGCGCTTTCGCCGCCAGGTGACCCGGGTCTTCGACCAGAACGTCTACTCGACCCGGCTGCGGGCCTTCTACTCGCCGATGCTCGGCTTCCTGCCCAGCCTGGGGCTCGCCGTGGTTCTCTGGGTCGGCGGGCGCGAGGTGATCAACGACTCGATGTCGATCGGCGCCTTCACCGCGTTCTACACCTACCTCGTGATGCTGATGGGCCCGATGCGGATGCTCGGGATGGCGCTCGGGATGTCGCAGCGCGCGGTCGCCTCGGGCAACCGCATGTTCGAGATCCTCGACCGCGAGCCGCGGATCGTCAGCCCGGCCGACGCGCCCCCGCT
>JAWVFH010000052.1:0-6176 GCA_033856255.1 Solirubrobacterales bacterium | reverse complement strand
GTGACCGCGGGTAACGCCTCCGGTATCAACGACGGTGCCGCGGCTGTTGTTCTCACTTCTGCGAAAAAAGCAAAGGAGCTCGGACTGAAGCCCATCGCCCGCATCAAGGCCTTCGCCTCCGCCGGCGTCGATCCGAAGTACATGGGCATGGGGCCGGTCCCCGCGTCGAAGCGCGCCCTTGCGCGCGCCGGCTGGGAGCCGAAGGACCTCGACCTGCTGGAGATCAACGAAGCCTTCGCCTCGCAGGCGATCGCGGTGAACCGGCAGATGGGCTGGGATACGAGCAAGGTCAACGTGAACGGCGGCGCGATCGCCCTCGGCCATCCGATCGGCGCCTCCGGCTCGCGGATCGTCGGCGCCCTCGTCCACGAGCTCCGGCGTCGCGGCGGCGGGCTCGGCTGCGCGGCGATCTGCTCCGGCGGCGGCCAGGGCGACGCGATCATCATCGAGGTCAACGGGTCCTGACCCGCGAAGCGGCTTTCTTCGACCTGGATCGGACCCTGATCTCGGGCTCCTCCGGGTTGCCCTGGGCGCGAGCGGCGACGAAGGCGGGGCTGATCAGCCGCAGGCAGATGGCCCGCTGGGGGGTCGACGCGCTCCGCTTTCGCCTCCGCGGCTCGACTGACGAGGCGACCGAGCGGCTGCTGGGCCAGATCAAGCCCGTCTTCCAGGGCGTCCCAGCACGCCGGATCGCCCGTATGGCCCCGGAGGTCCTGGTCGGGGTGCTGCCGCGGATCTACCCGGAGATGCTCGATGAGGTCTACGGACACCAGGACGCCGGACGTCCGACCTTCATCGTCTCCGCGGCGGGTGACGAGCTGGTCAGGCTGCTGGCGCGGATCCTCTACATGGACGGCGGCATCGGGACCAGCTACGAGGTCGGGGAGGACGGCCTGTTCACTGGCGAGCTCGGCGGTGCCTTCATGTACGGCGAGGGCAAGGTCGAGGCGATGCGCCGGTTCGCCGAGGAGCACGAGATCGATCTCGCGACCTCGTACGCGTACTCGGATTCGGTCTCGGACCTGCCGATGTTGCGGGCGGTCGGCAATCCGGTCGTCGTCAACCCCGACGAGGAGCTGACCGCGATCGCCCGTGAACAGGGCTGGCGGGTGATGCGATTCGAGCGGCTCGGCCGGCGGCTGGCCCTGGCGGGGCTGAGCGCCGGGCTGGTCGGCGCGGCGGTGCTCGGACGCCATAGGATCGCCGGGTGGACCCCGAAGAGCTCGCGTTCGCCGGCATCGCTCGTCAAGCGGAGCTGATCCGCGCCGGCGAGGTCTCCTCGCGCGAACTGGTCGAGCTCTACCTGGAGCGGATCGAGCGCCTCAACCCGGAACTGGATGCCTTCACCGACGTCCTCTCCGAGCGCTCCCTCGCCGACGCGGCCGCCGCCGACGAGCGCCGCGCCGCCGGCGCCGAGGAGCCACTGCTCGGCGTCCCGGTGGCGATCAAGGACAACGTCGACGTCGAGGGGGCCGCGACGCGGTTCGGCTCGCTTGGCTATGACGAGTCGCCGGCGACCGCCGACGGCGAGATCGTGCGTCGCCTGCGCGCCGCCGGCGCGGTGATCATCGCCAAGACGACCCTCTCGGAGCTGGCGATCCTTCCCTTCACCGAGACCGAGGGCTGGGGCGAGACCCGCAACCCCTGGGACACTGGCCGCACGGTCGGCGGCTCCAGCGGCGGCAGCGCCGGCGCGGTCGCGGCAGGGCTGGTCGGGGCGGCGTCGGCGACCGACGGCGGCGGCTCGATCCGGATCCCGGCCGCCTTCTGCGGCCTCGTCGGGCTGAAGCCGCAACGCGGCCGTGTGCCGATGGAGCCCCACGACCACTGGAACAGCCTCTCGGCCGCCGGTTGCGTCACCCGCACGGTGGCCGACACGGCGCTCTATCTCGACGTCGTCACGGCCGGCGGCGGCGACCCGGGCGGGCCCGATCCGCCCGAGCAGTCGTTCGTCGAGGCCGCGCGCACGGTTCCCGGCAAGCTGCGGATCGCGATCTCCGAAAAGCCGGCGCGGGCGATCCTGCCGCCGGTGGTCAGCGACGAGGTCAAGGCGGGGCTCGCCGAGACCGAGCAGCTGCTCCGCTCGCTCGGCCACGACGTGCGCCGCCACGAGCCCTCGTTCGGGATGACCGGCAACAACTTCGTCGCCCGTTACCTCGGCGGCATCCGCGAGGACGTCGAGGCCGTGCCGCACCCGGAGCGGATGGAGAAGCGCACACGGGGCTTCGGCCGCCTCGGGCGCGCCTACGCGGGCGGGATGGCCCGGCGCGCGACCAGGGCGGCGGCGGCCGACGCCGAGAAGATCAACCGCAGCTGGGCGGAGTTCGACGTCCTCGTCACGCCGACGGTCGGCGAGACGGCGATCGAGATCGGCCGCTGGGAGGGCAGGGGGGCGATGCGGACCCTGCTCCCGGTCAGCCGCACGTACTGCTTCACGCCGATCTGGAACCACACCGGCCAGCCCGCCGCTGCGATCCCGGCCGGGTTCACCGCCAAGGGGATGCCGCGCTCGGTGACCCTCGTCGGCCGTCCCGGCTGCGAGACGACCCTGCTCTCGCTCGCCGCCCAGATTGAGGCCGAGCGGCCGTGGGCGGATCGCCGGCCGCCGGTCTCCTGAGGGGCGTATCCTCGGCCCCAGCGAAGGGAAGCCGAAGGGAGGCGCAAGGTGAGCAGGATGCTGAGGGGTGTCGGGACGCTCTCGATCGTGATCGCGTTCCTGGCGGTCGGGGCCACCTCGGCCGCGGCGGAGCCCGCCGCGGCGCTGCTGCCCGGCAACCAGATCATCACCTTCGACACGGCGACTCCGGGCGCCGTCCAGGGGCCAGTGGCCGTGACCGGGCTCGGCGCGAGCCAGACGCTGAGAGGGCTCGACTACCGCCCGGCGACGGGCCAGCTCTACGGCGTCGCGGTGACGACGGGCTCCGTCAGCAACTCACCGCTGACCAGCTACGTGATCGATCCGGCGACCGCCGTCGCGACCCTCGTCGGCTCGACCACGCCGGTGGCCCTTGCCGCCGACGTCGCCGGCGACATCGACTTCAACCCGACCGTTCCCGCGTCGGGGATACCGGTCGACCGGATCCGGTACACGAACGTCAGCGAGGCGAACAATCGCGTAAATCCGAACAACGGCATCCTCGCCGCCACGGATACGGCTCTGACGTCGGCGGGAGCGATCGACATCGTCGGCATGGCGTACGACCGCAACACCCTGACCAGCGCGCAATCGACGATCTACGCGATCGACCGCGGCTCGAGCAGCCTCGGGATCATCGGCGGCCTCAACGGCTCCGCGTTCGGGGGTGGGAACGGCGGCAGCGTCTCCATCCTCGGGTCGCTCGGCGTGACCCTCGGCCCCGCCGCCGACGCCGGGTTCGACATCTCACCGACCGGTAACGCGTACGCGGCGCTCACGGTGGGCGGCGTCACCGGGCTCTACACGATCAGCATCCCCTCCTCGACGGCCGCGACGCTGGTCGGTTCGATCGGCGGCGCTCCGGCGCAGGTGTACGACCTCGCGATCGGCCTCGACACCGACGGCGACGGCCTCCTGTTCGCCTCCGACAACTGCCCCGTGTCGGCGAACCCGGACCAGGCCGACCTCGACGGCGACCACGCCGGCGACGCCTGCGACCCCGACCAGGACGGGGACGGGCTCTCGGACGCGCTGGAGGCCTCGATCGGCTCCGACCCGCGCTCGGGCAACACCGACGGCGATGCGGTCGGCGACGCCGCCGACGCCTGCCCGACGCTGCCCGGGACGCTGGCGAACGGCTGCCCCGACATCACCCTGCCGGAGACGACGATCACCCAGGGGCCGAAGAAGCGCAGCTCCAAGCGCACGGCGACGATCGCGTTCACCTCGACCGAGGTCGGCTCGACCTTCGCCTGCAGCCTCGACCACAAGGCGTTCACGCCCTGCGGCTCGCCGCAGAGCTACGAGAAGCTGAAGATCGGGAAGCATTCGTTCGAGGTCCGCGCGATCGATTCGGTCGGCAACCTCGATCCGACTCCGGCGAGCCGGGGGTGGACCGTCAAGCGCAAGCACAGCTAGCCGGGGGCGCCCCGGCCGCATCTACACTTGCCCCATGGCGATCGAGCCTGAAGCGCGCCGGCGCGCGCACCAGTGGCGCTCGGAGCTCTACGAGCGCACGCCCGAGCGCGAGGCGCTGTTCGAGACGATCTCCGGGCACCCGATCGAGCCGCTGTACACGCAGGAGGAGCTGCCCGGGTTCGATCCGGACGAGAAGCTCGGCCACCCCGGCGAGTTTCCCTTCACCCGCGGCATCTACCCGTCGATGTACCGCGGCCGCCTGTGGACGATGCGCCAGTTCGCCGGCTTCGGCACCGTCGAGGAGACCAACGAGCGCTTCCGCTACCTGCTCGAGCACGGCCAGCACGGGCTCTCGACGGCCTTCGACATGCCGACCCTGATGGGCCTGGACTCCGACCACCTGCGCTCCCTGGGCGAGGTCGGCGTCGAGGGCGTCGCGCTCGACACCGTCGACGACATGCTCACCCTCTTCGACTCGATCCCGCTCGATCAGGTGACCGTCTCGATGACGATCAACGCCCCGGCGGCGATCCTGCTCGCCTTCTACGTCGTCGCCGCCGAGGAGAAGGGGATCCCGCCGGAGCGGCTCGGCGGCACGATCCAGACCGACATCCTCAAGGAGTACATCGCTCAGAAGGAGTGGTGCTTCCCGATCGAGCCGGCGATGGGCCTGGTCACCGACATGGTCGAGTGGTGCGCCGCCGAGATGCCGCGCTGGCACCCGATCTCGATCTCCGGCTACCACATCCGCGAGGCCGGTTCGACCGCCCAGCAGGAGCTGGCCTTCACGCTCAAGGACGGCCTCACATACGTCGAGCGGGCGGTCGCCCGCGGCCTTGACGTCGATGCGTTCGCCCCCCGGCTGAGCTTCTTCTTCAACGCCCACATCGACTTCTTCGAGGAGATCGCCAAATACCGGGCGGCGCGCCGCATCTGGGCCCGCTGGATGAAGGACCGCTACGGCGCCGAGGACGACCGCTCGATGCGGATGCGCTTCCACACCCAGACGGCCGGCGTGAGCCTGACCGCTCAGCAGCCTCTCGTGAACATCGTCCGTACGACGATCGAGGCCCTGGCCGGCGTCCTCGGCGGCACCCAGTCGCTGCACACGAACTCCTACGACGAGGCGCTCGCGCTTCCGACCGAGGCGGCGGTGCGGATCGCGCTGCGCACACAGCAGATCATCGCCAGCGAGACCGGGGTGACGAACACGCCCGATCCGCTCGGCGGCTCCTATTTCGTCGAGGCGCTCACCGACAGCCTCGAGGCGCGCGCATACGAGTACTTCGAGCGGATTGATGAGCTGGGCGGCATGGTCGAAGCCGTCAAGCGGAACTTCCCCCAGCGCGAGATCGCGAACGCCGCCTTCGACCTCCAATGCGAGATCGACGACGGTGAGCGCCTTGTCGTCGGTGTCAACAGCTTCACCGAGGGCGATGCCGACGAGACGCCGATCCTGCACGTCGACCCCGCGCTCGAGCGCAAGCAGATCGGTCGGCTCGAGGCTGTCAGGGCGCGGCGCGACGGCGCGGCGGTCGAGCGGGTTCTGGCCGAGCTGCGCGAGGCCGCGGCCGGCGACGCGAACCTGATGCCGCTGCTGGTCGACGCGGCCGGCGTCCACGCGAGCGAAGGCGAGATCGTCGAAGCGCTCCAGACGGTTTGGGGCTCACACACGGAAGTCCCCGTTTTCTGAGAGGAACGAGCATGAGCATCGAACGAGTAGCCGTCCTGGGTGGCGGTCTGATGGGCTCCGGAATCGCCGAGGTCTCGGCGGCGCACGGGTTCGCTGTTGCGCTGCGCGACATCGACGACCGCGCGCTCGACTCCGCGCGCGGCCGGATTGAGACCTCGCTGGCGCGCGGCGTCAAGTCCGGCAAGCTGACGGGCGAGGCCGCGGAAGAGACACTCGAGCGCATCCGGTTCACCCTCGATCTGGACGACCTCGCCGACGCCGATCTCGTGATCGAGGCCGTGCCCGAACAGGTCGAGCTGAAGGTCCAAGTCTTGTCCGACGTAGCGGCGGTCGTGGGCGGCGAGGCGCTGATCGCCTCGAATACGTCGTCGATCCCGATCGCTCAGCTGGCCGCGACGATTCCGGACCCCCGGCGCGTGCTGGGTCTCC
>JAWVFH010000051.1:0-43381 GCA_033856255.1 Solirubrobacterales bacterium | reverse complement strand
CCCCGCGGCGCCGGCGTCGGCGGCCGGCCGCCGAGCACATCGTCCTGCTCGGCCCGCAGCCGGGCGAGCGCCTCCGGGTGGCGTGCGAGTTCGTAGAAGAGGAACGAGATCGTCGAGGTCGAGGTGTCGTGGCCGGCGAACATCAGGGTCATCAGCTGGTCGCGCACCTCCTCGTCGGAGAGGCCGCTGCCGTCCTCGTCTCGGGCGACCAACAGCAGGCTGAGTACGTCGCGCCGGCCGGGGTCGGGGGCGGCGCGGCGATGGGCGATCTCCTCGCCGACGATCCGGTCGAGCACCTTGCGCGAGCTCATCATCCGGCTCCAGGGTGAGCGGCGCCCGCGCAGCAGCCGCAGGTGGTAATCGGTGCCGTAGAAGCTGAGTGCGCGCTCGAAGTGCTCGGCGGCGGCTCTGCCGTGGCCGGCCTCGTCGGGGTCGAGGCCGAGCAGCGCCCGCATCGCGATCCGCATCGCCAGGTTGCGCATCCAGGCGTAGACGTCGACGACGCTGCCCGGGCGCAGGGCCTCGAGGGAGGACGCGGTCTCGGCGGTCATCGTCTCGACCGCGGCCTCGATCTGCTCGCGGTGGAAGGCGGGCATCATGATCCGGCGGGCGCGGTCGTGGTAGCCGCCGTCGATCGTCAGCAGGCCGTCGCCGAGCAGGGGGATCAGGTCGCCGAAGCTGCCCTCCCGCCAGTGGAAGTTGTGCGGATGGGTGACGGTGACATACGTGTTGGCCTCCGGGCCGAGCATGAAGACGACCTTCGAGTGCAGCAGCCGGAGGCTGAAGATCGGCCCGTAGCGCTCGTAATGGGAGAGCAGCAGCGGCAGCGGATCGCGGGCCATCTGCGTGGTGCGGGCGAAGTCGAAGTTGGTCGCGCCGGGCGGGTATGGGACCCGGGCCCGCCGCTCGCTGAGCACATCCTCGAGCACCCGGGCCCACGGGTTGAGCGAGGCCCGCTGCGGCCGGGCGTCCGTCTCGGGGAGCCCGTAGGCGGGGGTCTGCGGAGCTTCGACCTCGGTGGTCGCCATCTGCAGTACACCCTAAACGGGGTCTGACCCCTTAACCTGCGCAGACCGTCAACTGACGGCGACACGACGAGGAGGAGAGCAGGAGATGGCACGCGAAGCGCGTTCGCTGAGGGGCAAGGTCGTCGCGATCACGGGCGGTGCCCGTGGGATCGGCAAGGCGACCGCGAGGGCGCTGGTGCTGAAGGGGGCGAAGGTCGCGATCGGCGACCTCGACCGCGAGCTCGCCGAGGCGACCGCCTCCGAGCTGGGGGGCGGAACGCTGGCGCTCGAGCTCGACGTCACCCGCCGCGACTCCTTCGAGGGCTTCCTCGACCAGGTCGAGGAGCGCCTCGGCTCGCTCGACGTGCTGATCAACAACGCCGGGATCATGCCGCTGAGCAGGTTCGTCGAGGAGGACGACGCGACCGCGCACCGGATGGTCGACATCAACGTGCACGGGGTGATGTACGGGATGAAGCTGGCGCTGCCGCGGATGGAGCGGCGCAACAGCGGCCACGTCGTCAACATCGCCTCGCAGGCGGGCAAGACCGGGTTCCCCGGCGGCGCCACCTACTGCGGCACCAAGCACTTCGTGGTCGGCGTCTCGGAGGCCGTCCGCGCCGAGCTGCGCGGGACCGACATCGAGATCTCCTGCGTGATGCCGGCCGTCGTGAACACGGAGCTCGGCTCCGGCCTGACCGAGACGCGGGCGATCAAGGTGCTGCAGCCCGAGGACGTCGCTGACGAGATCGTCGCGGCCCTCGAGCGCCCGAAGTTCGACGTCTGGGTGCCGCGCGAGACCGTCGCGATCCACAAGGTGCTCAATCTGCTGCCGCGCGGCGGGCGCGAGGCGATCGGCAGGATGCTGAAGGCAGACAAGGTGCTGATGGACACCGATCAGCAGGCCCGCGCCGCGTACGAGGAACGCGCCGCGCACTCGGAGCCGGCGCTCGATCCCGACCGGGTCGAGGCCGAGGCCAAGGCCGAGGAGGAGCCGGCCGCGAGCTAGGCGGTCACGCGGTCGACAGCAGGGCCGCGAGCGCGAAGCCGACCACGGTGACGAGGCCGACCTTGTCGCCGCCCTCGCGGAACGCCTTGGGCATGAAGGTGTCGGCGAGCATGCAGAGGATCGCGCCAGCGGCGAACGCCTTGACGTAGGCGACGACGCTGTCGGAGGCGTCGCCGAGCACCCCGTAGCCGAGCGCCGCGGCGACGGCCGATGCGACCGCGATGCCCAGCCACATGGTCACGATCGAACGCGCCGAGTGGTTGCGGCGCAGGCCGGCGGTCGCCGAGATCGATTCCGGCAGGTTGGAGAGGAAGACGGCGACCACGAACGAGACGCTGATCCCGCCACCGCCGATCAGCGTCAAGCCGATCGCGGCGGATTCGGGGATCCCGTCGAGCAGGGCGCCGAGGACGATCCCCTGCGGGTCGTCGTCGCCGCCTCCGTTGTCGAGCATGCGATCACCGATGAAGTAGACGAGGGCGCCGCCGAACAGGCCGAGGGCGGCCGCCTTGCCGCCGCCGATCTGGATCGCCTCCTGGGTCAGGTCGAAGGCGACGGCGCTGATCAGCACGCCGGCGCCGAACGCCATCACGAAGGCGATCGCACGCTCGCCGATCGGCCGGCTCAGCGCGATCAGGGCGCCGAGGACGAGCGCGAGCCCGCCGAACAGTCCCCAGAAGGCGGCTTCCAGCACGCCGGCAGTGTCGCGCACGAACCGGTTGTCACCTCGCGCCGCGGGTACGGGTCATCCGACAACGACGAAAAGGAGAAAGTGATGACCGACACGATCAAGGAGGGCAAGCTCGTTCAGTACCTGAGCGAGGCCTACGGCAAGGAGAAGGAGCTCGAGACGGCGCTCGAGGCCCACATCGCGATGACGACGCGCAAGCCGTACAAGAAGCGCCTTCAGGAGCACCTGAAGGAGACGAAGTCGCATGCCCGCGAGCTGGAGCGCCGGATCAAGAAGATCGGCGGCGGCGGCCCGCAGCTGCTCGACAAGATCGCCGGGCCGGCTACCGCGAAGGCCGTCGCGCTGGCGAAGGGCCCGCTGCACATGGTCCGCGGCACGGGCGAGGCCGAGAAGATGCTCAAGAACGCGAAGACCGAGTACTTCAACGAGCACGAGGAGATCGCCACATACACCGCGATCGAGACGCTCGCCGAGGCCGTCAACGACAAGGAGACGGCGAAGCTGGCGCGCTCCATCCGTCGCGATGAGGAGCGGATGGCGACGTTCCTGGAGAAGCAGATCCCGGTGCTGGCGAAGGCGGTCGTCGCCGAGGAGATCCCGGCAAACGAGCGGCGCGCCAACGGCGCTCGGCCGGCGCGTCGCCGGCGCTCGAGCTCGTCGCGGCCGCGCGCGAAGGCCGGCTCGCGCAGCTAGCCCGTAACCGCGGAGCGGCCGTGTGAGGCCCGGTGGGCGGCCTCGAGCAGTCCCTCGCGGAAGTCCGGATGGGCGACCTCCGCCAGCGCCTCGCCGCGCTGGTGGACGGTCAGCCCCTGAAGCTCGGCGGCGCCGTGCTCCGTGATGATCACGTCGACCTGGTGTCGGGGGGTCGTGATCACCGCCCCGGCGTCGAACCAGGGGACGATCTTCGAGCGCAGCTCGCCGTCGATCGTCACCGTCGAGGGCAGGCAGAGCAGCGCGCGGTCCTCGAGCGAGAGCGCCGGGCCGGCGATGAAGTCCTCGTGGCCGCCGATCCCGGAGTACTGGCTGCCGTTGATCGTGTCGGCGATCACCTGGCCGTGGATGTCGACCGAGAGCGCGGCGTTGATCGTGACCATGTTGCGGTTGCGCCCGATCAGGTCCGGTGAGTTGACGACCTCGACGGGCAGGAACGCGACCTGGTCGTTGCCGTCGAGCCAGCGATAGAGGTCGGGCGACCCGCCGGCGAAGGTGGCGACGGAGACGCCGTCGAACTGACCCTTGCGGTTGGCGACCTTGCCCGCCTGATGCAGCCGCATCAGGCCGTCGGTGAACATCTCCGAGTGGATCCCGTAGTCGCCGCCGTCGCCCTCGGCGAGCCGGCTGACGATCGCCGACGGAATCGAGCCGATCCCGGTCTGCAGGGTGGCGCCGTCGGGGATGAACCGGCGCGCGTGCTTGGCGATCGCCTCATCGATGTCGCTCGGCTCGGGGGAGGGGAGGGCGAACGGCTCGGCGTCCGACTCGACGAGGAGGTCGATCTGGTCGAGGTGCAGGGCGTGGCGGTGCTCGGGCGGCAAGCCGACGGTGCGCGGGAAGTTCGCCGAGACCTCGGCGATCAGCAGCCGCTCGGGGTCCGAGCCGGCCCGCAGCAGCTCCTTCACGGTGCCGCCGGCGTGCAGGGAGAGGCTGCACCAGCCGGCGTCGTCGGGCGGCGCGGCGACGGTCGCCATCACGCGCGGCGCCTGCTGTTCGAGCAACGGCTCGAAGCGGCGGAAATCGGCCGGGGCGAAGCTGATGTTGGCGCCGGAGTCGCGCAGCGAGCGCTCGACGGGGCCGAAGAAGCCCGACAGGTAGTGGACGTTGGGGTGGTTGAAGGCCTCCGACCAGGCGAGCAGCAGTGCTCCGTAGATCCGCAGCTCGGTCCAGTCGTCGCGCTCGCCGAGCGCCGCCAGCAGCGCCGGCGGCTGGCCGGTGCCGAGCGGAATCCCGAGCGTGTCCGCCGGCTCGAACCGCGCCGCCGCCTCGCTGGGTGTGAGCTCCTCGGGCATCCGCTCACCCTATCCCGCAGTCAACCCCCGCACGCCCGCAGGCGAAGCCGAGGACGTGGCGGGGCAGTTATTCGTTTTGGGCGGCCTTCAGGCCGGCCAAAATGATCGATAGGTGCTTGTCCCAGGGCATGCTGGGACGGCCGTCGTTGGCGCGCGCCGAGCGGCCCAGCCCCATGATCAGGCTGGGGACGTCCTCGGCGACGATGTCGGCGCGCAGCTGCCCGCTCGCCTTGGCCCTGGCGACGACCGCGCCGGTGACGGAGAGCATGTCGACCTTGTCGGCGGCCGAGCCGCAGAGCTCCGGGCGCTGGTCCATGGCCTCCGACAGCGCGCGGTCCTCGACCATCACCCGGGCCCCGTAGGTCATGAACTGGACGAAGCCGTCCCAGGGGTCCTCGACCTCGAGCGCCTCTCGGCCCGCCTGGGCGAGCCCCTCGAACCGGGCGTCGGCGAGCGCCTGCAGCAGGTCCTCCTTGGTGGGGAAGTGGCGGTAGACGGTGCCGACGCCGACCCCGGCGTCGCGGGCGATCTCGTCGATCTGGGCCTCGAGCCCGCAACGGGCGAACTGCCGGCGCGAGGCGGTCAGGACCTTCTCGCGGTTGCGGCGCGCGTCGGCGCGCTGGGCGCGGGGCTGTCTTTCTGCGGTCTGCTCGTTCGTCATCTCTGTGACCGATAGCACGCAAACGGAACTTTGATTCCGTATAGTAAACCGAAACCGGAACTCAGGTTCCGAATGGTACACGGCAGACGAGCAGATCAGGAGGGCACCCGGATGATGACCACGGCACAGGAATTCGAACGCAGAAGGTGGACCGCGCTGGCCCTGCTTGCGGTGGCGCAGTTCGTGGTCGTCCTCGACGCGTCGATCGTCAACGTCGCCCTGCCGACGATCGGCGACTCCCTCAGCTTCTCCCAGGACGACCTTTCGTGGGTAGTCAACGCCTACGTGCTCACCTTCGGCGGCTTCCTGCTGCTCGGCGGGCGGCTCGCCGACCTGCTCGGTCGGCGGCGGGTGTTCATGTCGGGCCTGGTGCTGTTCGCGCTCGCCTCGCTGGTCGGTGGGTTCGCCAACAGCGAGACGACCCTGATTGCCGCCCGCGCCGTACAGGGCCTGGGCGCCGCGATCCTCTCGCCGGCCGCGCTGTCGATCGTGACCACGACCTTCCGTGACGGCGCGGAGCGCAACAAGGCGCTCGGCGTCTGGGGCGCGGTCGCCGGCGCCGGTGGCGCCGCGGGCGTCCTGCTCGGCGGCGTGCTGACCCAGTACCTCGGATGGGAGTGGGTCCTGTGGGTCAACGTCCCGATCGGGATCGCGGCGGCCGCCCTGGCGCCGAGGTTGATCGCGGAGAGCCGCTCCGAATCGGCGACGCGCGCCTTCGACTTCGCCGGAGCGACCGCGGTCACGGCGGGCCTCGCGACGCTCGTCTACGGCCTCGTCGAGGCGCCCGGCGCGGGCTGGGGCTCGACCCAGACGGTCGGCCTGCTGAGCGCCGCGGCGATCCTGCTGGTCGGCTTCTACGCGATCGAGCGGCGCTCGGCGGCACCGCTCGTGCCGTTCTCGATCTTCCGGCAGCGGACGCTGACGGGCGCCAACGTGGTCGGGATCCTGACCGGCGCGTCGCTGTTCTCGATGTTCTTCTTCATCTCCCTGTACATGCAGAACGTGCTCGGGTACAGCGCGATCAAGACCGGGGTCTCCTACCTGCCGCTGGCGGTCTCGATCATCGTCGCCGCCGGGATCGCATCGCAGCTGGTCACGCGCATCGGCTTCAAGCCGGTGCTCGCGACCGGGATGCTGCTGATCGCCGGCGGGCTGCTGTGGTTCGGCCAGATCTCGCCCACCGGCAGCTACCTCGGCGACCTGATCGGGCCGATGCTGCTGGCGGCGATCGGACTCGGCTTCGCCTTCGTCCCGCAGACGATCGCGGCCGTCTCCGGGGTCGCCGAGCACGAGGCCGGGCTGGCGAGCGGGTTGATCAACACCTCGCAGCAGATCGGCGGCGCGCTCGGGCTCGCCGTGCTCTCGACCGTGGCCTTCCCGCAGATCGACGACGCGGCGGCGGCGGCGGGCGGCGCCCCGAGCCTGGGGGCGCTGACCAACGGCTACAGCGACGCGTTCATGGTCGGTGCGCTGCTGGCGATGATTGGCTTCGTCGCGACGCTGGTCCTGATCCGCGGCTCCGACAGCAAGGCCCACGTCGAGCTCGGGACGGAGGCCCCTGCAAACGCGTAAAGCGGTTACGCTTTCGCCCGTTCAAACGTGCGTAGCAGTTCGCAGGGTCCTTTCCAGGGTTCCTTCGTACCGCGAGCACCTGAGTTCCCTGGAGGGACAATGTCAGTAGGCACAGTCAAGTGGTTCAACCACGAGAAGGGCTTCGGCTTCATCACTCCCGATGACACCGGCCGCGACCTGTTCGTTCATCAGAGCCAGGTCGAGGGCGGCGGCGCCCTCGCCGACGGCGCCAAGGTCGAGTTCGAGTCAGAGGAGAGCGACAAGGGCCCGCGCGCGGTCAACGTGCGCACGATCTAAGCCCGATCGACTTCCAAGTACTCAAGGGCGGCGCCGCGAGGCGCCGCCCTTTTGCTTGGCCTACATCGGCGCCGGGGTCATGACGGAGAACGCGGCGCCCTGCGGATCGCCGAGCACCGCCATCCTGCCGACGCCCTCGGCGTCGAAGGCGGGCGCGATCACCGAGCCGCCCAGCTCCCCGGCCTTGGCGATCGTCGCGTCGACGTCGACGGCGTTGAAGTAGACCATCCAGAACGGGGGCGTCCCCTCCGGGGAGTTCTCGTTCGACATCATCCCGCCGATCCCGGTGCCGCCCTCCTCGGGGGGTGCCGAGACGGGCTCGCCGTCGGTGTTGTTCCAGATCGTGTACTCGCCGCCGCCGAACTCCATCGTCGTCGCCTGCCAGCCGAAGACGGTGCCGTAGAACTCCTTCGCGCCGTCGATGTCCGGGGTGTGCAGCTCGCTCCAGGAGAAGGCCCCGTCCTCGTTGACGAGCTCCGAGCCGATGCTCTGGTTCGGCTTCCAGGCCCTGAACACCGCCCCCGCCGGGTCGGCGAAGACGCCCATGCGCCCGGCTTCCATGACGTCGAACGGATCCATGAGCACCTGGCCTCCCGCGCCCTTCACCGCTTCGGCCGTCGCGTCCGGATCGGTGACGGTCACGTAGGTGTTCCAGGCCGGCGGCACGCCCTCCATCGGCTGTGAGCCGAGCGCGGCGACATCCTTGCCGCGCATCCTCGCCATGTAGTAGTCGCCGGGCGCTTCGGCCGGCATCACGTTCTCGGTCTCCCAGCCGAACAGGCCGGAGTAGAACTCCGCCGCGGCGGCGGGGTCCGGCGACGCGTTATCGACCCAGCTCGGAGTCCCCGGCTTGTACTCGGTGCGCTCGCTCATGTTGCCTCCTCGGTGATCTGCCCCGCCCCGACTCTAGTACTGCTCTCCTCGCTCCACCCGGTGAGCCGCGCGCACTCGTCCCAGAGGCGCTGTCGGTCGGCCGGCGTCTCCTTCGTCCACGGGACGCGGTGCAGCCGGCGCGGCTCGCGGTCGTGCCAGAACAGGCCCGAGGTGCTGCCGGGCTCGGGGGCGGTGGCGAGCCAGACGATCGTGTCGGCGCCCTGGCCGGCGTCGCGGAGCAGCGGCCGCATCAGCCTGCGAAACCGCGGCAGCGACTCCCGCACTCCCGGGGTGTCGGCCCAGCCGGGGTGCATCGAGTGGACCGTGACCCCGGAGCCGCGCAGGCGCTTAGCCCAGAGCTCGGTGAGGACCACCTCGCAGCGCTTCGTGTGGGCGTAGACCGCGGAGGGCTGGTAATCGCGGTCCTCGAGCTGCAGGTCGTCGACCCGTAGGCGCTGCGAGTACATGCCCCCGGAGGAGACGTTGACGATCCGCGAGGGGGCACCGCGGCGCAGGGTCGGGATCAGCAGGTTGGTGAGCAGGAAGGGGCCCAGCACGTTGGTGGCGAAGGCGAGCTCGAAGCCCTCCTCGGTGCGGGTGCGCTCGGGCGGCATCACGGCGGCGTTGTTGACCAGCGCGTGGAGCTCGGGGTGCTCGGCGGCGAAGCGGCCGGCGAACTCGCGGACCGCGGCGAGGCTGGAGACGTCGCAGAGCTCGAGCACGAGCTCGCCGGCGCCGGCGCGGTCGGCGATCTCGGCCCGCGCCCGCTCGCCGCGCTCGCGGTTGCGGACCAGCATGTGGACGGTCGCGCCGCCGCGGGCGAGGCGCTCACAGGTTGCGGCCCCGATCCCCGAGCTCGCCCCGGTGACGAGCACCGACCAGCCGTCGAAGCCGCCCTCGCCGGGCTCGTCGGCCCATGCGCGCTTGCGAACCGCGTAGCCGAGCCGGCTGTAGCCGGGCAGCACGGTCCAGTCGAGCGAGCGGTCGAGCAGGGAGGGGATCATCGGCTCGCTGAAGCTACCCGGTCGCCGCGCGGCCGTGCCACGCACGGATCTTGGCGGCGCGAGGAAAGCCGCCGGGACCGCCGAAGTACATCCGATGATGGCGGTGATGACACCGCGGGATCCGCTTGGCCGCGCGGCGCTGCGAACGGTGCTGATCGTGGTGTCGGTGGCGCTCGCTCTGTACCTGATCGTCCTCCTGCAGCGGCCGCTGACCTGGCTCGTCGTCGCCGCGTTCATCGCCGTCGCGATGTCGGGCCCCGTGAACCTGCTCTCCCGCCACATGAAGCGCGGCCTGGCGATCGCACTCTCGTACCTGGCGCTGATCATGATCCCGATCGGCCTCGGCGCCCTGATCATCCCCTCGCTGGTCAACCAGATCGAGAACTTCGCCAACAACGTTCCCCAGTACGCCCAGGACGTCACCGACTACGTGAACAACAACCAGACCCTCAACGACCTCAACGACAAGTACGACTTCACCGGCGAGCTGCAGAGCCTCGCCGACGACCTGCCGAGCAAGATCGGCGACGCGGCCGGGGTGCTCCAGGACATCGGCGTCGGCGTGATCAACTCCATCTTCGCCACGGTGACGATCCTGATCCTCAGCATCTTCATGGTCGGGGGTGGGCCCCGATGGGCGGAGGCGTTCGTTCGCGCCCAACCGCCCGACCGCGCCGAGCGGATCGAACGGGCCCTGCGCGACGTCGCCAACGCGATCGGCAACTACGTCGGCGGCGCCCTGATCCAGGCGACGCTCGCGGGGGTCAGCGCCTTCATCGTGCTGACGATTCTCGGCGCTCCGTTCGCCGGCCCGCTGGCACTGATCGTCGCCTTCTTCGACCTGATCCCGGTCGTCGGCGCGACGATCGCGGCGGTGTTCATCGCCGTCGTGATGCTGTTCGTCAACTTCCCCGTCTCGCTGATCATCTGGGTGATCTGGGCGATCGCCTACCAGCAGATCGAGAACTACCTGATCCAGCCGCAGATCCAGAAGCGCGCCGTCCAGGTCGAGGCGTTCGTCGTCCTCGTCGCCGTCCTCTTCGGCTCGAGCCTGTTCGGGATCCTCGGCGCCGTGCTGGCGATCCCGACCGCTGCGACGCTGCAGATCTGCTGGCGCGAGTACCGCGACTTCCGTCGCGCGACGCTGACGCAGCCGATCGACCGCGGGCCGCCGCCGGGCAGCCTCGACATCTCCGGAGCCACCCCGTAGTGGACTCAGACGGCTAGCCTGACCGGGTGGCCACCGGGGCGACCTCGAACGCGGTCGGCGTCGCCGAGATCGAGCGGGCGGCGAAGACGATCGCCGGCCACCTGCGCGCCACCCCGGTGCTGCCGGCGCGCGAGATCTCGAGGCGGGTCGGCGTCCCGGTCGGGCTGAAGGCGGAGAACCTCCAGCGCACGGGCTCGTTCAAGGTCCGCGGCGCGATCAACAAGGTCGCGTCGCTCGACCCGGACGAGCTCGCCGGGGGCCTGATCGCCGCCAGCGCCGGCAACCACGCGCAGGCGGTCGCCGTCGCCGCCCGCAGCCGCGACGCCTCCGCCCAGGTCGTGATGCCCTCGACGGCGCCGCTGGCGAAGGTCGAGGCGGTGCGCTCCTATGGCGGGACGGTTCGCTTCGTCGACGGCGGCTACCCCGAGGCCGCCGCGTTGGCCCACGAGATCGCCGAACGGGAGGGGATGACCCTGATCGAGCCCTTCGACGATCCGGCGGTCATCGCCGGCCAGGGCACGGTCGGGTTGGAGATCGCCGAGCAGGCCCCGCAGGTGGCGGCGGTCGTTGTCCCGATCGGCGGCGGCGGGCTGGCGGCGGGGGTTGCGATCGCGATCAGGGCCCGCTGCCCCGACGCGGCCGTGATCGGGGTCGTCGCCGAGCGGCGGACGGCGGGGACGATCTGCGACGGGATCGCGATCAAGCGCCCCGGGGCGGTCACCGGCCCGCTTCTGGAGGCCTACCTGGACGAGACCGTCTCGGTCACCGACGACGAGGTCGCCGAGGCGATGGTCCTCCTGCTCGAGCGCTCGAAGCTCGTCGTCGAAGGCGCCGGGGCCGCGTCGGTGGCCGCGTTGCTCGCCGGACGGGTGTCACCGCCGTCGAGTGGCGAGATCTGCGCCGTGCTCTCCGGCGGCAACGTCGACGCGACCCGGCTGACCGAGTGCATCCGGATGGGCGAGACGGCGGCGGGGCGGAGGCTGGTCTTCTCGACCGTGGTCTCGGATCAGCCCGGCGAGCTGGCGCGGCTGCTGGACGAGGTCGCCGCCACCGGCGCCAACGTGCTCGACGTCGTCCACATCCGCGAGGGCGTCAACCTGCACGTGCGCGAGACGGGGATCCGACTCGTCCTGCAGACCGACGGCCGCGAGCACGGCGCCCGCGTGCTGGCCGCGGTCCGCGAGCAGGGCTTCGCCGCGGTGCCCGAGGACGCGCCGTGAGGCTGATCAGGTGAGCGAACCGGACGTCGCGGCGGCGGGCGGAGTCGTGCTGCGCGATCGGCCTGGCGGCCCCGAGATCGCGATCGTCCACCGGCCCCGATACGACGACTGGTCGCTGCCGAAGGGCAAGCTGGAGCAGGACGAGGACTGGTCGGCCGGAGCCCTGCGCGAGGTCGAGGAGGAGACCGGGCTGCGCTGCGAGCTCGGCCGCGAGCTGTCGCCGGCGCGCTATCGCGATCGCAAGGGGCGCGACAAGCTCGTCCGCTGGTGGCTGATGCGTCCGCTCGGGGGGGAGTTCGTGCCCGGCGACGAGGTCGACGAGCTGCGCTGGCTCGACCTCGGCGCGGCGCTCGAGCTGCTCGACTACGAGCACGATCGCGACCTGGTCCGGGCGCTGGACGACGGCTCCTGAACCGCTTGTCGATGGGCTTTCTCCCCACCGGGTAGTACAAACGTCCAGGCTCGTGCCCGCGGCTCGCGCCGTTCGCCACGCTGCCGATGCAGGGGTCGGAGAGTGAATCCCCCAAATCTTCTCTCCAAAACCGCACCCCATAACCCCATATGACCCCATCGGCGGCCTTTGGGCCTTCCGCGGGGGGCACCTCCGATGCCAGAGCCGGAGCGCCATGCACGGTGCTCCGGCTCTTTTTTTATCCCCTCGCCCTCTCACTCCGAGGGCGGATCTAAAGGGACCCGCGCCGCCTGCCGATTAGGGGGGTGGAAGTACGCATCCACGCAACTCAACACGCATGGGACGGGGCGCCGGGCGGGCGCCCCGTTTCATTTCCGCTCGCTGCGCATCCGCATGCCGCCGACCGCGATCGCGAGGCTGCCGGCGAGCGCGACGAAGACCCCGTAGCGAATCTGCACCTCGGTGGCACCGGCGAGCTGATCCGGGCGGTCGGCGATCAGGTAGGCGGTCAGCGCCGCGGCCCAGACGCCGGCGGCGATCACCAGCTCCGCGGTCCGCAGCGGCCGTGGCAGCGAGTGGCCGGCCGCATTGCGGGCGACCAGGAAGGCCGCTGCGCCGGCGGTGATCAGCAGCGCGGCGTGCGCGAAGCCGAAGCTGTCGAGGCCGGTGACCGAAAGGCCGCCGCGGAAGACGAGCCCGTACCACGGGAACAGCATGCTGACGCCGACCGCGATCACCCCCGCGCCGACGATCCGCTCGGCGGGCGAGAGCGCCCGGCGCCCCCGGCGAGCCTCAGTCGAGGGGTCGTCGGTCACCGTAGCCGGACTCGAGCTCGTGCCAGAAGCCGATCTCGTCCTCTTCGAGCTGCCAGCAGAGGTAGACCTCGCGGTCGTCGATGATCGCCGGGAAGTCGATCAGGCCGCGATCGATGTCGCGGACCACGATCCCGAGACCCTGGATCCGCCCCAGCAGGTCGCGGACCTCGAGGAAGGCGCCGCCGACGACGCGGCCGGGCGCGCCGCCGCCGTTCGCCGGCGCGGCGGTCGCCAGGAGCTCGTGGACCTCCGAGTCGGTGAGCCGGTCGCGGGCGTCGCGCAGGCTGAGCAGCATCGGCTCGACCTCGGGCAGGAGCGCGTTCGCCTGCTCGCGGGTGAAGTGGCGCTCGTGGATCACCCGCTGATCGCGGCCGGAGCGCCGCGCAGGGCGGCCTCGATCCGCTCGCGAAGCAGCTTCGAATCGGCCTCGGACACCGTGCGAAGCTGGCCCTGGAAGGCGAGGTGCCAGTGCTCCGCCGGCCACTTGCGCACGTGTTCCAGCTCGCCGGCGAGCGACTCGGCGGGGACGAAGGCGTCCTCGTCGAGCACCGCGACGGGCTCCGCCTCGACCCGCCAGGGGTAGTCCTCGGGATGCTTCTTCTTGCCCTGGGGCCAGATCGGCGCCCGGTCCTCGAACATGCGCGAACGGACCCGGGCGATCCCGCCGAACGCCTGCACGCCGGTGACGTAGAAGACGATCTCGTCACCCGGCTCGAGCTCCGCCGCCTGGTTTCGGCGCCGCTCCTTGAGCCCGAGCACGTCGAAGCCGCGCTCGACGTTGATCCGGAAGTTCGTCAGGTCGCCGGTCAGGATCCAGGTCGCCACGCGGGGATCTTATGGCGCCAGGGACCCGGCGTCGCGCGTCGGCTCAGGCGCTTGCGGCGAGGCGCTCGCGCTGGCGCTCCGGTGTGATCCGGACCACGTTCCACGCCAGTCCCAGCCGCTGCATGGCCCCGATGATCGCGCCCGTCGGGTCGAGCTCCCAGCGCCGCAGGCCGTGGACGGCGGAGCGCGGGAACGCGTGGTGGTTGTGGTGCCAGGCCTCGCCGAGCGAGGCGACCGAGAGCCACCAGACGTTGGTCGAGTGGTCGTCGGTGTCGAATCGGCGGGCGCCGTGGAAGTGGCAGATCGAGTTGATCGACCACGTGATGTGGTGGACGAAGAAGATCCGCACAAGCCCGCCCCAGAGCAGGCCGGTGAGCGCGCCGGCCAGCGTCCCGGTGAGCAGCCAGCCGAGCGCGAACGGGATTCCGAGCGAGAGCGCGACCAGGGAGACGAAGCGCCGGTTGAGCAGCCGCATCCCCGCGTCGTCCATCAGATCGGGCGCGTACTTGCGGCGGTCCGACTGGCCGTTGGTCTCGAACAGCCAGCCGACGTGGGCGTGCCAGAGGCCGGGGAGGCCACTGCCGTGGCCGACGTGCGGCGAGTGCGGATCGCCCTCCTCATCGGTATGGGCGTGATGCTTGCGGTGGTCGGCGACCCAGTCGATCACCGGGCCCTGGACCGCCATCGAGCCGGCCGCCGCGAGCCCGTACTGGACGGGCTTGTAGGTCTGGAAGGCGCGGTGGGTGAGCAGGCGGTGGTAGCCGACCGTGATCCCGAGCGCGGTGACCAGATACATCGCGGCGGCGATCGCGAGGTCGGTCCAGCCGACGGCCCGGTTCCAGAGCAGGACGATCGCCGCGAGCGTGGCGAGGAACGGAAGGACCACGGCGGTCATGTTCGCGTAGCGCTGAAGTCGGCTCATGGCGGGCAAGCTACGCCCGGGGAGGAGCAATTTCTTCGCTTCCAGTCACGTTTGTGACCTAAGATTTTGTTATCTCCGCACAAAAACTCCCGATCGACGAACCATGGCGCGCGATCCCGCCGCGGATCGGCGAGCTCATCCGCCCCCACGTGCCGGCGCTCAGCGACGAGATCATCGAGGCGATCCGCGAGCGCGTTCCCGCCTACCGGCGACCGCTCCGGGGCCGCTTCGGGACCGGGATCCGCGGCGGCGTCGCGGAGGCGCTGGCGCAGTTCGTCGACCTGGTCGCCGACCCGGAGCTCGATCGCGCCGGCGGCGATGCCGTCTATCGCGGGCTGGGAAGGGGGGAGTACCGCGAGCGGCGTTCGCTCGACGCGCTCCTGGCGGCCTACCGGCTCGGCGCTCGCATCGCCTGGCGCCGGGTCTCGGTGATCGCGATCGAGGCCAGGGTCGACCGGCGCACGCTGGCGCTGCTCGCGGAGGCCGTGTTCGCCTACATCGACGAGCTCTCGGCGCTCTCGGCGGACGGGTACGCGGAGGCCCAGTCCGCTGACGCCGGCGAGAGCGAGCGCATGCGTCGCCGCGTCGCCGCGTTGCTGCTCGACCCCCAGACCGACGAGGCGGCGGTCCACGCGGCTGCCGCCGAGGCTCGCTGGGATTCGCCCGAGCGGATCGCGGCGCTGGCCTGGTCCGGTGGCGGCCGCCGCCTGCGCTCGCGGCTGCCGGCGGACTCGCTGGTCGCGGAGGCCGGTGACGACGGCAGCGGGATGGCGCTGCTCGCCGACCCGGACGCCCCCGGGCTCCGCGCCCGGCTCGAGCGCGCCGCGTCGCAGACAACCATCGTGCTCGGCCCGACGGTCGCCCTGATCGCTGCGGCCGAGAGCGCCGACCGCGCTCGAGGGGCGCTGGAGCTGATCGAGGCCGGGGTGGTCTCGGCGAGCGGGTTCACGCTCGCCGACGACCATCTCGGGGCCCTGGTCGCCCACGGTGACGAGCGCATCCTGGCCGAGCTCGCGGGGCACCGGCTGGCGCCGCTCGACGAGGAGACACCCGCCTCGCGGGCGCGGCTGACCGAGACGCTGCGCTCGTGGCTCGATCACCAGGGCGAGGTGGCGCAGGTCGCCGCGGAGCTGCACGTGCACCCGCAGACGGTCCGCTATCGCCTCGCCCGCCTGCGAGAGCGCTTCGGCGACCTACTCGAGGATCCGGAGGCCAGGTTCGAGCTCGCGCTTGCCCTGCGCAGCCCTGTTTCGGTGGCTCCGCGCGGGGAACCCTCTCATCACACGAACTGAAGGAGCACACGAATGAGCGAAACCGTCAGCACGAGCGGCGACATCATGGCCGCGGACCACGCCGATCAGCGCGAAAAGGTGATCGCGCTGCTGACGAAGGCCTACTGGATGGAGATCGAGACCGTGATGAGCTACATCGCCAACTCGATCAACCCAGACGGCGTGCGGGCGATGGAGATCCGCGAGTCGCTCGAGGCCGACATCCAGGAGGAGCTCGGGCACGCCCAGCAGTTCGCGGCCCGGATCAAGGAGCTCTACGGCGTCGTCCCCGGCTCGCTCGACTTCGCGGCCGAGCAGTCGTTCCTGCAGCCGCCCGACGACCAGGTCGACGTCGTTCACGTGATCAAGGGCGTGATCGAGGCCGAGTCGGGCGCGATCGAGCACTACAGCCGGATCATCGAGGAGACCGAGGGGATCGACCCGGTCACCCAGGACATGGTGATCGCGATCCTCCACGACGAGCAGGGCCACAAGCGCCTGTTCGAGGGATTCCTGCGCGAGTACGAGGCGGAAGGACTGGCTTAGCCCTTCGCCGCCAGCTCCGAGCAGCGGGCGGCGTCCTCGGGGCGGCCGAGCGCCGCCCAGGCCTCGGCGGCCTCGGCGAGCAGCGCAGGGTCGCCGGTCGCTGCGCCGCGCGCCTCGAGGCTGGCCGCGGTGCCGACCGGGTAGTGCAGCCGCTCCGCGAGCCCGGCGGCCTCCTCGGCGACCTCGCGGGCGCTCTCGTCGCGTCCCCAGACGGCGAGGTTGACGGCGCGCGCCGCGGTCGCCTCGACCGACTGGGCGACGAGCCCGGCGCGCTCGCAGAGGTCGAGCGCCCTGGCCAGCGCCTGGTCGGCGTCGGCGTGATCGCCGCGGTCGCGAAGCGCCCCGGCGAGCGTGCGCAGCGACTCGAAGGCAACCTCCGAGCGGCCGACCTGCTCGGCCGTCTCGGTGGCCCGTTCGAGCAGCTCCACCGCGCCGTCGAGGTCACCCTCGTGCCAGAGGATCAGGCCCCGCATCGAATCGGGGAAGCACAGCTTGCCGGTCAGGCCCTCGCGCTCGGCAAGCGCCTGGGAAGCGTCGGTCGCCCGTCTGGCCGCCTCCCAGTCGCCGCGGTAGGCGGCGACCTGGGCCAGGGCGGCGTGCAGCTCGACCTGTGACGGCAGGTCGCCGGTGCGCAGCGCGATCGCCAGCGCCTCGCCGTAGGCCTCGGAGGCGCCCTCGTAGTCGGCCTCGGAGATCTCGAGGTGGTAGCCGAGCGCGAGCAGCGCCCGCACGGCCTCCGCCGGGTCCGACTCGCGGGCGAGCTCGACCGAGCGCTCGAGGTTCTCGCGCGCCCGCTCGGAGTCCCCGATCCGGCCGAAGACGCGGCCGAAGATCCCGTGGGCGCGGCTCGCCGCGGCGGCTTCGCCCAGGCGCTCGGCCAGCCGCAACGCCTTCTCCGACGCGTAGATCGCCAGCATGTTGTCGCCGGTGTGCATGTAGAGCGAGGCAGCTTCCTCGTAGAGGCGGACCAGCTCCAGGCACGGAGGGCCGTCCTTGAGCAGGTCGATACCGCGCTGGTAGTGCTCGATCGAGCCCTCGCGGTCGCCCTTCTGCCAGAGGCCGGCGCCGATCTTGCGGTGCAGGTCTCCGACCCGGATCAGGTTCTCCTCGCCGCGGTGATAGGCCATGCACTGCTCCCAGGCCCGCACCGCGCGGTCGACGCGCCCGAGCAGCAGGGCGACGTCCCCGAGCTTCTCGGAGATCCGCGCCGTCGTCGGCGGGTCGAGCCGCCGCTCCAGGGTCAGTGCTGTCTCGTAATGGCCCTGGGCCTCGCTGTTGGAGTAGAGCCCGGCGGAGGCATCGCCGGCCGCCTCCAGCGCCTCGATCGCCCGCGCGTCGATCGCCTCCAGCTCGCCCGGCTCGAGGTCGGCGGCGGCGCCGAGCGCGGCCGCGCGGGCGTAGTGCTCGGCGACCATGCCGATCACGCCCTCGGAGCGATCGGCCGCCCGGGCTGAGATGAACTCCCCGACCTCGGCGTGCTTTCTCGCCCGGACCGCCTTCGGCAGGGTCGAGTAGGCGACGTCGCGGATCAGCACGTGCTTGAAGGCGTACTCGCGCTCGCCGGCGAGCCGGCTGCCGGCCGTCGGCACGACCAGGTCCTTGCCGCGCAGCGACTCCAGCGTCGCCCGCAGGTCGATCCCCTCGGCCTCGTCGCCGACCGAGCCCTCCCAGAACGTCTGGCCGACCACCGACGCCGCCTGCAGCACGCGGCGCTCCGGCCGCGAGAGCGAGTCGAGCCGGGCCGCGAGCACCGAGTGCACGGTCTCGGGTAGCGCCTCTGCGTCGCTGGCGCCCTCCTCGACGATCCGGTTGACCATCTCCTCGGCGAACAGCGGGTTGCCGCCGGAGCGCGCCGCGACCTGCTCGGCGAGCTCGGCGCCGCCGTCGGCGAGGTCGCCGAGCAGCGCGGCGACCAGCGCCTGCGCCTGATCGCGGCCCAGCGGCTCCAGCGTCACCGTGGTCGCGTTCAGTCGCCCACCGCCCCAGCCGGGGCGCCGGTCGAGGAGCTCGTCGCGGGCCATGCAGACGATCAGGATCCGACCCCGCGCCCAGCGCGCCAGGTGCTCGATCAGGTCGAGCATGCCCTCGTCCGCCCAGTGGATGTCCTCGATCGCGATGACGACGGGCTGGCGGATGCTGAACGCCTCGACCAGCGTGCGGACGGCCGAGAACAGGCGCTCGCGCATCTGCTGGGGATCGTCCTGCTCGCCGCGGTCCACGGCCGAGTCCGGCGGCGGCTCGATCCCCAGCGGCCGCCCGAGCGCGGCGGCCAGCCGCTCGGCCGGCTCGTCGACGTCGTTGCCGGCGATCAGCCCCTCGATCCCGCCGTGAAGCTTGCGCCAGGCCGCGTCGGTGTCGTCGGTGTCGACGATCTCGAAGCTGCCGCGGACGATCTCGCCGAGCGCCCAGTAGGCGAGCCCGGCCCCGTAGGCGGGGCAGCCGCCGAGGCGGACGGCGGGCGGGTCGGGGCGGTCGCCGACGCGGTGTGTGAGCTCGCGCAGCAGGCGGGTCTTACCGACTCCGGCCTGGCCGATCACGGTCACCAGGTGCGGCCGCTCCTCGCTCGAGACCCGCTCGTACAGCGACAGCAGCAGGTCGGTCTCGTCGGCGCGGCCGACCAGCGGCGTCGAGACCGTGGTCGCTCTCGTGGCGCGGCCGCGGACGACCGCGCGGACCGCCTCCCAGGCCGGCACCGGCTCGGCCTTGCCCTTCAGCTCCAGCGGCTCGAGCTCGACGTACTCGATCGTCGCGCGGGTGAGCCGGTGCGTGATCTCGCCGACCGTGACGGTCCCCGGCTTGGCGGCGGCCTGCAGGCGAGCGGCGACGTTGACCGGGTCGCCGATCACGGTGTAGCCGTCGCCGACCCGCCCGGCGAGCACCTCGCCCGAGTTGATCCCGACCCGAAGCGCGAAGTTGGCGCCGATGTCGGCGGCGATCCGGGCGTTGACCTCCTCCATCGCCGCCTGCATCCCGAGCCCGGCGCGAACCGCGCGCTCGGGATCGTCCTCGTGGGCGACGGGAGCGCCGAAGACGCCCATCACGTTGTCGCCGATGTACTTGTCGATCGTGCCCCCGTAGCGCTCGATCTCGTCGCCGAGCCGGCGCAGCGCGCGGTCGACCATCGACTTGATCCGCTCCGGGTCGAGGCGCTCGGAGACCGCGGTGTAGCCGGAGAGGTCGGCGAAGACGATCGTCGCCTTGCGGCGCTCCTCGGGCGGCTGGTCGTCCGCGGCCGTGGCCGATGCCGGCGGCCGGCCCGTGAGCGAGCCACCGCACTCGATGCAGAACTTGGCCTCGGCGGGGTTCTCGGCGCCGCAGCTGGGACAGCCGGCAGGCAGCCCGGCGCCGCACGACATGCAGAACCGCGCGCGACCGGGGTTCTCGGTGCCGCATGAGGCGCACTTCATCGGCCCAGGATACGCGGGGTCAGACCCCGCTAATCGATCGGGATCTCCTCGACCTCCGGCCCGCCGCCGGCCTCGTATTCGTCGAGGCGCTCGAGGTAGTGGTCAATCATCGCCCGCATCGTCACCAGGGCCTCGCGCTGCACCGATTGCCACTGGCCGCGCAGCTCCGGGGTCGAGGTTGCGCGCAGGACCTCGGCGCCGCGGCAGATCGGGCACAGGTCGAGGCACTCGTGGGGCTGCTCAGGGGTGGCCATCGGCTTCAGAGGTGGCTGCCCTGGTCTCGAAGCTCACCTCGAGCGAGCCGTCGGCGAGCTTCGCGCCCGTCGGGCTGCGGCGGGCGAGCGCGGCGGGGAGGATGATAGTCCGCTTGCGGGGGCCGACCGAGACGATCAGCTCGGCGCCCACCTTCTTCAGCCCGATCTCCCCGCGCTCGCCGAACGGGACCTGGATCCGCAGGGTGGCGGTGCCGTTGCTGGAGGAGATCTCGTGGGCAAGCCCGGTGTGCATGACCGCGGCCGGGTCGAGCTCGTCGCCGAACAGCTCGTCGCCGAGGCGGTCGAGCATCCGCGTCCCGATCACCTCCTCCTCGAAGTAGCGGGCGGTGAGCACGGGCACGGGGGCGAAGCCGGCATGGACCTCCTCCAGCTGCTCTTGCTGGCGCTCGTGCCACTCGCCGAAGTAGCCGCCGGCGAGCTCTTCGGGGAAGACCCGGTTGACGATCACGGCGTCGGTCAGGTAGCCGTAGAGGTTGAGGTAGGTGAAGGTCCGCTGCGCCTCCTTGATCACCATCCGGTCGGGGTTCATGACCAGTCGGATCGAGGCCCGTTCGCGGTCGCGAAGGATCTCGTTCATGGCGATCATCTGGCGGACGAGCACCTGGACCTCGGCCAGCACGTCCTCGCCCGGGATCTCGACGTCGATCATCCGGGCGATCGGCCTCGCCGCGTTGACCAGGCGGCGCTCCCATGGGAAGACCTTCTCCAGCCACCAGTGGGCGATGTCGGGGAAGCCGAGCAGGCGCAGCGTCTCGCCGGTCGGGGCGCAGTCGACGATCACGGCGTCGAACTGCCCGGAGTCATGGTGGCGCTTGATCTGCAGGAGGCTGAACAGCTCGTCCATGCCGGGCGGCACGCTGAGCTCCTCGGCGGCGATGTCCATCACCCCGCGGTCGTTGAGCAGGGCCCCAAGCCAGCGCTGCACGGCACCCCAGTTCGCCTCCATCTCGCGCTCGGCCTGGACCTCCTGGCCCCAGAGGCGCTCGCAGACCGGCGTCGGGTCGGGACCGAGCTGGGCCTCGAGCGCGTCGGCGAGGCTGTGGGCGGGATCGGTGGAGAGCACCACCGTGCGCAGGCCCGCGGCCGCGCAGCGACGCGCGGTGGCGGCGGCGACGCTGGTCTTGCCGACGCCGCCCTTGCCGGTGTAGAGGATCGTGCGCGGGGCGCTGGCGGTCATCGGAGCGGGCTGTTCAGGGTACTTCGCTACGCTCACGCGCGCCTTTCAATCGACACTAGGAGATAGTGACCTTGACCCGGATCCGAACCCTCTTCGCCCTCTGCGTCCTCGCGCTCGCGATCGGCGCTGCCGTCGCCGGTTGCGGCGGTAGCGACTCCTCCAGCGAGGACCCGCAGACCGTCCTCGACGAGACCTTCAACAACGACACCAAGGTCACCAGCGGGGACCTCTCCCTGACCGCCTCGGTGAAGGCCGAGGGTGACCAGGGCGGCAGCTTCGAGGCCAGCCTCAGCGGCCCCTTCCAGGGCGACGCGAGCGACTCGAACGCGATCCCGCAGCTCGACTGGACGGCGAGCCTGACCGGCTCCGGTGCCGGCCAGAGCATCGACTTCGCCGGCGGGGTCACGGTCACCAGCGACAACGCCTACGTCACCTACAAGGACCAGGCCTACGAGGTCGGCACCGATCAGTTCGCGCAGCTGCGCGACGCCTTCCAGGCCCAGCAGGCGGCGGGCGCGACCGGCGCGTCGGGCAGCACGCAGGGCACGTTCCAGGAGCAGTGCTCGGCGGCGATCCAGCAGGCCGGCGGCGATCCTTCGGCGTGCAACTTCGACCTCTCGGGCTGGATCGACAACCTCAGCAACGACGGCACCGAGGACGTCGGCGGCACCTCGACGATCCACATCTCCGGCGATGCAAACGTCCAGCAGATCCTCACCGACATCGGCAACCTCGCCTCGTCGATCCCGGGCGCCTCGGCGCAGGGCATCGACCCGTCGCAGCTGGGCGCCCTGTCGGGTGCGGTCACCGACGCCTCGATCGACGTCTTCACGGGTGCCGACGACCACGTGCTCCGCAAGGTCGACGCGAACCTGACGATCGACCCGTCGGTCCTGGTGCCCGGCGGGGCGGTGGGCCCGATCACGATCTCGTTCGCGGTCGAGATCGACGGCCTCAACGATCAGCAGACGATCGAGGCGCCTTCCGGCGCGAAGCCGATCAGCCAGCTGTTCAGCGACGTCGGCATCGACCCCAGCTCGCTCGGCGGGCTTCCGGGCTTGGGCTCCGGTGGCTCCGGCTCCGGCGCGGGCGACGCCTACCTGCAGTGCGTGCAGCAGGCGCAGTCCGCGGCCGAGATCAACAACTGCGCGAGCCAGCTCTAGGTCGAGCTGCAGACGGGCCCCGGTTCCCTTTGACCGGGGCCCGTCTTCGTGCCCGGCGCGTTTCGTAGGCTCTGAGCGATGACGGCCGAGGCCAAGCGGGGCGGGGTCCTGGGCTTCCTGCTCGGCGCGCAGGGCTGGCCCTACCTGCTGGTTCCGTTTATCCCGCTCGCGGTCGCGCTCAAGCTCGCCGATGCCGACGCGAGCCTGATCTTCGTCGTCGCGGCGCTCGGGATCGTGCCCACGGCGGCGCTGATGGGCCTGGCGACCGAGGAGCTCGCGGCGCGCTCGGGACCCGGGATCGGCGGCCTGCTCAACGTCACCTTCGGCAACGCGCCGGAGCTGATCATCGCCCTGTTCGCTCTCAACGAGGGCTTGCACGAGGTCGTCAAGGCCTCGATCGTCGGCTCGATCATCGGCAACGTGCTGCTCGTGCTCGGCGCCTCGATGGTCGTCGGCGGGATCGGCCGCAACGAGCAGAAGTTCAACCCGAAGGCGGCCACCGTGCAGGCGTCGATGCTCTTCCTCGCCGGGGCGGCGCTGGTGATGCCGGCGATCTTCGAGCTCGTCGAGGGCCGGGGGCTGCCGCACCCGTCGGCCGAGATCGTGGACTACGGCTCGACGGTCGAGCACCTCTCGATCGCCGTCGCCATCGTCCTGATCGCGACCTACGTGCTCGGGCTGCTGTTCTCGCTGCGCACGCACCGCGACCTCTTCAACCCCCCGTACCACGAGGAGGAGGAGAAGGGGTTCGGCTGGACCGCGCGGCGCTCGGTGCTGATGTTGTTCATCGCCGGGATCGCGGTCGGGGTGATGTCCGAGATCCTCGTCGGCTCGATCTCGGAGGCCTCGCAGGCGATCGGGCTCTCCGAGTTCTTCATCGGCGTGATCGTGGTCGCGATCGTCGGCAACGCCGCCGAGCACTGGGTCGCGGTGCTCGTCGCGCGCAAGGACAAGATGGACCTCGCGGTCAACATCGCGATCGGCTCGGCCGCCCAGATCGCGCTCTTCGTCGGGCCCGTGCTGGTGCTCGCCTCACTGCTGATCGGGCCCGGGCCGATGCCGCTGGTCTTCAACGGCTTCGAGCTCGGGGCGGTGCTGTTCGCGATCCTGATCGCCAACGTCGCGACCCGCGACGGGGTCTCGAACTGGTTCGAGGGAGCCCAGCTGCTCGCCCTCTACGGAATCCTCGGGATCGCCTTCTTCTACGCGTAACAGGCGCTAGGCGGCGGCGACGGCGGCGAGGACCTCGTCGTCGTGGGTCTTCGGCGAGGCCTTCGGGATCACGTGGGCGATCGTGCCCTGGCCGTCGATGATGAAGGTGGCGCGCTGGACGCCCCAGTAGGTCTTGCCGTAGTTCTTCTTCTCGACCCAGGTCCCGTAGGCCTCGGCCACGGCGTGGTCGGCGTCGGCGAGCAGGGTGAAGTCGAGGTCGTACTTGCCGGCGAACTTGGAGACCGCCTCGACCGCATCCGGGGAGACCCCGATCACCCGGACGCCGGCGGCCTCGTACTCGGCCCGCCGGTCGCGGATCCCGCACGCCTGCGTAGTGCAGCCCGGGGTGTCGGCGCGGGGGTAGAAGTAGAGGACGACCGTGCCGCCGCGCAGCCCGGAGAGCGTCAGCTCGTCGCCGTTCTGGTCGGGGAGCGTGAAGTCCGGGGCGCTGTCGCCTGGCTGCAGCACGGCGGCGAAATCTAGCTGGCCCGAAGCTCGTAGAGCCGGTGGGGGAGGCCCTCGCGTTCGAAGCCGCGCACGTAGCGCATCCCGAGCTTCTCCATCACCCGCTGCGAGCGCACGTTGTCGGGCAGGGTGAAGGCGACGATCCGCTCGAGCCCGGCGCGCTCGAACCCCCAGTCGAGCGATGCTCGAGCGGCCTCCGGGGCGAGGCCCTCACCCCAGCGGCTCGGCGTGATCGACCAGGCGACCTCGACGATGGGCTCGTCCTCGACCTCGTCGCGGTTGAGGCCGGAGTAGCCGACCAGCTCGCCGCTCGCCCGGTCGCGCCACCACCACAGGCAGTAGCCCGTCTCGTCGGCCTGTGCCGCCTGGGCGACGAGCATCCGCCGCGGGTTCTTCGGGCCGCCGCCGTGCCAGGGGGCGACGAGCGGGTCGGCGAAGTGGACGGTGACGAACTCGAGGTGGGCGGCCGGGTCGGGCAGCTCGGCGTCGAGGCGCTCTGTGCGGGGAGCGTTCAGTCGGCGTCCGCGGGCCAGAAGTCGGGCTGCTGCTCGGTCGCCGGCTCGTCGAGGCGGGTCGAGAAGATCAGCAGCTCGGCTTCGGCGTCGGTGTCGTTGTGGACGGAGTAGAAGTCGTCGCCGGTCATTCGCACCGCCGTCTGCGGTCCGACCTCGAAGACCTCGTCGCCGACCTTGAAGGTCAGCGTTCCCGAGATCACGAAGTAGATCTCCTCCTGGCCGGGATGGCGGTGCCCGTAGCTGCCCCGCCCGCCAGTGTCCGGCGGCATCGACCGCCAGCTGAAGGAGACCTGCTTCGTGCCCAGCGCCTGCGAGTAATGGCGCATCTCGCCGAACCCGGGGTACTCGGCCATGAAGTCGACCGCCTGCTCGCGGGTCGCGACGCCGTAGCTCACAGTTCCTCCGGATCGAGCTCGGGGTCGGGCTCGAGCTCCTCTTCCTCCTCGACCAGGTCGTCGGTGTGGGGCTCGAGCTCGGCGCCGGCGACGCCCACCCCCGCCGGCGCGTGGCGGAGGGTCTGAAAGCGCTCCATCGCCGTCTCGAGGGCGTCCGAGTCGACCGGGACCTCGTCCGAGACGCGGACCCAGTCGGCGCCCTCGAAGACCTCCATGTTGAAGACGTCCTGGTCGATCGAGATCGAGTCGTCGACGACCACGACGACCTCGGTCTGGGGGTTGAAGTAGGTGCCGGGCCGGACGAGCAGGTCCTCCAGATCCACGACCGGGTCGTCGTCGGCGCTCACGCCGGGAACACTACTGCCCGAGGTTCTCAAGCTCCTGCAATTGGCGCTCGACCTCGGCGTCGACGTCGAGTGGGTCCTTGCCCTGGCGGGCGCGGCGCTCGTTGCGGGCGACGACGAGCTGGCGGACCTCCTCGCGCAGACCCGCGTCGATGCCCGTCGCCGCCGGGGTCCGCTGCTCGGCCAGGGCCCGGGCCAGCTCCTGGTCGACGTCCAGCGGCTGCTCGCCGCGGGCGCGCTGGCGGTAGGCCTTCGCCTCCAGCATCTGGCGCAGCTCCGCCTCGTTGGCGCCCGCCTCGATGTCCGCGGCGCCGGAGTCGATCATCCCGCGCGGGTTGTCGGACTCGAACTCGACGGAGAGCCCGCCCTTGCCGATCGACTTGAAAGCGTCGCCGGCGTTGAGGATGAAGGCGATCGCGGCGATCGGAATCGTGACCAGGACGACGATCAGGATCACATCGCCGTTCGATACGGCAGCCGCGACGAGGGACGAGAGAATTGCCACGACCACAGACTAAATGAGCTACGATTTCCGGGTGATTGACTGATCAGTCAATCGATGCTTTTCCGAGACACAAGGAGCACCTGAAACCGTGGACTTCACCCTCACCGATGAGCAGAAGGACCTACGCGAGCTCGCCCACAACTTCGCCGAGCGGGAGATCCGCAAGGTCGCCTGGGACTACGACAAGGACGGCACCTGGCCGCAGGAGATCATCGACAAGGCCTGGGAGGTCGGGCTGATGAACACCCACGTCCCCGAGGAGTACGGCGGACCGGGTCTCGACTTCCTCTCCGGCTGCCTGATCGAGGAGGAGTTCGGCTGGGGCTGCTCCGGGATCGGCACCTCGCTGGCCGCCAACGGCCTGGCGATGACCCCGGTGGCGCTCGGTGGCTCCGACGAGGTGAAGGCCAAGTTCCTCGGCATGCTGACCGAGGAGCCGAAGCTGGCCTCGTTCTGCCTCACCGAGCCCGACGCCGGCTCCGACGTCTCGGGGATGAAGACGACGGCGACCAAGCAGGGCGACAAGTACGTCCTCAACGGCTCCAAGTGCTTCATCACCAACGGCCAGTACGCCGACTGGTACACGGTGTACGCGAAGACCGACAAGGAAGCCGGCCACCGCGGCATCTCCGCCTTCGTCGTCCCTCGCGACGACACCGTCGTGATCGACAAGAAGGAAGACAAGATGGGCCAGCGGGCGTCGAACACCGCCACGGTCACCTTCAACGAGACCGAGATCCCGGCCGACTACCTGCTCGGCGAGGAGAACCACGGCTTCAAGCTGGCGATGATGACCCTCGACCGCACCCGCCCCGGGGTCGCCGCGATGGCGGTCGGCATCGGCCGCGCCGCCTTCGAGTTCGCCTGTGACTACTCGAAGGAACGGGTCCAGTTCGGCGTCCCGATCGCGATGCACCAGGCGGTCTCGTTCATGATCGCCGACATGGCGACCAAGGTCGAGGCCGGCCGGCTGCTCACCTGGCAGTCCGCGGCGCTCCTCGATCAGGGGATCCGCAACACGCTCGCCTGCTCGCACGCGAAGCGCTTCGCCGCCGACTCGGCGATGGAGATCACCGTCGACGCCGTGCAGGTGTACGGCGGCTACGGCTTCATCAAGGAGTACCCGGTCGAGAAGCTGATGCGCGACGCGAAGATCATGCAGCTCTACGAGGGCACGTCGCAGATCCAGCGCCTCGTGATCGCGAAGGAGGTCCTGATGGGCCGCAATGTCAACGAGCCGATGCCCGAGGCGATCACCAAGGCGCAGACCGAGGCGGCGGCCAAGGAGGCTGAGACCGCGGCTGCCGCGGTCTAGCGTCAGAGACCGCGCACGCCCGGAGGCGAAGCCGAGGACGTGGCGCGAGTTACGGGTGCGTTCCCCAGTCGGCCTTGTTCGGGAACCGCTTGCCGCCCAGGATGGTGTGCTTGCCCGAGCCGTTGACCTTCATGACCACCAGGTCGCTGCCCGGAGGCTGGAACTGCGTGTAGACGATGCGCCGGCCGTTCGGCGAGAACGCCGGGTTCTGTGCCAGAACGAAGGGGCCGTCCTCCTGCAGCGGTGGATCCTGAGTTAGCACCTTCTTCTTCCCGCTCCCGTCCGCGCGCAGCAGGTAGATGCCACCCCTAACTCCGGGCGCGCCCGAGTCACCCGAGTCGAAGGCGATCCACTGCCCGTCCGGGGAAACGTCCGATTTCGAGGCGTTGAGGCGGTAGTTGGTCAGTCGTTTCTCGCCCGTCCCATCGACGTCGACCCGGTAGACGGCCGTCTTCGTAGGCGACTTGAAGCGCGTGAAGAAGATCGTGGACCCGTCGGGCGAGAACTGGGGCTCGATGTCGAACCTCCCGCCGCCGGCCCGCGCGTCCGTGACGCGCACCGCCTCGTCGACGGTGACGCCGTCCGGATCGGAGGCCGGGATGAGCCAGATCCCGTTGAGCGAGCGATCGCCCCAATCCGCGTCGATCGCGATGGTCGACCCGGTCGGCGACCAGCCGGCCTCACCGTGGAATCCTGGACCGCGGGTGAGCTGGGTCGCGTCTCCGCCGTCGGCCCGCGTCACGTAGATCTGAACCGACTTCTTGCGGCCGTCGACGTCGTTGCGGTCGCTGTCGAACGCGATGAGCTGCCCATCGGGCGACCAGTCCGACTCCACCGCGGCGGTATGCGCCGGCGTGCTGAACGTCAGTCGCCTGATGTGGCTGCCGTCGCGATTGGCGGTGAAGATGTCGGCCTTGCCGTTGTCGACGGCCCGCGAGAAGGAGATCCGCCCGTTCTTGCCGCTGAAGGTCGCGGTTGATGGGCCGGCCGCGAGGCAGATGACGACCAGCGCGACACCGACAAACGCGGTTGTGATTCGAGACACGAGCCGACCCTAACCGAGGAACTCGTGCTCGCGCAAGTGAAAAGGGCCCCGCTCTCGCGGGGCCCTTATTCGTTCCGTCCGTCTTATGCCCGGCGGTTCGGGCTGAGGGCGATCATCGCCCCGACCGTCGTCACCACGATCATCGCGAGGACGACCGCCTGGGCCCACCCGTCGATGGTGACGATGGTGCCGGCGACGAGCGCGGCCGCGATCAGAACCAGGACGACGTTCAAGATGATCAGGCGGCGCGGATTGCGGACCCCGACCCCGGTGGGGGCACTGAGGGTGGCGCGCTCGTACTGGTTGCGCTGGTTGACGGTCATGTTGGACATCGTGTGTCTCTCTCTCCTCGTGGCAGACGGAACTATCCGACCGTACTCGGGGAGACCGCGCGCTGTCAGTGAGCCTGGTCACGTAGGCTCGGAACAGTGCCTGAGCGCGCTGCCAAGCCGGTTGCGGACGCGGTCGCGGAGACGGCCAGGTCGGCGCGCGAGCGCGGTGCCGAGCTTCCCCGCGGGCGCCGCCGCGGGCGATCCATGGACGTCTTCGGCGGCGAGATCCGCCGCCGCGACCTCTTTCCGCTACTCGTCCTGCATCTGATCGAGGGCGAGCGCCAGTACGGCAACCGGTTGATCGAGGAGATCGAGCGGATCACCGAGGGCGTGATCAAGGTCAACCCGAACACGATCTATCCCCTGCTGCGCCAGCTCGAGGCCGAGCGCAAGATCAAGGGCGCCTGGGAGCACCCGGACCGGCGCACCCGCCGCTACTACTCGATTACCGCCGCCGGCCGGCGGGAGCTGGAGCGGTTGCGCGGCGAGCTGGAGCCGTTCCTCGACTCGGTGATCCGCTCCGTGACGCTGATCAAGCGAGAACTCTACGGCGAGTAGCGGCGAACCTCGAGCCCGGCGCGCCTGAGGATCCGCAGGCGGGCGCCGTGCTCGCGTCCGACCCGCTTCTGCTTCGTCCGCAGGACGAGGTTGACGAACAGGGGCGCCGGCGCGCCCGAGCGGCCGCGGACGTCGCGGCGGACGCTGACCACGCCCACCTTGCGGGTCGGGCAGGGCGACTGGACCGGGGTGCAGTTGGTGCCGTTGACCGGGCTGATCTCACCCCGCAGCCAGACCGAGCGGCGGACGAGCCGGCTGGGGCGGTTGGCCCGCGGCCCGCGGGCGACGATCAGCTCGGCGCCCACGAGCGCGTTGTAGCCGAGCTGCCGCACGTCCGAGCGCAGCGCGGCGGAGACGGCGAGCACGTCGCCGCGCTCGAGCCCGTCGACCTTCTGCGAGAGCACGACCTTGCGCTGCGGTCGCAGCCGCAGCGAGCGGCGGCGCAGCTTTCGTGTCACCAGCCGCTGCGCGGTCTCGCCCGGCGCCAGGACCACGGCGCTGAGGCGGCTCTTGTTCTGGACGATGCGCCCGCTCGGCTTGTTGGCGCCGATGATCATCCGCTCGTCGCCGTGGGCCCGCGGGCTGGAGGCGGAGACGACCACGTTCGCGTAGCAGCGATCGAGGCGGCAGGGGAAGTCGCCGCCGACCCGGGTCGTGCGGTCGAAGACCACGGGGCAGTGGTGCTGGCGGTTGGGGAGGCGCTGGCGGCAGCTGAGCGCGCGCCGGGCGACGACCCGCGAGGGGGCGGCCGGCGAGCGGCGCTTGGCGATCTCCAGCGTCACGATCACGTGCGGGTCGAAGTGGTACGGCCGGCCGGCGCAGCGGGCCGAGGGCCGGTCGCAATCGACGGTCACCTGGACCTCGGAGAGGAGCTCGAGCCGGTCGCGGCGGCGCAGGCCGCCGAGCTTGCCCGGGCCGATCGAGAGCACGACCCGGGGCTCGGCCCCCGCCCGGCGCGTGATCGGCACGGTCTTGCGGAGTTCCGAGTCGACCCCGGTGGTGGCGGCATCGACGGATCGCGCCGGGGCCATGGCGACCGCCGGTGCCACCGCGGCGAGCGCCAGCAGCGCGGTCACGGCGGCGAGGGCCCAGCGCGGCTGTCGATTGCGGCGGCGCAAGACCGAAGTTCTACGGCAGCGGATCGGCTCGCGTACGCTGGGGCGGTGGCGGAGCTGAGCGAGTCGGTGCTGGTCGGAGTCTCGCTGGCCGATGCCTGGGGCTACTACTTCGAGCCCAGCGGCTGGCCGGCGTGGGTCGACGGCTTTCACGCGGTCGAGGAGGCGAGCGGTTACCCGGAGACCGGCGGGACGCTGGTCTGGCGCTCGACCCCGGCCGGTCGCGGAACGGTGCGCGAGCGGGTGCTCGCCCACGAGCCGCGCACCCTGCACCGGATCGCCTTCTCCGACCCGGAGTCGAGCGGCGAGCTGACGACGCGGTTCGCGCTCGAGGGCGAGGCGACCCGGGTGACGCTCGAGCTCAGCTACGCGCTCCCCGGGTCCGGCCCGTTCACCTGGCTCACCGAGCGCATCTTCGTCCGCGGCCAGGTACGGAGGTCGCTGCAGAGGACGCTGGCCCGCTTCCGGCTTGAGGCCGAGGACCTCTCGGACCGCTAGCCTCCAGCGCGCTCTTACCCAACTCCCGAAGCTCGGAGGAATCCAACCGAATGTTCGTCTCCAAGGCCGCGGTCGTCGGCGCCGGCACGATGGGTGGCGAGATCGCGCAGGCGATCGCCTCGTCCGACATCCCCGTCGTCCTCAAGGACATCGACCAGAAGTTCGTCGACCACGGGCTCGAGAAGGCGCGCGAGGTGACCAAGGGGCAGCTCGACCGCCTGGTTTCGAAGGAGAAGCTGACGCAGGAGCAGGCGGACGCCCGCCTGGAGGAGGTCATGGGCCTGATCGAGGGCACGACCTCCTACGAGTCCTTCGGGGACGTCGACATCGTGATCGAGGCGGCGCCGGAGAAGATGGAGATCAAGGAGAAGGTCTACGCCGAGCTCGACGAGGTAACTCCGGGCCACGCGATCCTCGCCTCCAACACGTCGTCGCTCTCGATCTCGGAGATGGGTGACGCGACCCTGCGCCCCGACAAAGTCGTCGGCTTCCACTTCTTCTACCCCGCGTCCGTGATGCCGCTGGTCGAGATCATCGAAGGGGTCGAGACCGATCCCGAGGTCGTCCAGGCCGCCTACAACTTCGCCCAGACGATCCGCAAGCAGCCGATCACCTGCGGCGAGGTTCCCGGCTTCGTCGTCAACAGGATCCTCAACTCGGCGGTCGGCGAGATCTGGCGCGCCCAGGAGGAGCAGGGGCTGTCGATCAAGAAGATCGACGAGGCGATCACGGCGGCCAACGTGGCGCCGATGGGGCCGTTCTTCCTCGGCGACCTGCTCGGCCTCGACACGATCCTGCACGTCGCCGAGCACCTGCAGGAGTCATACGGCGACTCCTTCTACGTCCACAAGGGGATGCAGAAGCTGGTCGCCGACGGCAAGCTCGGGGCGAAGACCGGCGGCAGCGGTTTCTACGAGAACGGCGAGCCACAGCTGGAGGGCGACGCCGAGCCCGACGGCGAGGCGCTGGCCGAGCTGCTGAAGCTGAAGGCGGTCGTCGAGTCGTGCCTCGTCCTCCAGGAGGGCGTCTGCACGGTCCGCGACATCGACCTCGGGATGATGGCCGGCGCCGGCATGGATCCGCGCCGGGGGATCTTCCCGCCCTTCATGGGTGCCGACATGCTGGGCCTCGACGTCGTCCTGGAGAAGCTCGAGCAGGCGGCCGAGGAGCATGGGGAGCGGTTCGCCCCGCCGACGGTGCTCAAGCGGCTCGTCGCTCAGGGCCGCCTCGGGATGAAGAGCGGGCAGGGCTTTTACGCCTACCCGCAGCCCGACGAGGGCGAGCAGACCGAGACGGTGAAGCTGGAGACCCGCGGCGACGTCGCGATCGCCTGGCTCGCGAACCCACCGATGAACGCGATCTCGCCGCAGGTGATCAAGGACATGGGCACGGTGTGGGCGCGGGTCAAGGACTCCGGTGAGATCGGCGCGATGGTGATCGCCTCCTCGATTCCGGTCGTCTTCTCGGCCGGCGCCGACATCAAGGCGTTCACGCAGATGGACGAGGGAGGCGGCGAGGATCTGATCCACAGCGGCCACGCGCTGCTCCGCGAGCTCGGCCTGAGCCGGGTCTCGACGGTGGCCGCGGTCAACTCACTCGCCTTCGGCGGCGGCTGTGAGCTGGCGATGGCGTGCAACTTCCGGATCGCGGCCGAGTCGGCGGTCTTCGGCCAGCCGGAGATCAAGCTCGGGATCATTCCCGGCTTCGGCGGCACCCAGCGCCTGCCGCGCCTGGTCGGCGACGAGAAGGCGCTCGAGATGAACCTGATCGGGGACGCGATCTCCTCCGGCGAGGCGGAGGCCTACGGGCTCGCCAACCGGGTGGTCCCCGACCACGAGCTCTTCGATACGGCGCTCTCGTGGGCCAGGCGGCTCGCCGGCCAGGCGCCGGTTGCGGTCGAGCAGGTGAAGCTCGCCTCCGACGATCCCGACCTCGACGAGGGGATCGAGCAGGAGAAGAAGGGCTTCCGGGCCGCGTTCACGAGCGAGGACGCTCGCGAGGGGATCAGCGCCTTCCTCGGCAAGCGCACGCCCAAGTGGCAGGGGAAGTAGGGGGCGTGGCGCCGGAATCGGCTCCGGGCGGCACTGCGGCATCCGGCCTCAGACAGTCTCCGGCGTCCATGCCTGCGAACGCCGCCCACAACCGATCCCGGCGCCACGCCGTGTTGGCGGAGATGATCAGGGATGCCGGGTCCGTGGTTGCGCTAACCGGCGCAGGGATCAGCGTGCCCAGCGGGATCCCGGACTTCCGGACGCCCGGCACGGGCCTGTGGGAGAAGGTCGATCCGATGGAGGTCGCCCACATCGACGCCTTCCACCGCGACACGAAGCGCTTCTGGAGCTTCTACCGCCCGCGGTTCGCCGACCTCGACGAGAAGCGGCCGAACCCCGCCCACGAGGCGCTCGCCGAGCTCGAGGCGCGGGGCCTGCTGGAGGCGGTGGTGACCCAGAACATCGACCGCTTGCACTCGAAGGCCGGCTCGGAGCGGGTGATCGAGGTGCACGGCTCGATCGCGACGTCGAGCTGCACCATCTGTCGGACCAGCTACCCGCTCGAGAACGTCGGCGAGCTGTTCGATGCCGACGGCGTCGCGACCTGCGCCTGCTGCTTCGGCAAGGTGAAGCCGGACGTCGTCCTGTTCGGCGAGCTGCTGCCCGAGGCGGCGATGGCCGAGGCCCAGCGCCTCTGCGCCGCCGCCGACCTGCTGCTCTGCGTCGGCTCCTCGCTCGAGGTCTTCCCGGTCGCCGGACTGCCCGAGCTGACGCTCGGCTCGGGCGGCCGGATCGCGATCGTGACCAAGGGCCCGACGCCCTACGACGGCGAGGCGGCGGTGAGGCTCGGCGGCGACGTGGTCGAGGAGCTGGAGGCGGTGCTGGCGGCGCTGTAGCCGGCGCCGCCTTCGACGGTCTCGATCAGCGCCGCGGCGACCATGGGATCGAACTGCGTGCCCGTGCACCGTCTCAGCTCTGCGAGTGCTTCCTCGGAACCCATCGCAGCCCGGTATGCGCGGGTCGTCGTCATCGCGCTGTAGGCGTCGCAGCAGCAGACGATCCGCGCCTCGATCGGGATCGCCTCGCCCGCCAGGCCGTCGGGGTAGCCCGCCCCGTCGAAGTGCTCGTGCGACCAGCGCACGATCTGACCGACCTCGGCCAGCACCCCGCCGACCCGGTTCAGCATCCGCTCCCCCTCGATCGTGTGCTGGCGGATTACGTCCCACTCCTCGGGGCTGAGTGGGCCGGGCTTGTTGATGATTTCCTTCGGCACCGTGATCTTGCCGACGTCGTGCAGCAGGGCGCCGAACTCGACGTTGCGGCGCTCGGGCGCATCGAGTTTGAGCCGGTCGGCGACGGCCAGCGCCAGCTCGACGACGCCGCGGCTGTGGCTGCCGGTGTAGGCGTCGTCGGCCTCGACCACATCGCCGAGCAGCAGGGCGGTTCCGCGGTAGGCGTTGCTGAGCTCGAGCGCGTTGTCGATCCGGGCACGACGCTCGCCGGCCAACCTGGCCAGCGCGATGCAGAGCGGCAGGCTGAGCAGGCAGAGCGCCGGCCCAACGGTGACCGCCGCGTAGGCGCCGAGCAGCCCGATCGGCGCGAGCACGCCGTCGAGGGCGTAGACGAGGCCCATGTCGCGCGCCTGCTCGGCCGGGGACGTCCCGTCGATCAGCCAGGCGCGACCGGCGGCGGCGACGAAGTCGAAGGCGAATTGGGCGAGCAGGGCGAGCAGGTAGATCGGCCAGTTGGACCAGGCGAAGGTCTGCGCCCCGGCGGCGCAGAGCACGAGCGCGGGGCCGACGGCATGCCAGGAGTCGCCGAACAGGTGGTACGCACGGTGGGGGCTCGCCTCGCCGGTCACGTAGTCGGGCAGACGGCCAAGCACCCAGCTCAGGCCGACGATCAGCGGCACGGCCGGGGTCGGCAGGACGAACAGCATCGGCACGAGCACGATCTGCGTCGGCACCGTGTAGCCGCCGTCGGAGGCCTCGAACTGGATCCGGCAGGCGACCACGTAGGCGGCGATCAGCAGCGCCGCGGTCGGCAGGTCGAAGGAGCGCGCCGAGGGGATCAGCGCCGCCATCGCGCCGGCGACGAGGAGAAAGCCGATGGCGGCCGCCGCCTCGACCGCCCGCTCGCGCCCGAGCGCCCGCTTGCGGGCGCGCGTGCGCCCGACAGCGATCCGTTGCTCGACTTCGATTGTCTGCGTGTTCGTCATCCGGTCCAATTCGCGTTTGTTTGGCTCTCCGAGGCGTCCCGCCGGCTTTTTCATCGGCAGTTCGGCGCCCGCGCAATAGGGGTGCGAAGCAAGCGGCGCCTGGACGAACGTTCGATCAAGACGAGCCGTCGGGTTGCCGATAGCGGTCGCAGTCAGCTGAATAACGGCAAACCCGCCGTGAGGCGGGGACGCAAAGCAAGAGGTCTCGCCCTCAGCGAGATGGCTCCGCTGCCAGCTTGGTCAACGCCGAGCCCCTGCAGGGCTGCGACAAGGAGGTCACAGTCAGTGAAGCCGTTGTTCAAGTCCCCCGTTAGCGCCCGCACCAAGGCGCTGATCAGCGTCGCGGCCTCGGCCCTCTGTGTGCTCGTTGTCGCCCCGTCCGCCTTCGGCGCGTGCTCCTATACCGGCGCCACCCAGGTCTTCAAGCCGTGGGACGACCAGCACAACTACGTGCTCGCTCCCGACGGAGGCTTCGAGTCGGACGCGAGCGGCTGGTCGCTGGCCGGCGGAGCCGATGTCGCCCCCGGCAACGAGACCGCCTACCTCCACGCGGCGACTGACGAAAGCTCGGTCTCGCTTCCGGCGGGCAGCACGGCAACGAGCCCGCCGATCTGCGTTGCCCTCGATACCCCGGTCCTACGCGCGAT
This sequence comes from Solirubrobacterales bacterium, assembly GCA_033856255.1. Taxonomy (GTDB): domain Bacteria; phylum Actinomycetota; class Thermoleophilia; order Solirubrobacterales; family 70-9; genus WHSW01. Next base: position 7,863 of record JAWVFH010000051.1, on the reverse strand, counting down.
GACCCGGAACACGGGTAACCCGAAGTCGCGCCTGCGGGTCGAGGTGACCTACAAGCTCCTGGGGCTCGTCCAGACCAAGGTCGTGACCGACATGACCTCCGGTTCGACCTGGCGGCCCTCCTCCTACATCTCCCCGACGCTCGGTCTGTCGACGATCGTCGGAACCCTCCTGCCGGCCTCGGTCCAGGTCACCTTCCGGCCGCTGGACTCGACCGGCAACTGGCAGATCGACGACTTCTACGTCGACCCCTACTCGCGCCGTTAACGGGGCAGCTCGAGCGCAGCGCCCGGGGCGAGCACCGTCAGCTCGACCTCGGGGGCCAGCTCGCGCAGCCGCTCTGCGAGGCGCCGGGGCGGGCCGCCGAAGAACTCGTCGGCCCGGTCGCGCATGTCGCGGCGGATCAGCGTTCCCCAGTGGATCGGGACGACGACGCGCGGCTTGATCAGCACCGCCGCCTCGGCGGCGGTGTCTGGGTCGAGGTGACCGGTGCCCAGCCGCGGCCCCCAGCCGGCGATCGGCAGCAAGGCGACGTCGATCCGGCCGGCGAGCTCCGCCATCTCCTCGAACAGGTCGGTGTCGCCGGCGAAGTAGACGCGCCTCTCCGCGCTGGCGATCTCGTAGCCCGCCGCCTCGACCCTGGGGCCGGTCTTGAACCGGCGGCCCTCGTGGACGGCGCGGGTGGCGACCACCTCCGCCGCTCCGATCGAGGCGCTCTCCCCGGCCGCCAGCTCGGTGACCGCGGTGAAGCCGCGCCGTCGCAGCGTCCGCCCGGCTCCGGCCGGGACGATGACCGGGACGTCGCGCGGGAAGCGCTTCAGGGACGGGAAGTCGAGGTGGTCGTGGTGCAGGTGGGAGATCAGGACCGCGTCGATCCGATCGCTGAGGTGGTCGGCGGGGAGCGCCGGATGGCGTTGGATCAGATGCAGCAGGCGGGGGCGCAGGACGGGATCGGTGAGCAGCCTCATACCGCCGAGCTCGATCAGGACCGTCGCGTGGCCGACGAAGGTGATCCGGTCGGCGCTCACGCGTAGCGCCGCCTGTGGAGGAGGAAGCCGACGAGGCCGGCCGGTAGCTGCAGCCAGTAGGCGAAGAGGCGGTAGGCGAAGGTCGCGAGCACGGCCTGGCCGGCGCCGACGCCGGCCAGCACCAGCATCGCGGTGAGGCCGGCCTCGACGAACCCCAGCCCGCCGGGAGTGACCGGGATCTGGGAGAGGACCTGGGCGGCGCAGAAGGCCAGCAGGACGAGGCTGGGCCTCGGTGTCGAGCCGACCGCCGCCAGCGCCGCCAGCAGGGTCGCGTAGTCGAAGGCCCAGCGCCCCACGGTCGCCACCACCGCCTGCTTCCACCTCGGGCCCAGCGTGTCGAGCAGCCGGCGGCGCTCGAGCCGCAGCCGTTCGGGCAGGTGGCGCAGCGGCGCTGAGCCGCGGCGGAGGCGGTTGCGCACCGACTGCAGCGCCCGGGCAACCAGCTCCAGGGGCCGGTCGAAGGCAAGCAGGGCGACCGCCGCGCCGCTGAGCAGCGCGAACACGGCGACCCCGATCAGCGTCGCCTCGACCAGGTTGCGGTCGACCGAGCCGCGGAGGAAGGTCGGCACCGCGAGCACGGGAAGCGCCAGGACGACCGCGAAGGTGAGCAGGTTGACGGCGGTGATCCCGGCAACGGCGCGACCGCGGTCGAGCCCGGCCTCGACCAGCATCCGGTACTGGAGCGCGGCCCCGATCGCCCCGCCGGCCGGCGCCACCTTGCCGAGCGCGTTACCGGCGAGCTGCGACTCGATCACGTCGTGCCAGCGGGCCCGGTCAAGCGCCATCCGCTGCAGCGCCCAGATGCAGGCGAAGCCCCCGGCCTGGAGGACGAGCATCGCCGGGAACCAGAGCCAGTCGATCCGCTCGAGGTCGCGCCAGGAGCCGAGGGTGTCGAGCAGGCTCGGGGCGACGAGATAGAGCGAGACTCCGGTGACGGCGAGCCAGAAGACCGTCCGCCGCAGGCTCGGGCCGCGGCGCTCGGTCTCCTCCTCGCCGCGCTCGATCTCGCGCTCGGCATCGGCGTGCTCCTCGATCGCGTGCTCGACGCGGTCGCCGATCGAGCCGCGCGGGCGGGCGACGGGGCTCATCCGAGCAGGATCAGGAGGCTGGTCGCGACGCCGAGGACGACCCCGCCGAGCGCCAGGGCGAAGTTCGCGTGCCGCCCGAACTGGGCGTAGCCGCCGTGGGTGACGGCGTCGTCGAGGGCGCGGCCGCGCAGGTTGCCGTAGACGAACAGGAGCACGCCGTAGAGCCCGAAGCCGACGCCCAGGGCCACGTAGGGCCAGTCGTCGATGCCCTGGTTGAGCTCCGGGACGACGCGGCCGATGCCGATCCCGACCGCCAGCGAGGTGAGGCCGGTCCGCCACCAGGCGAGCTGCGTGCGCTCGCCGGCGAGCCGCGTTCGTCGGGTCGCGTCGCCGCTCTCCACCGCCCAAGGATATGCGCGCGGGATCGCGTACAAGTCCGATGTGGCGGAGCTGCTGGCGAAGACCCTGCCGTTGATGCTGGCGGCGGCTTCGAATCCCGCGGTGATCGGGATCGTCGTGCTGGCGCTGACCTCGGCCGACCGCCCGCTCACCCGGGCGGCGTCGTTCGTCGCCGGCTTCGCGGTCGTCCTGGCGCTCGTCGGGCTCGCCGGCTTCGCCTTCTTCCGCGGCTCGCGGGAGACGTTCGGCCCCGGCGGCTCGCTGTTCGCCTGGCTCGACATCGCCCTCGGGGCCGGGATGCTGGCGCTCGCCGGCATCACCTGGGCCCGGCGCGACTCGGGCTCGGATCCGAGCCGGCTGCTTGGGCGGGTCAGCCCGGCCGCCTTCTTCGGCGTCGGCGCGATCTTCATGATCAGCGACGCCTCGGCACTGGTCGCGCTCGTGCCCCTGCTGCGCGATGTCGCCGTCGCCGACGTGAGCTCGCTCGAGCGCCTGATCGCGCTGGTGATCACCTGGGTGGTGGTGATCCTGCCGATCGCCGCCCCGGTGCTGGTCTACGTCTGGGCGCCGCGCAGCTCCCAGCGGGCCCTGGCCGCGATCCGCGGCTGGCTCGATCGCTACGGCTACCTGGTCGCGATCGCGGTCTTCGGCGCGATCGGGATCTACCTCCTGGTGCGCGGGATCTCGCGCGTGTAAATAGGATCGCCCGCAATGGGCGATCTGAAGCTCGGCTACAACACCGGTTACTGGTCGGCGGGCCCGCCGGAGGGCGTGCTCGACGTGATCCGGGACGCCGACAGCCTCGGGCTGGACTCGATCTGGACGGCCGAGGCCTACGGCTCGGACTGCCTCACCCCGCTGGCCTGGTGGGGATCGGAGACCGAGAGGGTGAAGCTCGGCACCGGGATCCTGCAGATGTCGGCGCGCCAGCCGACGGCGGCGGCGATGGCGGCGATGACGCTCGACCATCTGAGCGGCGGCCGGGTGATCCTCGGGATCGGCGTCTCCGGCCCGCAGGTGGTCGAGGGCTGGTACGGGATGCCATTCGCAAAGCCGCTCGCGCGGACGCGCGAATACGTGGCGATCCTGCGCGACGTCTGGGCCCGGCAGGGTCCGGTGACCGCCGACGGCCCCTTCTACCCGCTGCCGCTTCCGGAGGGCACCGGCCTCGGCAAGCCGCTGAAGTCCTCGATCCACCCGCTGCGGGAGGAGATCCCGATCTACCTCGCCGCCGAGGGGCCGAAGAACATCGCCCTCGGCGCCGAGATCTGCGACGGCTGGATGGCGATGTTGCTCTCGCCCCACCACCAGGAGCCCTACGTCGAGGCGCTGGCCGAGGGCTTCGCCCGGGAAGGCGCACGGCACACCGCGGAGGACTTCGAGGTCGCGGCGACGGTGCCGATGCTCGTCATGGACGACGTCGAGGTTGCCGCCGACGCGCTGCGCCACTACTACGCGCTGTATTTCGGCGGCATGGGCGCCAAGGGCAAGAACTTCCACGCCAACGTGCCGATCCGGATGGGCTACGGCGAGATGGTCGAGACCGTCCAGGACCTCTATCTCGCGGGCAAGAAGCAGGAGGCCGCCGAGGCGATCCCCTTCGAGCTGATCGACCAGATGTCGCTGATCGGCCCGCCCGACAAGATCCGCCACGACCTCGAGGCGTGGCGCGATTCGTTCGTGACCACGCTGCTGATCGGCGGCGACGCCGCCACCGTGCGCACCGCCGCCGAGCTCGTCCTCGGCTAGCAGGGCAACAACGAGCAGGTAGGGGAGGGCGATTCGGCCGCTATTGGCGACTTATGGGTCTATAGGACCAATAGGTCGCCAAAAGCCCACCCCTACCCAGCAAAAGCGGCTTCGTGTTTGCGCTACTTCGGCTGCGGGACGATCCGGATGTAGGGCTTCGGCGACTCCCAGCCGTCGGGGTACTTCTCCTTCGCCTCGTCGTCGGAGACGGAGCCGGCGATGATCACGTCGTCGCCCTGCTTCCAGTTCACCGGCGTCGCGACCTTGTGCTTGGCCGTCAGCTGCAGCGAGTCGATCACCCGCAGCACCTCGTCGAAATTGCGCCCGGTGGTCATCGGGTAGACGAGGATCAGCTTGATCTTCTTGTCGGGGCCGATCACGAAGACGTTGCGGACCGTCTGGTTGTCGGCGGGGGTCCGGTCCTTCGGGTCGCCCTCGACGTCGGCGGGAAGCATGTCGTAGAGCTTCGAGACCTTGTAGTCGGAGTCGCCGATGATCGGGTAGTTGGGCGCCGTGCCCTGGGTCTCCTCGATGTCCTTGGCCCAGCCCTCGTGGTCGCCGGTGGAGTCCACCGAGAGGCCGATGATCTTGACCCCGCGCCGGTCGAACTCCGGCTTCGCGTTCGCCATGTGGCCGAGCTCGGTCGTGCAGACGGGGGTGAAGTCCTTGGGGTGGGAGAAGAGCACGGCCCAGCCGTCGCCGATCCAATCGTGGAAGCTGATCGGGCCCTCGGTCGTCTCGGCCTCGAAGTCGGGGGCGGTGTCACCAAGTTTCAGGCTCATCTCGAATTCCTCCAGTCGCTGATTGCGTGATTAGACGTTAGCGGCGGTCGAGCCGGCCGCTGTTCGACCAGGAGCTGATGTCGACGATGAACGCGAGCCCGACGATGAACCACTCGAACCCGGTCACCTCGTTGGTGCCGGCCGACCACATGACCGCGTAGGCGAGCGTCGTCCACGGGAGCAGGAAGAAGCCGAGCAGGGGCAGCCACCACTCGTCGAAGGCGCGGTCGAGCAGGTTGCCGAACAGCCAGAGCAAGAACAGCGCCAGGCGCGGCGAGATCAGCGCGACGAGGACGACCAGACAGCCCACGGACGCAACCCTAGCGGCGCACGGCGTCAGCCGAGCGCGCGCTTGCGGCGCAGGACGCGCTCGCAGATCCGCAGCGTCTCGGTCACCTCGGCGAGCCGCGCTGCGCTCAACTCGGCGGCAAGGGCCTCGTTGGCGGCCTCGCCCGTGATCGGGCGCCGCTCGGAGAGCGCGGCGAAGTCGTCGTCCTGATCCGGGGCCTGGAGGGCGTCGCGCTCGGCGAGCAGCGCCTCGAGCCCGACGCGCAGCTGCAGGGCCACCTCGCGGCTGCGGCCGGCGTCGAGATCTGAGCGGGCGCGGATCAGCAGCAGCTCGCAGGCGGCGACGGTGGCGCGACGCCCGAGCACCTCGGCGACCCGCTCCTGGGGGCGGAGCAGCTCGGCCCGCCGCCGGCGCTCGGAGCGCGGGACCTCGATCGCCTCGCTGTAGCGGCTCTCGGCGAGCTCGTCACCCGTCCCGTAACCCACCCGGACGGCAAGGGCCGCGGCGGCGCCGATGTCCGGGATCTGGGGATCGAGTGTCGCGGCTCGATGGGCGTGCACCGCGAGGTTGACCAGCAGCAGCGCCTCGGCGATCTCGCCGGCGACCGCCTCGCGATCGTCGCGCAGCTCCCGCAGCCATGCTTGTGCCGCGCTCTGCTCGCCGAGGTCGTCGGGGCGGATCGCGGTCAGGGTCGTAACCGGGACGCGCTGTGCCTGCGCCTTGGGATCGGCGTCCCTGGGCTTCGCGCGCCCGAGCCTGCGGCGGGCCTGCGGCGGCGGGTCGGCGACCTGCACCACCAGCACCCGCTCGGGATCCCGGCCCAGGTAGCGCCCATCCTCGAGTCCCACCGTGCCGGCGAGCTCGAACTGGACGAAGGGGAAGCGCAGGGTGCTGACCGGCCGAGACTACTCGGACAGGTGGGCGCCAGAGGCGCGCTTGCCGTGCTTCGACTTGCCGGCCGGCAGCGCCGCGTCGGAGGGCTTGGTCGGCACGGTCGGGTTGTCGATCTCGCCCAGGCGCTTGATCAGCCGCTGCCACTGGTCGGGCTTGAGCATCGACGAGAACTGCTTCGAGACGGAGCCCGAGCCCGGGCCCGCATCGGCGTAGTAGCCGACGTGGACGTGGTCGTCGTGGTCCGCCATCGCGAAGGTGTTGTCGGCGCCGAAGTAGTCCATCAGGCTGATGATCTGGTGCGGCTTCATCGCCCCCTGCAGCTGCAGCAGATCCTTGACGAGCGCCTCTGAGATCGAGCCCGGCCCCTGGTGGCCGAGCACCGGGATGCCGTTGATCTGGGCGATATCGGCCGCGTCGCCGGTCGAGTGCTCGGAGACGTTGCCCGAGGTGGTGAGGATCGAGTGGCCGCACTTGAGCGAGGTGATCGTCAGGTCGAAGCCGCGGGCGACCAGGTACTCGAGCATCGCCAGGACCCGGCGGTCGATCTGGCCGCTCTGGATGTCCTCGCGCCCGCAGGCGTAGATCTCGAGGCTCGGGTCGTTGAGGACCCGCTCGATCAGCTGCGTCTTGCTCATCAGGAGGACCTGGCTGGCGGTCGCGGAGCCGTTGAAGGGATCCTGGCCGGCGGCGCGGTAGATCGCCGTCGCCTCGAGCAGCTTCCAGCCGTCGAGGATCGGCTTCGGGTCGATCTTCGGGGCACCGCGTCCGGCGGGGCGGATCGCGAAGTGGACGTGGGGGGCGAGCTCGGTGGTCTTGCCGATCCGCCCGAGCACCGTCCCGGCCGTGACCTGGGAGCCCTTGTGGAGCGCCTTCAGCTCCATCTTCTGGGGATCGAAGTGCATCACGTGGGACAGGTAGCCCTTGAAGCTCTCATAGCCGGGCATCTTCGAGGCGAGCAGCGAGTCCAGCTGGCCGCTGAGGCCCGCGCTCTGGGCGTTCGACTTGCGCTCGGGGTAGGCGTAGAGGCGGTCGCGAGCGTCCTCGGTGTTCGCGGGACCGGCGTCCGCGGCCGCGGCATCCGCGCTCGCCTTCGCCTTCGCCTTCTCGACCTGGGTGCCGGCGGTGGCGGGCTTGTCGGGCGCCTTGTCAGCAGCGGGGGTGACGAGCTCGAAGTCCTTGGCCGTCAGCTTGTCCTGCTTGGGCACCGGGTAGGCCTTGGCGACCGAGCCCAGCTCGGCGTAGGTGAAGCGGTTGCCGTAGGCGTCCTGGAGGACGATGTAGCGGCCGAGCTTCTTCGACTTGCCGGTGTCGAGGATGGTGCCGTCGTTGACGGCGACGACCGGGGCGCCCTGCTTGGAGTAGATGTTGATCCCTCGACGTGTGGTCGAGCCCGAGATCACCTCGGCGGCATTGCCGGCCGAGCGCTTGCCCGGCTTCGAGCGCTCCAGCGCCCGGCGCTCGGAGATGTCGTCGGCGTAGCGGGCGTCGGCGGCGACCGGGAAGTGGGCGCCCTCGGTGAGGCCGGTCAGCGAGCTGACCAGCGTCTCGGGAAGCTTTCCGTACTGGTTGGCGTACAGCAGCACCTCGTCGACGTACCAGTCGGCGTGGTTGTAGGCGAAGATCGAGCGCCGCAGGTCGGTGTCGCCGCCGGCGGCCTTCAGATAGCGAGCCGCGGCGCAGATCGCGTCGACGGGGT
>JAWVFH010000050.1:0-49455 GCA_033856255.1 Solirubrobacterales bacterium | reverse complement strand
GGCATGAACTGCATCCAGCCCAGCGCGCCCGCGGTGGAGACGTTGAGGTTGGTGCCGAAGGCGGTCTCGATCCGGTTGATCGAGGCCAGCACCTGCCAGGGGATCCCGTACTCGGTCCCGCAGGCCTCATAGATCGGAAGCAGGAAGGGAGGGATCGCAAAGGAGTCGATGACGAAGTTGGGGACCCCGATCGGGGCCGGGCCGAAGTCGGCGATCGTCAGCGAGGGGTTGGTGTCGGTGGGGGTCCCGTCGGGGTTGCGGTCGGCGGTCGGGTCCATCGGGGCGCGGGTGCCGCCGGTGTCGGTGTCGGCGTCGGAGTGATCGCCACGATGGCGGCGGCCGTCCGCGTTCCCGGGTTTGTGGAGGCCCGGTACATCGACGTTGCCGGAGCGGACGCCGCCCTGTCCGAGGTGGCCGGCGGTGCCCTGATCGCCCGGGTGGTCCGCCGGAATGTCGGCGCCCGGGCCGGGGCTCGGCTCGGGCTCGGCGGGCGTCGTCGTCGTCGGCGGCACCGTTGTGGTCAGGGGCGGCGAGGATTCGGGGTCCGTGGCCTCGGTGGTGTCGGTCGGGTCGGTGCAGTCGGGGTCGTCGAGGTCGGTGAGCTGGTCGCCGTCGTCGTCGACGGTGTTCGAGCACTCGGGAAGCGCCTGGGTGGCCACGGTCAGGTCGCCGGGCTGCTGCTGCGCGCCGGCAACGCCGGCCGCGATCGAGGCGCCGAGCAACGCGAGGGCGAGGATCAGCAACGATCGTGCTCTCATGTCACGGCTACGCTCCTTCGCTTCTCTGCGACCCTGGCCGGGGGGCACCTCACTCCTCTCACAACGCCCGCTTCACCGCTAACCCTATTGCTCCTGCTGGTCGCGGCGAAGTTTCCGCGCCGATCGGCTAGCCGGCGGCGGCGAGTGAGGACCCGGTCGCCAAGCCGCGCCGCAGCAGCGGCGCCACCGCATATCGCTCGCCGCCCTCCTCGGCCCGCAAGGCGTCGAGCACGGCGCCGACGTGATCGAGGCCGATCGCCGCCGACCAGGCGACGGGCCCGCGCGGATGGTTCAGCCCGAGCTCCATGCCGGCGTCGACGTCGTCGGGGGTCGCGTTGCCGGCCCCGATCAGCAGCGCCGCCTCGTTGATCAGCTGACAGACGATTCGGCCGCCGAGCAACCCGGGAGCGTCGCCGGCCGGCTGGGCGATCCGGCCGATGCCGGCGATCAGCTCGTCGAGGCGAGCGGCGGCGGCCGCCGAGGTGAGCGGCGTCGCGGTCGTCTCGATCAGCTTCGCCCCGGCAAGTGGCGGCAGGGCGTGAAAGCCGGCGCTCAGAGGGTCGAGCCGGTGAAGGGCGCCGGCGGCGAGCAGTCGCGCGGTCGGCACCCCGGAGCCGTCGCCGTCGGCGTCGAGCCGGCAATCGACCACCAGCCACGGCTCGGCCTCGCCCACCTCATCGGCAACGTCCCAACCGGCGTCGGCCGCAGCGGCGCGCAGCTCGGCGGCAATCGGCAGCTCGCCGAGCACGGCGAGCGGCCTGCCCTCCCCGCCCCCTGGCGGCGGTGGCTCGGGGTCGGGGTCACGCTCGTCGCTCTCATACCACCCGCGGCCGGACTTGCGGCCGAGCCGCCCGGCGGCGACCATCCGCGCCTGCAGGGGGCTGGGCCGGTAGCGCGGCTCGCCGAAGCTGGCCCGATGGAGGCTCTCGGCGACGGCGAAGTTGGTGTCCAGCCCGACCAGGTCCATGAGCTCGAAGGGACCCATCCGGAAGCCGCAGCCGAGCCGCATCGCCCGGTCGATCGCCGCCGGGTCGGCGATCCGCCGCTCGAGCAGCCGCAGCGCCTCGAGCGAGAACGGCCGGTTGCAGCGGTTGACGAGGAAGCCGGCCACGTCGGCCGCGTCGATCACGCGCTTGCCCATCGCCTCGCCGGTCGCCCGGCCGAGCGCCAGCGCCCCCGGCGAGGACTCCGTCCCGGCGACCAGCTCGACCAGTCGCATCGCCGCGGGCGGGTTGAAGAAGTGCAGGCCGATCACACGGCCGGGAGACGGCAGCGCAGCGGCGAGCTCCGTCACCGACAGCGACGAGGTGTTGGTGGCGATCACGCACTGCTCGCCGACGGCCGCCGCGAGGCCGCCGAGCAGCTCGCGCTTCAGCTCGATCGCCTCGGGAGCCGCCTCGATCACCAGGTCGCAGGGGCCGAGGTCGGAGAGCTCGCCGGTGGCCTCGACCCGGTCACGGATCCCGGTGGCCTCCTCCGCGCTCAGCTTGCCCTTCTCGACCCGGCGTGCCAGCGCCTCGCCGATCCGCTCCGTCCCCCGAGCCAGCGCCTCGGGCACCGGGTCGTAGAGCAGCGTCCGGGCCCCGGACTGCGCGGCCAGCTGCGCGATCCCGGCGCCCATCGTGCCCGCGCCGAGCACGCCGATCGTGTTGGGGTGCATGTGCAGACGTGCAGCCTAGGCGCTAGATCCCGAGCAGCCCGGCGAACCCGGCCGCGGCCCGGCGGTGGGCGATGGCCGAGGGGTGAAGCCCGTCGGCGACGAAGTTGTCCGGCTCGGCCAGCCCCGGATGGTCGGCGACGTCGAGCAGGCCGAGTCCGTGAGAGTCGGCGATCGCCCGGGTGACCATGTTGAAGCGCCGGCTGCCGCGCTCGAGGCGGGCCCGCGTACGCGGCCCGAGGTCGAGGAAGGCCCACCGCTCGGGGGCGGTCGCGGTCAGGATCCGCACCTCCGGCAGCACCTCGCGCAGCCGGCGGGCGATCCCGGCCAGGTTGCGGGCGTAGCGGGCGGCGTCGGGGCGGACGGAGAAGAGGACGTCGTTGACGCCGCAGACCACCGTCACGAGGTCGGGCTCCAGCTGCAGCGCCGGGCCGAGCTGATCGAGCACCGAGGTGCTCGTCGCTCCCTCGACCGCGAGGTTGCGGTAGGCGAAGCGGGGCGAGTCGCGGCCGACGATCGCCGCCAGGTGGTCGGGCCAGCGCTCGCCGGGGTCACAGCCGGTGCCGGCGGTGAAGCTGTCGCCGAGCGCGGCGTAGGAGCGGATCGTCGCCGACCGCCGGTCCGGGGCCTCGGCCCGCGCCGCGGCGATCACCGGATGCGGGTCGGTGGCGCTCATCGGGGCTCCATCGTCGCCAGCGCCCAGGCGAGGCGGTCGCGCGTCGAGGCCGGATCGATCACCTCGTCTACGAACCCGCTGGCCGCCGCGGCGGCGGCGGTCAGGTGCTCGGCCCGATAGGCGTCGGTGAGCTCGCCGAGCAGCTCGCCGCCGCCGTCCTCGGCGAGCCGGCGCCGGTGGACGATCCCGACCGCCTGGCCGGCGGCCATGATCCCGACCTCGGCCCCGGGCCAGGCGAAGACCATGTCGGCTCCGAGGTCCTTGGAGTTCATCGTGATCACGGCGCCGCCATAGGCCTTGCGCAGGACGACGGTCAGCCGCGGCACCGTGGCCGCCGCGAAGGCGCGCAACAGCGAGGCGCCGTGACGGATCACGCCGGCCTCCTCCTGCCGGCGACCGGGCATGAACCCCGGGGTGTCGACGAGCACGACGAGCGGCAGGCGGAAGCGCTCGCAGGCGGCGATGAAGAGCGCCGCCTTCTCGGCCGCCGCTGCGTCGATCACGCCGCCCAGGCGCCAGGGCTGATTGGCGATCACCCCGATCGGCCTGCCCTCGAGGCGGGCGAGCGAGGTGACCATGTTGCGGGCCCAGTTCGCCGAGAGCTCGAGCTGGTCGCCGTCGTCGACGAGCGCCGCGATCACCGCGCGGACGTCGTAGACGCGCCGCGGCTCCGCCGGCACCGGAGCCGATGGATCGGTCCCCGGCGCCACCCCGACCGGGCGCGGCGCACGCTCGTCGCCCGCTCCGGGCAGCAGGGCGAGCAGCCGCCGAGCCTGGCGGGTCGCGTCCTCCTCGTCGCCGGCAACCAGATGGCAGACGCCGTTGCGGCCGTGCACGTCCGGGCCGCCGAGATCGTCCATCGAGACGGTCTCGCCGAGGGCCGCCTGCACGATCCTGGGGCCGGTGAGGAACATCCGCGCGCGCTCGGTCATCAAGACGAAGTCCGTCAGCGCCGGCGAGTAGGCGCCGCCGCCCGCCGAGACCCCGGTGACGATCGAGATCTGGGGCACGCGGCCGGAGAGCGCGACGCTGGCGCGGAAGATGCGCCCGTAGCCCGCCAGCGCCGCGTGGCCCTCCTGCAGCCTCGCGCCGCCCGACTCGACGAAGCCGACCAGGGGAGCGCCGGCGCGGCCGGCGAGCTCCATCGTGCGGACGATCGTCGCCGCGTGCGCCGCGCCCAGCGAGCCGCCCATGAAGGCCGGGTCCTCGGAGTAGCAGAAGACCGGCCTGCCGCCGACCCGCCCGGCGCCGGCGACGACCCCGTCCCCGGGCGCCGCCGCGCTGCCCGCGCGGGCGGAGAGGGCGCCGCTTCGAATCGCCCTGAACGAGCCCGGATCGCAGAGCGCCTCGAGGCGCCGGCGCGGGACGGCGCCGGCCGGGTCCGGATCGGGCGCCGGCGGGGCTGCGGCCGTCAGCTCCATTCGAGGATCGCGCCCCCCCACGTGAACCCGGCTCCGAAGGCGCCGAGGAGGATCCGGGAGCCGGGCTCGATGCGGCCGTCCGCGAGCGCCGCGGCGAGCGCCAGCGGGATGCTGGCGGCGGAGGTGTTGCCGTGGGTGGCGATCGAGTCGACGACCCGTTCGGAGGGAAGCCCGAGGCGATCGCCGACGGCGGAGAGGATCCTGCCGTTGGCCTGGTGGTAGACGAAGAGGTCGATCTCGTCGAGCTCGAGACCGGCGTCTGCGACCACCTCGAGGCTGACCTCCGCCAGGTGCCGGACGGCGGCACGGAAGGTCGCGCGGCCGTCCATGCGAACGAGGTTCTCGGTCTGCGACGCGGTCACCGCGCGGGCCCCGGTGCCGTCGGCGAACAGGCGCACCGCGCCGATCCGCGCCGCGCCCCCCGGGACGACCACGGCGGCCCCGGCGCCGTCGCCGAAGAGGCCGGCGGTGCGCGGGTCGTCGAGGTCGAGCACGCGGCTCATCAGCTCGGCCCCGATCACCACGACCAACTCGGCCCGGCCGGACTCGATCGCGCCGGCGGCGAGCTCGAGGGCGGAGAGGAAGCCCGTGCAGGCGGCCCCGACGTCGATCGCGCCGGCGTTGACGGCGCCGAGGCGCTCGGCGATCAGGGGGGCCGCGTTCGGGACCCGGTCGTCGGCGGTCGAGGTGGCGACCAGGATCAGGTCGACGTCGCCGGCGTCGAGGCCGGCGTTGGCGAGGGCGGAGGCGGCGGCCTCGGCGCCGATCTCGGCCAGGGTGACGCCGGGGGCGGCGTGCCGGCGCTCGAGCACGCCGGTGCGAGAGGTGACCCATTCCCGGTCGACCCCGAGCCGGGCCGCGATCCGCTCGCTCGACACAACCCCGTCGGGCAGGGCGGTGCCGATCGCGGCGATCCCGGCCCGGGGATGGTGTGCCCCCGCGTCCTCCCGCGTCAGCAGGGCAAGTGCGTCGTGCTCGCTCATTCGCGAACAACTAGGCCATCGCCGCGCCCGGGTTAAGCGGCTGGGCGGCCAAACCCCCATCTGGGGGTGCACGATCGAACGGGCGGGGGGCGCGCGGTGCTAGCCGCTGAGCCCGAGCCGCTCGGCCCGCTGCACGGCCTCGGCGCGGTTCTTGACCCCGAGCTTGCGATACAGCGAGCTGGCGCGGTCCTTGACCGTGTGCGGGGAGACGAACAGCCGCTCGGCGATCTCGCGGTTGGTGTGGCCGGCGGCGATCAGGGTCAGCACGTCGCGCTCCCCCTCGCTCAGCGGCGTCGCCGGCGCCTCGTCGCGGCGCCCGAACACCGTCATCCCCTTGCCGACCATCCGCACCGCCATCGCCACCTCGTCGGCGCTCCAGTCCTTGGAGACGAATCCGGAGGCGCCCGCGGCCCGCGCCGCCTGCGGGGAGATCCAGCCGACGCCCGAGATCAGCAGCACCCTGGTCCGCGGCGAGGCGGCGCGGATCGCCTCGCACAGCTCGGCGCCCGAGTGCTCGCCGAGGAAGAGGTCGACCAGGGCGACGTCGGGCTTGTGTCGCGCGGCGGCCTCGAGCCCGGCCTCCGGATCGGAGGCGACGACGCAGCGCTCCACCCACGGCTGGCGGCCGAGCAGCACCCGGAAGCCCCACTGGACGACGGCGTGATCGTCGACGATGAGGACGCGAAGCGGCCGCTCGCCTGTTTGAAGTGGCCGCTCAGCCACGGGACCCGACCCCATCTACGAAGCCCGCGACGTCGCTTCCCGGCAGGACCAGCCGCACCCGCCACCCGCCGGCCTCGGGACCGAACTCGAGCATCCCGCCCCGCTGCATCGACTCGTAGGCGGCGAGACGGAGGCCGAGGCCCGATCCGGGACCCGGGCGGGCGCCGGTGCCGTCGTTGCGGACCTCGATGCAGAAGGCTCCGTCGAGGCTCGTGATCGCGATCCGCACGTCGCCGCCGGCGGCGTGCTTCTCGGCGTTGCGAAGCGCCTCGCCGAGCACCGAGACGACGAGCGGCTCGAGGCCCTCCGGGACCTCGACTCCCTCGTCCCAGCGGACGCTGATCGGCACCGCCTTGTACTGGCGGCCGAGGCGCTCGAGCTCGGCGCGCAGCGTCGTCGGGGGCGGTTCGGCGACGAGCTCGAGCGAGCGCTCGAGCGCCGCGCGCAGCTCCCCCAGGGCCGCCTCGACCTCCGCCGCGGAGCGCTCGGCGTCGGCGGCGCTCAGCTCGCGGCCCGAACCAAGCACCATGGAAACGCCGAACAGGCGCTGCATCACCGACTCGTGGACCTCGCGGGCGAGCTCGACCCGCTCGAGCAGCAGCGCGCCGCGCTGGTGCTGGGCGACGGCCTGGCGCACCGTGGTCGCCAGGGCGGCGGTCCTTCCCAGAGCCCTCATCGTCCGCCGCTCCTCCTCGTCGAGCTCGAGCGGGGCCCCGTTTCGGTCGGCGAAGATCACGCCCAGGCGGCGGCCGGCGGCGGCGACCGGCGTGCAGGAGAGCCCGTTCACGGTCGGCAGCTCCGCGTAGCGCTCGGGCACCGAGCCGCGGAGCTCGTCGACGACGATCACCTCGTCGGTCGCCTGCGCCCGCTGGGCGATCGGCGTCTCCTCGAGGCTGCCGTAGACGTGCGCGAGCAGCTCGGGGGCGATCCCATGGCTGCCGGCGGGGAGCACGAGCCGGCGGACCGGGTCGTAGAGCACCAGGACGGCCCGCTCGAGCGAGGTCAGGCGGCAGATCGCCTCGCAGATGCGATCGTCGAGCGGATCGGACTCGGGCGTCTCGTCGCCGAGCTCGAACAGCAGGCCGACGACCTGATCGAGGGCATCGCCCGAAAGGTTCTCGGTTCGCGAGCTCACGCAAGAGGCGCTACCCCCACCCCGGCGCGTTGGTTACGTTGCCGCGGCCAAGACCGGCCGATCGGGGGGACGGCCTGCCCTTCTCCCGGACGCCTAGATGGTTGATTCCATGGCAGCGTGTGCGCGGGGACGCGCGGGCCCGAGCTGGGCGTGGCGGTCGGGCGAAGCCCATGTCGGTGGATATGGGCGAGTCCCGAGCGGCGCGATCCAGCGACGGGATCCGTGTGTCATCCGCGTGCGCGGGGCCGTGGAATCACCCATCTAGGGCCGGTGGAGCACGCCCCGGCTGGAGACCCCGCCGCCGCTGAACTCGTAGCGAAGCCGCGGGGGCGGGCCGGAGACCGCCTCCACGGTGACCCGGCCGGTGCCCTTGCACGACCCGCCCGAGCCCCTGTCGATCAGCTCGCGGAAGCGCACCTGCGAGCCCTGAGCACCGAGATACGTCCAGTTGCCCGAGCAGTCGATCTGGCCGCCGTAGTGGACGGGATTCTTCTTGCGGTCGGTGGCCGAGGCGATCCGGACCTGGATCGGGAACGGCTTCACGCCCTTCTGCTGCAGGGTGCCCAGCCAACGGCCGGTTACGGCCTCGGGCAGGCCCCTGGGCGGGGTCTGCGGCTGCGGCTGCGGGGGCGGCGGGATCTCGGAGAGGTCGGGCTCCTGCTTCTCGCCGCAGCCGGCGGCGAGCAGCGCGAGCGCGGCGGCGAGCACGGGGAGGAGGCGGGACAGCGGCACGTTCGGCAGCCTAGATGAACGGTCGCGCCTGTCTATGATCGTGGCGTGGAAGGAAGCGATCCCTTCGGGCTTTTCGGCGACCCGGACGAGCTCCGGGCGCGGCTCGCCGACATGGCCGAGCAGATGCAGGGCGCCCAGAAGGTCGCCTGGGCCGACAACGCGATCAAGCTCGCGGTCGACATGACCGTGGCCGCGATTGCGCGGCTCGAGCTGCACGGCTCCAGCGACGAGCAGGCGATGCAGGTTCGCGACGCGATCCGGGTGGTCTTCCCGGAGTCGGTCACCCTGGTGCGCGAGGCCCGCGAGGGCCTCTCCTGATTCGCGCGTAGTCGGTCAGCGAGCCGCCACCCGGTGCGCGCCCCGCGGGTGCGCCCGATGCCTAGCGTCGCGGCGATGCGGATCCGCTCACAGGCAGGCAGCGCCACGGTCGAGCACGCGGGGCTCTCGCTCCTCGTCGCCCTGCTGCTCGCCGCCGCGATCGCGGCGATCGCCGCGGGCGCGGATCAGAGCGGCCGCGAGCTCGGCTCGACCCTGGGCCGCAAGTTGCGCTGCGCCGCCGTCGGCCCCGGGCCCTGCTGGCGCGACCCGCTGACCGAGGCCTACGGGCGCCCGCTCGCCGGTGCCGTGCGGGCCCTCGCCCCGGCCCCGACCCCCGGTCCCTCCGGCCTGCTGCCGGTCGACTTCCGCTACTGCCGTTCGGCCGGGTGCGCCGAGCCCGGCCCCGATCCCGGTCACACCGCCTCCAACCGGCGCGTCACGGACTTCGTCGCCGTCGCCGATCGGCGCCGGTCCGCGGGCACGGCGGAGATCACCTACTGGCTCTACCGCCCAACGGTCGGCTGGGAGCGGATCGTCCGCCGCGTCAGCTCCGCCGAGGTCGACGCGCTCGCCTCCACCCCGCTGCTCGACGACGCCGTGCCGGCGCTCGTGGCTCTGGAGACGCTCGACGGCCGCAACCAGTACGAGTTCGCCGCCGGCGAGGAACCGCCGTGGCGATGGCGGGTGGAGTCGGTCTATCCCTGAGGTGCGGCCTCCGCGCACGGCACCGCCGTCGAGCGCTTCCTGTAACGCGACACGAAACGCCAGGTGGCCTTGGCACCGTTGGGGCCCTTGGGGTCGGTGAAGTTGGCCAGCTCCGGGTCGGAGGAGCCGCCCGACCAGAAGTGGTTCATCCCGTGGATCAGCCAACGCTCGCCGATCACGCACCCGTTGGGGTCCAGGTAAGTGCTGACCGTAGAGCTGTAACCGCCCTCCTTCGGAACCTCGCGAACCGAGGCGGGGGTGAGCGAGATCGGCGCGTCCTGCGTGTCGCCGAGGACCAGGTTGTTCGTGCGAAGCCCCTGCTCGAGGGCCTTGTCCGCGCACGCGGGAGGGACGCCCTGGTCGGCGTCGCCGCCCATCACGATCCGCGGGACGATGCGGGCGCGTGAGCCCATCTCGTCGCGGGCGAGCTGGGCGCTCGCCTCGACGGGGATGCCGGTGCCGGTGAAGATGCAGCCCGCGTCGGCATAGGCGCCGCCGGCCATGATCCCGACGGCGGCAAACAGATCCGGATAGGCCGCCGCCATGATCGAGGTCATGAACGACCCGGCCGACATCCCCACCATGTAGACGCGCTGGCCCTTGATGTGCCAGCGCTCCATCACCGCCCGGGTCATCCCCGCGATCGCGGCCGCGTCACCGGAGTCGCGGTGCCAGCTCTGCGGGTTTGGGAACTGCCAGCAGCGAGCCGTGGGTCCCGGCTGTGCGGCCTCGGCCGCGGTGACGTCGGGGTAGAGCACCACGAACCCCTTGCGCTCGGCGACCTGGTTGTAGAGCGTGGAGCGCATCTGCTCAGAGGCCGTGGTCTGACAGCCGTGCGTCATCACGACAAGCGGCGCGGGGCGCGACCGGCGGTAGGACGTGGGGACGTAGACGATGTACGGGTAGGCCCCCGACCCGGAGTCGTAGGTGAACTCCTTCGTCTTCCCGGGATCCGGCGGATCGACCGTCGCGTCGGCGGGCGCCGCCGCGAAGATCAGCCCGAGCAGCCCCAGCGCTGCGCAGCGACGCGCTCTCATCGGGCCACAGTAACCAGGCGTACGCTCGCCGCGCGCCGGTACCGTCGCGCTACCAGTGCGCGTCGTGGTGCTCCATGACGCCGAACCCGCGGGCCAGCTCGATGCCGCCCGGCAGAGCGCCCGCGAAGGTTCCGAACGGCTGGCGGTAGGCGTACTTCGCCCAGGGCTTGCTCTCCTCCCGGCTGCGCTCGGCCTCGGCGCTGAACTCGAGCCTCGCCCCGTCGACCTCGATCGCTTCCAGGCCGTCGAAGGTCGCCGGGCCGGGCTCGGTGGGTTCGCCGTCGACCCAGATCGCACGCTCGGATCCCCGCGGCGGGTCGTTGATCCCGCTGACCAGGTTCCAGGCGACCGCGCGACCGTCGGTCGCCTCGCCGATCCCGGCCGACCAGTCCCAGACGGTGTGATGCGGGTGGTAGCCGCACGACTCGTCCTCGACGCCCCGCGCCTGGCAGCGGATCCTCCGCTCGCCGAAGCGGACGTCGCACTCGACGGCGACCGGGCGCTTGCGGGTCCAGACGTAGCCGTCGTCCTCGCCGGTCTCGCAGACGGCCTGGGCCCAGGTGCCCTCGCCGGCGCGCAGGAAGGCGCGGATCTGCTCGTCCTCCGACCCCTTGGGCGCGGCCTCGATCCGGACCAGGGTGCCCCCCTTATCGGGAGCCCAGTCGACCCGGCCCGTGTGCTCCCCCTCGGCGAGCTCCGTCCAGACCTCGCCGCGCGCGAGCAGCGGCGGGATCATCCGCGTGCGCTCGTGGAGGCGGCCCTGCTCGCGGTCCCAGATCGCCCAGAAGGTCTGGCCGACGGGACCGACCTGGACTCGCGCCGCGCAGAGCAGCAGCTCGTCGCAGAAGGCCCCCAGGTAGCGCCATTGCTTGCGCCAGCTCCCGTTTCGCCGCAGCGGCACCTTCCCAGGCGGCAGCGGCCGGTCGCTCATTCGATCACGCAGATCTGGTCGCCGGAGTTGATCGCCGCGCCCTCGCTGACCTTGAGCTCGGTCACCTTGCCGGCCCGGTGGGCGGTGATCTCGTTCTCCATCTTCATCGCCTCGATCACGCAGATCAGCGCTCCCTCCTCGACCGCCGCCCCCTTCTTGACCGCGACCTTGAGCACCGTGCCCTGCAGCGGCGAGAGCAGGGCCGGACCGCCGGCTCCACCGCCCCCGCCGGCGCCTGAGCGCTCGCGCTTGGCGGGCCGGCGCGCGGTGGCGTCCGCGTTGCCGGCCGGGGCCGCGGCGCCGATCACCTTCACTTCGTGCAGGCGCCCGTCGACCTCGACCGAATACGTGCGCTCCGCCTTTTCCTCCTCCTCTCCCTCGGCGGGCTTCGGCGGCGCCTCGGGCGCCAGCCCCTTGAGCCACTTCTTGTCCTCCGTGAGGTCGCGGCAGGTCTCGCCGTTCGCCCACTGCTCGGTCGCCAGGATCGCCTGGTGGAAGGGGATCAGCGTCGTCAGGGGCTCGATCTCGTACTCGCCCAGGGCGCGCAGCATCCGCGCCGTCGCCTTTTCGCGATCCGAGTCCCAGACGATCAGCTTCGCGACCATCGGGTCATAGAGCGGGGTCACCTCGCCCCCCGCCTCGAGCCCGGAGTCGACGCGGACGCCTGGGCCGGCGGGCTCGATGTAGCGGTCGATCCGGCCGGGGGCGGGGGCGAAGTTCTTGTGCGCGGCCTCGGCGTTGATCCGGCACTCGATCGCGTGCCCGCGCAACTCGACCTCGTCCTGGGTGATCGAGAGCTTCTCGCCGGCCGCGATCAGCACCTGCTCGCGGACGATGTCGAACCCGGTGACCATCTCGGTGACGCAGTGCTCGACCTGCACCCGGGTGTTCATCTCGAGGAAGAAGTACTCGTCGTCGACCTGCATCCCCTCGACCGTGCCGGCGCCGCGGTAGTCGACCGCGAGGGCGGCTTCGGTGGCGATCTTGCCGATCCGCTCGCGCATCTCGGCGTCGACGTGCGGGCCGGGAGCCTCCTCGATCAGCTTCTGGTGGCGACGCTGGATCGAGCAGTCGCGCTCACCCAGGTGGATCACGCTGCCGTGCGAGTCGGCGAGCACCTGGACCTCGACGTGGCGCGGGTCGTCGAGGTAGCGCTCCAGGTAGACGCGGTCGTCGGAGAAGAACTTCTCGCCCTCCCGCGCGGCCCCCTCGAACGCCTCCGCGAGGTCGTCGGGTGTCTGGGCGACGCGGAAGCCCTTGCCGCCCCCGCCCCCGGCGGCCTTGCAGGCGACCGGGTAGCCGATCTCCTTGGCGACCTTCTGTGCCGCCTTGACGTCGGGCGACGGCTCGGTCGAGCCGGGGACGATCGGGACGCCGGCCTTCTGCATGATCTCGCGGGCGCGCGTCTTCGAGCCCATTGCCTCAATCGCCGAGGCGGGCGGGCCGATGAAGACGATCCCCGCCTCCTCGAGCGCGGTCGCGAAGGCCGCGTTCTCGGCCAGGAAGCCGTAGCCGGGATGGATCGCCTCGGCGCCCGCCTTCTGGGCGACCTCGATGATCCTCTCGATCGCCAGGTAGCTCTCGGCCGGCGTCGGCGGGCCGAGCAGGAAGGCCTCATCCGCTTCGCGGACATGCGGGGTCTCGCGGTCGGCCTCGGAGTAGACGCCGACCGAGGCGATCCCCATCTCCTTCAGGGCCCGCATGACCCGGATCGCGATCTCACCCCGGTTCGCGACCAGGACCTTCTCGAACATCGCGCGGCAGGTTACCGGTGACCCCGAGGTTTAAGTGACCGAGATCACGGTAACACTTACATCGTTTGGTGTTACATACGGCAATGTCGAAAGGAGCCGTGATGAACACAGTTGATTCCGCCCCCGCCGGCGGCGCGGCGATCGGT
This sequence comes from Solirubrobacterales bacterium, assembly GCA_033856255.1. Lineage (GTDB taxonomy): Bacteria > Actinomycetota > Thermoleophilia > Solirubrobacterales > 70-9 > WHSW01. The sequence goes on along the minus strand of JAWVFH010000050.1, from coordinate 36,479 downwards.
CAGGTGATCGGCGCCAGCGCTGCCGCGATGCTCGCCACCGCGGCCCTCCTCTACCTCGGCTGGGCCCACCGCACCGGCCGCACCAACCTGCTTCGCCGCGCCGCCGACCTCGCCGCCCGCGACACCGGCTTCGCCCCCTGGGCGGCGCTGCCCTCGCTGATCGCCGCCGGTGCCCTGCTCGTCGCGCTGCTCGGCATGTACTGGGACATCTCCCTGCACATCGACAACGGCCGCGACCCGGGGCCGCTCGCCAACCCCGCCCATTACCTGATCCTCGCCGGCCTGTTCGGGATCTTCGCCGCCGGATTCCTGGCGATCGTGCTCCCCGACGGCAAGCCCTCGGGGCGCGCGATCCGGATTGCCGGCGACTGGTACGCGCCGCTCGGCGGCGTGGCGATGCTCGCCGCATCGGCCTTCGCCCTGATCGGATTCCCGCTCGACGACGTCTGGCACCGGATCTTCGGCCAGGACGTCACCCTCTGGGGCCCGACCCATCTGATGCTGATCGGCGGCGCCGCCCTGACCCTGATCGGAAGCGCGATCCTGATCGTCGAGGGACGCGGCGAGGAGGTCAGCGACGGGTCGTCCAAGCGCCTCGCGGACAGGGTCGTCGCCCGCCTCGCTCGCGGCCGGCGCTTCTTCGCCATGGGTGGCCTGCTGATCGGGCTCTCCACCTTCCAGGCCGAGTTCGACTTCGGCGTGCCGCAGTTCCAGCTCGTGCTCGAGCCGATCATGCTCGCCTTCGCGGCCGGGGTCGCCCTGGTCGCCGCGCGAATCTGGATCGGCCGCGGCGCGGCGCTCGGCGCGGCGCTGTTCTTCATCGTCGTTCGCGGCACGATCGCGCTGATCGTCGGCGACGTCTTCGGCGAGACGATGCCGCACCTGCCGCTCTACCTGGTCGAGGCGCTGTGCGTCGAGGGCGTGGCACTGCTCGTCTCGACCCGGCGCATCTACGCCTTCGGGGCGATCAGCGGCGCGCTGATCGGCACCGTCGGCTTCTTCGCCGAGTACGCCTGGTCGCACATCTGGATGCCGATCCCCTGGCCGCAGAGCCTGATCGCCGAGGCCTGGCTGCCGGCGCTGGTCGCCGGCGTCGCAGCCGGCATCCTCGGCGGCTACCTGGGCGGCTCCTTCGCGGCCGCGGCCCCGAGGCGCGTGCCGTTCCCGGCGCCGGCCACGATCCCGGCGGCGCTGGCGACGCTGGCGATCGTCGCCGTCGTCGGCCTCAACGTCGGCGACCAGACGCCGAGCGGCTGGAGCGCCCGCGTCAGCCTCGACAACGTCAAGACCGGGGCCGAGCGGACCGTCAACGCCACCGTGCGCCTCGACCCGCCTCAGATCGCCGACGACGCCTACTGGCTGCAGGCGATCTCCTGGCAGGGCGGCGGCCTCGTCGTCGACCAGCTCCGGCGGGTCTCGCCGGGCGTCTACGAGACGACCAAGCCGCTGCCGGCGCACGGGACGTGGAAGACGCTGATCCGCCTGCAGCGCGACAATTACGTCGCCGGCCTGCCGGTCTACATGCCCGAGGACTCGGCGATCCCGGCTCCGGCCATCAAGGCGCGGCCAAGCTTCCAGCGCCCGTTCGTCGACGAGACCCAGATCCTCCAGCGCGAGCTCAAGTCGGGCGTCCCCGGCTACCTCGCCGGGCTCGCCTACTCGATCGTCGCGGCGATCGTCCTCGGCCTGGTGCTGCTCCTGGGCTGGGTGCTGAACCGGATCGCGCGGCCGGACGATGGCGGGCCGCGGCGCGGCGTCTCGGCGGCGGCGCCGCGGACGCGCCCGCGGCAGGTGCCGGCGTGATCGTCGTCGCCCACGCGGGCCACTGGCTGATGGGGCTCGGCTTCGCCGGCGCGCCGCTGACCGTGATCGCCGGCATCGGCGTGATCGCGCTCAGGGAGCGCCGTCGCGAGCGGGGCCTAGCCGACTGACGGCTCGACCCTCCCCCGGTCGCGGGGCCGTAGATTGCGACCCGGATGAGCGAGCAGGGAGCCGACGGCGCCAGCGAAACGGACGATCTCCCCGGCGTCGCCCAGCCGAGTCGCTTCCGCCCCCGCTTTCACTACGAGCTCCTGGTCTGCGGCCTCAGCGGGCACGAGCTCGCCGGGCTCGGCGCCGCCGAGCTGCCGGACGAGGACGCGATCTTCGCCCGCGAGGTGGACGGCGTTCGCTGGCACCGCTGCCTGCGCTGCGACGGGTGGCTGCCCTTCGCGCCGCCGGTCGCGCCGACGATGCGGCGCCCTCCGGGCCGTGGCGAGATCGAGCTGCCGCTGCGGGGCCGGCCGCTGCGCGACCGGATCGTGCTGCGGGCGATCGCCATCGATCGTGCCCTGCACTTCCTGATCCTCAGCGCGCTTTCGGCCGGCGTCTTCCTGATCGCCTCGAACGAGGTCGACCTGCGCGACAAGTTCTACGCCGTCCTCGGCGCCCTGCATGGAGGTCTGGGCGGGCCGACGGCGGAGTCCAACGGCCGCTTCGTCGACCGCATCGAGCACCTGCTCAACCTCCCCCACGACAAGCTCCAGCTGATCGGTCTGGCGCTCGCCGCCTACGCCCTGGTCCAGGGCGCCGAGGCGGTAGGCCTCTGGCTCCAGCGCCGCTGGGCCGAGTACCTCGCCGTCGTCTCGACCTCGGCCTTCCTGCCGATCGAGATCTACGAGCTGATCGACGGGGTCACCGTGCTCAAGGTCCTCGCCCTGGTGATCAACCTGGCGATCGTCGTCTACCTCCTGTTCGCCAAGCGGCTGTTCGGCCTGCGCGGCGGCGCCGCCGCGGACGAGGCCCTGCGCGAGCGCGACGTCGGCTGGCAGGCGCTGGTCGACACGGCGCCCGAGGCGCGCGCCCGGTCCCGCTGACGGCGGCGGCTCAGGCCGCCTTGAGCACCGCGGCGCCGGTCTCGATCACCTGATCGCGACTGGGGCCCACGCCGACCAGCGCGATCGGCACCCCGGCGCCCTCGGAGATCGCCGCCAGGTAGTCGCGCGCCTGCGGCGGCAGGTCGGCCTCGCTGCGAGCGCCGGTGATGTCGTCGTCCCAGCCCGGCATCTCCACGTACTCGGCCGTTGCGGTGTGGAGGATCGTCTGGTGGTAGGGGAACTCGTCGAACACGGCGCCCTCCTTGCCCCGGTAGCGGATCGCGATTCGCAGCGGGTCGAGGCCGGTCAGCACGTCGAGCTTGGTGATCGCCAGGGCGGAGAGCCGGTTGAGCCGGGTCGCGTAGCGCAGCGCCACCAGGTCGAGCCAGCCGCAGCGGCGCTCGCGCCCGGTGGTGGTCCCGAACTCGTGGCCGCGGTCGCGCAGGTGGGCGCCGACCTCGTCGGTGAGCTCGGAGGGAAACGGGCCGGCGCCAACCCGGGTCGTGTAGGCCTTGCAGACCCCCCAGACCTCGTCGATGTCGGTCGGCCCGACGCCGGCGCCGACGCAGGCCGCGCCCGCGACCGGGTTCGAGGAGGTGACGAACGGATAGGTGCCGTGGTCGAGGTCGAGCAGCGCAGCCTGGGCACCCTCGAAGAGCACCGTCTCGCCGGCGTCGAGCGCATCCCAGCAGAGGTGCGCGGTATCGGCGATGTGGGGCTCGAGCCGGTGGCCGTGGCGCAGGTACTCCTCCGTCATCGCGTGCAGGTCGAGCTTCGGGTCGCGCGCGAAGGGGCGCAGCTGCTGCTGCTTGGGCTCCAGGGCCGTGGCGATCTTCTTGCGCAGGATCTTCGCGTCGAGCAGGTCCTGGACGCGGATTCCCAGGCGTGCCGACTTGTCGGCGTAGCAGGGGCCGATCCCGCGCTTCGTGGTCCCGATCTCGAGCTTGCCCAGCCGTGCCTCGCCCGCCGTGTCGAGCATCACGTGGTAGGGCATGATCAGGTGCGCGTTGGCCGAGAGCTTGAGCCCGCCGACGTCGATCCGCCGCCGCCGCAGCGCATCGATCTCCGCCGTCAGCACCTCCGGGTCGACCACCACCCCGTTCCCGATCACGCAGGTCTTGCCCGGATGCAGGATCCCGGAGGGGATCAGGTGGAACTTGAACGTCTCGCCGTCGCGGACGATCGTGTGGCCGGCGTTGTTGCCGCCCTGGAAGCGGACGACCATCGAGGCGCGGTCGGCGAGGAGGTCGACGATCTTGCCCTTGCCCTCGTCGCCCCACTGGGTCCCGATGATCACGATGCCCGGCATAGCGGGGTGATTATGGGGGGTTAAGCGACCCGGTACCGCTGGTCGTCGCCAAATAGCGCCAGGGGGTCGGCGCAGATCTCAACCAAGCGGGAAACCGTCCGGGCGCCGATCTGGTCCTCCAGCTCGCCGATCTCGAGGTCGGTCGTGACGACGATCGACTTCTTGGTCGCGTAACGCTCGTCGACGATGGAGAAGAGCTGCTCCATGACCCAATCGGTCTGGTTCGTTGCCCCGAGGTCGTCGATATGGAGCAGGTCCACCGACGTCAGCCTGGCGAAGAACTCCGAATACGAGAGATCACCGGCGTTCGAGTCGTAGGTGCGTCGAATACGCGTCAGGAGCTTTGGCAGCGAGTAGACGGCCGCCGAGTGCCCCGCTTCCATCGCCAGCTTCGAGACGAGCATCGCCAGGCTGGTCTTGCCCGTTCCAACGTCGCCGATGAAGCAGATCCCCCGGCCCGCCGCGAGGTTGCCATCGAGGTCGTCGGTGAAGTCTCGTACGGCCTTGACGACCGCGCGGGACTGCGGAGCCCGCGCCATGTCCGAGATCGGCGGCCGGTCGAAGCTGACGCCCGCGTACTTCTCCGGAAGCGTTGACCTGACGCCCCGCATTCGGGCGTTGGCTATGCGGCGGTCTCGGCACTCGCACGGTCGCGCGGCGTCGTCCTCGTCGAGGATCCAGCCGCTGCCGTCACAGCGCGCCAGCGGGCACGACTGCGGCAATCTCTCGACCCGCGCCGTCACGCGTCGACCGCATCGACGAGCGGCTCCGCCTCGTCGTCATCGCCCGGGACGGACATCGCGAAGTCGTTGCGGGCGAGGTTGCTGAACGAGGCGTACTTGTCGATGAAGGCGAGCTTGACGGTGTCGATCGGCCCGTTGCGGTTCTTGCGCACGATCAGCTCCGCGATCCCCTCCAGCTTCGCCCGCTCGGTCTCGTCGACATCGTCGTCGCCGAAGTTCTTGTAGTAGTCCTCGCGGTAGATGAAGGCGACCAGGTCGGCGTCCTGCTCGAGGTTCCCGGACTCGCGCAGGTCGGAGAGGATCGGCCGCTTGTCGCGGCCGGTGCGCTGTTCGGGCGCACGCGAGAGCTGTGAGAGCGCGATCACCGGCACCTTCAGCTCGCGGGCGAGGATCTTCAGGCCGCGGCTCATCTGGCCGACCTGCTCGACCCGGTTGGTACGGCTGTCCTCGGCGCGCATCAGCTGGATGTAGTCGAGGACGATCAGCGCCAGGCCGCCGTTCCCGTTCGAGATCTCGCTCGCGTGCAGGCGCCTCGCCTTCGCCCGCAGGTCGAGCATCGAGAGGTCGGAGGACTCGTCGATCCACAGCGGCGCGCTCTCGAGCTCGTTGCAGACCTTCAGCACCTTCGCCCACTCGCCCTCGCGGACCTGGCCCTTGCGCAACTTGTCGGAGGGGATCCGGGCCCGCTTGGCGATCAACCGCTGCGCGAGCTCGGAGTCCGACATCTCGAGCGAGAAGAAGGCGACCGGCCGGCGTTCCTTGATCGCGACGTGCTCGGCGATGTTGGCCACCAGGCCCGACTTGCCCATGCCCGGGCGGGCGGCGAGGATGATCAGGTTGCCCGGCTGAAAGCCGCCGGTGATCCGGTCGAGGTCGGCGAAGCCCGAGGGGGTCCCGGTGACCTCGGCGCGGCCGCTGGCGAGCTCCTCGAGCCGGTCGACCTCGCGCGAGAGGATGTCCTTGAGGATGTGGAAGTCCTCGGCCTGCTCCTCGTGGGCGACCTTGAACAGCATCCGCTCGGCCCGCTCGGCGAGCTCGACCGGCTCGCCCTCGCGGTCGTGCACGGACTTCTGGATCCTCTGCGAGGCCTCGAGCAGGCGCCGCAGGAGCGAGTTCTGCTGCACGATGCGCGCGTAGTGGCGGGCGTTGCCTGCCACCGGCACGGTCGAGGCGAGGTTGGAGACCGCCTCGCGCCCGCCGACCTTCTCCAGCTCGCCCTGCTGGGCCAGCAGCTCGGAGACGGTGAGCGCGTCGATCGGCTCGCTGCGCTCGTAGAGGCGCTTGATCGCCGCGAAGATCACCCGGTGGCGCTCGCGGTAGAAATCCTCCTCGGCGAGCCGGACGTCGAGGATGACGGGGTTCATCGCCATCTCCGAGACCATCAGCGCGCCGAGCACCGACTCCTCGGCCTCGAGGTTCTGGGGCGGTACGTGGGCGGTCGCGGCTTCCATGTCTGTCTCGGTTTAGAGGGCGCGGCGGCGGCAAAATCGCCCCTCGCGGGCCCGGGTTCCAGAAAACCACAGCGACAGGCCCCACGTGGGAGGCGTTCCCGCAAACAACGGCCATAAGGTGTCCGGCGATGGACGCGATCGAGATCGAGACCCCGCACGGCCCGGCCCGCGCCCACGTCGACGCGGCCGCGAAGCCGGCGGGGACCCTCGCCCTCGGCCACGGCGCGGGCGGCGGCGTCGAGGCGGTCGACATCGCCGCGGCCGCCGCGGTCGCCCGCGCTGCCGGGTTCATGGTCGCCCTGGTCGAGCAGCCCTACCGGGTCGCCGGCCGGCGCTCGCCGGCCCCGGCGGGCCAGCTCGACGCGGCCTGGGAGGCGGTGATCGCCGAGCTGCGCGAGCGCGACCTGATCGCGGCGCCGCTGGTGGCCGGCGGCCGCTCGCTCGGTGCCCGGGTCGCCTGCCGCACGGCGGCGGCGGTCGGCGCCGACGCCGTCCTCTGCCTCGCCTTCCCGGTCCACCCGCCGGGCAAAGCCGACGATCCGACCAAGTCACGCCAGGGGGAGCTCGACGCGGTCGAGGTCCCGACCCTGGTCGTCCAGGGCTCGAGCGACCCGTTCGGGATGCCGGCCGCGGGCCCAGGCCACCAGGTGGTCGCCGTCGCCGGCAACCACGGGCTGAAGTCGGACCTGCCGGCGGTCAGCGAGGCGGTCGCCGCGTGGCTTGCCGGGATCGCTCGGTAGCTGCCAGCGACCGCTTCATGTCACCGCCCTGTACTTGACGTGGGTGACGCCGGGCGCCTCGACCGCCCGGACCTGCTCGAGCTGCACCTTCGCGTCCGCGAGGTTGTCGAAGAGGCGAGCACCGTCGCCGAGCTCCACCGGCACAACGTGGAGCTGAAGTACGTCGAGCAGTCCCGCTGCCAGGTACTGGCGAGCGACGTCGGCGCCGCCCCAAACCATGACGTCCTTGCCGCCGGCGGCCTCCCTTGCCTGTTCGAGCGCGGACTCGATCCCGTCGGTGACGAAGTGGAACGTGGTCCCTCCCTCCATCTCCACGGGATCACGCGGGTGATGGGTGAGAATGAACACCGGGTAGTGGTAGGGAGGGTTGTGGCCCCACCAGCCCGTCCACTGCTCGTCCCAGGAACCGCCGCCGATCGGCCCGAACATGTTGCGGCCCATCAGACCGGCCCCGATGTTCTCGAGCGATTCCTCGAATATCGGTGTGCTCTCGTTCACCTCGCCGCCCTGCTTGCCGTGGGCTTGCCGCCAGGCGGCCAGCGGAACCACCCAGTCGTGAAGCCGCTCGCCCCCCTCGCCGAGCGGGTTCTCCTGGCTCTGGTTCGGTCCGGCGACGAAACCGTCCACGGAGATCGAGATGTCACACCTAAGCTTGCTCATCGCGCCTCCTCGGTAGGCGGCCTGCGGCGGCCGCGGGCTCTCAATGCGTATGACCGGTCCGCACCGGGAAACTAATCGCGGTGCGCTGCCTGAGCCTCGGCCACTGAGTCGAAGCAGGTCACGGCACTGCGCGTTTCGACGCAGACGAGGTTGAGACGCTGTGCCTTCTCGGGTTCGATGGCCCGTCCGTCGTAGACGTACTTCCGGGCGAACACGACCGTTGGCGCGAAGCCGGCGGGGTCCCCTTGAGCGATCGCCTGATCGCGCGACAGCGGGGGCTCGGTCGGCTTCTCGTGGCTGCCGATTCGCGCCACCTCGTTACCCGATGCGTCGTTGCCGACCAGCTCGATCTGGCCCTCGTTCGGGACGGTGATCGAGAAGTAGCGGCCCGGCAGCCCCGGGCGCTCCACCGTCGCGACAGTCGCCTGTGCCCCCGCCTGACCCAGGGAGCTGACCTCGGTGATCTCGTCCACGACCAGGCCGTAGATCACCCGTTCGCTCGACTCCTCGGAGAGGCCGTCTGCCACGACCACGCCGAACGGTGTTGCGGCGCTCGGCGCGACGCCGCATCCATAGGCAGGACGCGAACCTTCGAACTGAAGCTGCAGGCAGATCGGGTGCTCTCGGTCGGCGTGCGCCGGGCTGACGCGAATCGCGTAGGGACCCGAATCCTCTCCGACCCTCGGCGTCTGGCCACGATCGATCGCTGTCCCGCCGCCGAACACTCCAGAGGCGGCCAGGGCAACGCCGGTGGCGGTCAGCAAGCAGGCAAATGCAACGGGCAAGAGCCAGCGCGGGCGACGGCGCTGAGGTGTCCGCGCGTAGCGTTGCGCTGCCGCCGTGACCAGCGCGTCGTGCAGCGCGGGCAGGGACGGGGCGGGCATCCGTTGGGAACTCGAACTCATCTCGACTCCTCCTGTAGCGCGACCCTCATCGACTCGAGCCCGCGCGAGACCCGCTTTCTCACCACAGCTTCAGAGCAGCGAAGCTCGATCGCGACCTCGCCGTAGGGCCGCTCCGCGATCACCCGTTGCTCGATTGCCTGTCGTTGCTCGGCCGGCAGCTCAGCGAGCGCTCGGGCCAGCGCCTGGGACGCTGCCTCCGCGTCCGCCAACGCCTCGACGCGTTCGAGGTCGTCGTCCGTCAGCACCAGAGGCTCGAGTCGCAACCGCCGGCGTGCGCGATCTTCGACCCGGCCCCGGCGGCGACTGTCGGCCAGTTTCTTGGTGGCGATCCCAAACAGCCAGCCGATGGCTGGGCCGCGGTCGGCCTTGAAGCCGCGGATCGACGCCAACGCTGCGGCGAAGGTCTCTGCCGTCAGGTCGGCCGCCAGCTCCGGGCTCGCGGTCCGGCGCAAGAAGAAGATGAGGAGCACGTTCTCGTGGCGGCGGTAGAAACTGCCGAAGGCCTCCGGCTCGCCCGAGGCGGTCCGATGCAACAACGCGGCGTCTGCGGATCGCTCCTCCACGTCCTGTCCTTCGCTCGAGACGACTATCTGTGACCACCGTCAGCGGATTGGTCACTCCGTGACGCCCGCCGCGGCCAGGGCGGCCTCGCGGTCGAGGAAGGCCCGGACCCTGATCAGCTTTCCGTCGCCGAGGTCGTAGACGTTGTAGATCGCCTGCGTCACCGGGATGCCGCGCGCGGAGACGAAGGCGAGCTCGCCCTCCGCCAGGACGCGTCCGGTGCTCACCTCGCGGTAGCTCTCGATCGTGAGCCGAAAGGTTTGAGCGACCTCCTTCAGCTGCTCGAAGAAGCGGCGGACTCCGTCCGCGCCGACGTTGGACCCCTCGAGCCCGGCGACGGGCGAAACGAGCTCGACGTCCTCCGAGCAGAACGAGAGATAGCGCTCCACGTCCCCCTCATTCAGCGCCGCGATCAGCTGCCTGACGAGCTCGACGTTGTCTGCGGGCACCGGGCTCGGGAGCGGTTCGGCCGCCGGCGCTACTTCGCCTCGGCGATGATCGTCTTCACCGTCGCGGTGGCGCCACCGGGAAGCTCGACCTCGACCATGTACGTGCCGACCTCGCGGATCGGGTGCTCGAGCTGGATCTTGCGGCGGTCGATCTTCAGCCCGCGCGCATCGGCGATCGCCTCGGCGATCTCGGCGCCGGTGACCGAGCCGTAGAGCTTGCCGTCCTCGCCGGCGCGGTGCTGGATCGTGAGCACGGTCTTGGCCAGCAGGGCCGCCGTCTGCTCGGCGCGGTCGACCGCCTCCTGGGCGGCGCGCTCGGCGACCTCGCGACGCCGCTGGGCCTCCTCGAGCGAGCGGTCGGTGGCCGGCTGGGCGAGCTTGCGGGGGACGAGGTAGTTGCGCAGGTACCCGGGCGAGACGTCGACCGCGTCGCCGGCCTCGCCGAGGGTCTCCACGTCCTTGAGCAGGATCGCCTGCGCCATCGGCAGGCCTAGCGGTCGCCGACGTAGGGGAGCAGCGCGAGCTCACGCGCGCGGCGAATCGCCAGCCCCAGCTGCTGCTGGTGGCGGCGCGAGAGCCCGGTAACCCGGCGCGAGCGGACCTTGCCGCGATCGGAGATGAACCGCCGCAGCGTCGCCAGATCCTTGTAGTCGATGTTCTCGACGGTGATCCGCGTGTACTTGCGCGGCCGGTAGCGATCGCCGAACCGCCCGCCGCGGCCGCGGCGCGCGTTCGGCCCGGCCGCGGGCGGAGTCGGCTGCGCTCGCTGCTTGCGGGCCATCAGCCGCGCTCGCTCTTGGTATCGGAAAAGCTGTTCATCTCGCGCAAACGCGCCGCACTACGGGCGGCGCAGATGCGTGATTCTAGCTATCCGCCGGCCTGAGCGGCTATCGCCCCTCAGGCCTAAAAGGGGATGTCGTCGTCAGAGGCCCCGACTGCCGCCGGTTCGGGCGAGTCGAAGTCGGAGGTGTCGGCGGGGACGTCGGACTGGGCGTTGAAGCGCTGCCCGCCGCTCTCGCCGCCGCCGTCGCGGCTGCCGAGGAACTGGACCGTGTTGGCGATGATCGAGACCGCCTGGCGCTTGCCGGAGCCGTCCTTCGCCTCCCACTCGCGCCAGTCGAGCCGGCCCTCGATCGCGACCGGGCGGCCCTTCGACAGGTAGGTGGAGCAGTTCTCGCCCTGGGCACCGAAGACGGTGACGTCGAAGTAGTTGGGCTTGTCGACCCAGTTGCCGCTCTGGTCCTTGCGGCGGGAGTTGACCGCAACCCGCATGTCGCAGACCGAGGTCCCGCCGCCGGTGCTGCGGAGCTCGGGGTCGCGGGTCAGGTTGCCCGTGATCACCACGGTGTTGATGTTCGAAGACGCCACTGAAAATCACTACCTCTCTGTATTGCTTGATCGGTCCCCAGTCTAAGACCGGGATCGGCGTGTTCTCGCCCCTGGGGCCGAGAAAAAACGCGTAAGCAGCGGGACTACTCGGCGGGAGCTTCGGGCGCCGGGGCCGGCTCGGCCTCGGCGGGAGCGGGCTCGGCAGGCGCCGGCTCGGGTTCCGCCGCAACGGGCTCGGGGGCCGGTTCCGGGGGGGCCGGCTCCGGCGCTGCCTCGGCCGCCACCTCCGCGGCCGGCGCGGCCGGCGGCGCGGGCTCGGCCGGCGCCTCGGCGGCGGGCGGCGGAGCGGGCGGCTGCGGCTCGGCGTCGCGGTCCTCGTCCCAGTCGTCGCGTCCGCGCCCGGGCCCGCGGCGTCCGCCCGGTCCCCGGGGAGCCGAGCTGGCGAGCGGAGCGGGAGGCGGCGGCTCGATCACCGGCGACTCCGGGTCGACCTTGAAGATCCGGAAGCGCAGCACGCCGTCGGTGATCTTCAGGTTGTGGTTGAGATCGTTGAGCAGCGGGCTCTCGGTCTCGAAGCGGAAGAAGCGGTAGTCCGCCTCGTTTCGGTGGGCGATCTCGTAGGAGAGCTTGCGCAGGCCCCAGGCCTTCTCGGCCTTCAGCGTGCCGGCCGACTCGATCCGCCCGCGGGCGTTGGTCGCGATCTCGTCGCGACGCTCGTCCGGGGCCTCCGGATCGAGCATCAGCACTAGTTCGTATTCGGCACTCATGGGCGGCGGATGACTATAGCGGGGGCATGGGGCATCGCTATGGGCTTGTTGGAGCCGATGGCGCGCACGAGAATCCGCTGGAGCAACGTCGGGCGCCTGCTCGCGGGACTCGGCGCGGGCGGGCTGCTACTGCTCGTCCTCCCCGGCCTGCTCGCCGCTCCGAAGCCCCCGCCGCTGCCGGCGGACGTCGGGCTGGCAACGGGGAATGAGGGGGTGCCCGCGTTCGGGCAAGCGGCCGCTCACGCGCCGCCGCGCCGCGCGTCGGGCCACGAAAGCGGCTCTACCCGGCCAGGAGACGGGCCAACTCACGCTCGTCCCGAGCCCAGCAAGGCCCGAACCCCGGAGCCGGCCCGCGCGCCCACCGAGCCGCCCGCGTCACCGCCCACCTCACCGCCGCTCCCGGTCTCGGCCCCGGCACCGGCCCCGGCACCGCCACCTCCGCCGCCCCCACCTTCGCCGCCAGCCGACGAGCCGCCCGCTCCCGACCCGCCGCCCGCTCCCGACCCGGACCCCGCCCCTCCGACCGCCCCGACCCAGTTCGGCTTCGAGCACTGAGAGGAAAACCATGCGCAGCTACCGACCCACCCCCTACGTCACCGGCCCCAGGCGACTTGGACGAGCGCGGCTGACCGGCGTCGCGCTGCTCGTCGCCTCCGCCGCCTCGCTGACCCTGGCGCGCCCCGCCGAGGCAGGCAACTACGTCGTCACGGAGTGCAGCTCGCAGACGTCGTTCTCGGAGGCAACGTGGGAGCGCAGCTCGCCCCACTACGAAGCGCGGGCGCTGTGCGGCAGCGACTCCGGCCTGCAGGCGTTCCACGACGCGGACTCGACCGCGCTCGGCCAATGGGGCGGCTGGATCTGGCGCGCGCCGGCGGGAACCGTCTTCACCACCGTGCAGGCGAATGCCAGCCTCACCAGCCAGGCGGGCCATCACGGCGAGCTGATCGCCACCCGTCCCGACGGGACCGAGGTCGCGTTCGGCTCCGAGCACAACGACTTTCGCGTCCACTCGACCGGCGGCGAGTTCACGACCTTCCAGAGCCGGCTGCGCTGCGTCGCTCCCGGCGCCGGCCAGCCCTGCGGGCGCGCCGGCGAGGATGCCGCGCACGCCTACGTGCGCGGCGTCTACCTGCGGACCGAGGACCGCGCGGTGCCGCAGCTGACGGTCACCGGCGGCTCGCTGTTCGACGGCGAGGTCGTGCGCGGGACCCGGGGGCTCACCTTCGCCGCCGCCGACGCCGGCAGCGGCATCCGCAAGGTCTACGTCGAGGGCAACGGGGCCCTCCTGGTCACCGACATCCGCAACTGCGCGGTGATCGCCGGCTTCGCCACGGCGCTCACCCCCTGCCCGGCGACGACCACGGAATCCGCGGCCGTCCCGACCGCCGTCTCGGCCTTCGTCACCGGTCCCGCCAACACGGTCAGCGCCTGCGTCGAGGACCTGGCGCTCGATGGTTTCCCGAACAGGGCCTGCGAGGCGCGCCAGATCTGGGTCGACAACGCCTGCCCGGCCTCGGCGGTCGGCGGCGGCACCGAGCTCAGCGCCGGCTTCGCCGACGGCTCGGCGACCGAGAGCCTGGTCGCCTCCGACGCGGCGGCGGTGATCCGCGGCCGCCTCACCGGAGCGCCGGCCGGCGCGACCGTCTGCGCGCTGACCAGGGTGCTCGCCGACGGCGAGCCGATCGTGGTCGGCGCCACCGGGCTGACCGCGGCCGACGGCTCCTATGCGATCGAGCTGCCGCCGGGGCCGAGCCGTGAGGTCTACGTCCACTACGTCGACGGGGACCGGGTGGTCGCCCGTCACGGGCTGCTCTCGCGCTCGTCGGCCCGGCCGTCGCTCGACGTCGCACCCAACCACGGCGTCCGCAACCACGATCGCCTCCACTTCCAAGGTGTGCTCCCGGGGCCGCTCTGCGCGGGGCGCGTGGTCAAGGTCCAGGCGCGGCTCGGCAAGCGCCGCTGGCAGGTCTTCCGCACCGATCGCGCGGACGGCGACTGCGCCTTCACGGCCCGCTACAAGCTGCGCGCCACCTCGTCTGCGAAGCGTTACCGCTTCCGCGCCCTCGTCCCCCAGGCCGCCGGGTACCCCTACGAGCGCGGCTGGTCGCGGACGGTGAAGGTCAAGCTCCGCCGGGCGCCGCGCTGAGCTCGCGCTTGGCGGCGATGTCCTCGAGCTGCTCGGCGATCCAGACGCCCGGATCGCGCTCGCGGACGATCTCGCGCAGGCGGCTGGCCCGCAGTTGGCGCTCCTCGGCGTCCATGGTCAGCGCCCGGTAGATCGTCTCCGCCTGCTCGGAGATGTCGAACGGGTTCACGGTCAGGGTGCAGTCGCCGAGCTCCTCGTGCGAGCCGGTGTTCTCGGAGAGCATGACCACGCCGTCGCGGGTGTTGACCGCGGGCGCCTCCTTGGCGACCAGGTTCATGCCGTCGAAGATCGAGTTGACCATCAGCAGGTCGAAGTGCTTGTAGCGGGCGACGGCCTCGGGGAAGTTCTCGTAGATGCGCAGGTCAATCGGCATCCAGTCGGTTGTCCCGTGCCGGTGGTTGATGACCGCGACCAGGGCCTCGATCCGCTCCAGGTACTCGGTGTACTCGGGCACGTCCTGGCGCGAGGGCTGCAGATGGGCGACGAAGGTGACCCGCTCGCGGAACTCGGGGTGCTCGGTGAGGAACGTGTCGAAGGCGGTGAAGCCGCGGAGCACGTTCTTTGAGAGGTCGGCGCGATCGACGCGGAGGATCAGGTAGTCGCGGCGCCGGCGCAGGATCTCGCGCTCGGCCTCCAGCACCTGCGCGGAGTTCGCAGCGCGCTCGAGCCGCTTCGCGTCGATTCCCAGCGGGTAGGCGCGAACCCAGGTCTCGCGCCCATCGTGGACGACCGCACCCCGCTCGTAGTCGACGTCCACCTCCATCAGCTCGCGGCAGCAGTGCAGGAAGTTGCGGCAGTAGGCGGTCGTGTGGAAGCCGATGATGTCGTTGGCCAGCAGGCCGCGGTAGATCGCCTCGCGCCAGCGGGCGGGAAGGATCCGCCAGCTGTCGGGCTGCGACCACGGGATATGGACGAAGTGCTGGAGGAAGGCGTCCGGCCGCGCTGCGCGAACGAGCGCCGGCGCCGTGTAGAGGTGGTAGTCGTGAAACATCACCAGCGGCGCCGTCTCCGGCTCGATCGTCTTCACCACCGCCCTGGCGATGTCCTCGTTGACCACCGTGTAGCCGCGATCCCAGGCGTCGAGCTCCTCCCGGCGGATGTCCGGGGCGTTGGAGAGGTCCCAGAGGTAGTGCTGGACGAACCAGAGGATCGGGTTCGCGATCACGTTGTAGAAGCGGTCGTAGGCGCCGGCCTCGGACTCGACCATCAGCACCTCGTAGGAGACGTCGTCGAGCTCGACCTCGACCGGCTCTCCGTCCGCCTCGCGAGCGACGACGACGTCCTCGTCGGTCATCGCCGAGGCGATCCAGAGCGCGCCCCGGTGCGCGACCAGGCCCGAGAGCGCCGTCACCAGCCCGCCGCCGCCGCGCTGGACGACGCGCTCGCCGGTGCCGCTGCGTGCGAAGTGGGCCGGCCCGCGGTTGGAGACGATTACGAGGCGCTGATCGGTCACAGCCGCCTGTTCTACAGGTTCTAGGTATCCAGCTGGGTGAAGAGGTCGAGCCAGTCACGCAGCAGGCGCGGGGTGAGGAAGTGCTCGCGGGCGTGCTCCTTGCCCGCCCGCCCGAGCGCCTTGGCGAGCTCCGGGTCCTCGAGGATCTCGACCGAGCGCTGGGCCGCCGCCTCGGGCGAATCGACGAGGAAACCGGAGGCCCCGTCCTCGATCTGCAGCGGGATCCCGCCGACGTCGCCGCCGATCGTCGGGCGGGCCTTCCACTGCGCTTCGGTGACCGTGAGACCGAACCCCTCGCGGATCGACTTCTGCATGCAGACGTCGGCCTGCGACTGGAAGGCGTTGACCTCGATCGCGCCGACGTTGTTGAGGTTGTTGAGGATCTTGATGTCGGGGTCGCCCTCGGCGTGCTGGAAGGTCTTGTGGAAGAACTCCCAGCCCTCGGGATCGTCGGTCGCCATCGAGCCGACCAGCGCCAGCTGGGCGTCGGGCACGGACTTGGTCACGAGGCGGTAGGCGTCGATCACGCCGATCGGGTCCTTCCAGGGGTCGAAGCGCGAGACCTGGCAGATCAGCGGCCGGTCCGTGTCGATCCCGAACTGCTCGCAGACGAAGGCGGCGTCCTCGGGCGAGAGCGCCATGTTCTTCGGCGACAGCGGATCGATCGCGGGCGGGCAGATCTTCTGGATCCCGCCGTCGAGCCCGGCGGGCACGTACTGCTGCATGTGCCAGACGGTGGCGTCATAGGCGGTGATCAGCGGCTTCAGCCGCTCGATCGTTGACGGGTTCGGGGTCGAGAGATCGATGTGGCAGCGCCAGATCCAGCGTCGCGCGCGCTCGCCGGCGTTCCGCTTCATCGCCGCGGGCTGCGGGTCGTGGACGATGACCACGTCCCAATCGCCGTCGAGAGTCTGGGCGTTCATCAGGTTGTAGGCCTCGAACACCTCCCACTGCTGATCGGAGATCTCCTGGGGGTCGCCCTGAAGCGAGTTGTGCATCAGCTTGGTGACGTTGAAGAACTCCTCCTGCCCGGTGATCACCTGCCAGTGGCAGTCGAGGCCGACGTCGCGCATCAGCGGCACCAGCGTGTAGAGGATCTCCGAGACCCCGCCGCCGAAAGCGGTCGCGCTCAGGTGGAGGACCGACTTGCCCTGCAGCGGGCCGGCGAGCTCACGGATCTGCTCGATCAGCCCACGTCCGGCGATGTGGGTGTAGTCGGCGAGGGATTTCTGCCCAACGGGGACCTCTTGCAGCACAGCGCGGCAGGGTAGTACACGTGACCGTAAGTACGGTCGTGCTCCGGCGAGTGAAGACCGAGCGTGGCTAGGACGCAGGAAGCCCAGGTAGCAGCGCTACCTGGGCGACCGAGGACGACGCCAGGCGACGGCCTGCAGCCGCCGGAGTGCGGCCGTAGTTGCGGACGCGTGTACTGAAGCCCACCGCCGCCCGACGCCCACCCACGCCGCCGATCGCTGCGTCTAGGGGCTGACCGAGGTCGGGCGCTTGCCGAGCGTCAGCTCGATCTGCTGGCTGTCGCCGTCGCGCAGAATGTCGAGCGTGACGACGTCGCCCGGATTGAGGCGGGAGACGATCCGCGGCAGATCGGAGTTGTCTTCGATCTTCTCGCCGTTGACCGCCGTGATCACGTCGCCGCCGGTGTCGACCTCCCGCCCCTGGAAGTGGATCCGGTCGGTGCCGGCCTGCAACCCGGCGTCGTCGGCGGGCGAGCCGGGGACGACCTGGGAGACGAGGGCGCCCGTCTCGAGGTCGAGCCCGAGACGGTCGGCGAGCTGGGGGTAGAGCGGCTGCGTGGTGACGCCGGCGTAGGCGTACTCGACCTCCCCGTCTTCGCGCAGCTGTTCGACCGAGCGCTGGGCGAGGTCGATCGGAACCGAGAAGCCGACCCCTTCGTTGCCGCCGGAGGAGGTCTGGATCTGCTGGTTGATCCCGATCACCTGGCCGTTGGCCTCGAGCAGCGGCCCGCCCGAGTTGCCGGGGTTGATCGACGCGTCGGTCTGCAGGGCGCCGTCGATGCCGAAGTCGGTGAGCGAGTCGATCGAGCGGTTGGTGGCCGAGATCACGCCGACCGAGAGCGACAGATCTTGACCGAAGGGGCTGCCGATCGCGGCGACCGGGTCGCCGACCTGAACGTCGGTCTCCGAGCCCAGCGAGAGCGGCTGGAGGTCGAGCCCGTCCGGGTCGACCTTGAGCAGGGCGACGTCGGCGAACGGGTCGAAGCCGACGACCTCGGCGCTGACCTGGTTGCGGTCGGCGAACTGGACGAAGATCTCGCTCGCCTCGTGCAGCGGGCGGGTCGGGGTGCCCGTGGTCTCGGCGTCGGTGACCACGTGGGCGTTGGTGAGGATCTCGCCGTCGTCGGAGATCACGAAGCCCGAGCCCTGGCCGCCGGAGGGGCCGCTGCCGCCGAAGAGCCCCCCGCCGCCGCTGTCGTTGAAGATCGAGATCACCGTCACCACCGACGGGGCGGCGTTCTCGTAGATCGTCCTCGCATCGAAGCCGCCGTCCGCCGACGGGACCGCCACGCGATGGGTGTCGTCGGCGCCGGTGGTCGTCGTCGTCGCGGCCGCGGTCACCGTCGTCGTCGTATCCGAGCTGCCGCAGCCGGCCGCGAGGGCGGCGAGCGCCGGCAGGGCGAGCAGGACGGTGAGCCGGCGCAAGCCGATCAGCGTCCCGCCGGGGCGGCGGCCGGCAGCCGCAGCTCGAACTCGGTCCGGCCGCGCCGCACGCTCAGCGCCAGCGAGCCGCCCATCCGCAGCGCCAGCTCGTGGGCGATCGCCAGCCCGAGCCCGGAGCCCGAGACCTCGTCGCCGGTGTAGAAGCGCTCGAAGACCCGCTCGCGCGCCCGCGGGTCGATCCCCGGCCCGTCGTCGGTCACGAAGAGGCTCGCCGAGCCGTTGTCGGTCGCAGTTTTAGTCCCTACCTTGATCGCCGTTCCCTCCGGCGTGTGGGTGAGCGCGTTGTCGATCAGGATACGCAGGATCTGCGCGACCCTGTCAGGGTCGGCGCTGGCGGCGGCCCCGGCGCCGTCCTCGATCGTGATCGCCGCTCGCCTCCGATCGGCAATCGGCCCGAACTCACCGACCACTCGCCGGGCGACATCGGCCAGCGGCACCCGCTCGCGGCGGATCTGAATCGCGTCGGCGTCGAGCTTGGAGAGGTCGAGCAGGTCGACGGTGAGCTTGGTCAGGCGATCGACCTGGGCGCGCATCTCCTCGACGAACTCGGCCCGGGCCTCGGGGTCGGGGTCCTCGTCGGCGATCAGCTCGATGAAGCCCGCGAGCGAGAAGATCGGCGTACGCAGCTCATGCGAGGCGTTGGCGATGAACTCCTTGCGGGCGCTGTCGAGGACGGCGAGCCGCTTCTGCATCTCGTTGAACGTCATCGCCAGCTGGCCGACCTCGTCGTTGGAATCGACCGGGATCGGGGTCGAGAAGTCGCCGTCGGCGACCTTCTCCGCCGCCGCCTCGAGCCGGCGCAGGCGGCGGGCATGCGCGCCGGCGACCAGATAGCCGGCGCCGAGCGCCGCCAGAAGCGCGATCGACCCCGCGATCAGGATCTGGCGCCGGATCAGGGCGACGTTGTCATCGACGTCGGCGAGGTCGGCCGAGAACACCGCCACCCAGGTCGGCCGCTCCGGATCGCCGAGCGGGATCGCGGTCTCGCCGATCCGCTCCCCGCCGAGCCTCTCGACGGCGCTGGCGATGCCGCCGCTGAGCGTCGCCGCCGCCGCGGCCGGATAGGCGCCGGACACGGCCGTGCCCTCGAGCTCGGAGTCGGCGATCACGAACGCCGGCTCGGGCCCCGCAGTCCCCGGGCGCACTCCCAGCACGGTGACGCGCGCGCCGGCCCGCTGGTCGATCTCGGCGACCAGCGCCCGCAGCCGAGCCTGCGAGAGCGGGTCGCGGACCGCCTGCTGCAGCCGGCCGCTCTGCTCGGTCGCGACCGCCTCGAGCCGGCGCAGCTTCTCGGCCGTGAGGCTGGAGCGCAGCTGAGGGACTACGTAGAGATAGATGAAGCCGACCGCCGCCGCCGTGATCACGAAGAACAGCAGCGCCAATCGGTTGCGGACCGAGTTCACGGCTCTTCTTTGAACCTGTAACCGACCCCGCGCACCGTGAGCAGGTACTCGGGGCGCCGCGGGTCGCGCTCGAGCTTCTCGCGCAGGTGGCGGATGTGGACGTCGATCGTCCTCGGGTCGCGGTAGGCGGAGTCGCCCCAGACCTGCTCGAGCAGCATCTCGCGGCTCATCACCCGACCGGGAGCGCCGGCGAGCGAGCCGAGCAGCTCGAACTCGACGTAGGTGAGGCGGACGCGGTCGCCATGGGCGGTGACCTCGCGCCGCTCGAAGTCGATCTCGATCGCGCCGGAGACGATCGGCTCACCGGCGGGACGGCCGCGGAGCATCTCCGAGCGCCGCAGAGCCGCCTTCACCCGGCTGCGGAACTCGCGCACCGAGAACGGCTTGGTGATGTAGTCGTCGGCACCCATCTCGAGGCCGAGCACCTTGTCGCCCTCGTCATCCTTGGCGGTCAGCATGATGATCGGGACCTGGCTGCGGCTGCGCAGGCGGCGGCAGACCTCGATCCCATCGAGCTTCGGCAGCATGATGTCGAGCACGACGAGGTCGAACCGCTGCTCGGCGAAGCGGTCGAGGGCCTCGCGACCGTCGAGCGCCGCAACCACCTCGTAGCCGTCCTTGCGCAGCGGGTAGGCGAGCAGGGTCTGCACGGACGTCTCGTCGTCGACGAGCAGGATGCGCGCTCTACTCTCGCCCGCAGTCGAAGCGCCGGACGCCATGCACCGAAGCGTAATCGCGGACCGCCGCGGTTCCGGGTCGGCAAGATGGAAGGCCGCAATCCTGCAGCGCGAACCAGGCGCCTCAACAGCGGCGCGGCTTCGGCTACGCCTCGCATGATCAACTTCCGCCTCTACCGCCTCTCCTTCGTGCCCGCGCTGCTGGCGGTCGTGGTGGCGATGTTCTCGCTCGAGGGCGCACCGGATCCGCTCGAGCCGGCGACGCCGCCGACCGCCTTCGAGGGCGATCGTGCCGCCGCGCTCGCGCGCCAGATCGCCAGCACGGCGCCCGACCGATCGCCGGGCAGCGAGGGCGACGCCGCGGTCGCCGATCTGGTCGCGAACCGCTTCGACGAGATCCCCGCGGGAGCGGTCAGCGAGCAGCGCTACGAGACGGAGGTCGACGGCGAGCAGCGCTCGCTGCGCAACGTGCTGTTGACGCTCCCGGGCGATGGACAGGCGACGGTCCTGATCGTCGCCGGGCGCGACACGGCCGCCCCGCCCGGGGCGGCCTCGAGCGCCGCCGCGACCGGGATCCTGGTCGAGCTCGCCAACGCCTTCCGGCTCAGCCACGCGAAGACCTTCGTGCTCGCCTCGGTGAGCGGCTCGACCGCGGGCGGGGCCGGGGTGCGCGAGCTGATCGACCAGCTTCCCGAGCGCGCCTCGATCGAGGCCGTGATCGTGATCTCGCAGCCGGGTGCATCCGCGCGGGCCCGGCCCTTCGTGGTCGGCAGCTCGACCGGAACGCAGAGCGCCTCGGTGCAGCTCGAGCGGACCGCGGAGCGCGCCGTCGAGGTGCAGGCGGAGGCGACGCCGGGCGCCGGCGAGGGCGCCCTCACCCAGCTGTCGCGGATCGCCATCCCCTCCGGGCTCGGCGACCAGGCGCCGCTGATCGGAGCCGGCGTCGACGCGGTCGCGATCTCGTCGGCGGGCGAGCGCCCGCTCGCCGCCACCGCCGACCAGCCGGACGACGCCTCGCCGCGGACGATCGACAGCTTCGGACGCGCGGTGCAGGCGACGGTCTCGGCGGTCGACGTCTCCGCCGGCGCGCCGGTCCACGGCCCGGCCACCTACGTCGAGCTCGGCGACAACCTGCTGCCGGGATGGGCGCTGGCGGCGCTGGCGCTGGCGCTGATCCTCCCCGCCGGCGTCGCCGCTGTCGACGCCTGCGCCCGGGCCCGGCGCGAGGAGCTGGAGATCGGCGGGGCGCTGGCCTGGGCCGCAGCCCGCAGCCTGCCCTTCGTCGGCGGGCTCGCCGCCCTCTACGCGCTCGCCGCCGTCGGCGTTATCCCGCGGCCCGAGTTCCCGTTCGACCCGGGCCTCTACGGGCTCGGAAGCCGGGCCGCGGCAGCGTTCGCCGCGATCGTCTTGATCTTCATCGCGAGCGCCTGGCTGTTGCGATCGCGCCGGATCACCGGCGGGCGGGCGCCCCAGCCCGCCGCCTGCGGGCTCGGGGCGGTCGCCACCGTCGCCGCCGTGGCGCTCTGGGTCGCGAACCCATACCTTGCGCTGCTGACGGTTCCCGCGGTCCATCTCTGGCTGCTCGCCGCCCGCGAGCGCACCCCGCTGCGGCGGGCGGCCGCCGTCCTCGCCAGCGCGCTCGCCTGCCTGCCCCTGATCGCCGCCTTCGGCGCCGTCGCCGACGCCCTCCACCTCGGGACCGATGCCCCCTGGACCTTCACGCTGATGGTCGCCGACGGGCAGATCGGCTTCCTCACCATGCTCGCCCTCTGCTTCGTGGCCGGCACGGCGGCCGGGGGGCTCGCCCTGGTGTTCAGCCGCGGGGGGCCGGTCCAGGCGGACACCCAGTGACTGGTGGGCATCCCCCAGGCAAGGGGTGGGGGCGACCACCCGAGGATCGGACGAGTGTCGAGATGGACGAACCTCCACTCGTGTGCAAGGCGGTCGCAGCCGATACACCCGGTGACGAAAGCGAAGCGAAGCGGTCGGATGCCGCATTCGCAAGCCAAGAAGGACCGATTCTCACGGAGATAAGAGGAAGGTTGAAGGACTTGAAGCGGGAGATCGAGCTGAACCAATACGACGTCGACGCCGGTGCGGTCGCCGACGCGATCCTGCTCAAGTTGCGCTTGCTCAGGCACGGCCGGGAGGCGATGGCGATCAGCCGAGCTGGTCGTAGCCCCCGGGCGCCCGGGGCCCCTCGGGCCCACTGAGCGTGACGGCGCCGGTCGCGGAGACCGCGCCGATAGCCGTCAGCTTCGAGCCGGCCGCGCCGACGGCGTCGGCGGCGGCATCGACCTGCCCGGGCGCCAGCGTCGCCAGCAGCTCGTAGTCCTCGCCGCCCGCCGCAGCGAGGTCGAACGGGTCCCGCCCGGCCGCCTCGGCGACGGCGGCGACGCCCGCCTGCAGCGGCAGGCGGGCCAGCTCGACCTCGAGCCCGACCGCGCCGGCGGCCGCCAGGTGCTCGGCGTCGGCGCCGAGCCCGTCGCTGACGTCGATCATCGCCGTCGCCCCGGTCCGTGCGAGCGCGAGGCCGGCGGCAAGCCGCGGCTCGGGGCGCAGCTGACGGCGGCGCAGGGCGTCGGCCGTCGCGTGATCGAGCGCCTCGGCGAACATCTCGTCCTCGAGCAGCAACAGGCCGGCGGCGGCACCCCCGAGCTCGCCGGTGACCACGAGCAGATCCCCGGAGCGGGCGCCGGCGCGGCGGACCAGCGCCGCCTCGTCGGCGGCGGCGCCGACGACGGTGACGGCGAGCAGCAGCATGGGTGCC
Organism: Solirubrobacterales bacterium; assembly: GCA_033856255.1. Lineage (GTDB taxonomy): Bacteria > Actinomycetota > Thermoleophilia > Solirubrobacterales > 70-9 > WHSW01. The sequence goes on along the minus strand of JAWVFH010000050.1, from coordinate 13,565 downwards.
CGGCTGACGTCGCCCCCGGCGATCGCGACCCCGTGGGCCGCCGCGACCGCGGCCAGCCCGTCGGCGAGCTCGAGCAGCTCGGCCTGGTCGCGATCGGCCGGCACGCCGAGCTGCACGTAGGCCTCGCGCGGGCTCGCGCCCATCGCCGCCAGATCGGAGAGCGCCACCGCGAGCGCCTTGTGGCCGACGTCGGCGAGGCCGAAGGGCGGGATCTCGAAGTGCACCCCCTCGACCAGCAGGTCGACGCTGGTCGCCGTCGCCCCCTCGGGGACGGAGATCGCCGCGTCGTCGCCGCTGCCGAGCACCAGTCCCGGCGCGTCCATGGCGCCGGCGCTTGCGATCCGCTCGCGGATCGCGGCGATGAGCTCGAACTCGCCGGTCAGTTGGGATCGACGCCGCCGGCGCCGCCGGTCGGCCCACCGTCCCCGCCGCCTCCGGGCGTGACCTCGGGCGGGCTCGTCGGGTTCGGGGTCGGGGCCGGGTCCTGGCCCGCCCCCGGCGCGTAGAGGTTGGGGTCGTAGCCGTTGTTGGGGGCGTTCGGGTCGGGCGTCGTGGTGTCTGGGGTCGTCGTCTCGGGCGTCGTGGTGGTCGAGTCGCTCGCGGAACTCGCCGTGTGCTCGCCCTGATAGCTCGACAGGTCGGGCCGGTCTTGCGGCGGGAAGTCGTCGCAGGGGTGCGCCGCCGCGACCGTCATGTAGTCGTGCCAGATCGGTGCCGCGAGGTCGGCGCCGTAGCCGGGCAGCGGCTGGCGCGAATTCGGGTTGCCGACCCACACGGCGGTCGAGACGTGCGGCGTGTAGCCGATGAACCAGGCGTCGGCCTGCGTTTCTGTGGTCCCGGTCTTGCCGGCGGCGGGGCACGGGATGTCGCAGCACGCCGCCGTGCCGTAATCGAGGGGGCCCTTCATGATGTCCTCCATCACGTACGCGACGCCCGGCGAGATCACGCGGTTGCCCTCCACGTCGGGCGGCTCGTCGGTGTGGCCGTCGGGGAAGACGACCTTGGCGATCGCCGTCGGGTCGTGATGGACGCCGCCGTCGGCGAAGGTCGCGTACGCGTTTGCCTGGTCCAGGACGGTGACGTCGCTCGTGCCCAGAACCTCGGACGGGTACCCGAAAAGCGGGCTGGTCACGCCGAGCTTCTTGGCCATGTCATCCATCGTGTCGGGACCGATGTCGAGCACGAGCTGCGCGAAAACCGCGTTGACCGAGTGCGCGAGCCCATCTCGGAGGTTCATCGCTCCACCGCCGTCGCTGGCGACTGTCCACGGGTCCCCGAGCGGCCCGTCCGGATAGAGCACGGTCGAGCCACCCGAGTAGTAGGTCGTGTCGGGATCGATCCCTTGAGCGACCGCGGCGGCCAGCGCGTACGGCTTGAACGACGACCCGGGCTGGCGGCGGCCCTGGGCGGCGAGGTTGAACTGGCTCGACTCGTACGACTCCGAGGAGGCCATCGCCTTGATCTCACCGGTGTCGACGTCGGTCGAGACCAGCGCCTCGGCGGCGCCGTAGACCGGATGCGCGGCGATCGCCTGCTCGGCGACGCTCTGCAGGCGCGGGTCGAGCGTCGTGTAGACCTTGAGCCCGCCGTCGCGGACGGTGGCGACGCCGTACTTGTCGATCAGCTCCTGCTGGACGAAGTCGAAGAAGTACTGCTGGGTGCGCGACTCGTAGCGGTAGCCGCGCTCGAGGCCGAGCCCGTCGGCCTTCGCCTTGGCCGCCGTCGCCGCGGAGACGTAGCCCTGCTCGGCGAGCGCCGTCAGCACCTGGTTGCGGCGGTTCTTGGCCCCGTCGGGGTTGAGGAAGGGGTTGTAGTCGCTGGGCGCCTGGGGTAGGCCGGCGATCATCGCCGCCTCCTTGAGGTTGAGCTCGGAGACGTCCTTGTTGAAGTAGACCTGCGAGGCCGCCTGCACCCCGACCGCGGTCTTGCCGTCGTTGGTGCCGTAGGAGGCGGTGTTCAGATACGCGTCGAGGATCTCGTCCTTCGTGTGTTCCTGCTCGTACTCGCGCGCCATCTCGGCTTCCTTGATCTTGCGCTCGATCGTGTCCTGGGGGTCGGCGATGTAGAGGTTGCGGACCAGCTGCTGGGTGATCGTCGAGCCACCCTGCTTGACCTCGCCGGCCTGGATGTTCTCGAGCGCGGCGCGAACGACGGCGCTGTAATCGACGCCCGTGTGCTCGTAGAAGTTCTCGTCCTCGATCGCGATCGTCGCGTTCTGGAGCACGTTGGGGATCTTCTGGAGGTCGACCGGGATCCGGATCACGCTCGACTGCACGTAACCGAGGCTGGTCCCGTCGGCGGCGAAGACCTCGGAGGTGGCGCCGCTGTCGAGCGGCTTGAGGGTGTCGATATCGGGCGCGTCGTTGGCGACGTTGAGCACCCACATCGCGCCCGCGGCGACTCCGACCCCGAGCAGCGCGAAGACGACCGCGAAAGCGAGCAGGATCTTCTTGCCGACCGAACCCCCGTGTGAGCGCCGGTGACGTCTGCGTTGGCGAGCGGTCATCGCGAACCCGTAAGGGTACCGAGCACGCTCAGCCGGCTGAGAGCACTCCCGCCTCGCGAAGGGCGCGTTGCGCGCGCTCACGCAGCGCCGACTCCTCGCCCGATTCCCGAGTGCCGCCCGGGCGCCGGGGTCCGTGGACCTCGATCCGGATCCCGTCAGGCGTGATCTCGGCGACGTCGACCTGCGAGGGCTCGATCGCGTTCAGCGCCTCCCGGGCCCGCGACAGGTCGGCGTCGGGCGGCACCCAGACCGAGGCCATCACCGGCGCGCTCAGGTTGCCGGTCGAGCGGTTGACGACCACGTTCGTGACCACGGTCTCGTTGGGGACGATCACCAGCCTGCCGTCTCCCGTGTCGATGAAGGTGTGCGCCAGCGTCAGGTCGTCGACGCGCCCGGTCTCACCCTCGATCGTCACCGTGTCGCCGATCCGGATCGGCTGCGAGATCGCGAGCAGGATCCCGGCGAGCGGATTGGCGAGAATCTTCTGAGCCGCGAACCCGAGCACGAGCCCGAGTACGGCGCTGGAGGCGAGCATCGCGTTGGCGAGCTTGTTGAGCTTGTCGAACTGGCTCAGCGCGATCGCGAGGCCGACGACGATGATCGCCGCGAAGACCAGCCGGCGGACCATTCGCAGGCGGGTCGTCGTCGCTCGCGAGATCGCGGTGTCGGTGACCTTGGAGGCGACGCCGGTCGCCCGCGCGATCACCAGGCGATCGACGATGAAGGCGATCGCGAACGCCACCAGGAGGGTGATCGCGGCGGAGATCCAGTCGCCGTTGGAGTCCCAGAATGTCTCGTTCACGGGCCCGATCCTGCCAGTCTTGGCCGGCCGATGGCTACCAAGGCAGTCTTCTGTGACGCGCTCGGGACGCTGGTCGAGCTCGAGCCGCCGTGGATCCGGGCGGGCGATGAGGCTGCTTGGCGGAAGGAGATGGCGTACTACCGCGAGCACGCGATCGAGGGCAGCGACCAGGCGGCGCTCGCCGGGCTGCGCGCCCGCTGCGCGGACGTGCTCTCTCGCGAGCTCGGTCAGGAGGTCGGCGTCGAGACGATGATGGCGGCGATCCGCTTTCGCGCCTACCCCGACGCGGCCCCGGCGCTGGCGGCGCTGCGCGCGCGCGGTCTGACGCTGGTCTGCGTCTCCAACTGGGACTACGCGCTCGGCGAGGTGCTGGAGCGCTGCGGCCTCGGCGACCTGCTCGACGCCGTCGTCACCTCCGCCGCGACCGCATCGCGCAAGCCCGACCCGGCGATCTTCGCCGCGGCCCTCGAGCTTGCCGGCTGCGCACCGGGCGAGGCGCTGCACGTCGGCGACACCGACGCCGAGGACATCGCCGGGGCGCGGGCGGCGGGGATCCCCGCGCTCCTGCTCGATCGCGGTGGTTTCGGCCAGATAGCCTCGCTGGCCGACATCGAGGACCATCTCCGACCTTGAGCGACCCCTTCGACCCGCCACCGAGCCAACCGCCACCGCCGAGCGGCCCGCCACTGAGCCCGCTCGCCGGCCCGCCGGCGGCCCCCGTCCCGCCGGGCGGCAAGCTGCCCGCGGCGACCTGGGGTCCCGGAAGGGCGTTCGGCGGCCTCGGCTTCCTGCTCGTCCTCGTGATCGGGTTGGCGCTGCTCGTCTCGGCCTTCGACCCGGAGATCAAGACGCTCGGCGCCCAGGTCACCCTGCAGGCGCTGCTCGCCGGGAGCCTGATCTTCACCGCCTTCCTGTTCGCCGGCCCCGACCTGCGCAGCCTCGTCGGGCGCGAGCTGCTCGGGCTGCGGCGGCCGCTGCGCAAGCCGGTCTGGCTCGCGATCGCGACCTACTTCGGCTACGTCGGCTGCGCGATCGTGATCTCGCTGCTGCTCTCGCCCGAGCAGAAGGACATCACCCGCGATCTCGGCGGCGACTCGGGGACGCTGGGCACGGTGATCGCCGGCTTCCTGATCGTCGTCATCGCGCCGATCAGCGAGGAGATCTTCTTCCGCGGCTTCCTGTTCGGCGGCCTGCGCCGCGCGATGCCGGGCGCGGTCGCGGCCGTGCTGGCGAGCGGGATCTGGGGCCTCTTCCACTACACGGGCCCGGGCACCTGGGGCGTGGTCGTCCAGATCACCGTCTTCGGCCTCTGGCTCTCGTGGCTCTACGAGCGCACCGGCTCGATCTACCCGACGATGGCGGTGCACGCGCTCAACAACGCGATCGCCTTCACCGTCCTGCTCAGCACCTGATCGAACTACGTCGTCGATCCGGCCTGCTTCAATTCGCGGCGTGAAAATGCTCTTCCATGTCGCCGCAGGGATGCTGGCGACGATCGCCCTGTCCCTGTTCCCGGCTTTCGCCCTCGCGCAGGATGCCCCGACCTTCGCCCATGCGCCCGGTGCCGGCGGCGGAGGCGGCCGCGCCCCGGCGACGATCGACCTCAAGATCAAGGGGCTGAAGGGCGGCAAGGCGAAGGTCGGCGACCGCGTCGAAGTGGTCGGCACGGTGCGGCCGTTCGTCGGTCACCAGAAGGTCCAGGTCCGGCTCGGCAACGGCGGCGACAACGTGCTCAAGGCGAACCCCTACGTGCACCAGGTGAAGGGCAAGAGCTTCGGCCGCATCACGCTCCGCTCGGCGCCGCTGCTGGAGCCCGGCAAGTACCGAGCCCGGGCGCTCAAGAAGGCGACCGCCCAGCAGGCCGGCGGGATCGCGAAGTCGAAGAAGTTCTCGCTCAAGTTCATCGACCTCGACCCGGGTGACCGGGGCCCAGCGGTCGCCCTCTTCAACGACCTGCTGCGCGACGAGGGCTATTACGACACCGATGGGCACAACTACGGCTCGCACACCGAGCGCGCGGTGCTCGCCTTCCGCAAGGTCAACGTGATGGACCGGAACTTCAACGCCAACCCGGAGATCTTCAAGCTGCTCGCCGAGGGCAAGGGCGCCTTCGTGCCCAAGTACGGCGGCTCGGGCAAGCACGTCGAGGTCGACATCTCGCGCCAGGTGATGGCGCTCGTCAACGACGGCGAGACGCAGTACGTCTTCCACGTCTCGACGGGAGCGCCGGCGACGCCCTCCGACCAGGGCACCTTCACCTTCTATCTCAAGGACCCGGGCTACAACTCCGAGGGGATGTACTACTCCGTCTACTACAACCGTGGCGAGGCGACCCACGGCTACGCCTCGGTGCCCGATTACAACGCCAGCCACGGCTGCATCCGCAACCCGATCCCCGACTCGGTCTTCATCTACAACTGGATCGATCTCGGCGACGAGATGCACGTCTACGCCTAAATAACTCCGCCGGGTTGCTCCGCTCCCGCTCGAATCAATTGCCCGCGGCTACGCCGCGGGCTTTTGTTTGAGCTCCCGCGTCCGCACCCGTCGGGTTTGCGGCGGGATGGACTTGTAGGTTGACGACCATGGACGATCCTCGCGAGACCCTGATCGCCGAGCTTCGCGAGCACGCGCTCGTGCTCGGCGAGGTGACGCTCTCCAGCGGGCAGACGGCGCAGTACTACGTCGACGCGCGGCGAGCCGTGCTCCGTCCGCAGGGCTTCCTCGCCGCCGGCGAGCTGATCGCCGAGGCCGCGGTCAGCCGCGGCGCCGAGGCGGTCGGCGGGCCGGTGATGGCGGCGATCCCGCTCGCGTGCGCGGCGATCGCGGTCCCGGGCGGCGCCGGGCTGGTCGGCTTCTTCGTCCGCAAGGAGGGCAAGGCCCACGGCCTGCAGCGGATGGTCGAGGGCCCGGTCGAGACGGGCACGAAGGTGCTCGTCGTCGAGGACACGGTGACCACGGGCGGCTCGACGATCGCCGCGGTCGAGCAGATCCGCGAACAGGGCCTGGAGATCGTCGGCGGCGTCTGCGTCGTCGATCGCCTCGCCGGCGGCGCCGAGGCGATCGCCGAGGCGATCGGCGGGCCCTTCGAGGCGCTCGTGACGATCGACGAGATCTACCCCGAGCGGCCCGACCGCTAGCTGATCTGGCGCCTGATCTCGTAGCGCAGCTCGACCATGCCGTTGGCGAAGGTGCGCGCGCCCAGGAGTTGCATCGGGGGGGCGGGGAGCCGACGGTCGAAGAGGGGCTTGCCGGCGCCCAGGGCGACCGGAACGACGGTCACGGTCACATCGTCCAGCAGCCCCTTGTCGGCGAACTGGGAGGCGACTGTGCCGCCGCCGACGACCCAGAGGTTGCGCTCGCCGGCCGCGCTGATCATCTCCCCGTGCAGTTCCGCAACCGCGGCGTCGACGATTCGAACGTCGATCCCATCGCCATCGGGCACGGGCAGGCCCCGCGAGCTCAGGACCCAATAGGGCTTGCCCTGGTAGGCCCAGCCCCGCTCCTCGCTGAGGTGGTCGAGGATGAACTCGTAGGTGGCCGAGCCGCTGACCATCGCCCCGACGGCGTCGTAGAAGCGCTCGTACGCGCCGCCTGCGGCCATCGGGCCCGGCTCGAGGTCATGGCCATCGAAGCTGCCCTGGTAGTCGAGCAGCCAGCCCAGGCTGTCGTCGGCCTCGGCGATGAATCCGTCCAGCGACGCCGCGCAGTAGTACTGGGTCCGGCTCATCGAGGCGGGCGGGTGCGGAGCGTGGAGATCGCGCGCCGCGCGATGCGCACGGACTCGCGCGCCGCCGGCTTCGCGTTGGCGGCGAAGACGACGGTGACGGTAGCCACGTCGTCGCGGCGCAGAACGATCACCGAGGCCCTCTGGTCGACGCCGTCGCGGGAGGTCCCGGTCCCGAACACCTCGGTGCCGTCGTATCGGTGGTCGAACGGCCGCATGCCCTTGGCGTCGAAGCCGTGCTCGAACCCGTGCAGCTCGTCCGCGGTCCTCGTTGCGTAGTCCTCGATCGGGGTCTCGCGCGCGGCGGCGGAGCGGTCCGGGGCGATCGAGATCGCGACCAGACGGTCGTAGGAGCGGATCAGCGTCCGCGGGCCGTCGGCCTCCGCCTTCCAGCCGCGGGGCAGCAGCAGCGCGTACCCGCCGCGCTCGTTCACGTACGGCCCCCACTCCTGCGGGCGCTCCGGCAGCGGGTCGCGGGTCTCCTTCGGTGGCGGCTTCGGCGTCGTCGTGGTCGTGGTCGTGGCCGAAGACGAGTCGTCCGAGCCGCCGCAGCCGGCGAGCGCGATCGTGAGCAGGAAGACGAGACCGATCCGGCGGATCACTGTCCGCCGTCGCGGCGGCGCGGGTTCAGGCGGCGCAGCGGGTGGGCGACGCGGCTGACGTCCTCGAGATGTGGCTCGAGCCGTTCGATGCTCTCGCCGAGGCCGTGGACATCCCCGCCCATCGCCTCGACCGCGGCGCGCATCTGCTTGACCTCCGAGTCGAGCGAGTCGACCCGGCCCGAAATCGAATCGAGGCTGATCAGCAGCTTCGGCAGCGTCGCCATCCCCTCCGCGATCGTGCGGATGTCGGCGAGCGCCCCGGCGAGCAGGCGCGGGACCTGCATCAGGTCGAGCGGCCCGCGGCGGACGAGCGCCGCCTCATCGTCGGCGATCGCCGCCTCATCGAGAACCTCGGGGCCCACCTCGCTCAAGTTGCCGCTTTCAGCGAGTAGGCGCTGACGTCGCTGGGCACTCCCTTGGCGCGGAACATCAGCTTTTTGCGCGCTGATCGCCCGTCGAGGTCGAGCTCGGCCAGCGCCGCGTCCGAAACGAGGAACTCGCCGCCCGAGGCTCCGTCGGCGACCCGCGCCGCGACGTTGACGTCGACGCCGAGGTAATCGTCGGCGAGCCTCCGGGGAGTTCCCACGTGCATCCCTGCGCGCATACGCGGACGGTACCCGGCGACCTCGACGGCATCGAGGCGCCCACCGGCCTCGAACACCGCGGCCACCGCCTCGTCGGGATCGTCGAAGACGGCCATCATCCCGTCCCCGAGGCGCTTGACCACCTCGCCGTGGTGGCGGCGGACGGGAGGCTCGATCGCCTCTGCGACCTCGCGCAGCAGCTCCAGCGAGAGATCGTCGCCCGCCTCCAGCGCCCAGTCGGAGAAGCCGACCAGGTCGGTGAACACGATTGCCAGCCGCTCGTCGCCGAGCTTGCCGCTCTCGGCGACGGCCATGGCCTCCCAGACCTGGAGCGCCGAGAGGCCGGCCTCCTTGAGGAACCCGGGTCGCTCCTGCGCGGCCTCGCCGAGGCGTCTGGCGACCACGGTCCGCGGCTCGGAGCCGGTCGTCGAGAGCGGGTCGCCGTAGCGGCTGTCGCCGGGGAGCAGATCGCGCGCGATCTTCATCGCCTTGATCAGCTTCGGGGCGAGCGTGCGCTCGGCCTCGGTCGTCGGATCGTCAGCGTCGTCGCTGGGTTCGGCCATCGGCTCACGATTACACCACTTTCGCCCCCACCGTTACACCACCCGATGTAATGGTGCGCGCGCCGGTCAGCGCATAGAGTCCGGCCCGTGACCAGCGTCCGCGAAGCCTCGTTCGACGTCTTCCGCGCCCACGGGATGACGACGATGTTCGGCAACCCAGGGTCGACCGAGCTGCCGATGCTGCGCGACTACCCGGACGACTTCCGCTACGTGCTCGGGCTCCAGGAGGCGGTCGTCGTCGGCATGGCCGACGGCTACGCCCAGGCGAGCGGCGGCCCGGCGCTGGTCAACCTGCACACCGCTCCCGGGGTCGGTAACGCGATGGGCGCGATCTTCAACGCCCAGGCCAACCACACGCCGCTGGTGATCACGGCCGGCCAGCAGACCCGAGCCCTGGTCAGCCTGCAGGCGAACCTGACCAATCGCGACGCGACCCGGATGCCGCATCCGCTGGTCAAGTGGAGCTACGAGCCGGCCCGCGCCGAGGACGTGCCGCTGGCGCTCTCCCGCGCGACCCACCTCGCGGCCCTGCCGCCGAAGGGGCCGACGTTCGTCTCGATCCCGATGGACGACTGGGATGCGGAGGTCGATGACGCCGCCGTCGCCGAGACGATCAAGCGGCGGACCGACGGCCGTGCCGCGGCGGGGTCGGAGACGGTCGCCGCGCTCGCTCGCCGGCTCGAGGGGGCGCAGAGCCCGGTGCTCGTCGCCGGCCCGGACATCGACGCCAGCGGCGCCTGGGACCTCGCGGTGGCACTCGCCGAGCGCCAGAACCTGCCGGTGTTCGCGAGCCCGCCGACGGGCGGTGGCCGGCTCGGCTTCCCCGAGGGCCACCCGAACTTCCGTGGCGTCCTGCCGCCGGCGGTGGGACCGGTCGCCGAGACGCTCAGGGGCCGCGACCTGATCCTCGTCGTCGGCTCGTCGGTGTTCCCCTACTACCCCAACATCCCGGGCCCGCTGCTCCCCGAGGACGCCGAGCTGGTCCAGATCACCTCCGATCCCGATGAGGCCGCGCGGGCGCCGATGGGCGACGCGATCGTCGCCGACGTGAAGCTGACGCTCGAGCTGCTCGTCGCCGAGGTGGGCGAGTCCGACCGCGACCTCGGCGAGTCGCTGCCCGAGCCGACCGCGGGCGAGGAGCAGGACCCGATCACCGGAACCGCGGCGATGCACGCGCTGGGGGCCGCCCTCCCCGAGGACGCGATCATCGTCTTGGAGGCGCCCTCGTCGACCAGCTCGCTGCGCAACCAGCTCCGCCTCTCGAAGCCGGGCAGCTACTACTTCGCGGCGGGCGGCGGGCTCGGGTTCGGGCTCTCGGCCGCGGTCGGCGTTCAGCTCGCCCAGCCGGACCGCCCCGTCGTCTGCGTGATCGGCGAGGGCTCGGTCCAGTACGCGGTGACCGCGTTCTGGAGCGCCGTCGCCTACGACGTGCCGGTCACGTTCCTCGTCCTGCGCAACAGCGAGTACGCGATCCTGAAGTGGTTCTCGGGCCTCGAGCAGGTCGAGGGCGCGCCGGGGCTCGACCTGCCGGCGCTCGACACCGCTGCGATCGCGGCCGCCTACGGCGTCAACACCGCCACCGCGAGCACGGCCGACGAGCTCCGCGAGACGCTCGGAAGCGCCATCGCCTCCGACCGCCCGCAGCTGGTCGAGGTCGGCGTCGCGCCCGGAATGTGGCTCTTCTAGAGCCGAAGGCCGAGCGGATCGCCCCGCAGGGCTCGCCGGCGAGCGCCGACGCGGCGCCGGCCTGGGTCGCCGGCGGAACGCCGGAGCCGCTGCGCTCCGACCTGGTCACGCTGCTGGGAGCCGAGCGGGTGCTCTCCCGCGCCTCCGACATCGTCCGCTACGCCTCCGACGCCAGCCCCTACCGGCTGTTCCCGAAGGTCGTGGTGATGGCCCACGACGCCGCCGACGTCGCCAAGGTGCTCGTCTACGCGCGCCGGACCGGCACCCCGGTCACCTTCCGAGCGGGCGGCACCAGCCTCAACGGGCAGGGGCAGTCCGACGGCATCCTGATCGACGTCCGCCGCCACTTCCGAGGGGTGGAGGTGCTCGACGGTGGCGCCCGGGCGCGGGTGAAGCCGGGGACCGTGCTCGGCCACGCCAACCGCGTGCTGGCCCCGCACGGCTACAAGCTCGGCCCGGATCCGGCCTCGACCGATATCGCCTGCGTCGGCGGCGTGATCGCCAACAACTCCGGCGGCATGCGCTGCGGCGTCACGCATGACTCCTACCGGACGGTCAGCGCGCTCACCTTCGCGCTCCCCTCGGGGACGGAGATCGACAGCGCCGCCGACGGCGCCGAGGAGCGCTTCGCGGCGGCCGAGCCCGAGCTCGCCGCCGGCCTGCTCGAGATCCGCGAGGAAATCCTCGCCGACGCCGAGCTCGGCGAGCGAATCCGGCACAAGTTCGAGATCAAGAACACGACCGGCTACCGCCTCTGCGCCTTCCTCGATGCCGAGACGCCGCTGGAGATCTTCCGCCGTCTGCTGGTGGGCTCGGAGGGCACGCTCGCCTTCATCTCCGAGGCCGTGTTCGAGACCGTGGCCCAGCCCGCAAGGACCACCGTCTCCTGGCTCCACTTCCCGAGCGTCGACGCGGCGCTCGAGCCGGTCCCCGCATTCATCGCTGCCGGCGCTCGCGCGGTCGAGCTGATGGTCGCGCCGGCGCTGATCATCGCCAGCCAGTTCATCCGCGGTACTCCCGAGAGCTGGCGTGAGCTCGACCCGTTCTCGGCCGCGCTGCTGGTCGAGTTCGGCGGTGACGACGAAGCCGAGCTCGACGCCGCCGAGGCCCGGGCGGCGACGGTCCTGGCCGACCGGGAGTTGATCCGCGAGCCGGACTTTCACCGGGATGCGGAGACGATCGAGCTCGCCTGGACGGTGCGCGAGGGCCTGCACGGCCTGCTCGGCAAGATGCGTGCCCCCGGCACGTCGCTGATCATCGAAGACGTCTGTGTGCCGCCGGCGCGGATGGCCGAGATGGCCAAGGACCTGCAGGCGCTGCTGACCGAGCACGGCTTCCTGCCCGGCGTCGCCGGCCATGCCTCGGCCGGAAACCTCCACTTCATGCTCACCCCGGACTTCTCCAAGCCCGAGGACCTGGAGCGATATGACGCGTTCATGGACGGTCTGGTGACGCTGGTGATCGACGAGTACGACGGCTCGCTCAAGGCCGAGCACGGGACCGGGGTGAACATGGCGCCCTTCGTCGAGCGCGAGTGGGGCGCGAAGGCGACCGAGCTGATGCGCCGGGTAAAGCGGCTTGCCGATCCCGACGGCGTGCTCGCTCCGGGGGTGGTGATCAACGACGACCCCGGCGTCCACCTTCGCAACCTGAAGACGACGCCCTCGTTTGACGAGGAGGTCGATAACTGCGTCGAGTGCGGCTTCTGCGAGCCGGTCTGCCCGAGCCGGCACCTGACGACGACGCCGCGCCAGCGGATCGTGCTCGCACGGGAGATGGTCCGCCAAGCCGCCGACTCACCCGTGCTCGAGGCGCTACTCGCCGAGTACGAGTACGACGCCCTGGAGACCTGCGCAGCCGATGGCACCTGCCTGCTCGCCTGCCCGGTCGGGATCGACACCGGCAAGTTCGTCAAGTCGCTGCGAGCGCGCCAGCACTCCGCCCGGGCCGAGAAGACGGCCCTGCGGCTGGCCGGGCGCTGGGAGTCGGTCGAACGAGCGACCCGCGCCGGCCTCGCCGCCGGCGACCGGGGGCGGGTCGCCCGGGGCGCGCTGCGCGGGGCCAGCCGCGCCGCCCGCCGGGCGCTGAGCGAGGAGCTGGTGCCGGAGTGGCCCCAGAACATGCCGCGTCCCGCCCCGGCGGCGCTGCCGGCGACGACCCGCGGCGACGCAGCGGCCGTCTACCTCCCCGCCTGCGTGAACAGGATCTTCGGCCGGGCGCGCAACGGATCGCCGGCCCCCGGGCAGGGACTGCCCGAGGCGCTGGTGACGATCTCGACCCGCGCCGGCAGGCCGCTGTGGATCCCCGACGACGTCGCCGGCCACTGCTGCGCGACCCCGTGGACGTCGAAGGGCTATGCCGAGGGCGCCCGGCGGATGGCGAACCACACGATCGACGCTCTCTGGCGCTGGAGCGATGGCGGCGCGCTGCCGATCGTCTGCGACGCCAGCTCCTGCACCCTCGGCCTCGCCGAGGAGGCGGTGCCGCTGCTCAGCGAGGTCAACGCCGAGCGCCATTCGCGGCTGCGGATCCTCGACTCGATCGCCTGGGCGCGGGAGCTGCTGCCGGAGCTCGAGGTCAGGCGCAAACTGCGCTCGGTCGCCGTCCACCCGCCGTGCGCGAGCCGCCACCTGGAGCTCGACGGCGCGCTGGCGGAGCTCGCCGCCGAGCTCGCCGACGAGGTCGTCGTCCCGATCGCCGCCACCTGCTGCGGGTTCGCCGGCGACCGCGGCATGCTCCACCCCGAGCTGCCCGCGGCGGCGACCGCCGACCAGGCGGCGGAGCTCGACAACCGCCTGTTCGACGCACACCTGTGCTCGAACCGCACCTGCGAGATCGGGCTCCAGCAGGGGACGGGACGGACGTACGAGAGCTTCGTCTTCACCCTCGAGGAGCTGACCCGGCCCTAGGCCCCGCGCACCTTCACCGTCTTCGACTTCTCCGACTCGCAGGTGCCGGCGTCGACCGCCGAGCTGGCGACCGTCGCGTAGTACTTGCCGTCTTGCACCCGCTTGTGGAGCTTCAGCTTGCCCTTCGAGTCGGTCTTGTCGGAGCCGATCTTGTGGTCGTCTCCGTGGTGCTTGCGAAAGACCTTG
>JAWVFH010000049.1:0-37646 GCA_033856255.1 Solirubrobacterales bacterium | reverse complement strand
CCGGCCGATGCGAGGGCCTCGGCGGGGTTCATATACCCCTGCATGCGAACGATCCGCCCGTCACGCACATCGTGGATGGACGCCGTGTCGACGACGAGCTCTACCCCGCTCTTGGATCGCTGGTATTCGCGGTGGAGAACGACCACCCGGTCGTCGGCATCGATGAACTGTTGCGGCTCGATCCGGTGCTCATCCCATGCCTCGTCGACCTCCGCATCGAAGGCCTCAACGATCTCGGTGAGGCCGCGCAGGATCTTGCCTTCCTCGAGGCCCCCGACCGTCCCGTGCAGCTCGACGTTCGGATCGAAAAGATCCGCCAGCCCCTCCCAATCCCTGCGTTCCAGGAATTCGGACGCGCGCATGACTATCTCCACGCTCTCCTGCGACACGGCCCCGAAGTATCCCCGAAGAAGGGGGTCGGCCTAGGAGCCCTGTTTCCGGTTGACCGCCGCGAGGAGCTGCTTCTTGCTCATCTTTGAGCGACCCTCGATCTTCAGCTTCTTCGCATCGTTGTAGAGCTGCTCGCGGGTGCGGCCGCCGGGGCCGCTGCCGGAGCGCTTACCGCCGCGCCGGCCTGAGGAGATGTCGTTCAGCGAGCTGCGCGAGCGTGTCCGTGACTCGCCCGCCCTGGCCTTCTCCTTGTTGACCGTCCGCGCCGCGATCTCCTCGGCGCGGCTCTCGGAGCGGCCGGCCTTCTTCTCGCTCTTCTTCACGTGCTCGTACTGGCGAGCGCGCTTGGTCCCCTTCTTGATCCCGCGTGGGGGCATGACGTGCTCCTTTCGTCGTGTGAGATGACGACTACCCGGTACATGCCCGGGCGAACGTCAGGCGAGCTCGCGCTTGAGCACCTTGCCGGTCGCGTTGCGTGGCAGCGAGTCGAGGAACTCGACCTCGCGCGGGACCTTGTAGCGGGCGAGGTTCTTCTTCACGTACGCCTTGATCTCGTCCTCGTCGACGGAGTCGTGTTCGCGGAGGACGACGAACGCCTTCAGCCGCTGGCCGAACTCCTCGTCGTCGACCCCGATCACCGCGGCCTCCTTGACGTCGTCGTGATGGGAGAGCAGGTCCTCGACCTCGCGCGGGAACACGTTCTCGCCCCCGGAGACGATCATCTCGTCGTCGCGGCCGTCGATGAACAGCCGCCCGTCGTCGTCGAAGTGGCCGACGTCGCCCGAGGAGAGCAGCCCCTCGTAGACGTCCTTGCTGCCGCCGCCGGTGTAGCCCTCGAAGGCCATCTCGTTGCCGACGAAGACGCGCCCGGTCTCGCCCTCCGGCACCTCGCCCTTACCCTCCTGGTCGACGATCTTGACCACCGTCCCGCGCGGCGGCCGCCCCGCGGTGCCAGGCGCGGCCCGCAGGTCCTCCGGCGTTGCGATCGTCGCCCACGCGACCTCGGTCGACCCGTAGAGGTTGTAGAGGTTGTCGCCGAAGCGGTCCATCCAGCGCTCGGCGAGGGGGCCCGGCAGGGCCGAGCCGCTGGCCGCCGTCACGCGCAGCGTCGGCAGCTCGTACTTGGCCAGGGTCTCATCGTCGAGCTGGAGGATCCGCTGCAGCATCACCGGGACGACCGCCAGCGCGGTCGCCTCGTTCTCGGCGACCGCCTTCAGCGTCTCCTCGGGGTCGAACTTGCGCCGCAGGACGTAGGTCGAGTTCAGCGACAGGCCGAGCATGAAGTGGGCGAAGCCCCAGGAGTGAAACAGCGGCGCCGCGATCACCGTCTTCTCGCCGGCCTTGAGGGGGATCCGCGAGAACATCGCCGCCAGCGGGCTGAGCGAGTCGGGCTGGGCGCGCTGCGCTCCCTTCGGCGTGCCGGTCGTCCCCGAGGTGAGGATGATGAACCGGCTCGGCTCGTCGGGTGGGCTGAGGTCGGAATCGTCGTTCGACTCGATCAGCTCGTCGGTCGTCGGGTCGGCTCCGGAGTCGCCGTCGCTCCAGGCGATGAACCGCTTCACGCCCTCCTTCGCCTCGCCGAGCAGCTCCGAGAACTCCTCGTCGTAGATCAGGATCTTCGGCTCCTCGCGGTCCATCACGTCGACGAGCTGCGGACCGGAGAAGGCGGTGTTCATGTAGAGCCCGTTGGCGCCCAGCTTCGAGGCCGCGAGGGTGGCGTCGATGAAGCCGCGATGGTTGCGGACCATGATCGCGATCCCGTCGCCGGGCTTCACGCCTTCTCCGGCGAGCGCCCGGGCGAGCGCGTTCGAGCGCAGGTGCATCTCGGTGAAGCTGAGCGAGCCGGCCTCGTCGATCAGCATCGGGTCGTCGCCGTGGGTGATCGCGGCGCCCGCGATCCCCGCTGCCGGTGACGCACCCCAGCGAGCAAGCTCGCGGGCCACCCGGGCCAGCTTGTCGGGGCGCATCGGACGGATGATCCCCGCCTCGGCGAGCGTCCTCAGGTTGAACGGCACGTCGGGGAGCGGCCCGAGCGAGCCGATCTTGATCTTGCGGGCGAGGGCGAGGGGGTTTTCGAACACCATCGGGGGAAATCTATTCCGAGCCGCCGCCGAGCAGCGCCACTGCGATCGCCGCGATCCCCTCGCCGCGCCCGACGAAGCCCATACCCTCGTTGCTGGTGGCCTTGACGCTGACCGGCGCGCCGAGCGCCGCGCCGAGGCTGGCCTCGATCTCGGCCCGATGCGGCCCGAGGCGCGGCGCCTCGCAGATCACGGTCGCATCGACGTTGCTCACCGGAGCATCGAGCATCCCCAGCACCGTGCGCAGGAGGTCGACCGAGTCGGCGTCGCGCCACGTCTCGTCGTCGGGCGGGAAGTGGGTGCCGAGGTCGCCGAGCCCGGCGGCCCCGAGCAGCGCGTCGATCACCGCATGGGTGAGCACGTCGGCGTCGGAGTGGCCCTCGAGGCCGGCGTCGTGGTCGATCTCGACCCCGCCGAGCACCAGCCGCCGGCCGGAGGCGAAGCGGTGGCTGTCGTAGCCGATCCCGACCCTCATCCGAGCGGCTCCAGGCGGCGTTCGCGGCCCTCGAAGACGCAGATCTCCTTCACTCCCCAGCCGCGCATCGTCTCCACGGCACGATCGTATTCGTGGCCGACGTCCTCGGGCACGTGCGCGTCCGACGAGAGCGCGAAGACGGCGCCGGCGTCGATGCACATCTCGGCGAAGGCGTCGGCAGGGTACAGCTCGTCGACCGGCTTGCGCCAGCCCGCGGTCGATACCTCGACCGCGATCTGGCTCTCGGCGATCGCCTCGATCGCCGGCTCGTAGTAGAAGCGCGGGTCGCGGGTCGGGACCGGGCGCTCGGCTCCCCAGACCTTGACCAGGTCCGGGTGGGCGAGGATGTCGTAGAGGCCGGTGGCGGCGGCCTCGGCGAGGGTGTCGAAGTAGAGCTTCCAGACCCGGTCGGGATCGCCGACCTGCTCCCAGACGTCGTACACCTCCCAGTCGACGGCCTGGTTGCGCACGAAGTGGACCGAGCCGACGACGTAGTCGAAGGGCTGCGAGTCGAGCAGCGAGGCGATCCGGTCCTCGCGCCCGGCGACGAAGTCCATCTCGATCCCGAGCTTGAGCGGGGTCCGGGCGACGAAGTCGCAGTACGCCCCGAGATCGTCCCGCGCCTGCTCGACCCAGAACGCGTGCTCCCAGATCTCCAGCGATTGGGTGAAGCGGTGGATGTGCTCGGAGACGCCGAGCTCGGCGATCCCGGCGTCCCTCGCGGCCTCGAGGTATCGCTCGACGTTTGCCTCGGTGAAATACTCCGCGGCCGTCGCCTCGACGTCGTCGGGGCGCAGGTGCAGGTGATAATCGGTGAGCACCGGCTGAGCGTAGAT
This sequence comes from Solirubrobacterales bacterium, assembly GCA_033856255.1. Taxonomy (GTDB): domain Bacteria; phylum Actinomycetota; class Thermoleophilia; order Solirubrobacterales; family 70-9; genus WHSW01. Next base: position 33,864 of record JAWVFH010000049.1, on the reverse strand, counting down.
ACTTTGACCGATGGTCCACATGCGGATCGTGGTCCCGGCCTACCAGTCCGAGCACGTCCTCGATCTGCTCGAGCACTCGCCGTCGGCCTGCAACGTGATCTTCCTCGAGCGGGCCGCGCGCAAGCCGCCGGGCGACGTGATCCTCTGCGACGTCGCCCGCGAGGACGCCAGCGTGATCGTCTCCGACCTGCGCGAGCTCGACGTCGACACCGAGGGCTCGATCGCGATCGAGCAGATCGACTCGATGATCTCGGTGATCGCCGCCGAGGCCGAGCGAGCGGCCGCCGGCCAGCCCGGCGACGCCGTCGTCTGGGAGGAGGTCGAATCGCGCACCTCCGAGAACATCGAGCTGAACGCGATCTTCCTCGCCTTCATGGCGCTCGCCTGCCTGATCGCCTCGGTCGGCATCTTCCTCGACTCGCCGATCCTGATCGTCGGAGCGATGATCGTCGGTCCCGAGTTCGGCCCGCTCGCCGGCCTCTGCGTCGCCCTCGTGCAGCGGCGCCCCGAGGTCGCGCGGCGTTCGCTGAAGGCGCTCGCGATCGGCTTCCCGGTCGGAATCACCGCCGCCTGGCTGTTCGCGCTCGCGATCCGCGCAACCGATCTCACCCCGGGCGGATTCGTGGTCTCCCAACATCCGCTCACCGACTTCATCTCCAATCCCGACGCGTTCTCGTTCATCGTCGCCTTCGTCGCCGGGATCGCCGGCATGCTCTCGCTGACCTCGGCCAAGTCCGGAGCGCTGATCGGGGTCCTGGTATCCGTGACGACGATCCCCGCCGCAGCGAACATCGGCGTCGCCGCCGCCTTCGGCGAGTGGTCGGAATGGCGCGGGGCGATGCTTCAGCTGTCCGTCAACCTATGCGCGATCGTGCTGGCCGGCGTCGGCACGCTGTTCGTCCAGCGCCGGCTGTACATGCGCCGCCGCCGCGATCATCTGCAGGACGACGCGCGTGAGAAGGCCGGGCTGCCGCTTGGACGCAGCCGGCGCGTCCGCAGCACGACCTACAAGGCCCCGCCGGCACCCGAATGAACCGGACCGTCGCCGACGTCACCCTGCTGCTGGCCGCGTTCGCCGCCGCGACCGCCGTCGCCGCGCTGCTCGGCGCCGCGAACTTCGGCACCGCGCTCACCTTCGGCGAGCTGGCGTTCGTGGCGACGCTGGTCTGGGTCCTACTGCGTCGGTAGGTCCCCACGTCCAGGGGTAAGGAGCGCCTCTGCGACGCGGAGGTCGGCCGGCGTCGTGACCTTCAGGTTGGGTGCCTCCACGGCATGCACGATCACCCTCCCCCCACCTGCTTCCACCAGCGATGCGTCATCCGTGGCGGCCGAGATGCTCGCCGGATCGCCGTCGTGGGCGGCGCGTAAAACGTCCGCCCGGAACACCTGTGGCGTCTGCGCGCCCCAGAGCCGCGAGCGGTCCTCGGTGCCGGCGATCTCTCCCCCCTCCCCCACGCGTTTCAGCGTGTCGGCAACCGGAGCGGCGGCGATCACTCCCGCCACGCCCGGCTCGGCGGCGAGCCGCGCCACCAGTTCGTCGACGAGCGCGCCCGTGACCAGCGGACGCGCGGCGTCGTGCACGGCGACGATCTGGGCCTGCGCCGGCACCTCGGCGAGCGCGTGGCCGACGGAGGCGGCGCGCGAGTCGCCCCCGGTCACGACGATCGGATGGAAGGCGCCCGCCTCGTCGGGCCGGCCGGCGATCTCGCCGGCGATCCGCTCGAGCTCCTGCTCGTAGCCGGCGGGGGCCGCGACGACGACCACGCTGACACTCGACGCCGCGCGCATCGCGGTCAGCGACCACGCGACCAGGGGCCGGCCCGCGACCTCGGCCAGAGCCTTCGGGCCGCCGGCTCCGAGCCTCTCTCCGGAGCCGGCGGCCGCGATCAGTGCGGCTGCGTGCGGTCTCGCACGCGGATCAGGCGGGGGCGGTGGCGCCGAAGCGCTCCTCCAGCAGCCCGTCGATGTACTCCTCCGCGCCGTCCTCGTCCTTGTCGAGCGCGTACATGAACTCCGAGGCGAGGATCTTCTTCGCCCGCGTGTACATCTGCTTCTCGCCCGTCGAAAGCCCCTTCTCCCACTCGCGGATCGCGAGGTTGCGGACGACCTCGGCGAGCTCGTAGACGTCGCCGGTCTTGATCTTCTCGCGGTTGTACTTGAACCGGCGGTTCCAGTTCTTCGGCATCTCCGAGACCTCGCCGGTGAGCACGTCGATCACGCGGCGGACCGCGTCCTCGTCGATCACCCGCCGGAGACCCGCCACCTCGGCGTTCTCACAGGGCACCATCACCGTCATGTCGTTGTGCAGGATCTTGATCGTCAGGTAGTCCTTCGACTCGCCCATCATGTCGCGCGACTCCCGCTTCAGGACAACGCCCGCACCGTGATGCGGGTAGACCACGTTGTCACCGATCTGGAACTCGCATACGTGTGGGACGAGGTCCTCGAGGTCCTCGAGGCCGGGCTCCTCTACTGCTGTCTCTGCGATGTCCGCCTCCTCAAATAGCAACGGCCGCGAGCGCGGCCGTCTGGTTCACCTGTACCGGTCGACGATGTCGACCTCCTGAAGCCTGCGAATCCCCTCACGAATCTCCTTCGCTCGGGTGTCTCCGACCCCCTCGACCACCTCCAGGTCCGCGTCCGAGGCCGCCAACAGCGATTCCAGATCGCCGAAGTGGTTGACCACCTTCTGCGCCACCAGCCGCGGCAGTCGGGGCACGCCCGAGAGCGCGCGATAACCGCGTGGGGTGACCCTGAAGTCGAGCGTGTTGACCTTGCGGTCGTAGCCGAGCAGCTCCGCGAGCCGGCCGAAGTCGAGCAGCTCGGTGTGCTCGAGCGTGCCGAGCTCGCCCAGCACCCGCTCGATGCTCTGCTCGGAGTCGCTGATGCTGTAGTCGCGGACCAGCGCGGCGCGCTCGCCCATCACACCGACGACCGAGTCCTCGAGCTGCATCTCGATCAGCCGCCCCTCGGTGCCGAGCTCGATGATGTAGCGCTCGACCTCGGTCGCCATCCGGGTCACCAGCTCGGCCCGCTGCAGCACCGACAGCACGTCGTAGAGGACCACGCCGCCGGCGAACTCCAGCGCCGTCAGCCGGCCGGCGACCTGGTCGAGCCGGGCGCGGTACTTCTCCAGCGTCGCCAGCCCCTGGTTCGCCTTGGAGAGCACGGTCGGGATGTCCTCGAGGATGTACTTCATCCCCTCGACGTAGAGCGAGACGACGTCGCGCCGCTGCGAGATCGCGATCACCAGGGCCTTGGTCTGCTTCGAGACGCGCTCGGCGGTGCGGTGGCGGGTGCCGGTCTCCATCGAGAGGATCGTCGGGTCGGGCATCAGCTGCACGTTCGCCCAGAGGATCTTCTCGGCCGAGGGCGGCATCACGATCGCCCCGTCCATCTTCGCCACCTGGTAGAGCAGGCCCGGCGTGTAGTCGACGTCCAGCCTCAGCCCACCGGAGAACAGGTAGGAGACGTCCTCGGCGTCGGCGACGACGATCAGGCCGCCGGTCCGCGCGTGGATGATGTTGTCGATCCCCTCGCGCAGCGGCGTGCCGGGCGCGACCGTGTCCAGAGCCCTCAGGAGCCGAGGGTCCTGGCGTGCCTCCAGCTCGTTCAGCTCGTCACCCGGGTGCTGCACCTGTCCATGATGGCAAAAGGCCTGCTGGCCGGGTATCCAGGGCAATCCCGTGTGGAGAGGTAGGAATGCGGCTTGTCAAGCGGCGTGCTCCACGGCGGCCCGCCGGCGGCCGAGCGCGGCACCGATCGCGCCCCTCAGGCTTGGCTGTGACTCGATCCCGCGGGGCGGCTCGGGAGCCGCCGGGGCGAGCACCGGCTCGAGCCCGAACTTGACCGCCTCGGCCGCGCGGCGGTCGGCGTGGCCGACCGGGCGCAGCTCGCCGGTCAGGCCGACCTCGCCGAAGCACGCCAGGGGACGGCCGGCGGCGTCGGCGAGTGGCTCGCCGCGCTGCGCGGAGACCAGCGCCAGGGCGACCGCGAGGTCGGCACCGGGCTCGTCGACGCGGACCCCGCCGGCGACGTTGACGAACACGTCGGCGCCCGCGAGGGACGGCCCGCCGTGGCGGGCGAGCACCGCAAGCACCATCGCCAGGCGGTTGCGGTCGATCCCGTTGGCGACCCGCCGCGGGGGCACGATCTCGGTCGGGGCGACGAGCGCCTGTACCTCGACCAGCAGCGGGCGGGTGCCCTCCATCGAACACAGCACGACCGAGCCGGGCGCCGCGCTCGCCTCGGCGACGAACCGCGCCGACGGATCGACGACCTGCTCCAGGCCGCCCGAGCGCATCTCGAACACCCCCACCTCGCTGGTCGCCCCGAAGCGGTTCTTGAGCGCCCGCAGCGTGCGGAAGCTGCGCTCGCGCTCGCCCTCGAAGAAGAGCACGCAATCGACCAGGTGCTCGAGCACCCGCGGGCCGGCGACCGCTCCCTCCTTGGTCACGTGCCCGACCAGGATCACCGCGCAGCCGAGCCGCTTCGCCACCTCCATCACCGCGCCCGCCGCCTCCCGCACCTGTCCCACCGAGCCCGGCGCCCCGCTCATGCCCTCGGCGTGCAGGGTCTGGATCGAGTCGATCACGCAGGCGTCTGGCCGCTCCGCCTCCAGCGTCGCGACCACCGCCTCGAGCGAGGTCTCGGCCAGCGCCGGGACCGCCAGCGCGGCCTCGCCGAGCCGCTCCGCGCGCAGCTTCACCTGGGCCGTCGACTCCTCGCCGGAGATGTAGAGGACGGAGTGGCCGGCGGCGCCGAGGTTGCCCAACGCCATCCCGGTCAGCGTCGACTTGCCGATCCCGGGCGAGCCGCCGAGCAACACCAGCGAGCCGGGCACGAGGCCGCCGCCGAGCACGCGGTCGAGCTCCTCGATCCCGGTCCGCAGGCGATCGACGGCGGGCGCCGAGACGTCGCGCAGCGCCACCGGTCGCCCGGCCGTGCCGCCGCCACCGCGGCGAGCGCCCTTCACCTCGGCCTTTGCGGCCGGCTTCGGCGCCTCGACCAGCGTGTTCCACTCGCCGCAGCCCGCGCAGCGCCCCGACCAGGTGAGCGCCTCGTGGCCGCATGACTGGCAGAAGAACGAGGTGGTCGCGCGGGCCATCGGGCGATCGTACGGGCAGCGGTAGACGAGTCAACCGGCGCATGTGCCGGTTCGATCGCTCAAGATCCTCGGCGATGTCGCCGACCCGACCGACCAGCCGCCTCGCGATCGCGGCGATCGCCCTCGTGGCGCTCGCCGTGCCCGCCGCCGCCGCGGCGTTCGACGCGGGGCTCGAGGCGAAGAACTTCGCGAAGACGAACGAGCGGATGCAGTACGTCACCCTGACGCCGGAGTTCCAGACGCGCCTGCAGCAGGCGAACATCGACAACCTCGCCACCGCGGCGCAGATCCCGGTCAACGATCCCGAACGCAACTTCGCCGGCAACGTCTGCGCCAACGGCGGCAACGAGTGCGCCGGCGACGTCCGCTTCTATGACTGGAAGGACAACGGCTTCGGGATCGTCAAGCCGGTGCTGTTCACGGCCCGCAACGGCTCGACCATCTCCGGCCATGTCTGGGCGACCACCGGCGGCCCGGCCCAGCGCCCCGCGGTCGTGATCACCAACGGGTCGGTCCAGGCACCCGAGCACCTCTACTGGGGGACCGCCGCGACCCTTGCCAAGCACGGCTATGTCGTCCTCACCTACGACCCCCAGGGCCAGGGGCAGTCGGACACCTTCGGCGAGGGGACGGACATGTTCGACGGATTCCCGTCACAGACGGGCGAGCCGTTCTACGACGGGACCGAGGACGCCGTCGACTTCATGCTCTCGACCGCCGCGCATCCCTACGACCCGCGGCCGAGTTGCTCGAGTGGGACCGACCACTCCGCGAAGCAGAACAGCCGCGTCGCCGCCGGCCTCGACGCCGCCTACAACCCGCTGGCGGACCTGGTCGATCCGAGCCGCGTCGGGATCGCCGGCCACTCGCTCGGCGCCGCGGCCGTCTCCTACATCGGCCAGCTCGACCCGCGCGTCGATGCGATCGCGGCCTGGGACAACCTGCGGGCGCCGTCGGCGAGTCAGTCACCCGGCTCGGGACCCGGCGGCCCGCCCACCTGCACCTCGGGTTCGTCGCCCCGGCCGCTGGACCTCGGGATCACCAAGCCGGCGATCGGGATCTCCAACGACTACAGCATCGACCCGATGCCGAACACCTCCGACCCCGATCCCGAGGTTGCCAACGCCGGCTTCGCGGCCTACAAGCAGGCCGGCGTCGACTCGATGGAGTTCCACATCCGCGGCGGCACCCACGAGGAGTCGGCGTTCATCCCCGGCAACACGACCGTCTACCTCGGGCTCGCCAGCCTCCGGGGCAACGACATGGTCGCCTGGTACACGACCGCCTGGTTCGACAAGTACGTCAAGTGCGCCGACGGCTCGGCCTGCGAGGCGGACGCCGACCGGCGCCTGCTCACCGACCGCTGGCGCGACGACGCCCGCGGGGGCCAGGTCGACACCAACGGCGATCCCAACGACTACTCCTTCTATCGCCACTCCCGCTACGACCTGCACACCGCGGCGGGAGCCGAGGTGACCTGCGACGACATGCGCGCCGGGTGCGCATCGATGGGCCCCGACGGACTGCCCGCCGGCTACGACCACGTCTCCGATGCCTACACGGCGCCGGCCGGCGAGGACGGCGGCACGACGCCCGGCGGCGGCGGGGCCGGGGCGCCGTGCGCGCTGCCGCAACTCGGCACCGACGCCAAGGACACGCCCGCGACCCTGGTCCCGAGCGGCTCCGGCGACGCGATCCACGGCGCCGGCGGCAACGACCGCCTGCGCGGGCTCGACGGCGACGACTGCCTCTACGGCAACGCGGGCGACGACCGGCTCGCTGGCGACGCCGGCGCCGACACGCTCAAGGGTGGCGCCGACGACGACCGCCTGGTCGGCGGCGCGGGCCCGGACGTGCTCGGCGGCGGGCCGGGCGCCGATCGCCTCAACGCCAAGGGCGGCGGCCGCGACCGCGTCAGGTGCGGCCCGGGCCGCGACCGGGTGCGCGCCGACAAGCGCGACAAGCTCGGCCGCGGCTGCTGAGAGCTGTTCGCACGCCGGACCCTGACGAGGGTTGACGAGCCCCCGTCGGTCTGCGAGATTTGCCTGACTCCACGGCAAACGCGGAGGTCCGCACAAGGAGGTGCTGTGCGCGAAGGGGCGATGCGAGCGGCGGCCGGCCACTTCCGGCGCACCTGCCTCGGCCTGCCGACGGCGGTCGCTTTCGCGCTTGCCGTCCCGGGCGCCGCGCTCGGCGCGGCGGGGGACCTCGACCCGAGCTTTGGGACCGGCGGCAAGTTCATCCAGGCCTTCGGGCCTCGGCACTCCAACGTCAACGCCGCGGCCGTGCAGGCCGACGGCAAGATCGTGCTGGCGGGCTTTTCCCAGCAGAGCGCGACCGCGCCGAACAACTCCGATTTCGAGCTCATCCGGCTGAACGCCGACGGCACCCTCGATCTCGGCTTCGGAGGCGGCGACGGCGAGGTCACGACGCCGATCTCAGCCGGGACGGCTGACGACGTCGCCTTCGCGGTCGCGGTCGATCCGGCAAGCGGGGCGATCTACGTTGCCGGCTCCACCGACCCGCCCCCGGCCCTCGGTTCTGACTTCGGCGACATCGTGCTCGCCCGTTACACGTCCGCGGGCGTGATCGACTCCAGCTTCGGAGGCGGGGACGGGATCGTGATCCAGCCGGTCAGTGTGGGCTCATTCGACGCCGCCTACGCGGTCGCGGTTCAACCCGGCGACGGCAAGCCGGTGATCGCCGGGCAGGGCGGCAGCGGCTCCGACTGGCTCGCGGCCCGCTACGACACCGCGGGGAATCTCGATCCGAGCTTCAACGCGGCCGGGGCGATCCCGGGAATCGCGACGACCTCCTTCGGCTCAGGCATCGACCGGGCTGCGGGGCTCCAACTGCTGAGCGGAGGCAAGCTGCTGACCGCGGGCTCGGCGGCCTGGAACTCGTCCGCGGGGGACCTCGCCGCGGTCCAGTTCAACTCCAACGGGACCCTCGACACGGCAGGGTTCGGCGCCGGCACCGGCAAGATCGCCACCGCTTCGCCGGCCGACCAGACCGGCAGCGCGCTGGCACTCACCGGCGACGGCAGGTTCCTGATCGCGGGCAACAACTTCGACTTCACCGGGTCGCCGATCTTCAAGGACTTCCTCGTCGCCCGCTACAACGCCGACGGCAGCCCCGACACGACCTTCTCCGGCGACGGAACGCAGACGACCTCGTTCATCGCCCAGGACGGAACCCGCTTCGCCAAGGCGACCGGGGTCGCGGTGCAGGCCGACGGCAAGACCCTGGTCAGCGGCGACGCGTTCATCAACTGCGGCGGGCTCGGCTGCGCCGACTTCGCCCTCGCCCGCTACGACTCGAGCGGCGAGCTCGACCCCGAGTTCGGCAGCGGCGGCAAGAAGACGCTCGGGATCGGCGCTGACAACGACTTCGCGACCGCACTGGTCCTGCAGACGACTCCGGGCAACGCACCGACGAGACGCGATCCCGGCGACGAGCGCGCCGTGATCGCGGGCGAGAGCGGCGACGCCGGCGACACCGACGATCGCGACGCGGCGGCGGCTGCTGCTCTGGATGACTTCGTCAGCTCGCTGGAGTGCGATGGCGGCGTGATCCTCGACAAGTACGCCGTGCGAGTGCGGATTTTCCCCAGCGGTTCCGCAATCATCGGCCCTGGCTCGCATGAGATCTCGATCCATGCTGACGAGAAGGCGGTCAAATTCCACGTCAGCGTCGGCGTTCCGCCGCGCCCGCAGAGGTGCAACGTCCGGGTTGTCGAGTCCGACGAATCGCTGGCGCAGTTCGATCTGGGTGGCCAGTCGCCGGTGATCTACAGCGGACAGATGGGGGGGCCGGGCTCGATCACAAGCGAGGAGATTGAGTTCATCGCCTACCCGAAGAAGGTCGGCGTCCTGGTCAACGAGGTCCGTGCCTACTCCAACGATCGCTTCCTGGGCTCGGCCACGGCACGAATCAACGTCTATGACGACCAGACGAGCCTCGACCAGCTCCAGGCCGATCTCCTCGAAGGGGCGGCACGCGTGCATGCGCTCGTGGGGGGGCAACATCGGGTCGAGACGCTCGACGGCCAGGCGACGGCAAAGGTCGAGGTCGCGGTGCTGCAGAAGCCAAAGGGCCTGCAGCCATTCGCGAAGCCGAGATGCGAGTGGTTGACCAAGGGCGGCAGGTTCAAGGGCGTCGCCCCGAGCGATGGCGGCGCCTGCGATGAGCCGATCTGGATCAAGGCGAAGCTCGGCAAGACGAAGAACGGCAGGACACCCTTCAGCTACGCCTACAAGCACGAGCTTCCGCCCGGCAAGTACGTCGCCTACTCGCGCTCGACCAACGAGGCGGGCGTCGCCGAGCCCGAGTTCAGCACCAAGATCGGCAACGAGCAGACGTTCAAGGTGAAGCGGTAGACCCGCTCAGAACGGGCGGCAGTGATGGAAGTCGAAGTTGCGCACCGGGCGCGCGGCCTGTTGCTCGAGCACCGCGGCCCGGTGGGCGAGGCGCGAGGACTTGGCGAAGTGGCGGCGCTTGAGGGCGATCGCCGAGTGCACGCCGACCCCGGTCGCCTGGTGCTCGCGGTGCAGCCACTTCGCGATCTCGACGTGGAACTCGAACGGCCGCGGCAGCTGGGCGACCTGGTGATAGGCGGCCCGCATCAGCCGGTAGGCGGTGATGAAGTGGCGGCCCGCCCGGCGCACCGCAGCGTGCTTGCGCTCCAGGAACCGAACGCCGTGGGCGATCCTCGCCTTGGCCTCGTTGCGGGGCGCCTGGCAGATGTGGTCAGCGCGCTTGGTGAACTCGACCCGGCCCGTGTGGCCCTCCGCGGATACCTCGGCGGCGAGCGCGAGGGCGCCGATCAGGGCGGCAAAGGCCAGCAATGAAGCGATCCCCCGCAGCATCGGCTACGACACCTGGAGCCTGAACTAGTCGGCGTCTGAGTCCGATTCGACGAGCGGATCGTCGATCACCGGCACGTCGTCCTCGGGCACGTCGCCGTCGGCCTTCTTCGCCCCGACGCCGACCGGCTCCTTCTCCGCGTCCTTCTTCTTCGCCTTCGGCTTGCGCGGCTTGACCAGCTTCAGCGACAGCGGGTGCTCCTCCTGGTCGGCGGACTCGTCGTGGTCTACGAGCACGGTCGTCCCGGGGATGATCGAGTCCGGGCCCTGGCGCAGGACCTCGTCGGCGAGCGGGTCCTCGATGTACTTCTGGATGGCGCGCCGCAGCGGCCGGGCACCCATCGCCGGATCCCAGCCCTTCTCGGCGATCAGGTCCTTGGCGGACTCGGTGAGCTCGAGCTGCAGGTCGTGCTCGGCCACCTGGACCTGGACGCGGGCGATCAGCAGGTCGATGATCAGGCGGACCTCCTCGCGCGAGAGCTTGTGGAAGACGATCACCTCGTCGATCCGGTTCAGGAACTCCGGGCGGAAGACCTTCTTCAGCTCGCCCATGATCCGTTCCTTCATGTCCTTGTAGGAGGCGCCGCTCTCGTCGTCGGAGATCGAGAAGCCGAAGGAGACGTTCTTGGCGATGTCCTTGGCGCCGATGTTCGAGGTCATGATCACGATCGTGTTGCGGAAGTCGACCGTGCGCCCCTGGGCGTCGGTAAGCCGGCCATCCTCGAGGATCTGCAGGAGGATGTTGAAGACGTCCGGGTGGGCCTTCTCGATCTCGTCGAGCAGCAGCACCGAGTAGGGCTTGCGCCGCACGGCCTCGGTCAGCTGCCCGCCCTCGTCGTAGCCGACGTAGCCGGGCGGCGAGCCGACCAGGCGGCTCACGGCGTGCTTCTCCATGTACTCCGACATGTCGATCCGGATCATCGAGTCCTCGTCGCCGAACAGGAACTCGGCCAGGGTGCGGGCGAGCTCGGTCTTGCCGACGCCGGAGGGGCCGAGGAAGATGAACGAGCCGGCCGGGCGCTTCGGGTCCTTGATCCCGGCGCGCGAGCGGCGGATCGCCTTCGAGACGGCCTCGATCGCGACGTGCTGGCCGATCACCCGCTTGTGGAGCTCGTCTTCCATCCGGATCAGCTTGCGCGTCTCCGCCTCGGTCAGCTTGAAGACGGGGATCCCGGTCCACATGGAGACGATGTCGGCGATCTCCTCCTCGCCGACCGCGGGGCGCTCACCGGCGTCGCCCGAGTCCCATTGGTCCTCGAGCTCGCGCTTCTTGTTCGTCATCTGGCGCTCGGTGTCGCGCAGGTTGGCCGCCTTCTCGAACTCCTGGGCCTCGATCGCGGCCTCCTTGGCGCGCCGGGTCTCCTCGATCTCCTCCTCGAGGTCGCGGTAGACGGGCGGCTGGCTCATCGAGCGGATCCGCATCCGCGAGGCCGCCTCGTCGATCAGGTCGATCGCCTTGTCGGGCAGGAAGCGGTCGGAGATGTAGCGGCTGGCGAGCTCGGCGGCGGCCTCGAGCGCATCGTCGGTGATCTGCACCTTGTGGTGGTCCTCGTAGCGCTCGCGCAGGCCCTCGAGGATCTTCACGGTGTCGGGGATCGACGGCTCCTCGACCTTGATCTGCTGGAAGCGGCGCTCGAGCGCGGAATCGCGCTCGAGGTACTTGCGGTACTCGTCCAGCGTCGTCGCGCCGATCGTCTGCAGCTCGCCGCGGGCGAGAGCGGGCTTCAGGATGGAAGCGGCGTCGATCGCGCCCTCGGCGGCGCCGGCGCCGACCAGGTTGTGGAGCTCGTCGATGAAGAGGACGATGTCGCCGCGCTGGGTGATCTCCTTCATCACCTTCTTCAGCCGCTCTTCGAACTCGCCGCGGTACTTGGAGCCGGCGACCAGGGCGGCGAGGTCGAGCGTGTAGATCTGCTTGTTCTTGAGCAGCTCGGGCACCTCGCCGCGGGTGATCCGCGAGGCGAGGCCTTCGACGATCGCGGTCTTGCCGACCCCGGGCTCGCCCAGCAGGACCGGGTTGTTCTTCTGCCGCCGGGAGAGGATCTGCATGATCCGCTCGACCTCGGTCTCGCGGCCGATCACCGGGTCGAGCTTGCCCTCGGAGGCGAGCTTGGTCAGGTTGCGGCCGAACTGGTCGAGCAGCTTCGACGACTTCTTGCCCTCGCCCGAGCCCCCGCCGGAACCCTGGCGGCGGCCGCCCGGCCCGGAGAGCATGCGGATGACCTCGTTGCGGATCTTCTCCGAGTCGGCGTCGAAGTCGAGCAGGATGCGCGCCGCGACGCCCTCGTTCTCGCGCACCAGCCCGAGCAGGATGTGCTCGGTGCCGATGTAGTTATGGCCGAGCGAGAGCGCCTCGCGCAGCGCCAGCTCGAGGACCTTCTTGGCGCGCGGTGTGAACGGGATCTGGCCGGAGGTGACCTCCTCGCCGGAGCCGACGATGCGGACGACCTGGGCGCGGACCCGCTCGACCGTGATGTCGAGCGACTCGAGCACCCGCGCGGCGAGGCCCTCCTCCTCGCGCAGAAGCCCGAGCAGGATGTGCTCCGTCCCGATGTAGTTGTGCTTCAGGGTCCGGGCTTCCTCTTGAGCGAGGACAACCACCTGTCGGGCCCGTTCTGTGAATCGCTCGAACAAATCTTCCGCCTGAGTCCGTGTGCCTACCTAAGTTCTAGCCGTGCCGGGGGACGCGACAGCGCCGGAAGCTCCATCCACTTCATCGGCTGCTCTTTGCCGCGGGATTAGAACCTCCGGTTTTGTCGACGACGGCGAGTGGCCAGTATATCGGGGCGGCCTGGCGGCCCATGCGGGACTCAGGCACGAGTCCCGCGTCCGCCGCAAGTTGCGGACGAATAGATTTGCGGGGTGAGCGCGGGGGCAAAGGACGGCGGACCGCTGGCCGAGTTCGCGCGAGCGCACGGGCTCGCCGCGGCCGAGCGCGTCGAGCTGCCGCGCAGCGGCGGCCTGCTGAGCGAGGACGACCTGCGCGTCGAGGGCGCCGCGAGCGGCGATCTGCCTGGCGGCGAGCCCGGCACCGTCTGCCGGCTCACCTACACCTACCGCTCCAACGACTCCACCCACACGGTGCGCCGGACGGCGGTCGTGCTGCACGTGCCGGAGTCGATCGGGTTCGCGCCGTACCTCGGGGCGGGCGGGCCCGTCGCCATGCTCGCCAAGTCGGTGAAGCTGGAGAGCGGCGATTCGGTCCGGGCGGCCGACGGCGTCAACGCCGACTGGCTCACCGAGCTCTTCTCACCCGCCTTCACCGAGTGGCTGCACCGCAACCCCGACGACTTCGGCTGGGAGCTGGCCGCCGGCGTGCTCTGCGTCTCGCGCGAGGGGTATCTCTCCGCCGAGTCGGAGCTCGAGACGCTGTGCACGGACGCCGCCCACATCGCCACCACCGTGCGCGAGGAGTGCCTCGAGGAGGTCGACACCGGGGAGGCGAAGCGCACCGCGGCGAAGGACGCGAAGCCCGAGGACCCGTTCGTCGCCGCGATCCTCGCCAAGACCACGTTCGACCACCCGCCGGCCGACGTCGCCTCGACCAGACCGCAGTTCCGCCAGATCGTCGTCCGCCACCCCTCGACCTACATCCACTGGCTGGGCAGGACGCTGCTGTGGATGCTCGGCGTGAACATCATCGGCGGCGGCATCTACGGCCTCCTGCTCAATCTCTCGAACCCGGGCCGTGCCGTGCTGATCTACCAGGGCATCCTGTTCGTGATCATCGGCTACCTGGTCCTGCGCAGCCAGATCAACGGCAGCTCGCAGAAGCTCGCCACCGAGGGCTTCTGGCAGCAGTACGCGCGCGACCGCAACCTCACCTTCGAGGACCCCTCGACGTTCGCCGCCACCCACGCGAAGGCGAACCTGCCGGGAGCGCCGGTCCGGGTGATGACCGGGACGTTCAGCGGCATCCCCGGCTCGCTGATGACGACCGGCGACGGCTTCAAGCGCGGCGACTCGATCGCGCTGGTCGGCGGCGAGGACGGCCCGACCGCGACCGCCGAGCTCGACGTCTCGGCCCCGGGCATCTCGGCAAGCGCCCTCGACCAGTACGCGGCGGACCTCGCCCTGGACCTGAAGACGCGGCCTTAGTTCCAGGTGGCCGTGAACGCGTACGAACCGGTGCCGGGCCCGATCGAGCCGGCGACGTCGAAGGTGATGTGGAGGTGGTTTCTCGGCTGGCCCCACTCGTCCATGGCGTCTTCAGGCGGTGTACCGATGTAGGGACCCATCACGGTACTGACGACGATGTTGGTGATCGAGCGTCCGGGGCAGTCGAACGGGGAGGTGAGGGTCGCGTTCGCCCCTTCGGCATAGCTCGGGATGTTGATGTCGACGTATCCGCTGACGATGTCGCACGGGTCGCCGCTGACCGCCCCGACCTTGCTCCCCGCGCCGCTCACCATCACCTGCTGGATCAGAGTCGACGTGTTCGCGTGGCTGTCGGTGACCGTCAGCTTGACCGGATAGATGCCCGGGGTCGGGAACGAATGGGAAACCACATCTCCGAACCCCTTGGTGCCGTCGCCGAAATCCCATTCGTAGATCCGGATGTCGCCGTCGGGATCGGACGAGGAGCTCCCGTCGAACGTAATCGTCTGACCCTTCTTCGGAGCGCTCGGCGGCGAGTTCGGCGAGAAGCCGAAGACCGCCGTCGGCGCCGAGCCGGCCGTCGAGGCGAGCGGCAGGTTGGTGTAGACCTCGGGATCGGTGTGGCCGGGCTCTCCCTGCGGGATCGTCCCGAACGTGATGTTGAACGCCTTGCCGAGCTCCAGGGACCGCTCGATCGCGCCCGCAAGGCCCGGGTGCTGGGTCATCTCGGCGGTCGATTCCCCCCAGGCATTGAGCCCGTGGATGTCGCCGTTGGTGAACTCCGTCGCCCCGTCGGGGTTGTCGGCGACGGTGATCCACTTGACCACCTTGCCGGTGTTCTTGTGCTTCACCTCCCAGTGGCCGAGGAAGCCCTGCGAGGTCTGATTCTCCGCCGAGGAGAGCTCGAGCACGCGCAGGTTCTTGTTCGACTTCAGGTCCTTGAACCGGCCGGCGAAGCAGGCGTCGATCTTGATCTTGAACTCGATCTTCGGGTTGCTGACCGCGAACCCCTTGAGGATCTTGTCGAGGTCCGCCGGGGTCAGCTGCTGCGGTTGCCAGGTCGTCTTGTCGGTCTTGCCGTCGAAGACGAACTTGCCGCCGAGCTCGACGGCCGCCGGGCCGGTCTTGAGCTGGAATCCTTCGGGCACCGGGCCGGACGGCTGCCACCCGTCGGGCGGCACCCCGTGGCCGGCGACGTAGATGAAGACGTCCTTGCACCCGTGAGCGATGAAGTCGGCGATGTCGTTGGTCAGGTCCTCGGCGTTGATCGCGTTGGACGTCTGGATCCCGGCCTTGTCGGCCCACTTCTTCATCGCCGTGAAGCTCCCCTTGAACGTTGGGCTGAGGCGATCGCCGATCATCACCATGCAGTCGTTGGCGAACGTCCCCACCGGCAGGCGGGGCTGGGCGAGGCGTCCGGCGCGGCGGACGTTCGGGGTATCAGCGGAGGACTCCACCTGCGGCTGGCCCGCGTAGACCTGGAACTTGTCCGAGAGATACGCCTCGGACGAGGCGAAGTAGGCGGGAGGCTTCCCGTTCACCAGCGGCCACCAGAGCGCGTCCTTGCGTTTGATCACCCTGCCCGACTTCGCGTCGAGCAGGAGGATCGTGCTCGGATGCTCGAACTCGGCGCCGTACTCGCTGTCGAGCCAGAACATGTAGGCCTTTTGCTTCAGCCGCGTGCCCTCGAGCACGGTCGGCTTCGACGGGATCTCACCCTGTGTGCCGGCCTCGTCGACGACCGTGCCCTTCTTCAGCGCCTTGGGCTCTGCGAACAGCGCCACCTGCTCACCGAGCTTCTTCACCTTCAGCGTCTTGATCGCGATCTTGCCGGCTTGCTTGGCCGAGATCGCGTCAGCATTCGGAGGCGCCAGCAGGAGGGCGAGCGCCGCAGCCCCCGCCGCGAGGGCCGCCGACGATGCGATCCCCTTCCGTGCAGACCGCGTGACCATCCCTATGCCAAAGGTACACCCGGAATCTCGCCCGTCAAGGGGTCAGCGGCATGTGGTCAAGGAACGCCGGCGACCCGCACTTCGGTCGCCTGGATCTGGTGCTGGCCGTAGGAGCCCGGGTAGACCGGGCCGGCGGCGGCGACCAGGTCGCCCGGGCCGGGCAGCGGATCGGGCCGCAGCTCGCGGGCGACGTCGATCACCGAGATCCCGGGCGCGGTGATCCCCTGGTCGCTGAGCAGGACGAAGTGGGCGTCGCCGTCGCCGTCGGGGTCGACCCGCTCGACGTAGACGATCGTTCCCGACGCCGCCGAGCAGTTGGCGGCGCCGGGGTCGCAGGCCGGGGGCGAGGCGCCGAGCGCGATCGCCGCCGCAACCGTGGCGGCGATCGTCACCGGGGGCTCAGCGCATCGCCGGAAACAGAACCACCTCGCGCAGGCTCCTGGCGCCGGTCAGCAGCATCACCAGGCGGTCGATGCCGAGCCCGACCCCGCCGGTCGGCGGCATCCCGTACTCGAGCGCCTCGATGAACGACTCGTCGAAGGGCTGGGTCTCCTGGTCCCCTCGGCGCAGCTCCTCGGCCTGCTGCTCGAAGCGCCGGCGCTGCTCGTCGGGGTCGTTGAGCTCGGTGAACGCGTTGCCGATCTCGACCCCGCCGACGATCGGCTCCCAGCGTTCAACCAGGCGGTCGTCGTCGCGGTGGCGCTTCGCGAACGGCGACATCTCGACCGGGTAGTCGAAGACGAAGGTGGGCTGGACCAGGGTCGGCTCGACCTGCTTGGAGAACAGCCCGTCGACCAGCTTGCCCCAGCCCTCCTCGGGGCTCGCCTCTGAGTCCATCGCCTCGGCGAGCGCCTCGCGGGTCGGGTGCTCGAGGATGTCGATCCCGGTCCGCTCCTCGATCGCCGCGCGCAGGGTCACCCGCCGCCACGGCGGCGCCAGCTCGATCTCGACCCCGTCGCGCTCGATCTTGGTGGTCCCGTTGACCCGCTCCGCGACGTGGGCGACGAGCGCCTCCAGCCGTGCGGCGGCGTCCTCGTAGTCGGCGTAGGCCTCGTACCACTCGAGCATCGTGAACTCCGGGTTGTGCTTGAACGAGATCCCCTCGTTGCGGAAGTCCTTGCCGAGCTCGTAGACCCGGTCGATGCCCCCGACGATCAAGCGCTTCAGGTAGAGCTCGGTCGCAATCCGCAGGTAGAGGTCGCGGTCGAGCGCGTTGTGATGAGTCGTGAACGGACGAGCCAGGGCGCCGCCGTAGAGCGGCTGCAGGACCGGCGTCTCCACCTCGACGAAGCCCTCTGAGTCGAGCCACTCGCGGGTCGCGGCGATCGCCGCACCGCGCTTGCGAAACAGCTCGCGGGCCTCGGGGTTGGCGATCAGGTCGAGCTCGCGGTGGCGGTAGCGGAGCTCCGTGTCCTTGACGCCGTGGAACTTGTCCGGTGGCGGGCGCAGGCTCTTGGCGAGCAGAGTCCACCCCGTCGCCTTCAGCGACAACTCCCCCCGGCGGGTCTTGAACGCCGTCCCCTCGATCCCGGCGATGTCGCCGAGGTCGAGCCCGAGCAGGCCGTCGAGCCCGTCCTCGCCGAGGACGTCGCTGCGGGCGTGGATCTGGATCCTCCCGCTGCCGTCGACGAGGTCGATGAAGGCCGCCTTGCCCTGGCCGCGGCGGGCGGCGATCCGGCCGGCGACGCGGTAGCCCTGCTCGGTCTCCTCGCCGTCCTCGAGCCCGTCGTGCGCCTCGCGGACCGCCGCGATCTCGGTGCGGCCCTCGTACTCGTGGGGGAAGGGATCGACCCCGTCCGCGCGCAGGCGCTCGAGCTTCTGCCGCCGCTCGGCGATGACATGGGACTCGGAGCGCTCGCCGGCGCTGTCTTGCGGCTCTGCCATCGCGGCGAGCCTAGTCCGAAACCACCCCGAGGGACCTAGGCAGCTTCGATCTTGGTGATCTTCAGCTTCTTCTTCGGTCCGCGGGGGACGTCGACGGTGACGATGTCGCCGCGCTTGTGGCTGAGCAGCGCCTTGCCGATCGGCGATTCGTGGGAAAGCTTGTGCTCGGCCGGGTTGGCCTCGGTCGGGCCGACGATCTGGAACTTTCGCGAGTCGCCCGACTTCTGATCCTTGACGTGCACGACGACGCCGACGCCGACCTTCTCCAGGTCGATCTTCTTCTCGTCGACGACGTTCGCCCGGCGCAACTGCTCCTCGAGCTGAGCGATCCGCTGCTCGAGCAGGGCCTGCTCGTTCTTGGCGTCGTCGTACTCGGAGTTCTCGGCGATGTCGCCGAATTCCCGCGCCTCCTTGATGCGCGCGGCGACCTCACGACGCTTGACGGTCGAGAGATGGTCGATCTCCGTCTTGAGCTTGTCCAGCCCTTCCTTGGTGATCAGCGCTTCACGAGCCACTGTGCCTGTCCTCTTCCTCGATTATCCCCCGCCGTAACGACGGGGACCCCGGCATGAAAACGCCCGAAACGCGTCAGGGATCCCGCACGCGGACCGGGCAGCGGCGCGCGATTATAGCGGCGTGCTCACGCGTCCCGAAATCGCCGCCTCGGTCGGCGCGGAGGCGCCGTTGTCGAGCAGCTCACGCACCTCGTCGAGGCTGTTCGTGCGCTGGAAGCGATCCGCCTCGGCGCCCTCGTAGCCGAGCCGCTCGACGTACCAAGGGTAGAACTTGCGCAGGTTGCGCGCCGCCCGCTCCGGGCCCCAGTGCTCGCCGGCGCGGTCGAGGATCCAGCGCAGCTCCGCTTCGATCTCCCCCGCCGTCGGCGCGCTCTCCCGCGCTCCCGTGAGGCGGTCGAAGATCCACGGGTTGCCGAGCGAGCCGCGAGCGATCATCACCGCATCGGCGCCGGAC
Source organism: Solirubrobacterales bacterium (assembly GCA_033856255.1). GTDB lineage: Bacteria > Actinomycetota > Thermoleophilia > Solirubrobacterales > 70-9 > WHSW01. The sequence goes on along the minus strand of JAWVFH010000049.1, from coordinate 14,989 downwards.
TCCTCGTAGGCGCGGCGGACCTGCTCGACCGATCGCAGGCCGCCGGAGACGATCAGCGGCACGCGGGAGCCCTCGCGATCGAGCATCGCGCCGAGCTCGCGAACGAGCCCGTACTCGGGGCGACCGCGGTGAAACTGCTTCGCCGGGCGCGGGTGCAGGGCGACGGCGGAGACCCCGGCCTCGCAGACGAGCCGGCGGGCCAGCTCGAGCCCGGAGTGGTCGGCGGGCTCGATCCCGGACCGCACCTTCACGGTCACCGGGAGCCCGGAGCCCTCGATCGCGGCGCGGGCGACCGCGACGGCGAGCGCCGGATCCGCGATCAGAGCCGCGCCCGCACCGGTCTTCAGCACCTTCGGCACCGGACAGCCCATGTTCAGATCGATCAGGGCCGGGCCGGCGGCGGCCGCCACCGCCGCCGCCTCCCGCATCACGTCGGGGTCGGCGCCGAAGAGCTGAATCGAGACCGGGCCCTCGTCGGGGTGCACGCGCAGCATCTCCTCGACCGTGCGCCGGTTGCGGTGGGCGATCGCGAAGCTGGAGACCATCTCCGAGACCGCGAGGCCGGCGCCGTGGCGGTGGGCCTGCAGGCGGACGAACCAGTTGCCGATCCCGGCCAGCGGCGCCAGCAGGACGCGGTTGGGAAGCGTGACCGGCCCGATCGAGAAGGGCGAGGTGAGCGGCGGCTGAGTCACGAGTTACGGTCCCAGATCAGCCGCAGGCCGGTCAGGGTCAGCAGGTCGTCCACCTCGTCGATGCTCTCGCAGAAGGGGACGATGATGTGAGCGAGCCCGCCGGTGGCGATCAGCGTCGGCTCGCCGCCGAGCTCACGCTCGATCCGGTGCGCGACCCCGTCGATCAGGCCGGCGAAGCCGAAGATCACGCCCGACTGGATCGCGCCTCGCGTCGAGCGGCCGATCGCCGTCTCCGGCTCGCCGAGCTCGATCCGGCCGATCTGCGCGCCGCGCTCGGTCAGCGCGGTGAGCGAGATCTCGATCCCGGGCGCGATCGCGCCGCCCAGGTACTCGCCCTCGGCCGAGACGGCGTCGAAGTTGATCCCGGTGCCGAAGTCGACGACCAGGCAGGCGTCGCCGACGCGCTCGTAGGCGGCGACCGCGTTGACCAGCCGGTCGGCGCCGACCTCGTAGGGGTTGTCGATCCGGATCGGCATCCCCGTCTTGACGCCGGGGCCGACCGTCAGGCAGCGAGCCTCGAAGTAGCGCTCCGACATCGCCTCGTACTGGCCGCCGAGCGGCGGCACGACCGACGAGACGCAGATCGCGTCGACCTCACCTCTCTCGATCCCGCTCAGGGCGAGTAGGCCCGCCACCCGCTCGGCGATCTCGTCGCCCGTCGCGCCGGAGACGGTCCGGAAGCGCCAATGCTCGACCAGCTCCGTGCCGCGGAAGGCGCCGAGGTGGGTCTGGGTGTTGCCGACGTCGATCGCGAGCAGCATCGGCGTGATTATCGCGGGGATAGGATCCGGACCGTGGACGCCAAGCTCTACGTGATCCCGGGCTCGCACCCGTCGCGCACGGCGATGCGGATGCTCGAGATCAAGGCCATCCCTTACAAGCGGGTCGACCTGATGCCGGTGATCGCGAAGGCCCGGCTGCGCGCGACCGGCTTTTCGGGGCTCACCGTGCCGGCGCTGAAGCTCGGCGGCCGCAAGGTGCAGGGGTCGCGCGAGATCGCCCGCGAGCTCGACCGCGTCCAGCCCGAGCCGCCCCTCCTGCCGGCCGACCCCGCGCAGCGCGCCGCGGTCGAGCAGGCCGAGACGTGGGGGGACGAAACGCTGCAGCCGGTCGCGCGCCGGATCCTCTGGAACGCGCTGCGCCGCGACCGCGCCCCGCTCGCCTCGTACTCCGAGGGCGCCCGCCTGGGCGTCCCGATCGGCCTCGCGGTGAAGACCGGCGGGCCGCTGGTCGCGCTGTCGGCGCGGCTCAACGAGGCGACCGACGAGAACGTCCGCGCCGACCTCGCCGCCCTGCCCGGGCTGCTGCAGCGGATCGACGACTGGATCGCGGCCGGCGTGCTCGGGGGCGAGGACCTGAACGCCGCCGACCTGCAGATCGGCACCAGCGTCCGCCTGCTGATGACGCTTCAGGACCTGCGCGAGGCGATCGCCGCCCGCCCCGCCGGCGATCTGGCGATGCGCGTCGCGCCCGAGTACCCGGGCGACGCGCCGCCGATCCTGCCTCAAGCGTGGCTGGAGCCGCTCCAAACCCCCGCGGCCGCGGCGTAGCTCGAAGGGGCCGAATCGATCGGTTTGGCGTCCAACAGTTGGACGCGACACCGATCAGTTCGTGACCAGCGGCCCGATTTTCACCACACGCTCCCCCTCACCCAGCCCCTCCAACGCCTCGCTCAGCACGGTCCCATCGGGCAATCGCAACTCCGGATCGAGCTCCAGCAACGGGACCAGCACGAACCGACGGCTCGTCACCTCCCGGTGCGGCAGGGTCAACCGCTCCGTTTCGAGCTCCACGTCACCCAGCAGCAACAGATCCACGTCCAGCGCCCTCGGCCCATGCCTCGGCCCGCCGAACATCCGGCCCTGCTCGACCTCGATCGCCTTGCAGGCGTCGAGCAGCGCCTCCGGCTCGAGGCCGGTCTCGATCCGCACGGCGGCGTTGAGGAAGTCCGGCTGGTCGAGGATCTCGCCGACCGGCTCGGTCTCGTAGACGGAGGAGACGGCGTCGACCTCCGCCCCGTGCTCCGGCAGCGCCTCGACCGCCGCCCGCAGGTGGGCGATGCGATCGCCGACGTTCGAGCCCAGTCCGAGGTAGCCGAGGCTCGCGCTCACGGGGCCTCCCCGGACTCTTCTTCTTCCTCCTCCTCCATCTCGGGCAGGGCGCGCTCGCGGGAGACCTCGACCGCGACCTCTTCGATCGCGAGCGGGATCGGCGGCTCGGGCTTCGCGGCGCGGACCCGGACCATGTCGGAGCCGAAGCGGTCCATGATCCGCTCGCCGATCACGCTCGCCAGCCGCTCGAGCGTCCGGTAGCTGCGCTCGGTCGCCGCCAGAGCCACGATGTCGGCGACCTCGGCGTAGTCGATCGTGTCCTCGAGCCGGTCGGTGAGCACTGCGTCGCAATCGGGGACGTCGAAGGAGACGTCGATCACGAGCCGCTGCCCGACCTCCTGCTCGGCATCGCTGACCCCGTGGTGGGTGTAGATCGAGAGGCCGCGCAGCTCGACCTGCACCGACGATTCGGATCCCTCGCTGTGAGCCTCCATGCGGCGCTAACGCTAACGGGCGGCCGCCGGCCGGGTCCGGCGCCAAGCCGCGCGACCGAGGATCACCGCTGCCGCGTCGAGCGCCTGGCGAGCGGCGGCGACCTCGTGGACGCGAAAGACGTCGGCGCCGGCGGCGAGGGCGAGCGCGTTCGAGGCCAGCGTCCCGCCCAGGCGATCGCCGACCTCGCGGCCGGTGATCGCGCCGAGGAAGCGCTTGCGCGAGGTGCCGATCACGATCGGGCGCCCGAGCTCGCGGAGCTCGCCGAGCCGCCGCAGCAGCTCGAGGTTGTGGTCGAGCGTCTTGCCGAAGCCGATCCCGGGGTCGACCCAGATCCGGCCCTCGTCGATGCCGGCCTCGACCGCAACCGCAACTCGCTCGGCGAGGAAGGCGCGGACATCGTCGACGACGTCCGCGTACCGGGGGTCCTCCTGCATCGTCCGCGGGCTGCCCTGCATGTGCATGAGCACGACCTCGCAGTCGCGCTCGCCACAGAGCGCGGCCATCTCGGGATCGCCGCGAAACGCGGTGACGTCGTTGACGATCGCGGCGCCGAGGTCGAGCGCGGCCGCTGCCACCGCGGCCTTCGAGGTGTCGATCGAGACGCCCACCCCGGGCCCGCCGGCGCCGGCCAGCGCCTCGACCACCGGCGCGACGCGCTCGAGCTCGACCGCCGCGCTCACCGCCTCGGCGCCCGGACGCGTCGACTCACCGCCGATGTCGAGCAGGTCGGCGCCCTCGGCGGCGAGCTCGCGACCGTGGGCGATCGCGGCCGCGGTGTCCAGGTACAGACCACCGTCGGAGAACGAGTCCGGGGTCACGTTGACGACCCCCATCAGCCGCGGTCGAGCGGCGCCGTCTCCCCTGGCAGCGGTCATGCCGCCAGTATCGCCGCCCGAACGCGCGAGGGGCGGGCCTGAGGCCCGCCCCTCGGACAATTTGTTCGAGACCGGTCTACAACTGCACGCAACGACGGTGCGAGAGGAAGAACCTGACCGCGCCGTTCTCAGGATTGAGGGTGATCACGACCTGGTTTCGACACTGGAACTTGACGCCGTTCCTCGTAACGTTTACGAAGATCTTGCCGACCGCCTTGTGGTGCGTGACCAGCCGGACGTTGCTGGCTCCGTAGCCTGTGCAACCGGCCGTCGCCTTGCACTTCTGCTTGGCCGCAAAGCGGGCGGCGTTCTGAGCGGTGCCCCGGTCGAGGTTGTTCGCCACGGCAATCCCGGTGACGCCGACACACAGGACCGCTACTAGCGCCACGAGAAGCCGAACGCGGAAGCCCCGAGTCCCCCCTGCTCGCTTGATCATCTGAGTCCTTTCGGTACTGAGAGAGTAGGTCTAACGGCGCGCAATCTATCGCGATCGGCGGCCGATACGCAAGGACGGTGGACGAACTCAGGAAGGCTCGTCGGCGCGCATCTCGGCCGAGCCGCCGGCGAAGCCGGGGCGCGGATGAGGCATCGGGCGCGGGCCCTCGCGGCCGGCGCTGCGCTCGGGCTCGGAGGGCTCGGCCTCGGGGGGTGCCGGCTCGGTGTCCTCGTCGCCGAAGACCTCCTCGGCGGCGACGCCGTCGAGCAGCTTGACGAACTGCTCGGCGTCGATCGTCTCGCGCTCGAGCAGCAGGTTGGAGATCCGGTCGAGGTGCTGGCGGTGCTCCACCAGGATGTCCTTGGCGGTCTGATGGGCCTCCTCGACGATGCGGCGGATCTCGTCGTCGATCTCGCGCGCGATCTCGTCGGAGTAGTCGGGCTCGGCTGAGAACTCGCGGCCGAGGAAAGGCATCGAGCGGTCGTGGCCGAAGACGCGCGGCCCGAGGCGCTCGGACATCCCGTAACGCATGACCATCTGCTTGGCCGTCTCGGTCACCTTCTCGAGGTCGTTGGAGGCGCCGGTGGTGATCTCGCCGAAGACGATCTCCTCGGCGGCGCGGCCGCCCAGGGTCATCGCCATCGTGTCGGTGAGCTCGGCGCGGGTGGTCAGGAAGCGGTCCTCGCCAGGGAGCGAGATCGTGTAGCCGAGGGCCTGGCCGCGCCCGATGATCGAGACCTTGTGCACCGGATCGCAGTTCGGCAGCATGTGGCCGACGATCGCGTGACCCATCTCGTGGAAGGCGGTGACCAGGCGCTCCTTCTCCGACATCACCCGGGTCTTCTTCTCGGGGCCGGCGATCACCCGCATGATCCCTTCCTCGAGCTCGACCTGGGTGATCTCCCGCTTGCCCGAGCGCGCGGTCAGCAGCGCCGACTCGTTGATCAGGTTGGCGAGGTCGGCGCCGGTGAAGCCCGGCGTCTGCCCGGCGAGCGCGTCGAGGTCGATGTCCTTGGCGAGCGGCTTGCCGCGCGTGTGGACCTCGAGGATCCTCTTGCGCCCGCGGCGATCGGGGCGGTCGACGACGATCTGGCGGTCGAACCGGCCAGGGCGCAGCAGCGCCGGATCGAGGATGTCGGGCCGGTTGGTGGCCGCGATCAGGATGATGTTGTCCTTCATCTCGAACCCGTCCATCTCGACCAGGAGCTGGTTCAGGGTCTGCTCGCGCTCATCGTGACCGCCGCCCATGCCGGCGCCGCGGTGGCGGCCGACGGCGTCGATCTCGTCCATGAAGATGATGCAGGGCGAGTTCTGCTTCGCCTGCTCGAACAGGTCGCGGACGCGGCTGGCGCCGACGCCGACGAACATCTCGACGAAGTCGGAGCCCGAGATCGAGAAGAACGGCACCCCGGCCTCGCCGGCGACGGCGCGCGCGAGCAGCGTCTTGCCGGTGCCGGGTGGCCCGTAGAGCAGGACGCCCTTCGGGATCCGCGCGCCCAGGGCCTGGAACTTCTTCGGGTTCTCGAGGAACTCCTTGATCTCGTGCAGCTCCTGCACGGCCTCGTCGGCGCCGGCGACATCGCGGAAGGTGATCTTCGGCGCGTCGACCGACATCCGCTTTGCGCGCGACTTGCCGAAGCTCATCACCCGCGAGCCACCGCCCTGCATCTGGTTCATCAGGAAGAGCCAGAAGCCGAAGAAGAGGACGAAGGGGAGGATGTAGGTGAGGATCGAGAGGAAGCTCGAGCCGCCCGTGCCCTCGATGTTGGTCGTGATCTCGGGATGGCGGGCGAGCTGGTTGACCATCGGCGTCTGCGACTCGGGCGGGTACCCGGTCGAGTACTCGTCGCCGTCGGACTCGACCACCTTCACCGTCTCGGTCTTCTGCTGGAAGGTGACCGAGTCGATCGTCTCCGGCTTGGTCTCGATCTGCTGCCGCAGCTCGTTGAAGGTGGGCGTCTTCTCGGTGCTCGGCGGGCTGATCAGCCGCTGGGCGAAAAAGGCGAGCACGATCACAATCAGGATCGGGAACGCAGCGCTTCTGAAAAACCGTCTCATGGTCTAAATAGGGGTTCGTCCCCGGCTTCGACTCAGATCAGCGTACCAGGCGTAAATCAGCGGTTTTTCGACCCTTCTACTGCTGCAACGCAGCCACATACCGCAGGTTGCGGTAACGCTGGCCGTGGTCGAGGCCGTAGCCGATCGCGAACCGGTTCGGGATCTCGAAACCGACGTAACGAATCGGCAAATCGACGCGCCGGCGCTCGGGTTTGGTCAGCAGGGCGCAAACCTCGAGCGTGCGTGGCTCTCGGGCGCGGAGGTTCTTGAGCAGATAGTGGAGCGTGAGCCCGGAATCGACGATGTCCTCGACCAGGAGCACGTCGCGGTCGGCGATCGACGCGTCGAGGTCCTTGAGGATCCTGACCACGCCCGAGGAGTCCGTCGCCGAGCCGTAGCTGGAGACGGCCATGAAGTCGATCTCGCACGGGATCTCGAGCTCCCGCATCAGGTCGGCGAGGAAGAGCACGGCCCCCTTGAGCACGCCGATCATCACCAGGTCGCGCTCGGCGTAGTCGCGGTTGATCTCGGCCCCGAGTTCCGCGACCCGCCGCTGCAGCTCGTCGGCCTCGACCAGGGTCTCGCCGATCGCGGGATCCGTCACCTACGGCACAGTAGTTAGTCGAGAGACCGGGCGGTGAGCACGGCCACGCGCTCGGTGTCCGCGTCGATGCGAAAGTCCTCGGAGACGGCGACGCGGGCGACCCAGGCGACCTGGCCGTCGACCGTGACCACGGGCAGCGAGCTGCGCAGCGAGCGCGGCACGCCGCCGTCGGTGAACAGGTCCTGGAGCGTCTTCGTGCCACTCATCCCCAACGGCCGGATGCGGTCGCCCGGACGCCAGGTGCGGACCTCGATCGCGCCCGCGAGCGCCGCCGCATCGAGCGTCGCGAGATCGGGGCCGGCGGGGTCGACCGGCCCCGGATGAAGCTCGGCGCGCACCTCCCAGCCGCCGACCTGGGCGCGGCCCGGAAGCCCCAGCCTGACCGGCTCCGGAGCGGGCGCCGCGTCCGCGGGGGCGGCGCGCAGGCGGATCCAGCCCGACTCGCAGACGGCGACCAGCCCGGCTCCGAGCTCCACGGTGCCGCCCTCGGGCTTTGCCGCCAAGCGCTCGATCTCGGCGGCGAGGCTCCGGCCCAGCGGCACCTGGCGCCCGGCCGCGCGCTCGGCGAGCGCCCGCAGGGCAAGGCGCCGCAGACCCGGCTCCCAGGCCCGCATCGCCGCCGCCTCGATGTCCACCGAGGCGGCGCCGGCACCCGCGTCGTCCAGTGCCTCGAGCACCACCCGGTCGAGCAGGGCCCCCTCCTCGGCAAGCTCGGCGCGGGTCTCGGCGATGTTCGGCTCGGCGCCCGGGTTGATCTCGTGCAGCACCGGCAGGACCTCGGCCCTGATCCGGTTGCGCGCGTAGCGCGCGTCGGCGTTGGTCTCGTCGTCGGCGAACGGCAGGCCGGCGGCCGCGGCCAGCTCGCGCACCCGCTCGCGCCCGAGGCCGAGCAGCGGTCGCACGACCCGGCCGCAACGCGGCGGCAGGCCGAGCAGGGCCCGCGAGCCGGGCGAGGCCGCGAGGCGGTAGAGCGCCGTCTCGGCGACGTCGGTGCGCGTGTGGCCGGTGACGATCACCGCCGCCCCCGTCCGGTCGCGCAGGCGCTGGGCGGCGTCGTAGCGGACGCCGCGGGCGGCCGCCTGCAGGTTGCCCTCCGGCAGTCGCTTGGGCCGCTCCACATGAAGGTCGATCCGCAGCGCCGCGCAGAGCCGGCGGGCTGCAGCCTCGCCGTCGTCGGCGCCGGCGCGGAGCCCGTAGTTGACGTGCGAGGCGTGCACCGCCTCGCAGCCGAGCACGCGCGCCAGGCCGGCGGCCACGCAGGCCGAGTCGGCGCCGCCCGAGACCATTACCACGGCCTCGATTCCCGGGTCGATCAGGCCACTCGCCCTGACCGCGTCGGCGAGCTCCTCGAGCGCCTCCTCCTTGATCACGCTTGAAGACTACGGCGGCCCGGGGCGAATTCCTGCTTACTGCATCTCGGAGGCCCGGACCACGAACAACTCGACCGGCTCCGGGAATCCCTTCAGCTCCACCCGGCCGATCGGGTCGAAGTACAGGTAGGCGGAGTCGCCGATCGCGTCACGCACGGCGGTCGTCACCATCACCTCACCGCCGAGCGCCCGGGCGACGACTCGGTGGGTGAGGTTGACCTCGGTGCCGAAGTAGTCCCCGTCGCGGTAGACCGCGCGCCCGTAGTGGATCCCGACCCGCGGCTGTGGGCGCTCCTGGAACAGGGTCAGGAAGCCGACGGCCCACTCGGTCAGGGTCACCGGGTCGGGCGAGACGATCATCACCTCGTCGCCGATCGTCTTCACGATCAGCGCCTCGGCGGGCAGCGTCGCCTCGACCGTCTCGACGAACCGCTCGACCAGATCGAGGGCCTCCTCGTCGCCCTCCTCCTCGGTGAAGCGGGTGAATCCCGTCAGGTCGACGAAGCAGAACGCCATCGTCACCCTGCCGAGCTGCCGCAGACCGGCGAAGTCGACCTCCATGTGTCCGACCACGTCCTGCTCGATGTAGAAGCGCAGGTAGCGCTGGTGGATGTACTCCATCAGCGGCGAGGTCAGCGGTAGCAGCTCGCGGGCCAGGCCCTCCATCTCGTCGGCCATCTCGAGCGCGTCGACACCCTGGCGGATCAGCGGCTCGTGGACGAAGAGGTGGAAGAGGCGCACCTCGGCCTCGGCGATCTTGCGGATCGACTGGGCGTAGACGCGGACCAGCTGCAAGAGGGCGACGAGCGGGAAGCCGGCGCCCAGCACCGCCGCCATGTCGTTGATCGCCGCGACGTCCTCCTCGGAGAGCGTCCCCTCGAGCGCCGTCGGCGTCCCGAGCAGGGTCATCAGCCGCTCGACCAGCTCCTCCTCGAGGCCGGTCCGGGCGGCCGCCTCGCCGCGGTCGATCGGCATCTCACGGTTACCGGGGAGCAGGTCCTCGACGTAGCCGAAGGCAAGCCGCCCGTCGCGGACCGCCCGCCGCAGCTCCTCGAGCGAGTGGCCGCGCTCGCGCATCCGCGAGACCACCCGCGCCTGGGCCGCGGCGGCGGTCGTCCACTCGCCGCGCTTGACCGGGATCACCTTCGCCTGCGCCCACCGCTTCAGCGTCGACGGCGAGACGCCCGAGATCCGGGCGGCCTCGTTGAGCGAGATCGTTCCCTCGGGCACCCGCCCGATCCTACGTAGACGCAACCGGGCGCGTGTGTGACCTCGGAGGTGCTCCCTGGAAAAGACGGCGACGGGGTCGTTTGGCCCCGTCGCCTTGCGGGCTTCACGGCCCGCTTCGCCGGCCGTCGGCGCCGGGGGCGCCTCGCGGTCCGCTCACCCGCGTCCCAGTCGCCGAGGGACTCGGGCGGGGCGGGCCACTGCTGGCCTGTTGCCGTCTTGGTTCGGTCGAGATTACGCCGACGCCGGCGTCGCGTCAAACCGGATCGGGGGGTCTAGATGGGTGATTAGGCGGCCAGGGCCGGGTACTCGGCCTCGATCACCCGGCGGTATGGCTCGGCGATCAGACGGGCGGCCGGCAGGTACAGCAGCGCGGTCCGCGAGTCGCCCCGCCAGCGGACCTGACCGCGGGCGATCCCGATCGCCAAGCTCTCGGCGCCCTGGAGGTAGCGGTTGGCGACCTCGGACGACATCATCAGGGTCAGCTTCGGCGGCCAACCGGGGTCGTCGGCGAACGACCAGGTCAGATTGTGGCCCCGGTCGGCCGCGGCAACGTTCAGCGCCATGCCGAGGTCGGTGAACTCGAACCTCATCCGCAGCCGCGTGGCACCGATCAGCGGCCCCAGGCGCTCGTCGGCGTCAACCTCGCCGAGCGTTCGCGCGAGCGCCGCCCGCAGCTGTTCAGAGTCCATGGCAGGAACCTATTGCCCGCTCAGAGGAAAGTCGAACCCCGCTTGACCAGGTTCTCGTAGACCTTCTCCTGGATCGTCTCCCGCACCTGCTCGGTGAGATCGAAGACGACGCGGCGATCGCCGGCGGCGTCGGGCCCGTGAGCCGAGACGTCGATCGGCTCACAGAACTCGAGCCTCCAGCGCGAGGGCAGCGGCACCAGGCCGAGCGGGCCGAGCAGGGGGAAGGTCGGGGTGATCGGCACGAACGGAGCCCCGACCGCCCGCGCCATCGCGCGGCTGTCGCCGATCTTCGGATAGATCTCCTCCGAGCCGACGACGGCCGCCGGGATGATCGGGGCACCGGTTCGCAGGGCGATCTCGACGAACCCGCCGCGGCCGAAGCGCTGCAGCCGGTAGCGCTCCGAGAACGGCTTCCCGGTCCCCTTCACCCCCTCGGGGAAGGCCATCACCACCTCGTCCTGGCCGAGCAGGCGAGTGGCGTTGTGGGGGCTCGCCGGGACGCCGCCGAGCCGGCGCATGAAGGCGGAGAGGAAGGGCAGCGAGAAGGCCCAGTCGAGGACCATGAACCTCGGCCAGCGAGGCAGGGGGTGCTCCTTCATGATCGCCATCGTCAGCATCGTCGCGTCGAACGGGAAGAGCGCCCCGGCGTGGTTGGCGACGATCAGCGCCCGGCCGTGGGCGGGGACGTTGCGAACCCCGTCGGTCTCGACCCGCCACCAGGAGCGGTAGAGGAACTCGAAGAACGGGAAGACCGCCTCGGCGAAGCCCTCGTCGAAACCCCACTCGTCCTCGTGATAGTCGCCCTGCAGCCGGCGCAGGACGGTCTCCAGCGCCGAGCTCAGGCGCCCCGGCAGCGACCCGGCTGCCTCCTGGGCGGCCGCCAGCGGATCGAGGCCCGCCTCGACCCCGCCGCGGACCTCGCGCAGGAAGTCGGCGATCGCCTCCGGCGCCAGCGTCGTCGATCGCCCCGCGCTCACGGCTCGACCCCGGCGATCCGGGCGAGCCTCGCGGCCATGGCTCCGGGATGCAGGCTGGGACCGATGCGCCGGCCGCGGAGCTTCTCCGCGAGGTCGCGGACCGCTTCGACGGCGTCGTGGGCCGGCTCGTAGCCGATCTCCTCGATCAGCCGCCGGTTGTCGACGCCGCGGCCGAAGCGCAGCAGCCGGATCCCGTCGCCGAGCAGGCCGCCGGCGCCGAGCTGGCCGTTGACCCGGTCCATCACCGCACCGAACACGGGCCCTGGCAGCGGCAGCGCCGGCCGGCCGAGCAGGCGCAGCGCCCGGCTCAGCGAGATCGCGCCGCTCGGGGCGACGTTGACCGCCCCCCGCACCGGGTTGTCGACCGCGGCCGCCAGCGCCGCCGTGGCGTCGGCCGCGTGCAGCAGCTGCAGCCGCGGATCGAAGCCGAGCTGCACCGGGACCAGCGGCAGACCCAGGTAGCGGACCAGGGGGCTGTCGAGCCCGGGGCCGATCTCGGGCTGATAGCGGAGCATGCAACAGGTGAGCTCCGGATGGCGCCGGGCGAAGTTGTCGAAGTACTCCTCGAGCTCGGAGATATCGCGCTGGAACCGCGTCCGCAGCGGCTCAGAACGGGCCAGGTCCTCCGTGTAGAAGGACGGGACCGCGGCCTCGCAGCCGTAGATCGCCGCCGATCCGCGGACGATCACCCGGCGCAGCGACTCGGTGCGCTCGCAGGCGGCCAGCAGCTGCAGGGTCCCGATCACGTTGATCTCGTGCAGGGCGCGCGCCGGGCGCCCGGGCTCCGGGTACCAGAGGATCCCGCAATGGACGACCGTGTCGACCTCGGTCGCCGGCAGCAGGCGCGAGAGCACGGCGCTGCGCAGGTCGGCCTCGATGAAGTCGGTGCGAGCGAGCTCGGCGGGCGGCGGCCGGTCGTCGATGCCGGCGATGTACTCGATCGCCGGATCGCGTTCGAGCCGTCGCGCGAGCTCGACCCCCCAATGACTGGAGATCCCGGTGATCGCCACCCGGCGACCGCTCATCTAACCCTCGACTTCAGGGTTAGATACGGGCTCTCCCTCGCCCTCTCCTCCGCCCTCGGCTCCGTCCTCGGTCACCAACCGGCGCTCGAGCTCGGCCAGCCGGCGCTCCAGGACCTCCAGGCGGCGCCCGACCTCCCCCGTCGCCTCCTGGCCGCGCCGCGCGAGCTCCGCCCCGGCCTCCTGGCCGCGGCGGGCGAGCTCGTCGCGAGCATCGCGGCCCCGGCGGACGACGTCGTCGACCAGCTCGCCGGCCCGGTCCCGGGTGTTCGCCGCCGAGCCGGCCGTCGCCCGCATCGTCCGCTCGACCGCGGTGCGCACGGAGTCGGTGACGCTCGACTCCTGCGGCTCCGGATCGCTCTGCGTTGGCTCGATCATCGGCTCCTCAGCATAATCCGCGGGCCGTGAGCGCCTACCTCCGCCCAACCGCCCCGATCGCCGCGGATGTGCTGCTGCCGGCCGATCCCGCCCTGGCGATGGCCCTGGCCCAGCGGCTGATGGTGAAGCCGTTGATGGCCAACCACCACCACGGGCTCTGGGGCTATTCGGGCCGGACCGAGGCGGGTCGCGAGCTCACCGTGCAGGCGGGTGGCGTCGGCGGGCCCAGCACCGCCGCGGTGGTCGGCGAGCTCGCGGGCCACGGGGCGCGGCGGCTCGTCCGGATCGGGGGCTGCACGGGCCTGGACCCGTCGCTGACGGCCGGGGATTCGGTCGTGGTAGAGAGCGCGCTCGGCGCCGACGGCACCAGCGCCGCGCTGGGAGCCGAGCTCACGCGACCGGACCGCGAGCTTACCGACGGGCTCGCCGGAGGGATGCGGCGAGTCGCCATCGTGAGCTACGACCTCGGCGCCGCAGCGGCACAGGCAATGAGGGAGGAGTGGGTCGCGGCCGGGATAGCCGCGGTAGACCTGGAGACCGCGGCCGTGTTCGCGATGGCCGCGAGCCTGGGCCTGCCGGCCGCCGCCGCGCTGGTGGTGGCCGGGGCCGACGACGAGGCGAGCACCGAGGCGCTGCTGGAGCTCGGCGATTCGGCGGAGCTGGCACTGGCGGGGCCAACCGATCGGCCTGGCGACCAACAGTTGGATGCGAGACCGATCAGTTCGCGGGAACCGACCGCTACCCAGCCCATTCCCAACCGCGCCCGCTAGCCGACGTTCTCGCCAGTCCTCCGCAGGGCCCGCAGCTCGTCGACGAGATCGTCGAGCCGGTCCTCGAGCGATTCCAGGCGTCCCGAGAGCGACCGCAGTCGCTGCTCGAGGCGCTCGACATCGGAGACGGAGGCAACGTTGAGGGCGCCCATCGCCGAGCGCTGCGCGGAGGCGGCGCGTTCGCCGGCCCCGAGGGCCCGTGCGAGAGCCGAATTGAAGATCGGATTCTCAACCAGCGCCTGAGCGAGCTCGCCGACCGCCTCCTCACCCCGGGCGCGAATCCCGCTGCGGTCGTCGCCTGACTCCATCGCGGCGTAAGGCTAGCTGAGCACAGGCGCCCGCTCACCCTTCAAGCCGCGCCTGCCTGCTGCCGATGGGGACACAGGCGACAGTCGCCGTTTGACCTGCGCATTTATCCAATTACTTGGGGTACCGTTGCCCCGCCGGTTGTACGTTGCAAACGCCAAGACCAACAGATACCTTTCGGCACGCTCAGGAGGAGGAGCTTCGCTGTGGTCCGGGCGTGGAGCGCGCCTACGGGCGAAGCATTGAGGGTTAAGGGAATGAGAAGGCACCTTCTACTCGTCGTTGGTCTCGCCGTACTCGGCGCCTGCCTCGCTGCCGGCACCGCCGGCGCGGGCTCGAGCAGCGTGGTCGGGGTCGGCGAGGGCGGCGTTCAGATCAACATTCCCGATGGCGACAACCTCGACCAGGTCCAGGTTGTGCCCCAGTGCTCGAACACCGCCGACGACGACGGCGACGGGGTCACCGATCTCGCCGATCCCGACTGCACGGGGCCGCTCGACGCCAGCGAGTCCGGCACCAGCGGCGTCCCGGCACCGCCCACCACCCCGGAGCCGCCGACCGGCGGCGGCACCGGCGGCGGCAGCGGTGGCGGTGGCGGCTCGGACACGGGCACCGGTGACACGACGCCCGAGGGCGGCACGGTCGGCCCAACCGGAGACGGCGGCCGCGGGGTCGGTCTACCTCAGGACACCGGGCTCGACAAGCCCCGCCACCATCACCACAACGGCGACACCGGCAGCGGCGGCGCCCGCGCCCCGATGGACCCGACCGCCGACCGCAACGCCGACGGCAGCCCCACCGACACCAACCCCTCGCTGACGATCGCCGACTTCGGTCCGGCGCCGATCGGGGTCCCCAACTTCGTCATCGACTCCTTTGCGATCCCGCCCTTCCTGTTGCCGATCTACCAGGCCTGCGGGACCGAGTACGGGATCCCCTGGCAGGTGCTGGCCTCGATCAACCGGATCGAGACCGCCTTCGGCACCAACCTCAACGTCTCCACCGCGGGCGCGCTGGGCTGGATGCAGTTCATGCC
>JAWVFH010000048.1:0-92210 GCA_033856255.1 Solirubrobacterales bacterium | reverse complement strand
CCGACTGCGGCAAGGGCCCCGCCAACCCCGCCGACCTGAAGTCAGCGCAAGACGACAACTACACCCAGGGCGCCTTCGGCGAGTCGGTCTGCTCGCTTGACAACTCCGAGCTCAACCTCTCCTTCTTCCGCGCCTACACCCCCGAGCTGGTCGGGTGGTTCGACGACTTCGGGCACTCGGGCTTCGTCGACGCGATCTCGGGTATCGGCAGGGTCAGCACTTCGCTCAACGCCTTCAGCACGTCCGGCCCCGGCGGCCTCCCCAACCTCTTGGACCCGCTCACACCCCCGCAGCTCGCCGCCTCGCTCTCGACCGGCAACGACCAGCGCTGCCCGGGTGGAAACGAGCGCCCCGTCACCGACATCGACCCCTCCGACACCTCGGTCCCCTTCACCGACGGCGGCGCCCTCACCGACGGCGCCGCCGGCGACTGTGATCCCAGCCAGGTGGCTCCAGGCCCATGAGACGCCTCGCCCTGATCTTCCTCCTCGTCCTCACCCCGGTGGTCGCGCTCGGCGCGACCGCGGGCGCCGACGACTCGCACACGTACGAGATCGAGATGTACAACGCCTTCGGCCTCGTCCCGGGCTCCCAGGTGCGGATCGCCGGGGTCAACGCGGGCACCGTCAAGGACCTCAACATCGACGCCGCGAAGCGAGCGGTCGTCACGGTGGAGCTCTCCGGCGACATCGGCGTCCTCGGCACGAAGACCACGTGCTCGTCGGAGCCCCAGTCGCTGATCGCCGAGTACTTCATCTCCTGTGAGCCCGCCGGGCCGCCGATCAACGAGGACGACGACGCCGACAACCCCCAGCCCGACATCCCAGCGAGCCAGGTCTCGCAGACGGTCCAGAACGACCTCGTCCAGAACACCCTGCGGCAGCCGTACCGAGAGCGGTTGACCCTGCTGATCAACGAGTTCGGCACCGCGCTCGCCGGTAACCCCGAGAGCCTCAACGAGGCGATCCGGCTCGGGGCTCCGGCGCTCACGCAGCTGCGCAAGGTGACCCAGATGCTCGCCAGCCAGAACACGATCATCCGCGACCTGAACGCCAACTCCGACCAGGTGATCGGGAAGCTGGCCGCGCGACGCGACGACGTCGTCCGCTTCATCCGCGAGGCGCGCGACACGGCCAAGGCGTCGACGGCTCGCGAGCAGGACCTCTCGACCGACTTCCAGCTGCTCGACGACTTCCTCGCCCAGCTGAAGCCGACCCTGGCCGAGGTCGACAACCTCGCGGTCCAACAGACCCCGCTGCTCACCGACCTGAAGGCGGCGGCGCCGGGCCTCAACCAGCTGGCCCTCAACCTGCCGCCCTTCAACGATGCGACCAAGACCTCGCTGAGCAGCCTCGGCAGCGCCTCGCAGGTCGGCGAGCAGGCGCTTCGCCGCGGCGCCGACGAGATCCAGCAGCTCGCCGACGCGGGCAAGAACGCGCCGGCGACCGCCGAGATCCTCGCCGACTTCCTCCGCGACATCGACGACCCGCGCCGCGCGGTCGAGATCGACGACCGGGTGACCGCCGACACCGGCCGCGACAACCCGCAGGCCGGCAAGAAGGACACCAAGGGCTACACCGGGCTCGAGAGCCTCCTCAACTACGTCTACTACCAGACCGGGGCGCTGAACCAGTTCGACCAGATCGGTCACATGCTCCACTTCAGCCTCTACAACGTCCAGACCGGACCCTGCGGCAACTTCTCCAGCGGCCACGACCCCAACACCGGCAAGGTGGGGGTCCCGGCCGAGGGCGGTGGCACAACCACCGACATCCTCAAGGCCGACAACTGCGTCTCCTGGCTCGGGCCCGACCAGCCGGGGATCAACGACGACCTCGGGCTGCCGCCGTACGACCCGAGCGTGTGCCCGAACGGCACCGACCCCGCGCCGGCGCGCGCGCTCTGCGACCCGGGTGGCTCGCCGCGTCACCAGGCGCGTTCGGGCGGCACCTCGAGCGGCGCCGGCCGCGGCCAGGGCCACGCTCAGGGTGGCGGTGGCGGCGGCGACAACGCGGGCAACGGTGGCGCCGGCTCCGACGGGTCGTCCCAGGGCTCGGTCCCGAACGACATCCTCGACCAGATCCTGAATCTGCCGCCGGACGCGCTCGACCAGCTGCCGCAGGGCCTCCAGGACCAGCTGGACCAGCTCGGCGGCGCCACCAACCAGGGCGGCGGCGACAGCGGCAGCGGTGCCGGCACGGGCGGTGCCGGCACGGGCGCCGCCGGTGACCTCCTCGACTTCCTCTTCTCGAGCTGATGAGACGCAGCGGCACAAGCGCGATCACGGCCTCGCCGACGATGGTCGGCGCGGTGACGACGCTGATCGTGATCGTCGCCGTCTTCCTCGCCTACAACGCGAACGCGGGACTCCCGTTCGTGCCCGTCTACCGGGTCTCGGTCGAGATCCCCGACGCCGCGCGCCTGACCAACAACAACGAGATCCGGATCGGTGGCCACAGGGTCGGCGTCGTGGAGTCGATCGACGCGATCCAGGACCCGACGTCCACCGCGACCGCCCAGGCGAGCGGCGACCCCGCGTCGGTCGGGACGAGCGGCGGCGCCGTCGCCCGGCTGAACCTGAAGCTCGACAAGGACGCCGAGCCGCTGCCGAAGGACTCGGTCTTCCGCGTCCGCTACCGCTCCTCCTTCGGGCTCAAGTACCTGGAGATCATCCGCGGCACCGGCGACCCGGCGCCCGAGGGGTTCACCTTCAACGGGCTCGACGACGCGACCGACCGGGCCACAGCCTGCTTCCTGCCCGGCGACCCGCGCTTCGCCAAGGCCGACAACGCCCAGAACGGCTGCTTCCAGCCGCAGACCGAGTTCGACCAGATCGGCGACACCTTCGACACCAAGACGCGGACCAACTCGCGCACGAACCTGGTCGGATTCGGCGACGCCTTCGCCGGCCGCGGCACCTCGCTCAACGACGCGATCAACAGCCTCGAGCCGCTGTTCAAGGGCCTGAAGCCGGTCACCAAGGTGCTCAACGAGCCCGGGACCGAGTTCCGCCGCTTCTTCCCCGAGCTCGGCGACGCCGCCCGGATCGTCGCCCCGGTGGCGATCCAGAATGCCGACTTCTTCACCAAGGCGGGGATCGCCTTCGCGGCGATCTCCTCCGACCCCGCGGCGCTCGAGGCGTCGATCAGCGAGGGCGTGCCGACGCTCCAGGAGGGCATCGACCTGCTGCCCCGCGAGCGTCCCTTCCTGCGTGACTTCGCGACCCTGAGCAGGGCGCTGCGCCCGGGCGTCACCGACCTGCGCGCCACCCTGCCGGTCCTCAACGAGGCGATCACCGTCGGCACCCCGGTGCTGCAGCGCTCGGCGTCGACGAGCGAGAAGCTCGAGGGCGCGATGCGGGCGCTCAACCGCCTCGTCTCCCAGCCGACCACGAAGGTTGCGCTGCAGCGGCTCGGGGAGACCTTCGACGTGGCGAAGCCGCTGGCCAAGTACGTGGCGCCGGCGCAGACCGTCTGCAACTACTGGAACTACGACTGGACCTATCTCGCCAACGGCCTCTCCGACCACGACCAGGTGGGCGGGTCCTTCCGCCAGATGCTGGCCGGCTTCCCGAGCTCGTTCGACGTCGACGCGCCGGCGACCGGCTACTCCGCCGCCCAGTCCAACGGCCTCCAGTCCGCCGGCCAGGGCGGCAAGTTCGAGCCCTACAAGATCCCGATCCTCAACGCCCATGCCTACGCGCCCACCGGGCAGCACAACGCCGACTGCCAGGGCGGCCAGTTCGGCTACGCGCTCGGCCAGGGGCTGGTGCCCGGCCAGGCCGTGAGCAACCCCGCCTACGGCGTCTCCGACCTGCCCGGCTCGCGCGGGCCGACGACCCTGTTCACCAACGACGCCGGCCAGCGCGAGCTGCGCGACACGAGGATCCCCTCGCGCCAGCCCGAGACCTGGGGGAACGGCCAGTGAGGGCGAACGAATCCAGACGCCTGCCGAGCTGGCTGGTCGGCCTCGTGCTCGTGATCGTGATCGGGATCGCCTCGATCCTCGCCTTCACCAAGGAGCTGCCGTGGGGAGACTCCTACGAGGTCCGGGCGGTGTTCGCCTCGGCGCAGAACGTGCGGCCGGATTCGCCGGTGCGGATCGCCGGAGTCAACGTCGGCAAGGTGACCACGGTCGAGCCGCTGACGAGCGCCCAGAGCAACGACGTGCTGGCGCAGACGGGGGACCAGCCGCCCGCGACGACCGCCGACGCGACGGCCGCCCAGCAGGCCGCGGTGGTGACGATGGAGCTGAATCAGGACGCCCTGCCCCTGCACCAGGACGCCACCTTCAAGCTCCGCCCGCGCCTCTTCCTCGAGGGCAACTACTTCGTCGACATGCAGCCCGGGAGCCCGAACGCCCCGGTCACCGACGACGGCTACACGTATCCCGTCAACCAGACCGCCTACTCGGTCCAGCTCGACCAGGTCCTGACCACGCTCCAGGGCGACGTCCGCTCGGACCTGCAGCTGTTCCTCGACCAGCTCGGCAACGCGTTCATCAAGTACAAGGGCGCCGAGGGCTTCCGCGAGCTCTACCGGACCTCGGGGCCGGCGGGCAAGTACACGTCGCAGGTCAACCAGGCGGTGCTCGGAACCGAGCCCGGCGACCTCAGCGGCCTGATCCGCGGCCTCGACCGTGTGATCCGGGGGCTGGGCGCCAACGAGCAGACGCTGCAGAGCCTGGTCACCAACTTCCGCGTCTTCGCCGGCTCGTTCGCAGCCGAGGACGTCGCCCTCGGCCAGGCGATCGAGGAGCTCCCGAACACGCTCGAGGCGGCGCGGCCGGCGTTCGCCAACCTCAACGCCTCCTTCCCGGCGCTGCGCGCGTTCGCGCGCGAGGCGCTGCCCGGGGTGCGCTCGAGCCCGGAGACCCTGCGTGCCGCGACCCCCTACGTGGAGCAGATCCGCGCCCTGGTCTCGGAGCGCGAGCTGCGCGGCCTGGTCGCCGACCTGCGGCCGACGATCCCGAAGCTGGCGACGCTGTCCCAGCGCACACTGCCGTTCCTGAACCAGTCGCGAGCGCTCGCCTCGTGCTTCAACGAGGTCGTGATCCCGTGGGGCAACGACACCGTCGCCCCGGTGGACCCGCTCAACCAGTACCCGCACGACGCCTTCGGGCGGGTCTTCGAGGAGACCGGCTACGGGCTCAGCGGGATCGCCTCAGAGAGCCGCTCCGGCGACTCCAACGGCCAGTACATCCGCGTCGAGGGCGGCGGCGGCTCCAACACGGTCAAGTTCCCGGACGCGATCCCGAGCCTGAACGGCAACGGCTTCCAGGACGCGGTCGGCCTGACCCAGTTCCCGCTCCTCGGCGCGATGCCGAGGCTCACCGACTCGCTGAAGACGCCGTTCAAGCCCAATCAGCCGTGTGAGCAGCAGGATCCGCCGAACCTGCAGGCAGGCGTCGGCCAGCCGCCGGCGACCGCGGGCGCGCAGGCTCCGCCGCTCGATCCCGCCGCGATGCTCGCCGGGCTGCCCGCGGATCAGATCCGCAAGGCGGCGCTCCAGTTCGGCCTCCCGCCGGAGGCGGCGAAGGCGCTCTCGAGGGCCGGAGAGGGCGGCTGATGACGGCGATTCGCAAGCACATGACGGACTTCATCGCGGTCGCCGGCCTGCTTCTGATCGCGATCGCGGTGACCGTCTACATCGTCGAGGAGCAGCGGATCCGGATCCCGATCTTCGAGGAGAAGCCGTTCGAGCTCAAGGCCGAGTTCGAGACCGCCCAGGCCGTCGTCCCGGGCCAGGGCCAGACGATCCGCGTTGCCGGCGTCCGGGTCGGCGACGTCTCCGACGTCTCGGTCGAAAACGGGCACGGCGTCGTCACCTTCGACATCGACCGCAAGTTCCTGCCGATCTACAAGGACGCGACGATCCTGATGCGGCCGGCGACCGGGCTCAAGGACATGTTCTTCGAGCTCGATCCGGGCACCGCGTCGGCGGGCGAGTACGACGAGGGGTCCACGATCGCGGCCTCCAACACGGCACCCGACGTCAACCTCGACGAGATCCTCGCCGGGCTCGACTCCGATACCCAGGCGTACCTGAAGCTGCTGATCGTCGGCGCCGGCCAGGGCCTGGACGGCCGCGACAAGGATCTCGGCAAGCTGCTCGGCGGCCTGGGGCCGATCAACAAGGACCTCGCCAAGCTCAACTCCGAGGTCGCGAAGCGCAAGGCGAACCTGGCCACGCTGATCCACAACTTCAACCTCCTGACGACCACCGTCGGCCGCGCCGACCACGACCTGACCGAGCTCGTCGCGACCTCCAACGGCGCGCTCGGGGCGATCGCCCGCCAGGACCCGAGCGTGCAGCGCGCCGTCAGCCTGCTCCCGGGGACGCTGACGCAGGCGACCCAGACCCTCAACCACACCGCCCAGCTCGCCGCGGTCCTCGGGCCCGCCTTCGACTCGCTGCGGCCCTTCGCCCGCAACCTCGACGAGCTCAACGCCTCGACCCGCGATGTCGCGGTGGCGGCGACGCCGGTGCTCCAGAACGAGATCCGCCCGTTCGTGCGCGCCGCCCGCAAGCCGGTGCCCGACCTGCGCCAGGCCGCGGACCGCTTCTCGGCCGCGACGCCGGGGCTGACCACGGTGGCCTCGAAGATCAACCGGCTCGCCAACATGGCGTCCTACAACCCCAACGGCGCCGAGCCCGCCGGCACGCCGAAGCGTGACGAGGGCTACCTCTACTGGGCGGCCTGGCTGGGCCACAACGGCGACTCGGTCTTCTCGACCGGCGACGGCAACGGCTTCTTCCGCCGCATCTACCTGACCATCGGCTGTGACCAGCTCTCCGAGATCGTCAGCTCCTCCAGCGCCGCCGAGCAGACGCTCAAGGAGATCGTGACCGGGCTCACCGGCGCCACCCGAACCCTCCTCTGCCCCCCGTGATCGACGACTGACTGAACGATGCAGAAGCAAGCACCATCGATAGGCCGGATCCTGATCGCCGTGGGCTTCACGCTCTCGTGCTTCGGGCTGATCCTCTTCCTCTGGATCGCCTTCGGCGGCCCGATCCCGCTGAAGCCCGAGAGCTACCGGGTCACCGCCTACTTCCCGGAGGCCACGCAGCTCGCCCAGGAGTCCGACGTTCGGATCGGCGGCGTCTCGGTCGGCAAGGTGAAGGAGATCAGCCTGGCGCCGCCGGACGAGCGGGTCAACGGCAAGGACACGACGGAGGCCGTGATCGAGATCGAGCCCGAGTTCGCGCCGATCTCCACCGACGCGAGGGCGATCCTGCGCCAGAAGACGCTGCTCGGGGAGACCTACGTCGAGCTCACCTCGGGGACCGAGCCGGACGCCAACGCGGCACCGGTCTCGCTCGGCACGGCCGCAAACGTCTCCGACGCGCAGGCCAGCTCGATCAAGTCGATCCCCGAGGGCGGCAGCCTGGGCGTCAGCCGGACCGAGGAGGCGACCCAGATCGACGAGATCTTCAACGCCCTCGACGAGGAGACCCGGACCGCCTTCCAGCGCTGGCAGGCCAACGCGGCGATCGCGATCGACGGGCGCGGCGTCGACCTGAACGACTCGTTCGGAAACCTCGGCCCGTTCCTCACCGACGCCTCGCAGATCGTCGACGTGCTGGCGCGCCAGAAGGAGGCGCTGAAGGGCATCGTCCGCGACACCGGCAGGACGTTCGCGGCGCTGACCGAGCGCGGCCAGGAGCTCGCCGGCGTGGTGCGCGGTTCCGACAACACCTTCGACGCCCTCGCCTCCGAGGACCAGGCGCTCGCGCAGACCTTCCAGATCCTGCCCACCTTCCAGCGTGAGTCGCGCCTCACACTGGAGCGCCTCGACCAGTTCCAGGTCAACGCCCACCCGTTGATCAACGAGCTGATCCCGGTCGCCCACGACCTCTCGCCGACCCTGAGGTCGGTGCGCGAGCTGTCGCCGCACCTGCGCAACCTGTTCGTCGACCTCCGCGACCTCGAGGACGCCTCGGTGAAGGGCCTGCCGGCGCTGCGCGATTTCCTCAGCGGCCTGACGCCGGTGCTCAACAGCCTCGATCCCTTCCTCGCCAACCTCAACCCGGTGATCCGGTACCTCGAGTTCCAGAGGAAGAGCATCACGGACTTCCTCGTCGGCCCGGCGGCGGCGCTCTCGGGCAGCTACGAGCCGGTGGCCGGCGACCCGGCGCCGCGGCGCGGGCTGCGCCAGCTCGGCTACACGGGCGCCGAGACTCTGGGCATCTTCCCCAGCCGCCTGGCCACCAACCGCGGCAATGGCTACCTCGAGCCCGGCGTCCTGAACGGCTACACCTCGGCCAAGAACGGCATCTTCCCCAACTTCGACTGCAAGAACACCGACTACGGCCCCGGCGGCAACGATCCCGACGAGCAGGAGATCCGCACCGGCCAGTCGGTCCCCGGGATCAACAACGGCAACCCGCCCGGGACGACGCCGCAGCAGTTCGCCCCCTGCTTCATCGCCGGCGACTTCGCCAACCAGAACGACTTCCAGGCGGCGCAGGCCGGCAGCTACGGCGACGGGCGGTTCCCGGAGCTGTTCAGCGATCCGTAGGAATAACTCCGGCCACGTCCTCGGCTTCGCCTCCGGGCGTGCGGGGTGAACCGTCGGCCTGACTAGGATTCGGCTCCGATGCCCCTGTTCAAGACCGACCAGGACGTCTACGACACGCTCGGGCGGCTGTTCGTCGAGCTGGCCGGCGACGAGGAGCTGGGGCCGAAGTTCCGCAAGGCGAACACGATCGTCCGCTATCAGTACTCGGAGCCCGAATCGGCGCTCACCGTACGGCTGCAGGAGGGACAACCGGGCGACGTCGACTTCGGCGAGTCGGAGATGGAGCCCGAGGTGACGATGACGATGGCCGCCGACACCGCGCACCGCTTCTGGCTCGGTCAGGTGAACGTCACGGTCGCCCTCGCCCGGGGCGAGATCAAGGCGCAGGGTCCGGTGGCGAAGATCCTCGCCCTGGTGCCGCTGGCGAAGCCCGTCTTCCCCCGCTACAGGGCCCAGCTGGAGGCGCAGGGCCGCTCGGACCTGCTCGGATGAAGGCGGAGGACTGGGCCCAGGTCGTCCAGGGCCTGGCGGCCAAGCGCGGGGCCACCTACGAGCCGATCGGCGGCCTCAACCCGAAGGGCGGCCCGGCGACGCTCTGCCCGGGCGGCACGAACCGGATCAAGGGCGAGCTGGCGTCGCAGTTCTGGGGCGCCTCGTGCGACTCCGACGAGCACGAGGAGGGAGGCCTGTTCTCGAAGACGGTCCTGCCGCGGTCGGTGCTGGCGAAGGCGCACATGCCCGACCTCGCGCAGGTCGTGCCGATGTTCAATGTCGAGTCGATCGAGGCGGGGGAGAGGGTCGAACAACTCGCCAGCCGCCGCAAGGTCGAGTTCGAGTCGATCGCCTTCAACAAGCGTTATCTGGCGACGGTCCCGGCGGACCACGATCCGATCGCCCTGCGCGAGCTGTTCAGCCCCGGCTTCCTCGACTGGGCGGCGCAGATCGACAACGAGGTCGAGTTCGGGATCACCGACCGCCAGCTCTACTTCAGCTGGCACCTCGCCGAGCGCACCGCGGAGGTCTACGGCACGGCGCTGGACACCGCCGCCGGCCTGTTCATGCGGCTGCGCAACGAGATGGAGGAGTCGGGCGTCCACACCTACCAGCCGGGCCCCTGGCACGCCGGCCTCGAGCCGTTTCCCGACGCGACGGCTTAGTCAGCGACGGAGCCGCGGGACTTCATCCGGGCCTTTGCGGTCCGCCGGAACCTCCGGTGGCGGCTCACGAACGAGCCCAGCCTCGCCGGCCCCTTCGGCAGCTCGAAGCCGCCGACCAGCTTGTGGGGGACCAGCGCCCAGCCCCCGTCGTCCGTCTCGGTCAGGTCGCCGCGGACCTGGAAGTTCTGCTGCCAGTTGAAGTCGTCGTCGTGGGCGTGCGCGGTCAGGCAGGCCCGTCCGGCGGTGATCGGCAGCCCCGCGGGTTGCGAGTCGAGACGGATCCGGTGCCCGGCCTGATCGAGCGAGACCGGTAGCCGCGCCGCTATCGGGAACCCGTCGGGCCCGACCCAGGAGAGCACGGCCTCGCGATAGCGGCTGCCGAGCTCGGTGATCCGCGAGTCCCAGGCGACCCCGCCGCCGGCGGCGGGAGCGTGCGGTTCCGTCGGTTCCTGCACGTGTCCCGTGCGCACCTCCTCGAGGTGTGAGTCGTGGACCTCCGGGGGGCTGGTGGGGTCGCCCTGCGGCCAGACGAAGACGCGCTCCGGCCGCACCTGGATGAAGATCCGCGCGTAGTACCAGTTCAGCTGCCCGCGGATGAACTTCGGCGGGTGCATCTTCACCGTCGCCGGCAGCTTGATCGCCGACTCGCGCATGTAGCGCTCGCGGTTGGCGTCCAGGTCGGCCTCGTCGACATGGGCGATGCCCTGGACCAGGACCTCGGTCCCGCCCTCGATGCCCGAGCCGGTCGGGTCGCTGAACAGCAGCGCGACTCGCGGGTTGGCGATCGCGTCATCGGCCTTCTTGGGGTAGCCGAGCCCGGTCGTGACGTCGATCGTCGGCCCGCCCGGCTCGTAGTAAGGGGTCACCGGCCAGGTGATCGGCTGCTGACGGGCGTCGATCGTCGTGTACTCGGTGGTCACGAAGCGGGCGAAGGCGTCCTGCACCTCGCGCGGCAGGCTGGCGGTCACGAGGGCAGCCCCCGGACGTCGGTGGCGGCCTCCTCGTAGCCCTCGTCCCAGGGCAGCAGCACCCGGTGATCGTCGGCCGTGCCGGTGACGCGGGGGAGGATCGGCTCTACCTTGCGCTCGCGGGCGGCCTCGATCACCGCGCCGGCGGTCTCGTGCTCGAGCAGCGTCTCCAGGGTCTTGATCGTCGGGAAGACGAGCGTCAGCTCGCCGGCCGCATGCGAGTCGAGCGCCGCCCGGGGCTCGAACCAGCCGACGTCGGTGACCTCGCCGGCGTCGGGCTCGGGCTTCGCGTGCGGCTCGGCGAGGGCGACGAAGAAGTGGGTGTCGAAGCGCACCGGAACGACCTCCGGCGTGATCCATCGCGACCAGGCGACGAGCTCGGCGTCGGCGCCGAGCACGATCCCCGCCTCCTCGGCAAGCTCGCGCGCCGCGCATTGCGCGGCGCTCTCGCCCTCCTCGATCATGCCGCCCGGAAAGACCCAGACGCCGGGCATGAACGACGCTTCGGTCGAGCGCCGGACGAGCAGCACCTCGACGCCGCGCTGCGAGTGTTTTCCGCCATGTCGGAGCAGGAGGACGGTTGCCGCGGGTCGTGGCGTGGCCGGCGCGTCGCTCACGGAGCGGACGATAACCTCCACGCGGTGACCACGGAGACCAAGCAGCTCTACATCTGCACCTCGTGCGGGTTCATCTACGACCCCGACGACGGCGACCCCGATGGCGGCATCCCCGCGGGGACGGCGTTCTCCGAGATCCCGGACTCCTGGTTCTGCCCCGTCTGCGGGGCGCGCAAGGCCGATTTCGAACCGTACGACGAATAGTTCCTCACCCCGCACGCCCGGACTCGGAATAACTCCCGCCACGTCCTCCTCTCCCGCTCGAATCAATTGTCCGCGGCTACGCCGCGGACTTCTTGTTCTGCTCCCGAGTCCGGGCGTGCGGGGTGAGGGCTCGGGCTAGTCGCCGAGCGCCTTCTCGCGGCTGCGCCGGCGACCGCGGCTGACTGCGAAGGCCATCAGCGCGGCGATGAGGGAGAGGGGGAGGAGGATCGCGAGGCTGACCAGGGCGATGCCGCCGATCGTCTCGAGCACGTCGCCGGCGTCGCGCACGGCGTCGTCGAGGCCCCAGTTGCCGTCGTCCGCCGCGGCGGGCCCGTTCGAGGTCACGTCGACGCTGACGCTCGCGAACCGCCCCTGGCGCTTGACCCCGTTGAGCTGCGTCCGCTGGGCGTCGGCGGTGGCTTCGAGCGAGGCGATCTGGGACTTGATCACGAGCTTCTGCTCGCGCGTGTCGGCGCGGATCAGCTCGATTCGGGCCTGGCGGATCTGGTCCAGGCTGTGGGCCAGGTCCTTGCGGGCGCGCACGGCGCGGGCGGTGATGTCGTGCCCGCCCTCGGTGCGCGAGATCACGTCGGCGAGCCCGGAGAGGTCGCCGAGCGCGGCGTCGAGCCGGGCATAGGGGATCTCGAGCTGGAAGGAGGCGCGGGCCCCGGCCTGGTCGCTGGTCACCTGCGAGTCGAGCACCACGCCGTGGTAGCGGTCGGTGACCGCGACCACCTGGTCGGCGACGTCCTGGACCTCGTCGGCGCCGGCGCCGAGGGTGATCCGCGCGGTTGCGTCGACGATCCGCTGGTCGGTGCCGCGGGCGATCCCGCCGCCCCCGCCGCCCGGAGGGATACTCAGCTCCAGCTCCGAAGGACTCACGTCCGGCGCGACCTGCGCCTCGGCCCCCGCGGAGGAGCTCTGCGCGTCGGCGCCGGCGGCTCCCTCGGCCTGGGTGGTCGCCGTGTCCGGCGCGGACGGCGCCCTCTCCGGCGGTGCGGGCTTCGCGAACTGATCGCCCTGCGGGCCGCGCGACGTGAGGCCGGTGTCGGTCGCGTCCTGGCGGCTGATCGCGACGCCGGCGACGACGACCAGGGTCGCCACGGCGCCGGCCGGCAGCAGGATCCGCCGCGGCGGCGTGGAGCTGAGCCGGTCCCACGCACGACGCACGAAACCGGCCCGCGAGGCCATCCGCGGGCCGAGCCCGCGATCGCGCGGGAACCCGGACTCCGCCCACTCGTCGAGCCGGCGGGCGAAGTCGAGGCTCGGCTCCGGACGCTCGGCGCGCAGCTCGCGCTCGAGCTCGTCAACCCTCATCGCATGCCTCCCTCAGTTTCTCCATCGCCCGGTGCAGCTTGGTGCCCACGTTCGACTCGCTGATCCCGAGCACCGCGGCGATCTCGCCGTTGGCGAGGTCGCCGTAGAACTTGAGCGCGATCAGCTCCCGATCGCGCGGGGTGAGCTTCGCCATCCCGGCGGCGATCACCGAGCGGCGCAGGGCGGCCTCCGCGGCCTCCTCATGGGCGCCGGCCGCGGCGGGGTCCTCGGGCTCCGTCGTCAGCTCGGCCTGACGGCCACGGCGCCGCAGCTCATCGAGCGCCGCGTTGCGGGCGATCCCGAACAGCCAGCCTCGATGGCTGCCCCTGTCTGGCTTGAAGCTGGCCCGGCGGCGGTAGGCGCGCTCGAACGCCAGCGCGGTCACGTCCTCGGCGGCGCTGCGGTCGCGCAGCATCCCGGAGACGTAGGCGTAGACGTCGTCGCGGCTCGAGCGATAGAGGGCCTCGAAGGCGGCCACCGCCTCCGAGGGGGCGGCGATCGCGGGAGCCACGAGCGTCTGGTCCATGGCCGTACTACGGGGGTCCGGGGGATCCGTCACACGCCGGAAACTAGGCGGCTTCCGCCCGCGGGATGATCACCATCGCCGTTTCCGGATCGAGCCCGTCCATGAACCCCTGAGCGTCGTCGGGGACCTCCTGGTGGCCCGCGGCGATGATGCAACGCACCGGGGCGCTGTCGGCGTCCTCGTTCGCGAACCCGCGCGACCTGAAGAAGTCGGCGAGGTCGTCGAGGAGCGCCACCGTCTGCTCGTTCGACCAGGCGACCTCCCGGGCCCAGAGGTAGGTCCGGATCGTCAGCGCGGTCTGGCTCACGCTCAGGCCGCGGCGCGCAGGGGGAGCGGCTCGGCGGCGCCGTAGGCGGACTCCCAGGCGGCGGCGATCGAGGCGGCGGCGATCTCGACCAGGCGGCGCAGGTCGGCCTTCGTGATCGCCAGCGGCGGCATCAGGACGACCGTGTCGCCGAGCGGGCGCACGATCGCACCCCGCTCGCGCGCCGCCAGCGTCACCCGGTGGCCGAGCCGCAGGGCCGGGTCGTGCTCGCCGAGGTCGATCCCGACCATGAAGCCGCGGCCGCGGACCTCGGCGACCTCGGGCATCCGCCCGACCTCGCCGAGCAGCTCGCCGAGCAGGCGGATCTTCGGCTGCAGGCGGACCAGGGTCTGCTCGGAGCGAAAGACCTCGAGGCTGGCGAGCGCCGCCGCGCAGCCGAGCGGGTTGCCGGTGAACGTGTGGCCGTGAAAGAAGGTCCGTCCCGCCTCCGGGGCGCCGAGGAAGCCCTCGTAGATTCGCTCGGTCGCCAGCGTCGCGGCGAGCGGCAGGTAGCCGGCGGTCAGCCCCTTGCCGAGGCAGAGCAGGTCGGGGGAGACGCGCTCCTGCTCGCAGGCGAACATCGTCCCGGTGCGCCCGAAGCCGGTCGCGACCTCGTCCGCGATCATCAGCACGCCGTGCTCGCTGGTCAGCTCGCGGACCGCGTGCAGGAAGCCAGGCGGCTGCACCCTGATCCCCGCCGCTCCCTGGACCAGCGGCTCGACGATCACCGCCGCGATCTCGCGCCCGTGCAGGTCGAGCACGCGCTCCAGCTTGCGGGTGTCGCCCGGGTCGACGCGGAAGGTCTTGAACAGGAGCGGGCCGAAGGCGCCGTGGAAGAGGTCGATGCCACCGACCGAGACCGAGCCCAGCGTGTCGCCGTGGTAGCCGTCGGTGAGGCAGATGAACGAGGTCCGCTGGCCGCGCTCGCCGTCGCGCAGGCGCCAGTACTGAAAGGCCATCTTGAGCGCGATCTCGACCGCGGTCGAGCCCGACTCCGAGTAGAAGACCCGCTCCAGCCCCGGCGGCGCGATCTCGACCAGGCGCGCGGCCAGCTCGGCGGCGCCCGGATGAGTGAGCCCGAGCATGGTCGAGTGGGCCACGCGGTCGAGCTGCTCGCGGACCGCCTCGTCGATCAGCGGGTGGCGATGGCCGTGGACGTTGCACCACAGCGAGGAGACGCCGTCGATGTAGCGGCGACCGTCGGCGTCGATGAGCTCGGTGCCCTCGGCCCGCTCGATCACCAGCGGCGCTTCCGAGCACCAATCGCTCTGCGGCGTGAACGGGTGCCAGAGGTGGGCGTGATCCAGCTCCGCGATCGAATCCGAGTTCACGGTCACGGACAGTAGGCGCGGGGTCGGAGGGAAAAGCGCGCTGGAGTGTGACCGACGTCACATTATTTCAGTTGCGAAATGATTGCAGAATTGCAACTATTAATGAGATGGCGTCGACGACGATCAAGACCTCGGACCGCGAGCTCGGCTACCGCCTCGGCGCGGTGATGCTGCGCTGCATGAGCGCCGACGGCGGCAGCGCGATCCGCGTGATCGACGAGAGCGGCCTCACCTTCACCCAGATGAAGGTCCTGATGACGCTCGCGGGCACGGACGACCAGGCCCCCGGGCTGAAGCCCGTCGCCGAGGGCCTCGGCCTCTCGCTGCCCTCCGCGAGCCGGGCCGTCGAGGGCCTCGTCAAGCGCGGGCTCGCCGCCCGCGCCGAGGACCCGGCCGACCGCCGGCAGCGGCTGCTCGACCTGACCACGGAGGGCCGCGAGCTGGCCGACCGGATCATGGCCGCACGGCTCGAGGGGCTGGGCCACTTCGCCGCCTCGCTGAACGCCGACGAGCGCGAACAGCTGGACGCGGCGCTGGCGCTCCTGCTCGAGCGCGAGGAGATCGCAGACGTTTATCGCAGCTACCGAAGGCAGGCCGACCGGTGACCCGGTATCGCCACCTGATCACCGACGACAACTCGAAGTGGTGGACGCTCGGGGCGATGTGCTTCGCGCTGTTCATGATCATGCTCGACAACACGGTCGTCAACGTCGCCCTGCCCTCGATCCAGCGCGACCTCGGCTCCAGCCTCTCCGGCCTCGAGTGGACCGTGAACGCCTACACGCTCAGCTTCGCCGTCCTGCTCGCCACGGGCGGTCGCCTCGGCGATATCTTCGGGCGCCGCCGGACCTTCCTGATCGGCGTCGTCATCTTCGCCGCCTCCTCGGCCGCGGCCGGCCTCGCCCCCGGCACCGGCGCGCTGATCGTCAGCCGCGTCGCCCAGGGCGTCGGCGGCGCGTTGATGATGCCGGCGACGCTCTCGATCGTCACCAACGCCTTCGAGCCGCACGAGCGCGGCAAGGCGATCGGCACCTGGGCCGGCGTCTCGGCCCTGGCGCTGGCGATCGGCCCGGTGCTCGGCGGCCTGCTCACCGAGCACGTCTCCTGGCGGGCGATCTTCTACATCAACATCCCGGTCGCGATCGCCGCGATCCTGGCCACGTTGTTCGCCGTCCGCGAGTCCCGCGACGAGACGGTCGGCCGCGAGGTCGATTACCTCGGGGTGGGGACCCTGACCGCCGGCCTCACGGCGCTCGTCCTCGCCCTGATCGAGGGCAACTCGTGGGGCTGGGGGTCGTCCGCGATCGTCGCGCTGCTCGCCGGCTCGGTCGTGATGTTGGTCGCCTTCGTGCTGATCGAGCGGCGGGTAAAGGCGCCCGTGGTCGAGTTCCCGCTCTTCGCGAGCCGCAACTTCGTCGGCGCCAACCTGGTGGCGCTGATCGTCACCTTCGCGATGCTCGCCCAGTTCTTCTTCATCGCGATCTACATGCAGAACATCCTCGGGCTCTCGCCGGTCGAGGCGGGCGTCCGCTTCCTGCCCGCGACGCTGATGATCGTCGCGGTCGCCCCGATCGCGGGGCGGCTGACCGACAGGATCGGGCCGCGCTGGCTGATCGGCACCGGGCTGACCCTGGTCTCGATCTCGCTGTATTGGCTGACCACGATCGAGATCAGCACCACCTACGCCGACATCTGGCCGTCGTTCATCCTCATGGGCCTGGGGATGGCGCTGGTGATGTCGCCGATGTCGACGGCGGCGATGAACGCCGTCCCGGTCGCCAAGGCGGGCGTCGCCTCCGGGATCCTGTCGATGAACCGGATGATCGGCGGCTCGCTCGGCGTCGCCGTGATCGGGGCCGTCTTCCAGGCCAAGGCGCCGGCCGGCTCCAAGGACCCGGTCGCCTTCGTCCACGCCTTCAGCTCCGCGATGTGGGTGGCAACGGCGGTCGCGCTCGGCGGCGCCGTGGTCGCCGTCTCCCTGCTGCGCGGCCGCGAGCGGCAGGCGCCGAGGCCGGCGGAGGCCGAGGCGGCGGTGACCGGGCCCGGCGAGCTCGCCGCTGCGCAGCGCGCCTAGGTCGAGAACTAAGGCTCGAGCGACGGCCAGGTCTCCGGCTCGTCGAGCTCGAGCCAGGGCAGCGTCTTCACGGGGAGCGCGCCGAGGCGTCCGACCGTCTCGCGGTTGGAGCGCTCGATCGCCGCCGGGACGTCGGGCCAGGGAGTGAGCACGACGCAGGCGGGCTCGAGCCCGGCGGCCCGCACCGACTCGACCGTCAGCAGCGCGTGGTTGATCGTCCCCAGCCCGGGGGCCGCCACGATCACGACCGGCAGGCCGAGCTCGGCGGCGAGGTCGCGGACGAGGTAGTCCGGCGCCAGCGGAACCAGGAAGCCGCCCACCCCCTCGACCACGAGGACCTCCGCCGCGGCGGCCGCGGCGGCGGCATCGCGCAGGCGCCCCGGGTCGATCGTCTCGCCCGCCAGCGCGGCGCCGAGGTGGGGCGAGACCGCGGGCCCGTAGCGGTAGGGAGCGATCTCGTCGTCGGTCTGCGACGACCCGGCCGCCCGCCGCAGCAGGGCGTGGTCGGGCTCGCCGCCGTCCATCTCGTCGAGGCCGCTGACCGCCGGTTTGAACACCGATACGCGCTTGCCGGAGGCGGCCGCCGTGCGCGCGATCGCCGCCGCGACGACCGTCTTGCCGACCTCGGTCCCGGTCCCGGTGACGAATACCGAGCTCAACCCGTCTCGCGCCCGTCGCTCACGCCGCTCTAGGAAGGCGATCGGTCGCGATCCCAAGCTCGTCGGCGGCGGCGGCGATCACCCGCGCGGCCCGGCGCAGCTCGTCGATCCGGTGGCCGGCCATCACCGTCAGCCGCAGGCGCGAGCTGCCGGGCGGGACGGTCGGCGGCCGGATCGCCTGGGCGAACACGCGACCCTCGAGCGCTCGCTCGCAGAGCGCGACCGCGCGGCGCGCGTCGCCGACGATCAGCGGCACGATCTGGGTTCGGGAGCCGCTCACCGCCAGGCCCTCGGCGGTCAATCCCTCTCGCAGGGCCGCCGCGTTCCGGCGCAGCTGCTCGACCATTCCCGGGCGCGATTCCAGCACCCCGAGGGCGGCGAGCGCGGCGCCCACCGACGGCGGCGACGGCGCGGTCGAGTAGATGAACGGGCGGGCGGTGTTGACGAGCAGGTCGACCAGCTCGCGCGAGCCACAGACGTAGGCCCCGTAGCTGCCCAGCGCCTTGCCCAGGGTGCCGACGATCACGTCGACCTCGCCCGAGAGCCCGGCCGCCGCCACGGCGCCGCGCCCGCCGGGGCCGAGGGCGCCGGTGCCGTGCGCCTCGTCGACGGCGAGCAGGCAGCGGTGGCGCTTCGCCAGCTCGGCGAGCTCGGCGAGCGGGGCGACGTCGCCGTCCATCGAGAAGACGCCGTCGGTGACGATCAGCCGGGCCCGATCCCCCGCCTCGCGCAGACCCCACTCGAGGTGCTCGGTGTCGCGGTGGCGATAGACGAAGGTCTCGGCGCGCGCGAGCCGGCAGCCGTCGATGATCGAAGCGTGGTTGAGCTCGTCAGAGAACACGACCTCGCCGTGCCCGGCCAGCGCCGAGACGATGCCGATGTTGGCGAGATATCCGGAGCCGAACAGCAGCGCCGCCCGCGAGCCCTTGAAGGCCGCCAGCCGGTGCTCGAGCGTCCCGTGCAGCGACATCGTCCCGGAGATCAGCCGCGAGCTGCCGGCGCCTGCCCCGTAGCGTGCGGCCGCCTCGCCGGCCGCCTCGCGCACCCGCGGGTGGTCGGCGAGCCCGAGGTAGTTGTTGGAGCAGAGCAGCAGCACCTCCGCGCCGTCGAGCAGCACCCGCGGGCCCTGGGGTCCCTCGATCAGCCGCAGACGGCGGTGAAGCCCCGACCGGCGGAGCTCCGCGATCCGCTCGGGGATCCCGCTCAATCTCCCCAGCCGGCGGCGGCGCCTTCGGAGGGCCGCTCTGGGTAGGCGGGGACGTCCGCTTTCTTCTTCTTGATCACCCGCAGCTGCGTCGAGGGGTCCCAGAAGTTCGCGTCCGCCTGGCTGTCGATCAGCTCGTCGACCGGCGTCCGCGGCGTCTCGCCCTCGAGCCAGCCGGAGCGGTTGTCGGGCCGCGGGTTGGCGCCGTTGTCGGGCTGGCGCGCGACGTTGAGCCCGAGCTCCTCGAAGCTGGCCCGATCCTCACCCGGGTCGACGCCGAGCGTGGTCAGGAAGTTGCCCATCATCACCCCGTTCAGCCCCGCCTTGACCGCCAGGGGCTGCAGGTCGCCGAGGTTCTCGACCCGGCCGCCGCAGAGGCGAAAGAGGGCGTCGGGGAGGATCAGGCGGAAGATCGCCACCCACTTGACGACCTCCCAGGGGTCCATCAGCTCGCGGTCGCCGAACTTCGTCCCGGTGCGCGGGTTGAGCAGGTTGATCGGCACCGAGTCGGGGTCGATCTCGGCCAGCTCGAAGGCCATCTCGACCCGCTGCCGGGGGCTCTCGCCCAGGTTGAGGATGCCGCCCACGCAGGTCTCGAGCCCCGCCTCCTTGGTCGCCTGGATCGTCCGGATCCGGCCCTCGTAGCGGACGGTCGTGCTGACCTCGTCGTAGTAGGAACGCGCGGTCTCGACGTTGTGGTGGACGCGCTGGATACCGGCGTCGGCAAGCGTGCGGGCTCGGTCAACGGAGATGTGGCCGACCGAAGCGCAGCGCTTCAGGTTCGTGTGCTCGGCGACCAGCTTCGCTCCCTCGACCACCTTCTCGAAGTCGCGCTTCGACAGCCCCTGGCCCTGGGTGACCATGCAGAAGCGGTGGGCGCCGGCCGCCTCGGCCGCCTTCGCGTGCTCGAGGATCTGCTCGGGCTCCATCATCGCGTGCATCGGGGTGTCGGCCTCCGCGTAACGCGACTGGGCGCAGAAGCCGCAGTCCTCGGCGCAACCGCCGGACTTGGCGTTGACGAGCGAGCAGAGGTCGGTGGAGTCGCCGAAGCGGTCGCGGCGCACCTCCCAGGCGCGCTCGACCAGCGCCCCGATCTCGTCATGGCCGGTCAGCGCTCCCAGCTCGAGCGCCTCGTCGAACGTGAGCAGCGGCGGCATTCCGCCACGGAATCTAGGTCCGCACTCGGACGGTTAGAGCGGGTCAGTCGACCAGGCTGGGCAGCATCGCCGGCAGGGCGCTGCGCCGGACCGAGCGGGGCACCGGGAGCCGGTGCAGTTTCGGCTGGAAGCCCGGGTCGCGGGCGAACCCCTCCTCGTCGCCGACCACGCGGCCGGCGGCGGCGACGACCGCCGGATCGAAGGCGAGCCCGGACTGAGCCGAGAGGGCGAGGATCGCCTCCGACTGCGGCATCTCCGCCGTGCCGGCCGCGGTC
Organism: Solirubrobacterales bacterium; assembly: GCA_033856255.1. GTDB lineage: Bacteria > Actinomycetota > Thermoleophilia > Solirubrobacterales > 70-9 > WHSW01. The sequence goes on along the minus strand of JAWVFH010000048.1, from coordinate 71,893 downwards.
AGCGCCGCCCAGGCGTCGGCGACGGCGAGGATGCGGCTTCCGTACGGGATCGCCTCCGCGGGCAGGCCGGCGGGGACCCCGTCCCCGGCCCAGCGCTCGTGCGAGTGCAGGGCGATGAAGGCGATCCGCGAGACGTCCGCCTGGCGCCAGTCGAGCCCGCGCGCCGCGATCGGGTCGGCGGTCGAGTGCACGAGGTCGGCGGCGCAGGCGAGCTGGCGGCGCTCGCTGCGCGGGATGTTGAGCACGTCCGCGATCGCCGCCGTGTAGAGGCGCATCGCGTCCGCCCGCGCCAGCCGCGCCGTCGACTCGGAGTGGGTGATCCGCTCGAGCGCGATCTGCGGGACGACGATCACCGCCGCCAGCGGCGCCAGCGCCAGGACGCCGAGCTGGCCGACGAGCACCGCGGCGGCGACGCCGACGAGCAGCATCCCGAGCACCGCCGGCGCCAGGTCGACGAACTCGTCGCGGATCAGGGCCGCGGGGCGGTAGCCCTGGTAGAAGGGAGCGAAGGTGAGCCGGGCGAAGCAGAAGTTGATCGCCCACATCGCGATTCCGGCGGCGTAGAGCGCCGGCGCGATCGCAGTGCCGCTCGGCGAGCCGGCGAGCTTCAGCAGCGCGGCGCCGGCGAGCACGGCGAGCGCGAAGCTGCTCACGGTGGCGACCAGGCCCGGCGAGAAGCGGGGTTCACGACGCAGCACGAACCTGGTGATCACATCGGGAACGATCCAGACCAGCAGCGCCGGCAGCGGGCCGGCGAGGGCGAGGGCCACCAGGGCGACCACCAGGGCGGCGCCGAAGAACGCGCCGCTGGCGACCTTGAGCCGGGCCTCGGCGCCGTAGGCGATCGCCGAGACCCCGGCGAGCGCGGCGATCAGGACCGGGTCGTCCCAGTTCGAGCTGGGCGAGAGAACGACGAAGGCGGCGACCGCGACGATCGCGGGCACGACGTTGAGCGCGATCGCGACCGAGGCCCGCTCCCGCGAGCCGTCCCGAGGAACCCACCGCCCCATCACGCGCATCCTTGCGCGTTTCTTACCTCGTGCATCGAGGCAATCGTAATCGCCAGGCCCGTCGCCTACGACCCGGATATGCGTCTATCAGCTGGAGCGGTAGCCCACCGCCGCCTCCTTGCTTGGGAACGGACGCCCGGAAAGCTACCAAAACCTCCCCAAACTTGTGCGAAAGTCAACGAATGTCCGAGGCGGCCGAACCCGGCCTTGCAACCCGGTTCTCACACCGGCTCGTTGGCGAGGCTCTCCCAGAGGTAGATCGAGGCCAGCGAGCGGTGCGGCCGCCAGGGCTCGGCGATCGCCTCGAGCTCGGCCGGCGACGGCGACTCGGCGAGCCCGTAGGCGACCTGCGCCGCCCTGCGGATCCCCAGGTCGCCGGTCGGTAGCACGTCGGGGCGCTCGAGGAAGAAGATCAGGAACATCTGCGCGCTCCAGACGCCGAAGCCTCGCACCGCGGTGATCTCGGCGATCACCTCCTCGTCCGACAGCTGCTCGAGGCGGTCGAGCTCGAGCTCGCCGGAGAGCACGTGGGCGGCGAGGTCGCGCACGTACTCCACCTTGCGCCAGGAGAGCCCGGCGTCGCGCAGCCGCTGCGGCTCGGTGTCGAGCAGCTGCTGCGGGCTCGGGGTGGAGCCGCCGAACAGCTCCAGCACGCGGTCGTAGATCGTCGCCGCCGCCTTCACCGAGAGCTGCTGGCCGATCACGCTGCGCAGCAGCATTCCGTAGGCGTCGACGGGCGGCCGGCGCCGTCGCCGGCTGTCGATGTCGAGCTCGCCGAGCCGCTCGACCAGGCCGGCCATCACCGGGTCCGATCGGGCCAGCTCCGCCGCCGCGCTCGCGCTCATCCACGCCACCGTATGGGACGGTTCACGATCCGGGAGGCGCGCTATCCTGCCGCCCGGCGTCAGAGGGCCGTCGCGGCCGCGACTTGGGAGGGAGGCCGGTGTTCTGACGCCCGTAGGCACGCAGCCGCCCTTCCATGAGCATCCCGGTCCCCGGACAAGCGCCGACCCGACGTTGGCCGCGCCCCGTCGCGGCCGGCGCCGCCGTGCTGCTGCTCGCCGGCGTCGTCGCGCTCGCGCTCGGCCTGCGCGCGGCGCGCCCGCCGGCCGCCGGGGCGCAGACGACGGCGAAGCCCAACATCGTCGTCCTGCTCACCGACGACCAGGAGACGCGCTCGATGCGGGTGATGAAGATCGCCGCCAAGGAGCTGAAGCGCAAGGGCGTGACGATGAAGCGCTACTACGACAACTTCCCCCTCTGCTGTCCGGCCCGGACGACGATCTTCACCGGCCAGTACGCCCACAACCACCACGTGCTCTCGAACGTGGCCCCGGACGGCGGCTACGGCGTCTTCAACGAGCTCCACGGCGACAACTACCTGCCGCTGTGGCTGCAGGCGGCCGGCTATCAGACCTCCTACATCGGCAAGTTCGAGAACGGCTACGCGGAGCCGGACCAGTACGGCACGGTGCCGACCGACGTCCCCCGGGGCTGGAACGACTGGCACGTGCTCGCCCCGTCGCGCGCCCAGTACTTCAACTACACGCTGAACCAGAACGGGACGCTGCGCAAGTACACCGAGGCGGAGGACGACTACAGCACCGACGTGTTCACGAACAAGGCGCGGCGCTTCATCCGCACCAACGCGCGGGCCGCCTCGCCGTTCTACCTCGAGCTCGGCTACGCGGCGCCGCACGGGGGCGGCGGCGGCGACCCGGGCCGCTCCTGCAACCGCGCCGCCGTGCCGGCCCCGCGCGACCTCGGCACGCTGAAGGGCAAGTTCCGCAACATCCTGCCGCCATCGTTCAACGAGGCCGACGTCTCCGACAAGCCGGCGGAGGTGGCCCAGAAGGAGCCGCTCACCCCGGGCCAGATCCGCGACACCCTGCGCAAGCGGCGCTGCGCCTGGGAGTCGCTGCTCGCCGTCGACGACAGCGTCGGGGCGCTGGTCGACGAGATCCAGCGCGACGGGATCAAGGGCAACACCTACATCTTCTTCCTCTCCGACAACGGCTTCCTGCGCGGCGAGCACCGGATCCGCGACAACAAGCGCTTCCTCTACGAGGAGTCGGCGCGGGTGCCGCTGATCGTCCGCGGGCCGGGGATCCCGCACAACAAGAGCTCCGAGGACGTCGTCGTCAACGCCGACATCACCTCCACCGTCCTCCAGCTCAGCGGTGCCTCCCCGGGGCTGGTTCAGGACGGCCAGTCGCTGATGCCACGGCTGCTCGACCCGGAGGGCGAGAGCGGCCGGGCGATCCTGCTCGAGGCCTACGCCGGCGACCAGATCCTCGGCGTGCGGACCTCCCGCTATCTGTACACCGAGTGGAACGGCGACAAGAACCCGCTGCTGCCGGAGAAGGAGCTCTACGACACCTACGCCGACCCCTACGAGCTCAACAACCTCGCCGGCGACCCCGCCTACCTGCCGGTCGTCCTCGAGCTCGGGCAGGAGCTCGACGACATGATCGACTGCGCCGGTGACGACTGCCGCACGGCGCCGACCGGCACCCTCTCGTTCACCAACGGCGGAGTCGGCAAGAATGGCTGCGTGCTCCCGCCCGTGACCGCCCACTTCACGAGCCCGGACGACAACCGGATCGTCGGCGTCTCCTTCAGGGCCGGCAAGGTCGCCGTCGGGGACGACACCGCGGCGCCGTTCGAGGCCGCGATCCCGCAGGAGGCGCTGAGCGCCGAGTTGCCCGGCCCGGCGACGGTGGTCGCGAAGGCGCTCTACGACGACGGGCGGCGACTCGGGCTCACCTCTGAGCTGACGGCATGCAAGTAGGCCGGGCGGCGATCGCCGCCCTGCTCGCAACCATCCTCGTCGCCCTCACCGTCGCTCTCGGCGCCTGCGGCGGCGAGGAGCCGAACCCGCCGGTCGATCCCGACCCGGCCTTCGGGGCGCAACCGAACATCGTCTTCATCTACACCGACGACCAGGACTACACGTCCTTCAACCGCCGGATGATGCCCCAGACCTGGCACCTGATCGCCGACCCCGGAACCGTGTTCACCAACTACTACGACGCGACTCCGCTCTGCTGCCCGGCGCGCGCCGGCATCCTCACCGGCCAGTACGGCCACAACAACGGCGTGCTCTCGAACAAGCCCGGGTACGGCGACCTGGACCAGAACGACAACGTGCTGCCGGTCTGGCTGCAGCGGGCGGGCTATCAGACCGCCAACGTGGGCAAGTTCCTGAACGGCTACGAGAATGCCGTCGACGACAAGGACACAGTCGCCCCCGGCTGGGACCGCTGGTCGGTGGAGATCGGCAACGGCCGCGGCTACTACGACTTCAAGCTCGCCGTCGACGGGAAGCAGCGCAAGGAGGTCCACAAGGGCGACTACCTGACCGATGTGCTCAACCAGCGCGCCGACGAGTACCTGCGCGAGATGGCCGGCCACGACAAGCCCTTCTACCTGCAGCTCTGGGAGAGCGCCCCGCACGTCGAGAACATCAACGCCAACAGCGGCGGCCCCTGCGGCGGCCAGGCCGTGCCGCCACCGCGCGACCTCGGCCGCTTCGCCGGCGAGCAGCTGCCCCGCCTGCCCGGCGTGCTCGAGCGCGACGTCTCCGACAAGCCGGAGATCGTCAGCGGCCAGCCACCGATCACGGCCGCCCGCCGAGCGGTGCTCCGCCACCGCTACGAGTGCCGGGTCGAGACGCTGCCGGCGGTCGACCGGGGAGTTGCCCAGGTCTTCCGCACGCTGGGCCGGACGGGCGAGCTCGACAACACGATCGTCGTCTTCTCCTCCGACAACGGCACCTTCGACGGCCAGCACCGCCTGCCGGGGGGCAAGGGCCTCGCCTACGAGGAGGCCGCGCACCTGCCGCTGGCGATCCGCATCCCGCCCAAGTACCTCGGCGGCGAGCGGCCGCCGTCGACGATCGAGGAGCTGGTCGCCAACATCGATTACGCGCCGACGATCGCCGACTGGGCCGGGACCGAGCCCTGTCCCGAGGTCGGCGACTGCCGGGTGATGGACGGCCGCTCCTGGCTCGGGCTGCTGACCGGCGACCGCAGCGACTGGCCCGCCGACCGCGCCATCGGCACCGAGCTCGACCTGATGAAGGACGCCGTCCAGCCCGGCCGCGGGATCTCCTGCTCGTTCGAGGGCGTGCGCCAGGAGGATTGGCTGTACGTCCTCCACACGGCACTCCCGGATCTGGCCACCGGAGCCTGCGAGCCCTCCGACGTCGTTGAGCTCTACAACCACACGCGCGATCCCTACGAGCTCCGCAACCTCGCTCCGACCACCCCGGGGACGCCCGACGCCGCCGCCCAGGACCGCCTCTCCCAGCTCTCCGCCACGCTCTCCGACTGCGCCGGCATCGAGGGCCGCGACCCCGAGCCGGCGAGCGGCAACTGGTGCGGCACCGGCGCGTACTAGCTCAAAGCCGCCCGGCGGGCCACGGCGCTGTGCCGAGCGGCGGATAACTGGGCTCTCAGCCCAGTTAGACGCCACTCGTCCGAGGCGCAACTGTTTAGCGGTTTGTGCCTCGTCAGTGGCGTCGCCGTCCTTGTGAGCGCTCTGTGACCCGGTCGCGCTCTTCGTCCTGAGCGCACCTTTCGACGAGTGGCGGATAAGTCGGCGCTAGGCCGAGCTAGGCGCCACTCGGCGCGCAGGCGATCGGAGAGCGCTAGTGGTGCTTCTTGCCGCCGGCGACCCGGATCGAGCCGCGCATGAACGGGTGGATGCGACAGAAGTAGGTGTAGGTGTGGCCGGGCTTGGTCAGCGGCGGGGTGGTGAAGACGTTGGAGCCGGTCGTCACCTCCGAGCTGGTGCCGGTGCCGTAGCCGAGCTGGCCGGAGTCGAACTTGATCGGGCCCTGGGCGAGCGGATAGCCGATCCCCGAGCCGCGGTTGCAGGGCGCCTGACAGGACGTGACGCTGTGCCAGACCTGCTCGGTGTCGGACATCGACGGCAGCGCCTCGATGTTGGTGAAGGTGACCTCGCTGCCCGGCTTGACGACCGGCGGGCGCATCTCGGAGGCGGGGTAGTCGCGGAAGGCCGAGTAGCCGCCCTTCGAGTAGCCGAAGCCGTTGATGATCAGGCCGTTCTTGGGCACGTGACCCTTGCTCTTCAGCTTCCGCGGGTCGGGAAGCCGGAGGTCCTTGTCGGCCTTCGCGTCGATGTTCTCCTGCAGCCGTCCGTGGGTGAGGACGCCGCCCTCGTCGTACATCGCCTTGACCGCGGCCTCGTCGTCGAACGGGTCCTTGGCGGCCGGGTCGTTGTAGGCGGTGACCGCGAGCGGCAGGATGCCCATCGACTCGTACCAGGAGGCCTTCTTGACGTTGTAGGTGGCGCTGACCGAGACCGTGTCGCCGGCCTTGAGGCTGATCCGCCAGTCGGGGCGCGTCGCCTCCATGCTGACGTCCCAGCTGACCGCGCCGGCGGGCTCGTAGTAATGGGCGTTGGAGCGGAACAACGGCCTGATCTCGGACGGGTCGTCGCCGTCGACCGAGCCCGCGTCCGGCCCGTCCCGTGCGACCTGGATGTCGACGTGCTCGCCTCCCGGATGCAGGTGACCGGCGCCGAAGATGAGGTCGCGCCCGCCCGCGGGCACGACCCAGTTGGCCGCCGGGCTGACGTTCTGGCGCTCCTCGTAGCCGGGCGCGCTGGGGTCGGTCGGGACGTCGGTGGGGAACGTGTACTCGCCGTTGCCGTCGGTGTCGAAGCCGCGCTCGGCATCGAACACCGGATAGAAGTGGGGCGCGCCGGCGACATCCAGCCACTCGATGTTGGCCGTGTTGATCCCGGCGCCCGACGGGCTCGCGGCCGGCACCCAGTCGATCTGCCAGGTGACGTAGACCTGGCGGTCGGGAACGGCGTTCAGGCTGTGGATCATGTAGTTGAGGAACCAGTTCGCGTTCCCGGTCGTCTTGAAGCCGTAGCCCTGCGGGAGCTTGACGTGCGTCTTCTCCTCGCCGGAGGCGAAGGTCGGGCCGCCGCCGCCATTGGCCCAGACGACATGGTGCAGGTGCAGGTCCCAGACGCTCGGCGTGGTCAGCGAGCCGTCGGGATGGACCTCGACCATGCTGGGCTGGAACCGGGTGACGTAGCCCTGCGCGGAGGAATTGAAGACGCTGGTGTCGCCCGGGCCGCTGACGACCTGGGCGTTCGGGCAGGTCTTCGTCATCCCGAGCAGGTTCGTGTTCTGCCCGGGAGAGATCGGGATCGCGTCCGTACGACAGCTGTACGTCGTCATGTCCGGGTAGCTGGCGGCGCCGAGGATCTCGTCATCGGCGCTCGCGGGTGCGGCAAAGGCGAGCATCGCCGTGACAGCGACGAGCATGCTGATCTTCCACTTCCCTGCGGACTTCATCTCATTCCCCTCAACACAAGAGAGTACCGTCGAGTATCGGTATTCTTGGCGTGAATATATCAGGAATGAATACTCCAGCTAAGACAGACCGACTCGAGCTGGCCCCCGAGGCCGACCTGGCGCCGTCCGCCTACATGGTGATGGCGATGATCCGCGACGGCTACGACACCGGTTATCGGATCAAGCAGTTCATCGAGCGCGCCGCGTCCTTCTTCTGGTCGGTCAGCTACGGCCAGATCTACCCCGAGCTGCGCAGGCTCGAGGAGGCGGGGATGGTTCGCGGCCGCGACGTGACCGAGAGCGGCCGCCGCCGTCGCGAGTACGCGCTCACCGCCGCCGGCAAGCAGGAGCTACGGCGCTGGCTCGCCGATCCGGCCGAGCCCTCGATGTGGATGCGAAACGAGGGGCTGATGCGGCTGATGCTGGTCGACTGGGACGCCGACCCGGAGCTGGTTCGCAAGAACCTCGACGACATGCGACGGACGAGCGCCGAGCGCCTGGAGACGATCCGGTCGCTCGTCCCGCCGCGCGAGCGCGGCCGCCGGATCCAGGAGCTCGGCGTGCGCCTGCTGGAGGAGACCATGCGCTGGTGCGACGAGACCGAAGCGGGTCTCGACTAACGACCCTGCCAGCGCGGTTTGCGCTTCTCCGCGAAGGCGCTGACTCCCTCGCGGAAGTCCTCGGACGTAAAGCAGGCGCGGCGCAGCTCGACCAGCTCCTGCTCCTGCTCGGCGGTAAGCCGCGGAAAGCGGGCCAGGGTCTCGATCGCCCGCTTGTTGCCGACGATCGAGAGCGGTGCGCCGGCGGCGATCTCGGCCGCCAGCCCGACCGCCCGGGCCTCGATCTCGTCGTCGGCGACCGTCCAGTTGAGGAGCCCGATCCGCTCGGCGCGCTCGGCGGTCACGTTGGCGCCGGTGAGGAAGAGCTCGCGCGTGTAGGCGAGCCCGACCACATCGATGAAGCGCTCGAGCCCGGTGTGGCTGTAGACCAGCCCGAGCTTCGCCGGCGGCATCCCGAGCTTCGCCCGCGTGGCGCCCAGCCGGAGGTCGCAGCGGACGGCGAGCTCGAGCCCACCCCCGAGGCAGTGGCCGTTGATCGCCGCCAGCACCGGATACGGGTGAGCGCTGACCGCCTCCATCGCGTCGTGGAAAGGGTGCGCGACCAGCGACTCGGCGTCACGCTCGAACGACTGCTCGGGAATCGCGCCGATGTCGTAGCCGGCCGAGAACGCCTCGCCGGCGCCGGTGATGATCACGCAGCGGACCTCGATCCCCTCGGCCAGCCGTGGCAGCACCTCGGCGAGCGCGTCGAGCACCTCGTGGTCGAGCGCGTTGCGCTTCTCGGGGTTGTTGAGGGTGAGCCGGGCGACCGCTTCGGCGGGGCGGTCGAGCAGCAGCTTGCCCGACCCTAGGTCCTCGCTCACTCGAGCACGACGAGGACGTCGCCTTCCTGCACCGACTGGCCCTCCTCGCAGCGAATCTCCTTGACCACGCCGTCGTCCTCGACCTCGACCGGCATCTCCATCTTCATCGACTCGAGGATCACCACGGTGTCGCCGTCGGCCACCTCGTCGCCGACCCCGACCTCGATCTTCCACACGGTCCCGGTGATGTGCGCTTCGACATCCGTCATCGGGCCAGGACAATATCCATAGCGCTGGATCCCCAGCGTCCGATGACAAACCTGCTCGTGATAATCGCCGCGCGCGACGAGGCGGACCGGATCGGGTCCGGCATCGACGCGCTTGCGGCCGCCTTCCCGGGGGCGGAGATCTGGGTCGGCGATGACGCTTCGGCCGACGGCACCGCGGAGGTCGCGCTCGCCCACGGCGCCAGGGTGGTGAGCCGCGGGCGTCCGCACGGCAAGGGCGCCAACGTGACCGCGGCGGCCGAGGCGGCGCTCGGCGACGGCGACGAGCCGGCCCTGGTGCTGCTCTGCGACGGCGATCTGGGCGGGTCCGCCGAGCAGCTTCGCGGCCTCGTCGAGGCCGTCGAGCGGGGTGACTGCGACCTCGCCGTGGCCTCGTTCCGCCACCGGGTCGGCGGCGGGTTCGGGATCGCCCTGCGCTTCGCGCGCTGGGCGATCGAGAACCGCTGCGGCTACCGGGCCGGCGCCCCGATCTCCGGCCAACGGGCGATGCGAGGCGAGGTCCTGCGTACCGTGCTGCCGTTCGCGGCCGGCTACGGGATGGAGATCGGGATCACCGTCGACGCAGTCCGCGCCGGCTACCGGGTGGCCGAGATCGAGCTCGACCTCGAGCATCGCGCCACCGGCCGCACGCTCGCCGGCTTCCTGCACCGGGGACGGCAGCTGCGCGATTTCGCCCGCGTCTGGTGGAGGCGGCGCGCGCGGTAGGTTCGGGGCCGTGATCCTCGCCATCGACCAGGGCACCACCGGGACGACCTGCCTCGTCTTCGACGGCGAGGGGCGGATCCGCGGGCGCGCCTACAGCGAGTTCCGACAGCACTTCCCGCGGCCGGGATGGGTCGAGCACGACGCGAACGAGATCTGGGAGGTGACCAAGCGGGTCGCCTCGCACGCGCTCGCCGACGCCAAGGCGGACCCGGGCAGCCTGGACGCGATCGGGATCACCAACCAGCGCGAGACCGTCGTCGCGTGGGATCCCGCGACCGGCGAACCGGTGCACAACGCGCTCGTCTGGCAGGACCGCCGCACCGCCGCCCGCTGCGACGAACTGCGCGCGGCCGGGTACGAGCAGCTGGTCCGCGAGCGGACCGGCCTCGTCCTCGATCCCTACTTCTCGGGCACGAAGATCGAGTGGCTGCTGGAAAACGTCGACGCCGCCCGCGACGCCGTCTTCGGGACGATCGACTCCTGGCTGGTGTTCAAGCTCACCGGGCGCCACGCGACCGACCTGACCAACGCCTCGCGGACGATGCTGTTCGACATCGGCGAGCTGCGCTGGGATCCGGAGATCTGCGACCTGCTCGGCGTCGACCCGGGGCGGCTGCCGGAGGCGCTGCCCTCGGCGGGCATCTTCGGGACGACGACCGAGTTCGGCGGTGAGGTGCCGGTGGCCGGGATCGCCGGCGACCAGCAGGCCGCGCTCTTCGGCCAGGCGTGCACGCGGCCCGGGATGGCGAAGAACACGTACGGCACCGGCAGCTTCGTCCTCCTCAACGCCGGGCCGCAGGTGCCGGAGCCGGGCGATGGGCTGCTGACCACCGTCGCCTGGGGGATCGGCGGCAGCGTCACCTACGCGCTCGAGGCCGCCGTCTTCGTCACCGGGGCAGCGGTGCAGTGGCTGCGCGACGGCCTCGGCCTGGTCGCCGAGGCGGCCGAGACCGAGGGCATGGCGGCGTCGCTTCGGTCCAACGACGACGTCTACTTCGTCCCCGCGCTGACCGGGCTCGGCTCGCCGCACTGGGATCCCTACGCGCGCGGCACGATCGTCGGCCTCACGCGGGGCACCACCCGCGCCCATCTGGCGCGGGCCGCGCTCGAGGGGATCGCCTACCAGACCGTCGACGCGGTCCGCGCGCAGGAGCGGCTCGCCGGCGCCCAGCTCACCGAGCTGCGCGCCGACGGCGGCGCGGTCGCCAACCGCTGGCTGATGCAGTTCCAGGCCGATGTGCTGGGAGCGCCGGTGATCGTCCCCGAGATCGCCGAGACGACGGCGCTCGGCGCCGCCTACCTGGCCGGGATCGGCGCCGGCATCTGGAGCGTCGACGAGGTCGGCTCGATGTGGGGCGAGGCGGCGCGCTACGAGCCCGCGATGGCGGAGGACGAGCGCCGGCACCTGCTCGGACGGTGGGCGCAGGCGGTGGAGCGGGCGAAGGGCTGGGCCGAGCCCGACGCCGGTGATCCGGAGGCGTAACCGGGGCGTAGCGTGGGGGTAGGAAGGCTTGCCGGCTCCGGCGCCGGCAACTCGGCATGGCAGATCTGAAGCCCCAGCGATACAAGGAAACGCGCCCCGCGGAGGTCTTCCAGCACGTCCACGAGTGGTCGCGAACCCACGAGCCGACCTGGGTCTATGAGCTGGTCCGGCTGATCACGACCTGGATCGCGCTCTTCCTCTACCGGGCCCGCGCGATCTCGCCCGACAACGTTCCCGACGGGCCCGTCATCCTGGCGCCGAACCACTTCTCCAACATGGACCACTTCTTCTCCGGCGTCCATACGCGCCGCAAGATCAGGTTCATGGCCAAGTCGCAGCTGTTCGGCAAGAACCCGGTCCTCGGCTACATCTTCAAGTACGGCGGTGTGTTCCCGGTCCGCCGGGGGCATCACGACGAGGAGGCCTTCATCACCGCGAAGGCGATCCTCGCCCGCGGCGGCTGCGTGCTGATGTACGCCGAGGGAGGTCGTTCGAGGACCGGCAAGCTCGGCGACGCGAAGCCCGGCGTCGGCAGGCTGGCGCTCGAGACGGGAGTTCCGGTGGTCCCGGTTGCGATCCACGGTTCGCAGAGCGTGCGGGCGTGGAAGCGGCTCGTCTTCCCCAAGGTCACGATCCAGTACGGCGAGCCGATCACCTTCGACCGGGTCGAGGATCCAACCCGCGAGCAGCAGCAGGCCGCGGCGCAGACGGCCTTCGACCATGTGAAGGCGATGTACGCGGAACTCGACGAGCGCGGCCGCGGCAGCGTGATCAAGTCGCTTCGCGAGGGAGCTGCCGCGGCGGCGACCCCCCGCGAGCAGGCTCACTCGTAACGCTTCTGAACCGTCTTCCAGTGCTCGGGATCGTGGCCCGGGAGGACCACGGCCTGCGGATATGTGCGGGCGAACTGGCGCAGCTCCCGCATCGAGCGCCGCCAGTTGTGGCGGTCGAGCGGGCGGGGCGGCTCCGGCGCCTCGTCGAGCTGGCCGATCGTGTAGATCGCGTCGCCCGCGATCACCAGGTCGCGATCGCGCAGGCGGCAGATCACCGACTGGTGGCCGGCGCTGTGCCCCGGCGTCGAGGCGAGGCGGACGCTGCCGTCGCCGAAGAGGTCGAAGGTACGGCCGAAGGTGGCGTAGGAGCTGACCGTATCGGCGTCGTAGGTGAGCGTGCGGTAGTCGAACGCGTAGTCGAAGTGCGCGGGCCGGTAGCCGTTCAGCAGCGGCCGCGAGCCGGTCGCCGCGGCCTCCCACTCATCCTCGGTGATCAGGAACGAGGCGGCGGGGAACTGCGACATGCCGGAGGTGTGGTCGAAGTGCATGTGGGTCATCACGATCAGCCTCAGCGCCTTCGGGTCGACCCCGCGGGCGCGCAACTGGGCCGGCAGGTCCTCGCCCGGCTCGATCCGGGGGTCGGACCGGCCGCCGCCCATGATCCGGCCCAGGTTCTCGACCGGCTTGCTGGCGACGGAGGCATGCAGGCCGGTGTCGATCAGGAAGGGCCCGGCGACCGGATGGCGGATCAGATAGGCCGGGATCGGGATCCGCAGCCACTTCGACCGCGGGGTGCCGGCGAACATCCGGAGGGTGGCGAATCGCTTCGCCCCCTCCAGGAAAGTGCGCGGGCAGGCCATCGTCCCGGTGAGGATCGGCTCGACCACGACGGTCGCGCCGTCGCGTCCCCCGGGAAGGGGCCCGCCGAGCGCCTTGGTTTCGGCCCGCACCTTCATCGCGCCGCCACTGTAGCCGTATAGCCTGGCTGCGCCATGGCCTCCGAGGGCTCGCGAATCTTTGCGCCCGGACTCCTCGAGGGGATGGTCTGCGTGGTCTCCGGCGCCGGCACCGGGCTTGGCCGCGAGACCGCCCTCGAGCTCGCCCGGCTGGGGGCCACGGTGGTCGGCTGCGGGCGCCGGCGCGAGCCGCTGGAGGAGCTGGTCGCGGCGGTCGAGCCCCTGGCCGGAGCGGCCGAGGCGGAGGCGATGGACATCCGTGACGACGCGGCGGTGGAGGCGCTGTTCGACGGCGTGCTCGAGCGCCACGGCCGCCTCGACGTCCTCGTCAACAACGCCGGCGGCCAGTTCCTCGGCCCGGCCGAGGCGATCTCCCCGAAGGGATTTCGGACCGTGATCGAGCTCAACGTGCTCGGCACCTGGCTGATGACCCACGCCGCGGCGACGAAGGCGTTCATCCCACAGGGCGGGGGCAAGGTGCTCAGCGTCACCCTCTCGCCCCATAACGGGATGCCGGGAATGGTCCACTCCGGCGCCGCGCGGGCCGCGGTCGAGAACATGATGCGGACGCTGTCGGTCGAGTGGGCGCGGTTCGGCATCCGCACCTGCGCGCTCGCCGCCGGGCAGTTCGGGACCGAGACGATGCGGACGAAGTACCCGCCCGAGGTGGTCGCCGCGGTCCCGAAGACGATCCCGCTCCAGCGGCTCGGCACCGAGGAGGAGTGGGCCTGGCTGATCGCCTACCTGGCCTCCCCGGCGGGCGACTTCTTCTCCGGCACGACGATCACCATGGACGGCGCCCGCGACAACTGGTTCGGCGCCTGGCCCCCGGGCGTCTACGGCGACAGCGGCGAACCGCCCGCTGAGCAGCGCCGACCGAAGGGCTAGGCGAACCAGCCTCCCGAGCCGGCTAACCGGCGCGTCTCGGGAGGATTCTGGCTAGGGTCGCAGCGTCCGTTCTGTGAAATAGGGCTTCGGCCCAGGGGTTTTGGGGAATGAATTTGAACCGGTTTGACCGCCGGTGGGGGTATGTGGGTGTCTCCGCCGTCCTTGCTCTGGTCGCGACGATCGCCTTTGCCGCGCCGGCTCTGGCCACTCCCGTGGCGACCAACGACGCCGAGTACGCCGCGCTTGGCCGGGTCTTCCCCGACCCGCTGGCCGGCTGCCAGAATCTCGGCACCTCGCCGTGCTCGCCGAACGCGCAGGGCAACGTGCCGGCGACGCAGTTCATCCAGATCGGCGAGTTCACCGACGCGCTCCAGTACATGAACTCGAAGCCCGAGTGGGCGCAGTACATGGAGGTGCTGGCGCTCGATGGCGAGGTCGGCGCCAACGGCGCCGGCGAGGAAGTGCCGGACGACGCCCTCGACGTCGGCGACGTGCCCGGGGACACGATGTTCCCCGGTGACACACAGCCACTCGAGTTCGACCCCAAGCCTCAGTACAAGTCGGCCGGGCTGCCGACCAGCGGGCTCGGCCGCACGAAGTCCGATCTGATCGCGATCCGGGTCACCGACGAGTCGGTCCCCGATGCCGGCAAGAAGCGTTACGCGCTCTCGCTCTCGATCCACGGGATCGAGCGGGCGGGGGTCGAGGGCGGCACCCGCGCCGCCGAGGACCTGATCACGGCGATCACCACCGACAAGCTCGACCAGCCGGTCGTCCCCGACTCCGTGAAGCCCGACGCGCCCACGTTCGGCGACGTGCTCAAGCACACGATCATCTACTTCACCTACCCGAACCCGGACGGCTGGCGGCGCGGTTCGGTCGCCGACGGCGGCTTCTTCTTCCAGCGCTACAACGGCAACGGCGTCGACGTCAACCGCGACTGGCCCGACATCGGCTTCTCCTTCCGCCCCTACAGCGGGCTCTCCGAGCCGGAGAGCACAGGCGTTTCCAACTTCCTGACCGAGGTCCAGGACTCGACCGGCAGCCAGTTCACCGCCGGCGACGACCTCCACGGCCAGCCGTTCGCGGACGCGCTCTCGTTCACGCTGCTGCCGCACGGTCGGCACAACTTCGAGAAGAACGAGCGCATCCGGACCACCGCGATCGAGATCCACCGCGCCTCGGAGGCGGCGCTGCTGTGGTCGCCGATCATCCAGCCGAATGACGCGCCCCCCGGCGGCGGCGCGCCCTGCGTTCCGACCCAGGCCGCCGGCAACGCCTGCGCCCAGATCTACGGTCAGACCTGGGGCACCGTCTACGACACGATCAACTACACGACGACGGGTGCGCTGGGGGACTGGTTCGACTCCTCGGTCGGGCTCGGCGCGGACGGGATCGACAACGAGATGTCGTTCTCGCACCTGGACAAGAACATCGTCTTCGATCCGCATACCGAGCAGCTGCACGTGGACGGCAACAAGGCGCTGATCTACGCCCACCTGGCGATGATGGCCGACCCGGTCAGGCACGTCTTCGACCCGGGCGGCACCGAGGCCTACGTGCCCAATGCGCCGGTCGAGCGCGAGCCGAAGAGCTACCAGGCCGGCCCGCCGCCGGGCACCGTCGCCCAGACGGACGTCAGCGGCCAGCTCGGCACGCTCGGCGACGACGGGACCGTCACCTTCCCGATCGCCGTCAAGCAGGGCCCCCAGCCGGCCGACGCCAGTGCCGACGCCGGCAAGACCATCTTCAACGGCGGCATGCAGGTCAACGTCGTGGCCCAGAACATCCAGGGCGTCGGTACCGGCAGCTCCCACCTGGAGCTCCAGTGCCAGGGCTGCGACGAGCATCCCGGCGTCGACCCCGACGCCGACGAGTGGGTGACGGTGGCCGAGGACTACAACCAATCGCCGCTCTACCTGCAGTCCGGCGTCACCACGTCGATCAACCGCCCCCAGGCGACCAAGCCCGACGGCAGCGCGGTCGAGTGGCGGGCCGTGCTCAGCGGCGACATCCTCGGCGTCGTCTCACTTCCGAACCCGGGCAGCGTGGTCGCGTCGATGGACGTCGACTACAAGCAGGGGCCGGCGAGCACCGACGGCGCCACCGGCGGCGACGACCCGCCAAAGCTGGCCGGCTACGACGTCGCCAACACCGACTTCTTCGGCGACCTCAACCGCTTCATCGAGGACCCGGCAAAGCGCTTCGGCACCGTCGACCCCCACGCGGTGATCGACGGTACCCAGTCGCTCGACGGCCTCGGCTCGCTGGTCCTCGCCGACGACGCCCTGCCGGGTTACACCGGGGACTTCGCCGAGCAGGCCCAGCCGAGCGGCCCTCCGACCGCCGACTTCACGTTCGACGGCACGGTCAGCGCCCCGGGCGCCGGCGAGGGCCTGCCGGGCACATACGAGGAGTTCCCGTTCACGATCGGGCCCAACGACGGCAACGGCAAGGTCACCGTGCGGATCGACTGGGACCTCGACGCGAACGACTTCGACATGTTCCTCTACAAGGTCGAGTCGAACGGCGACCTGACCGAGGTCGCCTCCTCGGCGACCGCGGGCGGAGCGTCCAACTTCGAGCAGATGTCGCTCGACAACCCGGCGGCCGGCGATTACGTGATCCACGTCGACAACTGGGCCGCCGCCGATCCGCGCTTCGCGGGCGCGGCGACCTTCGACCCGCCGAGCGGCGGCCCGGCCGCGACGGCGGACGTCGGCACCGGCGACTACAGCGTCGCCGAGAAGAACGCCTGGCTGGCGGCGCTGAAGGGCTACGTCCGCGGCGGCGGCAACCTGGTCCTCACCGACGGCGCCCTGAAGGCGCTACCGGGCCTGACCTCGATCCCACCAAGCGCGGTGCGGCGCGAGACCGTCTACGTCGGCCAGTCGACCTTCGCCCTCAGCGCCACCGACGGCGACACGACGCTCGCCGACCCGCTCTCACGCAACGTGGCCCAGGAGGGCGCGCGCTTCAACACCGGCGAGCGCCGTCAGACCTTCGAGCCGACGCCGCTCGGGTTCTCGATCCAGAACCAGCAGAGCGGCGGCGACGAGTCGCACTCGCGCCAGTACGACGTCGAGCGCGCCGCCTGGGAGGCGGCCGGCGGGCGCACGGTCGCCACCTCGGCCGACTCCGGCAACCGCGACGCAGCTCCGGTCTACACCAAGGTCACCTACGGCGAGCTGCCGCTTGGCGACGGCCAGATCCGGATCGCCGGCGCGCTGCTCCCGCAGCCGACCGAGGAGTTCGACCACCCGCTCGGCCTCGAGCCCTACGCGGTCACCTACACCGGCTACGTGCTGGTCTGCAACCTGCTCGACTGCACCGTCCGCGACGCCAGTCCGGGCTCGAGCGGCGGCGGTGGCACAGGCGGTGGCGGCGACACCGGCGGGGGCGACACCGGTGGCGGTGGCGGCGACACCGGTGGTGGCGATGGCGGCGGCGGGACGGTGAACGCGCCCCCGCTCGGTACGCCCGGCTCGCTCGGCACCTGCCGCGGGGAGACGGTGACGTTGGGCGGCAGCGCCGGAGCCGACCGCATCCGCGGCACCAAGCACGACGACGTGATCCGCGGTCGCGCCGGCGACGACGTGATCCGGGGCGGTCGGGGCGAGGATCTGATCTGCGCCGGCGGCGGCGACGACCGGGCCCAGGGCGGCCCGGGGCTCGACGAGATCCACGGCGGACCCGGCCACGACCGCTGCACGGGCCCGGCCGACAAGCTGCACAGCTGCCCGTAGGTGCGCGAGACGTGGGCCCGGCCCGACTCGCGGTTCTCGCGCTCGTCGCTGTAGCGCTCCTCGCACCCCCGACGGCCGCCGCGACCAGCCCGGCGCGGATCGTGACCTGGGAGGGTGCGGCCGTACGCGAGAGCCGGTTCGTCGATCCGGACGCGGCCCCGCCGAGCTCCTACAACGAGCCCCCGGGCGTCGCCGAGCGCCCCAACGCGCTGCGCATCAACGTCTACCTGCCGGCCGGCTATGACCCCGGCTCGGGGCGCCGCTACCCGGTCCTCTATCTGCTCCATGGCCAGGGCGACGCCTTCGACTCGTGGTCGAACCCGAGCAACGGGGATCTGCTCCAAACCGCCGCCGGTTTCCCCGGCGTGATCGTGATGCCCGAGGGCGATCGCGGCTTCTACGCGAACTGGTGGAACGAGGGCCGGCGCGGCGCACCGGCGTGGGAGCGCTATCACCTCGACGAGCTGATCCCGCTCGTCGCGCGCCGGCTGCCGATCCGGCGCGGCAGGCGATGGCATGCGATCGCGGGACTCTCGATGGGCGGTGAGGGAGCGATGTTCTACGCCTCGCAGCGGCCGGGCTACTTCGGCTCCGCGGCCTCCTTCTCCGGCCCGCTCTCGATCGAAAGGCCGACCTACCAGGGTGCCTTCGAAGCCGGCACCGGGCAGGACCGCGAGGCGCTGTTCGGCGACCCGGACGCGCAGGAGTTCTACTGGGCCGGGCACAACCCGGTGAAGCTGGTCGCCAACCTGCGCTCGACCCGGCTCTACGTCGCTGCGGGTGACGGGGTCGCGAACCCCGCCAGCCCCGACGAGCTCACCAACTACTTCGGCCAGCTCGCCGAGGCCGAGCTCGGCCAGCAGGCGGCCGAGTTCGCGGCCGCGGCCGAGGGGGCGGGAGCGGAGGTCACCTACGCCCCGCACCAGGGCATCCACGACTGGCCCTACTGGCGTGCCGACCTGGCGAACGCGATCAGCTGGGGTTTCTTCGATCGGCCGCCCGCCGCGGGAAGAAGCTGGAGCTACGACACGGTGGCCCAGACGGGCACGGCGTGGGGGCTGCGGTTCCGCTTCTCCGAGCCGCCCTCGGCGGTGGCGACGCTCGCGCGCCACGGACGCCGGCTGCGCGCCTATGGCTCCGGCCTCCTCAGCGTGACGACCCGCGCCGGCTGCAGGTTCGAGAACTTCCCCTTGCCGTTCCAGATCGTCGTGCCGCGCGGCAGGCCGTGCCCGTCGGCCGTGGCGGTCGAGCAGCCGCCGCCGCTCTAGGACATCGTGCGGGCGATCACCAGGCGCTGGATCTCGTTCGTGCCCTCGTAGATCTGCGTGATCTTGGCGTCGCGCATCATCCGCTCGACCGGGTACTCGTTGACGTAGCCGTAGCCGCCGAGCACCTGGACCGCCTCGACGGTGACCGCCATCGCGGTGTCGGAGGCGATCAGCTTCGCCATCGCCGAGTACTTGCCCATGTCGGCGTCGCCGGCGTCGATCTTCGAGCAGGCGCGGTAGAGCAGCTCGCGCGCCGCGGCGGTGCGCGACTCCATGTCGGCGAGCTTGAACTGGATTCCCTGGAAGGCGGCGATCGGCTTGCCGAACTGCTTGCGCTCCTGCGCGTAGGCGGCGGCGTAGTCGGTCGCGCCCTGGGCGATCCCGACCGCCTGGGCGGCGACGCCGAGCCGCGAACGGTCGAGGGTGCCCATCGCGACCTTGAAGCCCTCGTTCTCGGTCCCGATCAGGTTCTCGGCCGGGACGCGGACGTTGTCGAAGATCGGCTGGCCGGTGGGCGATCCGCGGATTCCCATCTTGTGCTCGAGCTTGCCGACCGAGAAGCCCGGCCGGTCGGCTTCGACGACGAAGGCGGAGATCCCCCGCGAGTGACCCTCGTCGGGGTTGGTGACCGCGAAGCAGATGTAGAAGTCGGCGATCCCGAGGTTGGAGATCCAGTTCTTCGTCCCCTCGATCACCCACTCGTCGCCGTCGCGGACGGCGCGGGTGCGCATTCCGCCGGGGTCCGAGCCGGCGTCGGGCTCCGAGAGCGCGAAGGCGGGGCTCCACTCACCGGTCGCGCAGCGGGGCAGGAAGCGCTCCTTCAGCTCCTCGGAGCCGAAGAGCCTGATCGGCAGCGTGCCGAGCTCCTGGACCATCAGGATCAGAGCCGAGGACGCGCAGGCCTTGGCCACCTCCTCGACCGCGATGTTGAGCATCAGCGTCCCGGTGCCGGTGCCCCCGTGCTCGGGCTCGAAGGGCAGCCCGAGCAGGTCGTGGGAGGCGAACAGCTCGCGGATGTCGGCCGGGTACTCCGCCTTCTCGTCGATCTCCGCCGCCCGCGGCGCCACCTTCTCGACGACCATCTTGCGGATCGTCTCGCGGAAGTCCTCGAACTCCTGCGGCAGGGCGTAGGGGGCGTGTGGCTCGACCGTGGTTGCCATCGCCCGGAGATTAGCCCGGACCGAGCGCGGCCAGCTTCGACGCGACGAGGTCGCCCAGCAGCCGGTACCCGGCGATCGACGGGTGGTCGCCGTCGGCGGTCAGCCGGGGCCCCATCAGGCCGCTCCCCGGCGGCTGCTCGAGCGCGTCGTGGAAGCCGATCACGGGAACGTCCTGGCGGGCGCCGATCTCCGCGATCAGGCGGTTGAGCTTCGCGATCGGGGCGTCGGCGGCGGGGTGGCCGTTGTTCCAGGGCAGCACGTCGACGAGGTAGACGTCGAGGCCGGCGCGCTTGCCCCGGGCGACCATCGAGTCGAGGTCGGCCGCCGCCTGCGCGACCGGGCGGCCCTGGGCGATGTCGTTGATCCCTCCCTGCACCACCAGCGCCTGCGCGCCCTCGACGCAGCCGTTGAGCCGCTGAGCGACCTCGTCGGTGCGCTCGCCGAAGACACCGCAGTTGCGAAACGTAAGGGGGGTCTGACCCCCTTTACGTTTGCCGGCGCGCTCGGCCCAGTACTCGTACTGGCTGCGCTCGTCGCTGCCGAACCCGAGCGACGCCCGCTGCCCCGGATCGGGGTCGTAGGCCGGGTTGCCGGCCGTGATCGAGTCGCCGAGCGCGGCGACCACGTACGGGTCCGCGCCGGCGCCGGTCGACGGCGCCTCGCCGGACCCGCAGCCCGTGATCGTGGCGGCGGCGAGTCCGGCGAGCGCCGCGACTAGGTGTACATGCCTCCGAATTGGCCGCCGGTGACGTTCAGGCATTGACCATGAACGTAGTTGGAGAGCCCCGAGCTGAGGAAGAGCACCGGGGCGGCGGCCTCCTCGGGCTGGGCCGGGCGCCCGAGCGGGATGATCGCCGAGGCCATCGCCCGCATCTGCTCCGGGATCCCGAGGTCGACCTTCTCGCCGGTCGCCGTCTCCAGCTGCTCGCCCTTCTCCTTCGCCTGCGTGAGACGGGTCTCGATGAAGCCGAAGGCGACCGCGTTGCAGTTGATCTTGAAGCCGCCCCACTCCTTCGCCAGCGTCTTCGTCAGCCCGACGACGCCGGCCTTGGCCGCCGAGTAGTTGACCTGGCCGGCGTTGCCCATCGTGCCCGAGATCGAGGAGATGTTGACGATCTTGCGGAAGCGCTCCTCGCCCGCGGCCTTCTCCGCCTTCGCCGCCTCGCGCCAATGCGGCGCGATCGCGCGGATGACGCGGAAGGGGACGATCGTGTGGATGTCGAGCATCGCCTGGAACTGCTCGTCGCTCATCCGGTGGATGACCCCGTCCCAGGTGTAGCCGGCGTTGTTGACGATGATGTCGACCTCGCCGAAGGCCTCGACCGCCTTCGCGACCAGCTCGTCGGGCACTCCCGGCTCGGTCAGGTCGCCGGCGAAGACGGCGGTCTCACCGTCGATCTCGGCGGCGGCCTGCTCGGCCACCTCGCCGTCGATGTCGTTGATCAGGACCTTGGCGCCCTCTTCGATGAACAGCTCCGCGGTCGCCCGGCCGATGCCTCGCGCCGATCCGGTGACGATCGCCGCCTTGCCGTCAAGCAGTCCCATTTTCTCGATTCACTCCTAGTTGATGACGTCAGTCGGTGTAAAGGTTGGGGGACTCTATGGCGTCGGCTGCGCCGCCGCGCCGCCGCGAGACGTGCCCGAGCCGCGCCGTCAGTGAAGGCGCTCGCCGAGCCGCCGCCGCAGCGTGTCGAGCGCGTCGTGGGCGCCGTGCAGGTACCGGCGGGCGTCCTCGCCGAGCAGGGCGGCGGAGCGCTGCTCGAGCAACTGGAGGAATCGCTCGAGCTCGTCGAGTGTCTCGGAGACCTCGTCGGGGAGGACGCGCGTCGTCGTGGCGACCGGCGCGTCGGAGGCGCGCAGCTCCAGGGGGATGTTCGGCCCGACCTCGCGCCCGCGCCCCCGCGCCGCCCTCAGCACGGCCTTGCGGATCTCCGAGAGCGAGGTCCCCTTCTCGACGTAGGCGTCGGCGCCCCGGGCCAGCGCCCGCCCCTCCATCCGCGCGGCATCCATCCCGGAGAAGACGATGATCGAGAGCTGTGGCGCCAGCTCGCGCAGCCGCGGGATCGCCTCGAGGCCGTCCATGTCCGGCAGCGTCAGGTCGAGCAGCAGCGCGTCGGGCGACAGCCGGTCCACGATCGTGAAGCACTCGTCGGCGCTGCCCGCCTCGCCGAGCACCCGCAGCCGCAGGTCCTGTTCGAGGCCGTAGCGGGTCAGCTCGCGCAGGTCTGGCATGTCGTCGCAGAGGACGACCCCGATCGTGCCGTCGCGTTCATCCGCCGTCATGCCCCTGCCTGGGCTCCGAGTCTCGTCCATGCCTCCGGGAGTTATGCCGGATTCGCGGCGCTCTGGCAAGGCCAACCGCTCGCCGGGTCAGAGCCCGAGCTGCTTTCCGAGGATCTCCTTCATCACCTCGTCGGTGCCGCCGCCGATCGGACCCAGGCGAGCGTCGCGCAGGGCGCGCTCGACACCGTACTCGCGCATGTAGCCGTAGCCGCCGAGGATCTGCACGCATTCGTCGGCGACCTCGACGCAGGCCCGCTGGGTGTAGAGCTTCGCCTTCGTCACGTCGGCGATCACATCCTCGCCGGCCAGCCAGCGCCGCAGCGCGTGGTAGGTGAGGGCCCGGCCGACCTCGGCCTTGACGCCGATCTCGGCGATCTTGTGGCGGATCGCCTGAAAGCTTCCGATCGGGCGGCCGAAGGCCTCGCGCTCGCCGGCGTACTCGATCGCCACCGCGAGCAGGCGGCGCATCGCCCCGACGGCGCCGAGCGCCATCGACAGCCGCTCCCAGGCGAAGTTCTCCATGATCAGATAGAAGCCGCGGTTCTCCTCGCCGAGCAGGTTCTCGGCCGGGACCTCGACGTCGGTGAACGAGAGCTCGCCCGTGTCGGAGGAGTGCCAGCCCATCTTCTCCAGCTTCGACACGACCTCGTAGCCGGGCATGTCGCGCTCCAGGATCAGGAACGAGAGCCCCTGATGGCCGCCGCCCTCGGTCGTCTTCACCGCACAGACCAGGAAGTCGGCGCGGACGCCGTTGGTGATGAACGTCTTCGAGCCGTTGACGACGTACCCGCCGTCGACCCGGCGGGCGAAGGTGCGGATCGAGGCGACGTCCGAGCCTGCCCCCGGCTCGGTGATCCCGAGCGCCGCGATTCGCTCGCCGCGGATCGCCGGGCGCAGGAAGCGCTCGTGCTGGTCGGGCGTCCCGAACCTGTGCACCGGCGGCGTGGCGATCGCGGTCTGGGCGCCGAGCCCGGCGCCGACTCCGCCCGAGGAGCCGGCTCCCGCGAGCTCCTCGGCCCAGACCGCGTCGTGGACGTAGTCGCCGCCCTGGCCGCCGAGCTCCTCCGGGTACTTGAGCCCGAGGAATCCGAGCTCGCCGGCACGCGTGTAGAGCTCGCGCGGGAACTCCCGCGCCGCCTCCCATTCGTCGACGTGGGGGGCGATCTCCTCGCTCACCCAGCGGTGGATCGTCTCGCGCAGCTGCGTGTGCTCGTCGGTGAACGGCGGCAGGATCGCCCGCTCGCCGCGGTCCTTGACGATCGTCATCCGGCGACCGTTCCGAGCGCCTCGAACTCGGCCGTGTCGAGGGGCAGGCACTGCTGGCAGAAATGGCCGCCGAACGGGGTCAGGTGGATGCTCCGGCGGACGATCCGGGCGCGGCCGATGGCGCGCACCGCGTCGGCGACGTCCGGCTGCGCCTCGAGCACCTGGTACGGCGCCGGGTCGCCGAGCTTGTCGCGCGAGAACCAGATCAGGCCGAGCCGGTAGAGGTTGGAGAGGTAAGCCGGGACGCGCTCTGCGTGGCGGCAGCCGGCGTTCGGGCCGATCATCGAGAGACCGGGGGCGACGACCGTGGAGCCGACGTCGAGCGGTCGCCAGGTGCGTACGTCGACCGCGGCCTGCGGCCCTCCGGTCGCCAGCAGGCGGAGGATGCGCGCCTCGTCGGGCGAGAGCTGGTCGAGGATCCGGGCGTAGGCCGGGTGCGACTCGCCCTGCTCGGCGAGCTCCGAGGAGCGCTCCAGCAGCTCGTACCCGCGGCGCCGCAGGTCGCCCCGATCGGCTTCGTCGCTGCCGCCGGTGGCCGGCAGCAGTCCGCCGAGCCGCTGCTGGAGGTCGGTCACGCCGAGCAGCTTCTGGGCGGCGCCGACCAGCTCCGCCTGGGCATCGCGCGCCAGGGTCATCGGCGAGTCGCCGCTGACCGCCGCTCCTGCAAGCCGGCGCCCAGCGCGCAGCGTCGATCCGGCCGTCCAGGCGGCCGTCCTGAGCCAGGCCCCGGCGGCGATCCGGGCCAGTCCTGGAGCGGCATCGAGCGCTCCGGAGCCCGATCGCCCGGCGCTCTCCGGACGTGATTCGCCGGTTGCGGCCATCGCCCGCCGGAGCCTACTGCGCCGCGCGCACCGGAACGCCGGCCCGCCAAGTCTGTTCAATACGGGTGATGGCAGCCACCGAACAGCCACCGACCCCGCCCCCGGCGCCCTCCGGACCGCACTGCGCCGGCTGCGGCACCCAGCTTGCCGCGGACCAGCGCTATTGCCTCAGCTGCGGAACGCGGCGCGGCGAACCGCGGGTCCCCCCGGCTGCCGTCGCCGCCGAGCCGGCGCCCCCGGCGGCCGAGCCCTCGCGACCCGCTGACGTCTCGCCGCTGGCGGCGGTGATCGGGATCGCCCTGCTCGGCGGGATGCTGCTGATCGGCGTGCTGATCGGGCGCAGCAGCGGCAACGACAACCCGGCCCCGGCCCCGGTCGTCCAGGTCGGCGAGGGGTCGACAACGACCCCCGCCACGACGACGCCCGCCCCCGGCACCGATGCGGGCACCGGCGCCGCGGTGACCAGCGAGTGGCCGGCGGGGACGAACGGGTTCACGATCCAGCTCGACACGATCTCCAAGGAGGGGGCGACCCCGGAGAGCGTCGACGCGGCGAAGCAGGCCGCGACCGCGGACGGCGCCGCCGATGCCGCCGTGCTCGATTCCGATCTCTACGCCAGCCTGCCGCCGGGCAACTACGTCATCTACTCGGGCGTCTACACCGACCGCAAGTCCGCGGAGGTGGCGCTCAAGGGCCTCGGCAAGGGGTTCAAGGATGCGACCGTGGTGGAGGTCTCGACCGGCGCGGGCACGGCTTCGGACGCGACGTCGCAGGACGGGACACCGCAGGCCGGCGGGCAGGTCGTCCCGGGCGCCGGCGGCGAGAGCGAGGTCCCGCCGGCGGGAGGGACGCCGAAGTGAGCCCGGGCCCGATCGAGCGCCTGAAGCCGTACTTCAAGCCGCGCCCGCGGGGTGCTGCGGCGCAGCAGGCGCCAGCCGCCCAGGCGCCCGCGCCGGTGGCCGCGCCGCCCGCCGCTCCCCCCGCTCCAGCGGGCCCGCCCCCGCCCGTGGCCCCGGCCCCACCGGGTCCGAGCGCCGATGGCCTCGCGGCTCGCCGCGAGCAGCTCGCGCGGCGCTTCTCGGAGCTCCAGTCCGACCTCGGTGGGCTCGTCTACGAGATGGCGATCCGCGACAGCTTCCGGCTCGACGTCGTGGTCCGCCGCGCCGCCGAGCTGCAGGCCGTCGACCGGGAGCTGACGGCGGTGGAGCAGTCCCTCGGGCTGGCTGCCCCGGCCCCGGCCGCCACGACCTGTCCCAGCTGCGGCACGCCGGCTGCGGCCGGGACCGCGTTCTGCGGCCGCTGCGGCGCCGGCCTCGGGCCCGCGGCCGCGGCGCCGTCCGGGGCGCCGCGATGAAGCTTCCCGGCAGGCTCGTCCGCGGATCGCTGCGGCCCGACCGCGGCTCGCTCGCGCGCTTCGCCTCGCTGCGCTGGGCGGCGCTGCCGATCGTCGATCGCCGCTGGACGGTGCCGATGTCGGCCGCCGCGATCGGCTTCGGGCTCTTCGTCGGCGTCGCTGTAGGTCCCGGGACCGAGGGCAGCCAGGGAACCACGAACCCGCCGACGGTCGAGATTCAGCCGCCGCCGACGCAGACCGCGGTGGCGCCTCCGGCGGGGTCGAACGGGGGTGGAGCGAACCCGGGCCCCTCCGCCGGCGGCCACGGTTCCTCGCCCTCCTCCGGCGTGCCGCCGCTCGGCGGCACGCCCTCGCCGCCCCCGGTGAGCGCGCCGTCGCTGCCGCCGGTCACCACCACACCGCCGATCAGCCCGAGCACGACCGGCGGCGTCGGGTCGACGACCAGCACGACGACGTCGCAGTCGCCCGAGCAGTCGACGACCACGCTCACCGGGACCGTGGTCCACATCAACCCGCACGCCGCGAGCTACACGATCGCCGACGACGGCGGGGACCTGGTCGCGATCCATTCCCACCGGCCCCCGAACATCGGCAAGTCGATCGAGGTCGAGGCCACGCGCCTCGCCAACGGGACCTACTCGGAGGCGGGAAACCGCGATGAACACGGCAGCCTGGGTCAGGCCTCGTTCAGCGGCACGGTCAGCTTCGGCGACCGCCAGACCGGCGTCTACACCGTCTCGGCGCCGGGTGTCTCGCTGCTCGTCCGCGGCGCGCCCGGGCAGAGGGCGCCCGCGGCCGGCGCGCAGATCGACGTGAGGGTGAAGATCGCCGACGACGCGGAGCCGCTGCCCGTTACCCCGCCCGGGGCGTCGGGCTGCGGGGAGCCGCCGCCGGTGCCGAAGCCGCCGCGGACGGCGCTCGAGCAGATCAGCCTCGTGGTCCACGGCGGCGAACCGGCGGCGAGCACCGGCGTCGAGGCGATCGTCGAGGGTGTCTGCCGCGACAACCGCAAGCTGATCGTCAGCGCCGACGACCTGCGTGAGTCGGGACGCGACATCTCGCTCTCGGTGCCCGATCAGATCGAGCTCGGGGCGCTGAAGCCGGGCCAGGTGCTGAAGCTGAGCGCCGGGATCCGCGACAACGGCGGCCTGGAGCTGAGCAGCGTCGCCGGCGACGAGGGCGGCAGCGGCGCCGCCGACCCCGATCTCGTCCAGCCCTGACCGGTTTCACGGTCTTCGTCCGCCGGGTGTCGATTTGCGCTGATCCCGTTCGTCGTTAGGGTGAATGCGGCCAAAGCCAGCGTGCGACGGCCGCCGACGACGAGGAGGCAACGATGAAGTACATGCTGATAATCGCGGGGCATGAGGGCGGCTGGGAAGACCGCAGCCCCGAGGAGGCGAAGGCCGAGATGGGCCGCTGGTTCGCCTACACACAGGAGCTCGAGGACGCCGGGGCGTTGCTTGCCGGCGAGGGCCTCCAGGAGAGCGCCACCGCGACCACGGTCCGGATCGACGGCGACGAGCGGGTCGTCACCGACGGACCCTTCGCCGAGAGCAAGGAGCAGGTCGGCGGCTTCTACCTGCTCGAATGCGAGAACCTCGACGAGGCGCTCGAGTGGGCGAAGAAGATCCCGGCGCGGGCCGGGGCGGTCGAGGTCCGGCCGGTGATGGACTACGACGCCGCCGGCGCCGAGCAAGAGGCGGCCGCGGAGGTCTCCTCGTAGCGGATCAGGGACTCGTCGACCGCCTGTTCCGGGAGGACTCCGGGCGGGCGGTCGCGACCCTGATCCGGGTCCTCGGCGACTTCGACGCCGCCGAGGAAGCGGTGCAGGAGGCGTTCGTGGTCGCGCTCGAGCGCTGGCCGGCGGACGGCATCCCCGACAACCCCGGCGCCTGGATCACCAGGGTTGCTCGCAACAAGGCGATCGACCGGCTGCGCCGCGACCGGACGCTGTTGGCGAAGCGTCCCGAGCTGGAGGCGCTCGAGGCGCTGCGGGTCCCGGGCGAGATCGAGCTCGAAGACGGGACGAAGCAGCTGCCCGACGACCGGCTCAGCCTGATCTTCACCTGCTGCCACCCGGCCCTGGCGCCGGAGGCGCGGATCGCGCTCACCCTGCGGATGCTCGGCGGCCTGACGACGGCCGAGATCGCCCGCGCCTTCCTGGTCACGGAGGCGGCGATGGCACAGCGCCTGGTACGGGCGAAGCGAAAGATTCGCGACGCTCACATCCCTTACGACGTACCCGGGCCGGAGCAGTTTGGCGAGCGCCTGAGCTCGGTCCTGGCGACGCTCTATCTGATCTTCAACGAGGGGTACCTGGCCTCCGGCGCCGAGTCGCTCGTCCGCGCCGAGCTCTGCGTCGAGGCGATCCGGCTCGCCCGCGTCCTGGTCGCCGTGATGCCCGACGAGCCCGAGGCGAAGGGACTGCTGGCGCTGATGCTGCTCACCGATGCACGGCGGCCGGCGCGCACCGACGCCGCGGGCGAGATGGTCCTGCTCTCCGACCAGGATCGATCGCTCTGGGACAGCGAGCGGATCGCCGAGGGCCTCGAGCTGTCGGTCGCAGCCCGCGCGGGCGGGCCTCGTCCCTACGTTGTCCAGGCGGCGATCGCCGCCGAGCACGCCGTCGCCGACGACGCCGGCGACACCAACTGGCCGCGGATCGTCAGCCTCTACGGCTGGCTCGCCGAGCTGACGCCATCGCCGGTGATCGAGCTCAACCGCGCCGTCGCGATGGCGATGGCCGACGGGCCCGACGCCGGACTCGAGCTGATCGAGCGACTCGAAGGGCTCGACGGCTACGGCCCCTACCACGTCGCCCGCGCCGACCTGCTCCGGCGGCTGGGGCGCCCCGAGGCAGCGGCGGCCTACGAGCGCGCGATCGAGCTCGCCGCGAACCCGGTCGAGCGGGGGTTCCTCGAGCGCCGCCTTGCCGAGGTGTCCGGCTAGCCCGCCGGCTGCTCGTCGATCCAGCGCAGGATCGCCTTCGAGGGCCTGATCACGGTGCCGTCGGCGAGCTTCAGCGCCGGCAGCTTCGTGTCGCCCGTCGCCTCGCGGAGCTCGTCGCGCGAGCCCTTGCGCAGGAACGGGATCGGGCTCCCGTGGGCGGCGATCACCTTCTCGTAGGCGACGCCCTTCTCCCGCAGCGCCTCCTGCACCCGCCGGCAGGGGTGCACCCGCGGCCCTCCGTCATCCCCATGACACACATACAGCGTCGGTTTCTCGGCCATCACGGCCAGCGTATCGGCCAACGCCGCTCCGAAGCACATGGAGGATGACGAGAAGCTCTCGCTATGCGAGAGGAAATCGCCAATCGCCAGCGCTCGCGGTGGCGCTCATGATCGCTTACCTTTCGTGTCGGTCAACCAAGGAGGATGTGCGATGCGAAGGACGGCCGGGGCGGTGCTCGCGTTGGGCCTGGTAGCCGGGTTGATGGTCCCGGCGGCGCTCGCGGGCACGAAGATCTACGAGGGGACCGTCGGCGACAGCAACGGGGTCGTCCACTTCACCGTCCACACCAGGCACGGCAACTCGAAGCTCAGCCGGTTCCAGTTCGACCAGCTCGACTTGGCGTGCTCGCAGGGGATCGCGCACATCCAGGGCAACTTCCCGGACACGGTGAAGCTCAAGAACGGGAACTTCAAGCTCAGCAACGATCCCCCCCACGGGGCGTACACCGAGGTCGCGACGGGGAAGGTCGCCGGCAAGCAGGCCTCCGGGACGCTGCAGGTATCCGGGGACTTCGAACCCGGGTCCCTCGACGACTGCGATAGCGGCATCGTTCACTGGACCGCTAGCCGCTGAGGCGTACAGAATCGCTGGCGGTGGCGCTCACGATGACCTACCTTTCAGATGACGCGTGAACCAAGGAGGGAGTGCGATGCGAAGGACGACGATGGCGGGAGCCCTTTCGATCGTGGTGCTGGTGGCGCTCGCGTCGCTGGCCTTTGCAAAGGGGGTTGCGCTCGAGGGCAAGTTCAAGGTCACGGCGACCGTCGGCGCCAACGACTTCGGCATCGACCCGGGCACGAAGACGAAGAACACCTACAAGTTCAAGTGCGCGAACGATGCCTGCACCCAGGTGAAGCTGACCCGGGTCGATGCGGGCGGGACCTACAAGTCGACCCTGAAGCTCTCGGGCTCGACCTACTCCGGCACCGAGGGGCCGTATCCGTACCCGTCGTGCCCCGACAACGGCGCGGCGACGTTCACGGTCGACCACAAGGTCAAGATCAGCGACGACGACGGCGACGAGGCGACGAAGATCTCGGGGACGGCTGCGACGAAGATCCACGATTGCGACTTCGCCAGCTTCGTCGACTACAAGGTCAAGGGAAAGCTGAAGTAGGGAAAACCTCGTTCGTTACAGGCCGTAACTGCGGCCGATGACGTCGAGCATGATCTCGTCGGTGCCGGCGCCGATCCGGTTCAGGCGCTGGTCGCGGTAGGCGCGCTCGATCTCGTACTCCTTCATGTAGCCGTAGCCGCCGTGGATCTGCACGCACTCGTCGGCGACCTCGTGGCAGACGCGGGTGGCGAACAGCTTCGCCATCGTGATCTCGCGGACCGGGTACTCGCCGTTGGCGAACCGCCAGGCGGTCGCGTGGACCATCTGCTTCGCCGCTTCGATCTTCGTCGCCATGTCGGCGAATTTGTGGCGGATCACCTGGAACTTGCCGATCGAGCGTCCGAACGCCTCGCGCTCCTTGGCGTAGGCGAGCGTCTTCTCGAACATCCGCTCGCAGGCCGAGTAGCAACCCGCGGCGGCGACCAGCCGCTCGCCCTGGAGCTCCCAGCTGATGTGGTAGAAGCCCTTGCCGATCTCGCCGAGGACGGCGTCGGCCGGGACGCGCATGTCCTCGAAGGCGAGCTCGCCCGTGTCGGAGGCGTGCATCCCCATCTTCTCGAGCTCGCGC
This sequence comes from Solirubrobacterales bacterium, assembly GCA_033856255.1. Taxonomy (GTDB): domain Bacteria; phylum Actinomycetota; class Thermoleophilia; order Solirubrobacterales; family 70-9; genus WHSW01. The sequence goes on along the minus strand of JAWVFH010000048.1, from coordinate 41,277 downwards.
GAGACCGTGAAGCCCTCGACGAGGTTGCCCTCGTCGTCGCGCAGGTCGACGAGGAAGAGGGTGATCCCGTCGTGGCGCTTGTCGGGATCTGTCTTCGTCACCAGTACGCAGAAGTCGGCCCTCGGCGCGTTGGTGATGAAGGTCTTGGCGCCGTTGATCACGTACTCGTCGCCGTCGCGGATCGCCGTCGTGCGGATCCCGGCGACGTCGGAGCCGGCGCCGGGCTCGGTGATCCCGAGGCTGCCGATCTTCTCGCCCTTGATCCCGGGAACGAGGTACCGCTGCTTTTGCTCCTCGGTGCCGAGCAGGTGCACGGGGGGGAGGACCATGTCGGTCTGGACGGCGAAGCCCATGTTGGTGCCGCCGGAGCCCGAGTAGCTCATGCACTCGGCGCGCACGAGCGAGTAGAAGTAGTCGCCGCCCTGCCCGCCGTACTCCTCGGGGAAGCAGAGGCCGAGGTAGCCGAGCTCGCCGGCGCGGGCCATGACCTCGCTCGGCCAGTAGGTGTCCTCCCACTCGTTGCGATGGGGGTACAGCTCCTTCTTCACCCAGGCGCTCATCGACTCGCGCAGGTCGAGATGCTCGTCGCTGAACAGGAAGTGCTTGCGCGTCCCCTCGTGCTCGGGCTTGATCACGCTGGCGGTCGCTGTGGCCACGGTCGGCTCCTCGGGTCGCTCGACAAAAGTAGTCAGCGGAGAGTAATACTTCCTACTCTTGGCCGCGTTCGAGAAGATCCGCTACGAGGTCGCCGAGCACGTCGCGACGATCACCCTCGACGATCCGGAGACCAGGAACTCGCTCTCCGAGCAGCTGCTGGTCGAGCTGCTCGAGGCGCTGCGGGCGGCCAAGGCAGACGACGAGGTCCACGTGGTCGTGCTCACGTCCTCGCACGAGAAGGTCTTCTCCTCCGGCGCCAACCTCGGCGGCTTCGCGGCTGACGCGCCGACCGCGCACAAGTACCTCGGCACCGCCACCTTCCCCGGCGTCTTCAAGGAGCTCGGCGAGCTCGGCAAGCCCTCGATCCTGGCGGCCAACGGCCACGTGCTCGCCGGCGCGCTCGGCATCGCGCTCGCCTGCGACCTGATCATCGCCAGGGACACGGCCGGCTTCGGCACCCCCGAGATCAACGTCGGCCTGTTCCCGTTCATGATCATGGCCTTGATCTACCGCAACGTCCCGCGGAAGAAGACGACCGAGATGCTGCTGCTGGGCGAGCGACTGACCGCCGAGGAGGCCCGCGAAGCCGGGATCGTCAACAAGGTCGTCCCGGCCGAGGAGTTCGACGCCGCGGTCGCCGAGTGGGCGCAGAAGCTGGCCTCGAAGTCGCCGCTGATCATGCGCCTGGGCAAGGACGCGATGTGGCGGCAGCTCGACATGCCGCTGATGGACGCGCTCGACTATCTGCGCTCGCAGCTGACGATCGAGCTCTCGACCGAGGACGCGGTCGAGGGCGTGACCGCGTTCTTCGAGAAGCGCGAACCCGAGTGGAAGAACAAATGAATGACGTTCCGCCCGCCTCCTCGGCTACGCCTCCGGGGGCGGCCGGGTCAGCTGAGGATCACGAGGCCGAGGCGCCGGAGGCGCCGCCCGCCGAGGGCGGCAAGCTGAAGGCGCTCACCGACGACCTGCACGCGCGGCGAGAGAAGGCGAAGCTCGGCGGCGGCGAGGAGAAGATCGCCAAGCAGCACGCCGCCGGCAAGCTGACCGCGCGCGAGCGGATCGACCTGCTCGTCGACCCGGGCACGTTCGTCGAGATGGGCATCCACGCGGGCCCGCACTTCGCGCAGCGCGCGATGGACGGTAAGGAGGCGCCGGCCGACGGGGTGATCACCGGCTGGGGCGACGTCGACGGCCGCACCGTCGCGATCGCCGCCTACGACTTCACGGTGATGGCCGGCTCGATGGGGATGACCGGCGAGATCAAGATGGCACGCCTGCGCGAGCTGGCGCTGCAGAAGCGGATGCCGCTGATCTGGCTGCTCGACTCGGCCGGGGCGCGGATCCAGGAGGCGGCCGGGTCCATGTTCGCCGGCTCGGGACACCTCTTCCGCGAGGAGGTGGTGATGTCGGGGGTCGTGCCGCTGGTCGCCGGGATGCTCGGTCCCTGCGCTGCGGGAACCGCCTACATCCCGGGACTGTCCGACTTCGTGCCGATGGTCGTCGGCCAGGGCGCGATGGCGCTCGCCGGCCCGCACCTGACCAAGGCGGTCACCGGCGAGGAGATCTCGATGGAGGACCTCGGAGGGGCGAAGGTCCACTGCCGCAAGTCAGGCGTCGGCGATCTCGAGTGCAAGGACGACGCCGAGTGCATCGAGGCGATCAAGACCTACCTCTCCTTCTTCCCGTCCAATTGCGAGGAGAAGCCACCGGTCCGCGAGACCTCGGATCCCGCCGACCGCATGTCGGAGAAGCTCCTCGACATCGTCCCCGAGTCGAACCGCCACCCCTACGACATGTACGAGGTGATCGCCGAGATAGTCGACGACGGCGAGTACTTCGACATCAAGCCCCGGTTCGCGAAGACGATCATCACCTGCCTGGCGCGCTTCGGCGGCATGCCGGTCGGGATCGTCGCCAACCAGCCGAAGCAGCTCGGCGGCATCCTCGAAAACGACTCGGCCGACAAGGCGGCGCGGTTCGTCAACCTCTGCGACGCCTTCAGCATCCCCCTCGTCTTCCTCCAGGACGTGCCCGGGTTCATGGTCGGCTCGAAGGTCGAGCACGCCGGGATCATCCGCCACGGGGCGAAGATGCTGTACGCGATCTCGCGGGCGACCGTGCCGAAGGTCACCGTCGTGATTCGCAAGGCCTACGGCGCCGGCTACTACGTGATGAACGGCAAGGCCTACGAGCCCGACCAGATCTACGCCTGGCCGAGCGCCGAGATCTCGGTGATGGGCGCCGAGGGCGCGGTCAACATCATCGGCCGCTCGGCGATTGAGGCCTCCGATGATCCGGAGGCGACCAAGGAGGCGATGCTGAACGCCGTCCGCGAGCAGATCGACGTCTACATCGCCGCCCACAACGGGCTGATCGACGACGTGATCGACCCGCGCGAGACGCGGCCGCGGGTGATCGCGGCCCTGAAGATGTCGAAGGACAAGCGGATCGAGCGGCCCTGGAAGAAGCACGGGGTGATGCCGGTATGAGCACCTTTGATCAACCCGTGATCATCAGCTGCTCGATCTCGGGCGCGATCGCGAACCGCGACCAGTGCCCGGCGATCCCCTACACGCCCGAGGAGTACGCGGCCGAGGCCCGGCGCGCGGTCGACGAGGGCGCCTCGCAGATCCACATCCACGCCCGCACGCCCGATGGCGTCCCCAGCTACGAGATCGAGGACTTCCGCGCGATCACCGAGGCGATCCTGGCCGAGGTGGACGACGTGATCGTCAACTACTCGACCGGGGCGATCGGGGTGCCGATCGAGAAGCGGCTCGCCTACCTGCGCGAGCTGAAGCCAGACGTCGCGGCGCTCAACATGAGCTCGATGAACTACGCCAAGTACTCGAAGCGGCGCAAGGACTTCGTCTTCAAGGCCGTGTTCGAGAACTCCTTCGACACGATCATCGAGTTCATCACGGTGATGAACGAGCTCGGGATCCAGCCCGAGCACGAGTGCTTCGACGCCGGCCACGTCGCCAACCTCGACCCGCTCCTCGACATGGGCCTGCTGACGACGCCGCTTCAGATCTCGCTGGTGATGGGAGTGACCGGCGGGATCCGGCCGACGCCCCGCAACGTGACCTTCATGTCCGACCAGATTCCCGGCGGTCCCGAGGGCCCCAACAACTGGCAGGTGATCGGCGTCTCGCGCGATCAGTGGAAGCTGCTCGCCGCCTCGCTTGACCTGGGCGGCAACGTCCGCGCCGGGCTCGAGGACAACCTCTACCTGCCCAGCGGCGAGATGGCGCGCTCGAACGGCGACCTGATCGGCAAGGCGCGGCAGATGGCCGAGGACATCGGCCGCCGCGCGGCGACGGTGGAGGAAGCGCGCCAGATGCTGGGAGTGCCCAGGCGTGAGCGAACTGCCGCTTAGCGACGTCCGCGTCCTCGACCTCACCCGGCTGCTGCCGGGCGGCTTCTGCTCGCAGCTGCTGGCCGACTTCGGCGCCGACGTCGTCAAGGTCGAGGACACCGGAATGGGCGACTACATCCGCTGGGCGCCCCCCTACTACGGGGAGGACTCGCAGCAGGCGCTCGGCACGCGGTCGGCTCTCTATCTGTCCCTGAACCGCAACAAGCGCTCGATCCGCCTCGACCTCAAGTCCGAGGGCGGTCGCGACGCGCTCCTGCGCCTGGTTCGCGATTTCGACATCGTGCTCGAGGGGTTCCGCCCCGGCGTCCTCGAGCGGCTCGGGGTCGGCTACGAGCGGATGCGCGAGGAGAACCCGGCGCTGGTCTACTGCGCGATCACCGGCTACGGGCAGACCGGGCCGAACGTGCAGCGCGCCGGCCACGACATGAACTACCTCGGCCTGATCGGGCTGCTCGGCCTGACCGGGGAGCCGGACCGGCGCCCGATCCAGTCGGCGGGGCAGATCGCCGACCTCGGTGGCGGCGCCCTGATGGGCGCCTTCGGGATCATGGCCGCGCTGCACGAGGCGCGGCGCTCAGGCGAGGGCCAGCTGGTCGACGTATCCATGGCCGACGGGGCGCTCGCCTGGCTGGCGATGGTCGCCGGCGCCTACCTCTGCGACGGCGAGTTGCCGGGCCGCGGCGACGGCCAGCTCACCGGGCGGTTCGTCTGCTACCTGCCCTACGAGGCCGCCGACGGCTACATCACGATGGGCGCCCTCGAGCCGCAGTTCTGGGCTCGCTTCTGCGCGGGGGTGGGCCGCGAGGACCTGGTCGCGAAGCAGTTCGAGCTCAACGGATCGGAGGCGTGGGCGGAGGTCGCCGAGATCTTCCGCTCCAGGACCCGCGCCGAATGGGAGGCGTTCAACGACTCACACGACGCGATGATCGAGCCCGTCCTCGACGTCGCCGAGGCGCTCGACTCCGAGCTCGTCCGGGAGCGGGAGATGGTCGTCGAGTGGGAGCAGCCGGCGATCGGCCCGGTGCGCCAGCTCGGCGTGCCGGTGAAGCTCTCGCGCACCCCCGGGTCCGTGCACGCCCCCGCCCCGGCGTTCGGCGAGCACACCGAGGAGGTCCTGCGGGACGCCGGCTTCTCCGCCGACGAGATCGCCGAGCTGCTCGCCTCGGGAGCGATCGCGGGGCCATCCGAGCAGCCGGCCGAGACGAGGTTCATGGGATGAGCCGTCCTGCGGCTGACCCGGCCACCCCCGGAGGCGAAGCCGAGGAGGTGGGCGGAACGTTGTTGATTCGGATCTCCGAGCTCGCGGACCGGTCCGACGTGCCGGTGGCCACCGTGCGCCATTACCTGCGCGAGGGGTTGCTGCCGGAGGGGGTGAAGACCTCGCGCAACATGGCCTACTACCCGCCGGAGTTCGTCGAGCGGATCCGGCTGATCAAGCAGCTTCAGGAGCAGAGGTTCATGCCTCTGAAGGTGATCCGCGAGCTACTCGACTCCGCCAACGGCGACCTCGAGCGCCTGCGCGACCTGGCCCACAGCGGCGACGCGCTGGTCGCGCGCGCGCTCGGGCCGGAGGCCGAGCGGACCTCCGAGGAGGAGATCCTGCGCCGGTTCGAGATTCCGGAGCGCGCGCTGCGACGGCTGACCGAGGTCGGCGTCCTGAGCCCGAACGACGACGGCTACTCGCAGACCGACGTGCGGATCGTCGAGGCCGTCGCCAAGTTCCGCGCCGCGGGCTGGAACGAGACCACCGGCTTCGGCGCCCGCGACGTCGCCCGGCTGATGAAGGGGCTCGAGCCGGTGATCGACGACGAGCTCGGCCTCCTGATCGAGCGCTTCTCGGCGCTCGGACCCGAGCGCGCCGAGGACATCGTCGAGGGCGGCGCGTCGCCCTTCCCGGCCCTGATCGGGGCCCTGCACGCGAAGCTTCTGACCGCCGAGCTCGAGCGCGCGCGGCGTTCCTAAAGGGGGTCTGACCCCCTCAGTTGGCGCGCAGTGCCGCGAGCCCGGCCTCGCGACTGGTCACCGGTTCGTAGCCGAGCTCCGAACGCGCCTTGGAGATGTCGATCGTGCACTCCTGGGAGGAGATCCAGAACGCGAACCGGGTCAGCGGTGGCTCGCCGCCAAGGCGCAGCAGGCGCCAGACCGTCTCCGACGCCGCCGCCATCGGCCCCGCGACTGCGCTCGGAACCGATCGGGTCGGGGGCTCAACGCCCTGCGTCTCGATCAGGGTGGAGACGAACTCCCTGAACCCCACCCGGTCGCCGTCGGTGACGAAGTAGGCCTCGCCGGCGCGGCCCCTGGCCGCAGCGAGCAGGAGCCCTTCGACGACGTTGTCGACGTGGGTCGTGTCGGTGAGCTGACTGCCGCCCCCGATCCAGGCGAAGCGTCCCGCATCTACCATGCTCAGGATCCCCGGCAGCAGCGTCGTGTCGCCCTCGCCCCAGACGAAGCGGGGTCGCAGGACGAGCGCATCGAACCCGTCCGCGCTGGCCGAGCGGACGGCCTGCTCGGCCATCGCCTTCGTGGCCGGATAGAGCGCCTTGGAGTCCGGTCGCAAAGGGGTCGTCTCGTCGACCTCGACCAGCGGCTCGCCGGCGATCAGCGCCGCCTCGGTGCCGCAGTGGACGAAGCGGCGGACCCCCGCCTCGCGGCAGGCGGCCAGCGCGTTCTGGGTCCCGGTCACGTTCCCGGCGATGAACTCTTCCCGCGTTCCCCACTGGCCGAGGTGCGCCGCCAGGTGGAAGGCCAGCTCGCAGCCTTCGGCGCCGGCGGCCATCGAGGCGCGGTCGGAGAGATCGCCTCGCACTGGCTCGGCCCCCAGTTCGGCGACAGCCGCCGCCGAGGCCTCGGAGCGCGCCAGGGCGCGGACCCGGTGGCCCTCGGCGACGAGCCTGCGCACCAGGCGGCCACCGATGAAGCCGGAGCCACCGGTGACGAAGGCGCTGGCCGGCGGCTCGCTCAACGGGTGGGGCCGTGGGCGCCGGTGATCTCGTCCAGGTGGCTGACAACGGCACCCACCGACTCCGGCACGGAGGCCGTCTCGTCATAGGAGGTCGTGTCGCCGTCGTAGATGATCTCGTAAGCAAAGCAGTCGGCGCACATGGTTGGCTCCGGCGGCTGCTCGACCGCGTCGAACTCGGCCGCCTCGAGGTCGGCCCGCAGCGACTCGAGCTCGGGGGCTCCGAGCGCGAACGAGATCGGGGAGGCGTTGACGTCGACGCCGAACTCGATCGTCGCCTCGCCGCCGTCGGAGATCACGAGCCTCACCGGCATGCTCGCGACCCCGCCGGTGCGCGCGTAGGTGACCAGCTCGCCGGTTCCGGGCGCGGTCGTCGCGCCGTCCTCGCCGCAGCCGCCGGCGCAGGCGACGAGAGCGCAGGCCGAGAGCAGGATCAGGACCCTCATGCACCCAATACTGACCGCGACGGCGGTCCGTCACGGTGGCGGGCGCGGGGGGCAGCGTGACGGGCCCACCTCGCAGGGGACCCGTCACTCACCACTCAGAGAGGGATTCAAGCTGCGCCGTCGCGTTAACGCTGACGGCCACCGGGAGTTGGGGGGTTACCCTCGGCCCGCAGCCTTACCCGCTCGCAGACATACCCGGCTCGCGAGCTGCCAAACCCGGCGTCTTGACGGACATCTCGCGCTAAGCTTTTTGGACGCCCAAGGGGTCCGCTCGCACAGCCGGGCAGGCCACTAGCGCAAACGCTGAGGGCGATCACGCCGCCGGGACCTCCACCAGGAGCTCCCCAAGGGGATGCGGTTCGTCGCTGGTAGATCGAACGAACCGAGGAGGTCGCGTGACCGAGCCTGATCAGGCTCTAGTGCTTCGCTACGCGCGCGAGCGCTCGCCCGAGCTGCGCGAGGAGGTGATCCGCCGGTTCATGCCCCTGGCGCGGTCGCTGGCGATGCGCTACCGGCGGCAGACCGAGTCGCTGGATGACCTCGTCCAGGTCGCGGGCCTCGGGCTGGTGAAGGCCGTCGACGGGTTCGACCCCGAGCGCGGCAAGCCGTTCGGCGCCTACGCCGTGCCGACGATCCTCGGCGAGCTGCGCCGCCACTTCCGCGACCACGTGTGGACGGTGCGGCTCCCGCGCGGCCTCCAGGAGCTGACGATGAGCGTCGACAAGGCGACCGCCGAGCTGACGGAGGAGCTGGCGCGGATGCCGACCGCCGGCGAGCTCGCCGAGCGCCTCGAGATCTCGGTCGAGGACGTGCTCGAGGCGATCGAGGCGAGCCACGCACGGCGCACCCTCTCGCTCGACGCGCCCGGCCGAACCGATGACGAGGAGGCGGGGCCGGCGGTCGACCGGCTGCCCTCCCGGGAGCCGGGCTACGACCGGGTCGAGGCCGATCTCGCCTCTCGCTCCGCCGACCTCGACGACCGCGAGTGGGAGGTGCTGCGGATGCGCTTCGTCGACGAGATGACCCAGAGCGAGATCGCCGAGAGGTTCGGCGTCTCCCAGATGCAGATCTCGCGGATCAGCCGCCGGGCGCTGTGGAAGCTGCTCTCGGCGGTTCGCGGCGAGGATGACGATGGCGCCTCGCCACGCTCGGCGCCCCGCGCCCCGGTGGAGTGATTGCCTCGACCGCACCGGGGTAGCGGTTCGACGCGGATCCACTTTCGAGACGAAGGAGTTACCGATGAGCGACCGGATCGAGGGCAAGCGGGTTGCCTTCCTCGTCGCCAACGAGGGCGTCGAGCAGATCGAGCTGACCACCCCCTGGGACGCGGTTGAGCAGGCCGGCGGCAAGCCGGAGCTGATCGCGCCGGAGGCGGGCGAGGTTCAGGCTTTCGAGCATCTGGACAAGGCCGACACGTTCGAGGCGACCACGGCGGTCAGCGACGCGGACCCGGGCGACTACGACGCGCTAGTGCTGCCCGGCGGGGTCGCCAATCCCGACAACCTGCGGACCGAGCCGGACGCGGTCGAGTTTGTGAAAGCGTTCGTCGAGGCGGGCAAGCCGGTCGCCGCGATCTGCCACGCCCCGTGGACGCTGATCGAGGCCGGGGTCGTCGAGGGGCGGACGCTGACCTCGTGGCCGAGCCTGCAGACGGACATCCGCAACGCCGGAGGCGAGTGGGTGGACGAGGAGGTCCACGTCGATTCAGGACTCGTCACGAGCCGCAAGCCGGACGACCTGGAGGCGTTCTGCGCGAAGACGATCGAGGAGATCGCCGAGGGCGTCCACACCGAGGGACGGCAGGCCGCGGCGACCTGAGGCTCAGGCGGGGGCGCCGCTGGCGAGCGCCGCCACGGCCTCGTCCCGGGTGTCGAACAGGCCGACGGCCTGATCGATCCCGGTCAGCTCGAGCAGGCGGCGGACGTCCGCATCCGGGCAGCAGACGCCGAATCGGCGTGCGTCCTCGGCCAGCCGCCGCTTCGTCTCGACCAGCAGGCTGAGGCCGGTGGAGTCGATGAACTCGCAGTCGCTGAGGTCGACGAGCACGCCGCCGGGCGGGTCGTCGAGCACGCCGTCGAGCGCCGTTCGGAGCTCCGGGGCGGTGCTCTGGTCGAGCTCGCCGAAGACGCTCACGGTGTGCAGCGAAGAGTTGGATTCCGCCTGAACTCGGAAGAGTGGTGCCACGGCTGACGATCTTAGAGCTATCCGGCGGCCGATCGCGCGGTACATTCAAGACTGAGCCGGCGACCCATCGCCGGGTTTAGGGGACGGATGCGAGGCCGGATGCAGAGACTGCGCGAGTGGGGGCCGGGCCCAGCCGGTTCCTCGGCCGGCGACCTGCTCGGGCTCGCGGCCGGCCTGGCGACGCTTGCCGTCTGCGTGATCGCCGACGTCGTGCTCACCGACGAGTCGGCGGCAATCGTCGGCACCTTCGTCGCCGCGCCGTTCGTGGCGGCACTGCTCGCCGGGCCGACGGCGACGGCGATCGTCGGCGCCTGCGCGATCGGCGCCGCCGGCCTGAGCCCGAGCTGGAACATGGGCAGCGGCGACTCCGAGCAGCTCGTCCGCCTGGCCGTCATCACCGCCGGCAGCTGCCTGGCGGTCGCCGGGGCCTGGCTCCGGCGCCGCTCCGCTGGACGCTCGGAGCGGCTCCGCCTGCTCGACGCGGTCGGCGCGGTCGCCGACGGCTCCCTGCCGCTCGCCGAGACCCTGCGGCGGGTGACCCAGGTGATCGTGCCGGCCTTCGCCGACGTCTGCATGGTCGACGCGATTCACGACGGCCGGGTCTCGCGGATCGCGACCCGGGCGCGCGGCCGTGTCGACGCGGAGGCGGTCGAGGAGCGGATGCGCAAGCGGCCCCCGGCGCTGCCCGAGTGGATGGTGAAGGTGGAACGCAACTGGCGTCACATCCCGCAGTGGTGGCCGCGGGTCCGCGACGAGGAGCTGCGGCGGATGGCCGCCTCGCCCGCCGACCTCGACTTCCTGCGCTCGCTCGGTCTGCGCTCCTCGGTCGTGATCCCGATCCGCGCCCGCGATCGCAACCTCGGCGCGCTGACCCTGTTCACGGCCTGGTCGCGCCGCCGCTACGGCGGCGAGGACGTGCGTTTCGCCCAGATCCTCGCCAGCCGGATCGGACTCGCGCTCGACAACGCCGGGCTGTTCTCGGATCTGGAGAGCATCGAGCGGCGGATGGACACGGTGATGGCGATCCTCGACGAGGCGATCGTCATCCACGGGGCCGACGGCGAGCTCGTGTTCGCCAATCCGGCGGCGGCGCGGATGCTCGGCTTCGAAACGATCGAGGAGGCGCTCGCCGCCCCGACCGCCTCGATCCGTGACCAGTACGAGATCCGCGACGAGCACGGCAACGAGGTCGGGGCCGAGCAGCTCGCCGGGCGGAGGGCGTTGACCGGGGATCGTGCCCAGCCCCAGACCCTGCGCTCGACCAATCGCGAGACCGGCGAGGAGCGCTGGACGCGGACCAAGGCGCAGGCGATCAAGGGACCGGCGGGGGAGGTCCTCTACTCGGTGACCGCGATCGAGGACGTCACCGAGGTGAAGCGAGCCGAGTTCGCGAACCGGCTGCTGGCCCGCACGGGGGAGCTGGTCACCGACGCCGCCGACTACCGCGCTCTGCTGGAGCGGGTTCCCGGCCTGCTCGTTCCCGAGTTCGCCGACTGGTGCTCGATCGAGCTCCCGGGCGAGTCCGGCCTGCTCGAGCGGGTGGCGATGGCGGTCCACGACCCCGAGCGCCTCGGGGCGATCCACGAGCTGCGCGAGCGCTACCCGCTGCGCGGTGACCGGCCGTCGCGGATCGGCGACGTACTGCTGACCGGCGAGCCGCGACTGATCCAGGTGACCGACGAGTGGCTGCGCGAGATCGCCGTGGACGCGGAGCACCTGCGAATCCTCCGCGAGATCGCGATGGGGTCGGTCCTCTCGGCGCCGATGAACGCCGGCGGGACTGTGGCCGGTGCTCTCGTCTTCGTCAACCACGAGGGCTCGCGACGCTTCGACGAGCACGACCTGGTGATCGCCGAGGAGGTCGCCAGGCGAGCGGCGCTGGCGATCGAGAGCGCCCGCCTGGCCGAGGAGCGAACCCGGGTCGCCGACGCCCTGCAGCGCGAGCTCCTGCCTCCGAGCGTGCCGAGGATGCCGGGCTGGGAGGTGGCGACGATGTACGAGCCGGCCGGTGAGGTGAACGACGTCGGCGGCGACTTCTACGAGGTCTTCGCGGTTGACGGCGGTTGGGCGGTCGTCCTCGGCGACGTCTCCGGCAAGGGCGCCACCGCGGCGGCGCTGACGGCGGAGGCGCGGCACACGATCCGCACCGCCGGGATGCTGGGCTCCGACCCGGCCGTGGGCCTTCAGGTGCTGGACAGAAACCTGCGCGAGCGCGATGAGGTGGCGCTGTGCTCGGTCGCGATGCTGGTCCTCCCGGACACCGAGTCGACGACCGAAGAGGTGCAGATCTACCTCGCCGGGCACCCGTATCCGATCCTCATCCACCACGGCGGCCGTGCCGAGCCCGTCGGCGAACCGGGCCCGCTGCTCGGCGTCGCCGAGGACCCCTCCTGGCCCGGCGTCAAGGTCACGCTCGAGCCCGGCGACCAGCTCGTCCTCTACACCGACGGCGTGATCGAGGCGCGGCGCGAGGGGGGTGAGCGCTTCGGCAGCGAGCGCCTGCGCCAGGGCCTCGCCGGCTGCGCGGCGCCCGACGCCGCGGTCGAGCGGGTCCGCGGAGCGCTGTGGGAGTTCGGCGCCCGGGCGCAGGACGACGACGCCGCGCTGGTGGCGATTCGCCGCAGCGCCCCCGAGCCGAGCTCAGGCCGCGGCGCGGTCGCCGCCGGCTTCGGGGCGCATCGCGTCGAGCAGCTCTGAGGCCAGCTGGGCGCCGTCCGACGGGGCGACCGGAGTGGCGGCGACCTTGAGGACGACCTCGTCGCGATCGAGCTCCTCGAGCGTGATGTCGGGCGGATAGCGGATCGGCACGCTGATCGCCTCCCGGAGCTCGGCCTGGAGCTCGGCCGGGGAGATGGAGGCGTCGAAGCGGGCTCGCAGCTCGACCTGTTCGGGCTCGCGAAGCGGCACCACGGCGATGTTGAGGATGACGCTGTTGGGGACCATGATCCGGTCGGCTCCCGAAACGAGCGTCGTGTAGAAGAGCCCCAGCGAGCTCGCGATCCCCTCGACCCTGCCGCCGAGGGCGCCGCCCTGCAGCCGGACTCGCTCGCCGACCCGGAACGGGCGCGTGCTGAGCAGGACGAGGCCGGCGAACAGGTTTCCGAGCGTCTGCTGGGCGGCGAGACCGAGGACGACCGCGGTGAAGGCGCCGCCGACCGCCAGCGCCCCGGCGTCGAGCCCGGCGACGCGCAGCGCCACGATCACCATCCCCAGGATCGCCAGCAACCTGACCAGGAAGCCGACCGTGCCGGCGGTGGCCGGATCGAGCCGGCGGTAGAGCGCCGGCGCGATCCCTCGCCCCAGCGTCCGGGCGAGCGCCCAGCCGAGGACGACGAGAGCCGCGACCGTGGCGATCCTGACCGCGGAGCCGCCACCCGGGAACAGGTCGCGGCGATGGTCGAAGGCGATCAGAACCGCGACCGTCAGCGCGAGGACGATCGCGGCGACACCGCGGGCGCGCTGGGCCTGGCCGCGGTCGACCTCGCCACCGAGGCCGGCCTGGCGCCAGATCTCGGTCCGGCTCTCGAACGGGTTGGGGCGCTTGCGGAAAAGCATCCCCTCCGTATGACCGTTCGCAGGCGTGCGAAACCTCTTTCACACCTCGTGGGACAACGGTCTGGGATGCTCGACCACGGATGCAGCCCGAGAAAATGCCCCAGGACCGCCGTGCGGCGCTGTTCGTCGTCGCCGGTGCTGGGACCGCGATCGTCTCGATCCCGCTGGCCGCCGCGGGCGGACCGCCCTACCTCTCCTTTGGCTCGATCAGCCCCTGGCTCGTCACCTACGCGATCGGGCTCTTCGCCGCCCTGTTCGCGACCCCGTTCCTGATTCATGCGCGGCTGACGGGGGACCTCGAGGCGGACTCGCGCTGGGAGCGGGCGCTGCTGTGGTGGGCCGCGGTCGCCCTCGCGGTGCTCGTGGCCTCCGTGATCTGCGGCCTGCCCTCCGGGTTTGGCTCCAGCTCGCTCGGCGGAGCGATCGGGCTCGCCGGCGTGACCGAGTCGGTGCTCGTCCTCGCGACCCTGACGTTCTGGCTGCTCAGCAACTGAAACCGGGTCAAGCGGCCGCTGGATCGTCTAGATTGACTCGTCAGTCAATCCGATGCGTGCCGCCGCGATCCAGCTCAATTCGACCGCCGACAAGGCCCGCAACCTGGAGGTCGCGGGCGGGCTGGTCGCGCGCGCCGCGGGCGCGGGCGCCGAGCTCGTCGTGCTGCCGGAGAAGTGGAACCTGCTCGGCAGCGGGGACGAGCTGGTCGCCGGCGCCGAGTCGCTGGGGTCCGGGGCGACGATCGCCGCCGCCCGCGGCTGGGCGCGCGAGCTGGGCATCCACCTGGTCGCCGGCAGCATTTCCGAGCGGCCGGAGCACGCGGAGCCCGGGGACGGCGCCGAGCGGCTGTTCAACACCTCGTGCCTGATCGACCCCGACGGTGAGATCGCCGCCGTCTACCGCAAGATCCACATGTTCGACGTCGACGTCGGCGGGGTCAGCTACCGCGAGTCCGAGAACGAGCAGCCAGGCGGGGAGATCGTCAGCGCTCCCGTCGCCGGGGTCGAGGTCGGGCTGACGATCTGTTACGACCTGCGCTTTCCCGAGCTCTACCGGATCCTCGCGATCCGCGGCGCGCGGATCATCACCATCCCCGCCGCCTTCACCCTCGCCACCGGCCGCGATCACTGGGAGGTGCTGCTGCGGGCGCGGGCGATCGAGAACCAGGCCTTCCTGATCGCCCCGAACCAGTTCGGCGAGGCGCCGCCCCATTACAGCTCCTACGGCAACTCGATGATCGTCGACCCCTGGGGCATCGTGCTCGCCCGCGAGGGCGAGGGGGATCGCGTCGTCGCCGCAGAGCTCGACCTCTCCCGCCAGGACGAGATCCGCTCCTCGCTGCCCTCGCTCGCGAACCGCCGCCCGCAGGCGTACGCGTGGCCGACCGAGGTGGGTGTGTAATGGCCGAGAGCAAGGCCCCTCCGGTCGACCGCCGGCGCCAGATCCTCGACGCCGCGATCCGCGTCTTCGCCCGCCAGGGGTTCAACTCGTGCCGGGTCTCCGACATCGCCCGCGAGGCAAACGTCGCCTACGGGCTCGTCTACCACTACTTCGACTCCAAGGACCAGGTCCTCAACGAGCTCTTCGTCGAGCGCTGGTCGCTGCTCCTGCACGCGATCGAGGAGGTCGACGGGCGGCAGATCCCCGGCCGCGAGAAGCTCGACGCGGTCGCCGGCTTCATCATCGGCTCCTACCGCCACGACCCGGAGCTGATGAAGGTGATCATCATCGAGGTCACCCGGGCGGCGAACTCGTTCACCCGCACGCACCTGAAGGAGATCCGCCAGGCGTTCGACCTGATCGCCAAGATCGTCTCCGACGCTCAGGCGGCGGGCGAGTTCCGCGAGGACGTCGACCCGGACTTCGCCTCGATGTGGTTCTACGGGGCGATCGAGCAGCTGCTGACCGGCTGGGTGTTCGAGATCATCCCCGACGGCGAGGGCGACTTCGACCGGGCCCGCATCATGGTGGTGGAGACGATCTGCGGCGGGCTCGAGAAGCGCGCCGCGAACGGCCGCGCCTGAATGGTTTACTGCCCCGACCGCGGGTAAGCGCCCGGGGAGGCTCCGATGGACAACGAGATCGTCAAGCGACTTCTGTGGACCGGCCTCGTGGCCGGCACCGGCGCGCTGGCCAGCGTCGTCGCGATGAGGGTCTCCGCGGTCATCTGGCGCCGTCTGTTCGACGAGGAGCCGCCGGAGTGAGCGGTCCGGCGCCGCAGCCGCCGCCCGGCCCGCAGGACGACCGCGGCGTCGGCGAGCTGGTCTTCGATGTCTCCGAGCGCGTTTCGACGCTCGTCCGCGAGGAGTTCGAGCTCGCGAAGACCGAGGTCATCGAGAAGGTCACGAAGCTCGTCAAGGGTTCGGTCGTCGGCGCGGCCGCCGGCGTCTTCGCCTTTCTCGGCCTGATCCTCTTCATGTTCTTCTTTGCCTACCTGCTCAACGACCTGTTCTTCGAGAACGACGTCTGGGCGGGCTTCCTCGTCGAAGCCGTGCTGTTCTTCGTGATCGCCGGGATTGCCGGCTTCGTCGCCTACCGGGCCGTGCAGGCGGGGGCGCCACCGGTGCCCGAGATGGCGATCGAGGAGGGCAAGCGGATCCGCCAGAC
Organism: Solirubrobacterales bacterium; assembly: GCA_033856255.1. GTDB lineage: Bacteria > Actinomycetota > Thermoleophilia > Solirubrobacterales > 70-9 > WHSW01. The sequence continues at coordinate 25,493 of JAWVFH010000048.1, read as the reverse complement.
GCTGGAGTCCGGGACGACACCGGCCCCCGGCAAGGAGCCACAGCCGTGAGCAACGAGCCTGAGATCTATCGAACCGGCGCCGGCGAGCCGGTCGCCCGCGCCGCCGCGCCGGCCCCCGGGCGCTCCTCGGAGCAGATCCGCGCCGACATCGAACGCCAGCGCGAGGAGCTCTCGCACTCGGTCGAGGCACTGCGCACCCGCGTCACCGAGCTCACCGACTGGCGCCGCCAGGTCCGCGAGCACCGCCGCGAGCTGATCATCGGCGCAGCGGTCGTCGGCTTCGCCGTCGGGGGCCTGATGGCCCTCCGCCGCCGCTGACGCCGGCTAACTCGGCAACAGCAGGTCGGTCTGGATGGCGCCGAAGCCGAGCAGGCCGGGGCCGACGTGGGCGCCGATCACCGGCCCGATCTCGGAGACCATGACCGGGTCGCTGCCGAAGATCTGACGGCACTCGTCGACCAGCCGGCGGGCGGTGTCGGGGTCGTGGATGTGCTGCACCATCCAGGCCCCGGCGCCGGCGTCCTTGCGCTCGCGGGCGAAGTCGACCATGCGCTCGAAGGCGCGGCGCCGGGTTCGAACCCGCTCGACCGGAGTGATCTCCTCCTCCAGGGTGAGGATCGGCTTGATCTGCAGCGCCGACCCCAGCCATGCCTGCGCCGAGCCGATCCGCCCGCCTCGGCGCAGGTACTCGAGCGTGTCGATGGAGAACCACATCTTCAGCGTTTCGCGAGCGCGCTCGACCGCGGCCAGCGCCTCGGCGCCCGTGGCGCCCTCGGCCGCGGCCCGCGTCGCCACCAGGGTCATCATCGCCTGGCCGCCACAGCCGGTGCGACTGTCCCAGACGTGGATCCGCTCGCCGCCGGCGCCCGAGTCGATCAGCTGCTGGCGCGCCTGGAGCGCCGCGTCGTAGGTGCCGGAGATCCCGGACGAGATGTGGACGGAGACGATGTCGCGCCCCTCGGCCAGCAGCGGCTCGTAGATCGAGGTGAAGTCGCCGATCGACGGCTGGGAGGTGGTCGCGCCGTCCTCGCTCGCGCGCAGGCGCTCGAAGAAGTCGTCGTAGCCGTCGGCGCTGATCTCACTCTCGCGACGCTGCTCGCCGTCGAGGGTGACGTAGAGGCTGACCCGGTGGATGCCGTGTGCGGCGATCAGCTCATCGGGGAGATAAGCGGTCGTGTCCGTGACCACCGCGGTTTTCGGGTCCGGGCCCACCGAGCCAGTCTTAGCAGGATTGCCGGGAGCGGATCGGCCGTAGCATGCGCCTCGATGGCGAAGACCCTGGTCACCGGCGGCAGCGGCTTCCTCGGCTCGCACCTGGCGCGGGCGCTCGCCGAGCGCGGCGACGAGCTCCGCCTGCTCGCCCGCCGCAGCTCGCGGCTCGGGCACCTCGACGACCTCGAGTTCGAGCGCGTCACCGGCGACGTCACCGACCGTCGCGCCGTCCGCCGGGCGCTCAAGGGGGTCGATCGCGTCTTCCACGTCGCCGGTCGCACGTCCCTGCGGCCGGGTGACCGCGACGCCGTCTTCACCACCAACCTGCGCGGCGCGCAGCTCGTCTTCGAGGAGGTGCTCGCGGCGGGGGTGGAGCGGGTCGTGCATACCTCGAGCGCCGGCGCGATCGGGGTCGCGAAGCCGAAGGGCGCCGCCGACGAGACGACCCCGTTCGAGATCGGCCACCTCGGCCTCGCCTACGTCAACTCCAAGCACGAGGCCGAGCTGGAGGCCTTCCGGTTCGCCGCCCACGGCCTGCCGGTGGTGATCGTCAACCCGTCGTTCGTCCTCGGCCCCGACGACCCCAGCCGCACCTCGATGGGGTTGGTGAGGCGCTTCTGCCTCGGCCAGATCCCGGCCTACGTCGACGGGGCGCTCAACATCGTCGACGTCCGCGACGTCGCCCAGGGCCACCTGCTCGCGGACGCCAAGGGCGAGGTCGGCGAGCGCTACATCCTCGCCGGTCGCAACTTCACCTTCGACCGCCTGTTCGCCGACCTCAGCCGGATCTCCGGCGTCGAGCCGCCGCCGCTGAAGTTGCCCAAGGGCCTGGCGCTGGCGGGCGCGCAGGTGGCCTCTCGCATCGGCCTGCCGGTGTCGACCTCGCCCGGGGAGATCGCCTCGGCGTCGCTGTGGTGGACGTATCGCAACACCAAGGCCAAGCGCGAGCTCGGCTTCAAGCCGCGACCGCACGAGGAGACGCTCGAGGACGCGGTCGCCTGGCAGCTCGCGCAGCTCGGCGGCCGCGGCACCCGCGGTGGTGCCGAGCGGGTCGCCATCAAGGCGCTGAACAGGGCCCTGAGGCCGCTGAACCGATGATCGTCCTCTACCGCTGCCGGACGAAGACGAACGTCCTCTGCCCCTGCGGGGCGGTCGAGCGGCGGTTGCGAAAGCTCGAGCTCGAGCACGAGACGAAGCGGGTCCCCTACCGGCGCAAGGGACGGCCCGAGATCGAGGAGCTCACCCGCCAGAGCCGCGTCCCGGTGCTCGTCGACGGCGACGAGGTGATCCACGACTCGAAGCGAATCCTGCAGTACCTGGAGTTCAAGTACCCGCGCGAGAAGCCGAAGAAGAAATGACCGAACCACCGTGCTTTAGAATGTGAAGCAGATGGATACGCCCGATTCAGCAGTGACGATCACGGACGCGGCGGCGGAGAAGATCCGCGGCCTCGTCGCGTCGAACGAGCAGGAGCAGGTCCTGCGGATCGCCGTCAAGGGCGGCGGCTGCTCCGGGTTCCAGTACGCGCTCGCCCTCGACGCGGCCAAGGACGACGACAACGTCTTCCAGCACAACGGGGTCGCCGTTGCGGTCGACAAGGTCAGCATGCAGTTCGTCTTCGGCTCGCAGGTCGACTACGTCGACGGCCTCCAGGGCGCCGGGTTCACGGTCAACAACCCGAACGTCGTCGCCGCCTGCGGCTGCGGCTCCTCGTTCCAGGTTCGCGACGACGCGGCCGAGCAGGCCGCCGCGACCGTCTAGCGCCAGCGGGGGTCCCCGGCATGGCGGTGATCACGGCCTCCGGGCTGGGCAAGCACGTGGGCGCGCGGCCGCTGTTCGGCGACGTCTCGTTCAAGCTCGAGCGCGGGGAGCGGATGACGCTCGCCGGGCGCAACGGCTCCGGAAAGACGACTCTGCTGCGGACGATCTCGGGCGAGGCCGGCCTCGACGCGGGCACGATCTCGACCGGCAAGGGCGTGCGCGTCGCGCTCCACGACCAGCGCCCGCCCCGCGGCGACTCGAGCCTGCGCGACTACGTGACCGCGGGGCTCGAGTGGATCGCCGCGATCGAGGACGATCTCGCCCGGCTCGAGGCGCGGATGGCCGACGGGGTCGCCGACGAGCCGACCCTGGGCGCCTACGCCGACGCCCAGGCCCGCCTCGAGCACGCCGGCGGCTACCGCTGGCGCGACAGCATCGACGCGGCGCTGCGCGGCCTCGGCTTCCGCGACGACGAGCTCGACCGGCCGCTGGCCGGGTTCTCGGGCGGCGAGCTGACCCGGGCCTCCCTCGCCCGGGCGCTTGCCTCGAAGCCAGACCTGCTGCTCCTCGACGAGCCCACGAACCACCTCGACATCGAGTCGCTGGAGTGGCTGGAGAGCTACCTGGTCGAGGTCGATGCGGCGGTGATCCTGGTGGCCCACGACCGCTGGTTCCTGGAGTCGGTGGGGACCTCGGTGCTCGAGCTCGAGGCCGGCCGGGCGCGCTACTTCAAGGGCCCGTGGCACGCCTGGCGCGCCGAGCAGGCGGCCCGCGAGCTCGCCGCCGGCCGTGACGCCGCGCGGCGCGAGGCCGAGATCGCCCGCATGGAGCGTTTCGTCGAGCGCTTTCGCTACAAGGCGACGAAGGCGCGCCAGGCGCAGTCCAAGCTGAAGGCGATCGAGCGGGTCAAGCGCGGCGCGATCGAGACCGATCCTCGCGACCAGCGCACGCTGGCATTCTCTTTCGGCGCCGCGGAGCGCTCCGGGCGGGTGGTACTCGAGCTCGAGGAGGCGACGGTCGCGATCGGCGAGCGGAGCCTGGTCGAGGACGGCGAGCTGTGGCTGGAGCGCGGCGAGCACGTCTGCCTGGTCGGCGCCAACGGCTCCGGCAAGACCAGCCTGGTCGAGACGCTGGCCGGCAACCGGGAGCTCGAGCGCGGCAAGCTGCGCCGCGGCCACAACGTCAAGCTCGGCTACCTCTCCCAGCACGCCGAGGTCGCCGGCGGCGCGGACACGACCCTGCTCGCCTACGCGCAGCGCGCGACCGGGCTCTCGGAGGCCAAGACCCGGGCCCTGCTCGGCCGCTTCCTGTTCTCGGGCGACGACGTCGCCAAGCGGCTCGGGCAGATCTCCGGCGGCGAGGCGCAGCGTCTGGCGCTCGCCCTGCTGACCGACTCCGACGCCAACCTCCTGATCCTCGACGAGCCGACCAACCACCTGGACATCGAGAGCCGCGAGGCGCTCGAGGACGCGCTCACCGGCTTCGCCGGGACGGTGCTGCTGATCTCCCACGACCGGGCCCTGCTGGAGGCGGTCGGCAGCCGCACGATCGTGATCGAGGGTGGCGGCCTGCGCAGCCATCCGGGCGGCTGGGCCGAGTACCGCGCCGGGGTCGAGGCCGAGCGGGCCGCGTCGGCGCCCGCGTCGGCGAAGAAGGCCCGGATGCCGCGACAGTCGGGGCCGAGCAAGAACAGCCGCGCGGCGCTGGCGAAGCTGGAGCGCGAGGTCGAGCGGGCCGAGGCCGAGGTCCGGCGGCTCGAGGACGAGCTCGCCGATCCCTCGCACTGGGCCGATCCCAAACGCGCCGCGAAGTCGAGCGAGCGCCACGAACGGGCGCGCGAGCGGCTCGCCGAGCTGATGGCGCGCTGGGAGAAGGCGGCCGAGAAGGTGGAGCGCTAGCCGGGATTCGGCCGGGCGTCAGCCGAGCTGCATCGGCGGGCTCGTCTGCGAGCCGCCGGGGAGGATGCGCTCGGGCTCGGGAGCCGTCATGCCATCGGGCTGCTCGACCCCGAGCAGCTCACCGAGCTCGCCCGAGTCGAGCATCTCCTCGACGATGTCGGCGCCGCCGACCAGCTCGCCGTTGACGTAGAGCTGGGGGAAGGTCTGCCAGTCCGAGAGCTCGGTGGTCACCTCGCGGAGCGGCTGCAGCACCGGCAGCACGTCGATCGCGCCGTAGTCGACGCCGAGCCCCTCGAGCACGCCGACGACACGCATCGAGAAGCCGCAGCGCGGCGCCTCCGGGGTGCCCTTCATGAACAGGAGAACCCGGTTGTCGGCGATCGCCTGCTCGACCTGCTGCTTGAGCGCTGGATCGGCTGCCATTTGTCCAGGGTAGCGAAGCCCGAAGGACCGCCCGACGGGAGCGGCGACTAGCGGGACGCTCGGGCGCCGACCGCGTGAGCCTTCTCGCGATACATGTCCGCATCGGCCCGCCGGATGAGATCGTCGGGTCCGTCGCACTGATCGGGCCAGCTGGCGCTGCCGACGCTGGCTGAGACCCGAACGGGCGTCCCTTCGACGACGAACGGTTGCGCGAAGAGCGCGCGAACGCGCCGCGCCGCGGCTTCGAGCTCGTCGCTGGAGTCGATCTCCTCGAGGATGACCGCGAACTCGTCACCGCCGAGGCGTGCGGACGCATCCTTCGCCCGCACCAGGCTCTCCAGCCGCCGCGCCACCTGGCAGAGGAGCGCGTCGCCAAAGGCGTGCCCGTGCTGGTCGTTCACCCGTTTGAAGTCGTCCAGGTCGACGAACAGCAGCCCGACGTTGCGCGCCGGTCTGACCGCGGTGTCCACCGAGCGATCGATCCTGTCGGTGAAACCCGCGCGGTTGGTCAGACCCGTCAACGGGTCATGCGACGCCTGCTGTCGCAGCTCATCGATCAGCCGCGCCGTCTGCAGGGGCTGAGCGGCAAGGGCCGCAACGCCGGTCAGGCGCTCGAGCAGATCGGCGGACGGGGCCAGCCTTTGCGGTCGCTCGCTGACTCCCGCGACCAGGGCGCCGAGGAAGGCGCCGTGGGCGATGATCGGGACGATCGCGATCGTCTGCAGATCGCGTCCCGCGATCAACTCGGCAACCCCGGGATCGCCGCTGTCGGCGTCGAGGAACCGGGGCCGGGTATCCGTGCGGAGGTGATCGAGCAATGACCGATCGAGGACCGTGGACGCCGGCGATGAGTCCGCGACCTCGGCGGGCGTTCGCTCCGGTCGTTCGCCGAGCAGCCGCAGCGCCCCGGCGCTCTGATCCGTGCCGTAGACCGCCGCATGGTCGCAGTCGATCACCGTCGGAAGCGCCTCGGCTATGCGTGCGGCAACGTCTTCGCTGGTCGCCGCCCGGGCGAGCGATTCGCTCAGTGAGAGCAGCGCGGTGACGTCCCGATGCCGTTGCGCGGAGTCCTCGAGCGCGGTGGCCATGTCGAGGACGGCGGCGGCGTGCTTGGCGTAGAGCTCGAGCAACTCGCGCTCCTGCGGGAAGAACTCGGAGCCCTCGGCGTTGAGGGCGATCAGGTGGCCGTAGACGCGGCGGCCGGAAGCGACGGTGGCGATCACGCTGGCGTGCTCCGCTCGGTCGTTCGCCTCCACCTGCGATGCGATCGTCAGCGCCTCCTCGTGCTCGAGTCCGTCGCAGTAGACCCGCAGGTCGGAACCTGGCGAGGTCCGCACGGCGAGCACGTAGGCCGGAGCGCGAACCGTGGTCGCTGCTCGCTCGACGATACGGGCGAGCACGACGTCGAGCTCATCGGGCGAGATCAGGTCTCCGGCTGTCTCGTAGACGCTGTGCAGGCGCTTCGACATCGCCAGCAGCTGAGCTTCGAGCGCGGTCACCTGGTTGGCCGGGTCACCCGCTTCGGCGGCCTGTTCCGCATCCCAGGTCACCGTGTAGGAGCACTGGCTCCCACCCTTGGCTTGGCACTCGGTCTCGTGGACCTGCGCGGCGGGAAGGCCGAAGAGCACCGGCGGCTGTGAGATGAGACCTGCGGTCCATTGGCAATGGAGCTCATGGCGCTGAAACCCTGCCTTCGATCGCGCTGTGATCACGGCCTGACCGGGCGCCGTCTCGACGGCCGTCAAATCGGTCACAGTGCTGAACTTGCCGCCGGCCAGCGCGATGTTCGCGAGGATCGCCTCGGGCGAGCCCAGCGAGCGCAGCAGCGTCGCAACCTGGGTACCGGCGTGCTGGCGTACGGTCTGCTCTCCAACTCGCCTCGCCAGCGCTCGATCGCCGGTGATCCGCTGGGCGTTCTCGAGCAGCGAGACGGCCTCGCCGATCGGGATCCAGTTGTCCGGGTCGCTCAGGAAGGCGGCGTCGTGCTCGGTGTCGGCTGACCGCAGGAGATCCTCGACCGCCTCCGGCCCCGCGCTCTCCGCGGTGAGCTGGATGAGCACGCTGGTCATCGTGCAACAGATTTCGCGCTCCCTCACGCGTGCGCCGAGGTCGGGACCCGATAAAGCGTTCACGTCATTGAGATCGGGTCGTTCGGCCCCGGACTTGAGGAGAAGCGACGGTAAGGTGCCGCTGATGAGAGAACGTCGCGTGACCGCGATGCTGGCTGCGCTCAGCACGCTCGTCTGGGGAGTCGCGAGCGCGTCGGCGCGCAGCGAGATGATCCCGTCGTTCGACGGGACCCAGATCAAGGTCAACTTCTTCCCGACCGACTCCGCCACCCCGGGCAAGCCGGCCCCGACCGTCCTCTTCGGCCCCGGATGGGGCTCGGCCGGAGCCACCGATCCCGAAGGGGCGAGCGATCCGACGATCGGCGACGTCGGCGTCGGGCCGTTGCGGGCCGCGGGCTACAACGTGCTCACCTGGGATCCGCGCGGCTTCGGCGACTCCGGCGGCGTCGTCGAGGTCGACAGCCCCGATGCCGAGGCGCTCGACGTGAAGCGGCTGGTCAGCTACGTGGCCGAGCAGCCGGAGGCGAAGCTGGACCGCAAGGGCGACCCGCGCGTCGGCATGACGGGCGCCTCCTACGGCGGCGGAATCCAGCTCTCCGCGGCGGCCATCGATCGGCGCATCGACGTGATCGTCCCCGACATCGCCTGGCATTCCCTGCTCACGAGCCTGTACCAGGACTCGACCTTCAAGGCCGGCTGGGGATCGCTCCTGTACACCCTCGGCAAGGCGAGCGGGACCCTCGACCCGCATATCGACAGCGCCTACCTCGCCGGGCAGTCGAGCGGTCGGATCTCGAAGGAGGACGAGGCCTGGTTCAGCAGCCGCGGCCCGGGCGACCTCGTGAAGCGGATCACGATCCCGACCATGCTCGTCCAGGGGACCGTCGACACGCTGTTCACGCTCGACGAGGCGATCACCAACTACCGGGTGCTTCGTCACAACGGGGTGCCGGTGAAGATGCTCTGGTTCTGCGGCGGCCACGGCTCCTGCCTGACCGATCCGGGCGACACGGGCCGGATCGAGCAGGCGTCGATCGCTTGGCTCGACCGCTGGCTCAAGGGCGACCGTTCGGTGGCGACCGGCCCCGGCTTCGAGTGGATCAACCAGGACGGCGAGAGATTTTCCGCGCCGCGCTACCCGGGCAAGCACAAGACCATCGAGGCGGCGGGCGAGGGCTCGCTGCCCGTGACTCAGGACGGCGGATCGGGACCGTCAGGCGCCGGCCCCGGCGCGGTCGGGGCGCTGGCCACGGTCACCAACGGCACGCGAGCGACGAACGCCGTCAACCTCGAGATCCCCGGTGGCAACAGGGACCGGCAGCTGGTGGGCATCCCGAAGCTCTCGCTCGACTACGCGGGCAATGCCTCGAGCGCCGACGTCCGCGTCTTCGCCCAGCTCGTCGATGACGACACGGACATCGTCCTCGGCAACCAGGTGACGCCGGTCCCGCTGCAGCTCGACGGCAAGCGCCACGAGGTCAGCCGCCCGCTCGAGGCGATCGCCCACACCCTGCGGCCGGGCTCGAGCGTCACCCTGCAGATCACCGCCAGTGCCAGCAACTACGGCGCGCAGCGAGCCACTGGCCTGGTCGACTTCAAACACATCGATCTGCGCCTCCCGGTCGTCAAGGCGCGCCGCGGACGCTAGGCCGGCGGCGGCGACGTCTGGATCGAGAGCGCGTGGATCGAGCCGTCGTCGAACCGGGACTTGACGGCTGCTCGCACCAAGCGGTGCTGGTCGATCCGCGACAGCCCCTCGAACTGCGCCGCCGCGACGACCGCGCGCAGGTGATCGCCGCCGCCCTCGTCGAGGACCTCGACCTCGGCGCCCGGGAGCGCCTCCTCGATCATCCGCTCGAGCTCGCCGAGATCGGCCATCAGCCCGCCGGCGCCGCCTCGCGAGCCGCCTCGACCATCTCGTGGACGCGGCAGAACTTCACCCGCGGGCGGCCGTGGGGCTCGCCGGCCGCCTGCTCGGCCCGGTCGATCGCCTGCCAGCCCATGTACGTGACATGGTCTCCTCCGCGCTCGTCCAATAGCTCCGCGATTGGAATAACTCCCGCCACGTCCTCGGGAATAACTCCCGCCACGTCCTCGCCTTCGGCTGCGGGCGTGCGGGGGTTGGGCTGTAGGTCGGGGATGGCTCCGGCCTCCAGGTCCTCGAAGATGCTGGCGACGGTGTCGGCCGCGTCCTTCTTGTTGGTGCCGATCACGCCGGACGGCCCGCGCTTGATCCAGCCGACGACGTAGTGGCCGGGGACCTGCTCGCCGGAGTCGGGGTCGGTGACCCGGCCGGAGTCGTTCGGGATCACGCCGCGGCCCGGGTCGAAGGGCAGGCCCTCGAGGCCGACGCCCTTGTAGCCGATCGAGCGCAGCACCAGCCCGCACTCGAGCTCCTCGCGCTCGCCCGTGTCGCGGGCGCGGATCGCGCCGGAGTCGTCGGAGTAGAGCTCGTTGCGGCCGATCACGATCGACTCGACCTTTCCGTCTCCCCGGATCTCGATCGGGGAGGAGCAGAAGCGCATCACCACCCGCTTTGGCTTGCCCTCGGGCGCGCGTTGCGAGAACTCGGTGAAGATCTCCACGTTGCGACGGTGCGTCGGGTCGCAGTCGTCGGATTCGAAGTAGGCGCGGCTGGCCTCGTCCAACTCCATCTCGGCGGGGTCGATGATGATGTCGGCGTCGGTGAGCTCACCGAGCTCGCGGACCTCGGGGTTGGTGAACGCCGCCTGCGCCGGCCCTCTCCGGCCGAGGACGACGATCTCCTCGACCGCCGACTCGGACAGCGACTCGATCGCGTGGTCGGCCGTATCGGTCACGTCGAGCTCGGCCCGCGGCAGGGCGAGCATCCTGGCGACGTCGGCCGCGACGTTGCCGTTGCCGATCACCACCGCGCGCTTCGCCGAGAGGTCGAAGTCGTGGTCGGCGAAATCCGGGTGGGCGTTGTACCAGTTGACGAACTCGGTGGCGGCATGCGAGCCGGGCAGGTCCTCGCCGGGGATCCCGAGCTGGCGGTCGGTGGCCGTTCCATAGGCGCTGATCACGGCGTGGTAGCGCTGCTCGAGCTCGGCGACGGTGACGTCGGTGCCGATGTCGACGTTGCCGAAGAACTGGTAGCCCTCGCGGGCGGCGGTCTTCTCGTACATCCGGATCACCGACTTGATCTTCGGGTGGTCGGGGGCGACGCCGGCACGGACGAGCCCGAAGGGGGTCGGCAGGCGGTCGAACATGTCGACGGCAACCGTCACGTCGTCGCGCTTGAGCAGATGCTCGGCTGCGTAGAAGCCCGCCGGACCGGAGCCGACGATGGCGACGCGAAGCGGGTTTTCGGGCGTTCCGAGACCGGTCAAGGGCGGAAAAGGGTAGAGGGATTGCGTTCGCCGAATCGTGGGATAGGGTGCCGCCATGAAGCGACTCGCGATCTCCCTCGTCATCGGCGCGGCAGCGCTGGCCCTCCTAGCTCCGTCCGCATCGGCGCGGTTCAAGTTCTTCCAGACGCCGAGCGGCAACATCGCCTGCGCGATGGGCGGCGGGGGGGTTCGCTGCGACATCCAGGAGCACAGCTGGACGCCGCCGCCGAGGCCCTCCTTCTGCGACGTCGACTGGGGTGGGGGAGTCCAGGTCGGCCGCAACGATCCCGGCAGCTTCGTCTGCGCCGGCGACACGGTCTTCTCCCCCAACAACGCGGTGCTCGGCTACGGAGAGAAGGCGTTCAAGAACCGCTTCACCTGCTCGAGCAAGCCGAAGGGCGTGCGCTGCAAGAACCACAAGAGCGGCCACGGCTTCTTCCTCTCGCGAGAGTCGGTGCGTTTGTTCTGAGAGCCGCGATAGCCGGCGCCGGGCGGCGTCATCGGTCGCTCGCGTGCGAAGCACGCCACGCTCCCTGCTTCCTTCCCGGCTTGACTCTCGCGGCTCTCGTTAGGCGAGCGCCGCGCGTGAGCCCGCGACGCCGTCGAGGGCGTCGAGGGCGCGGCCGACCGACATCGCGACGCAGGTGAAGATCGGCGTGTCGCGCAGGGTGTACGCGCTCGACTCCGAGGTCCGCAGCTCCTGGACCAGGTCGAGGAACTCGCCCGGGTCGTCGCACTCGAACGAGACCACGAACTCCTGGTCGTCGAGGCCGAACGAGTAGGCCGTGTTGATCGTGATCTCGGGGTAGCGACGTCCGATCTCGATGTGCTCGGCCATCACCCGGCGGCGCTCTTCGAGCTCGAGCCGGTACCACTCGCGCTTCTTGTCGAGCGGATAGACGATGCAGTACTTGCGCTCCGAGGTGCAGATCTCCGGCCGCGCCTGCGAGTCCGAGTAGGGCGAGGGCTTGGTCATCGCCAGGTAGGAGTGGGGGATCGACATCCACCGCGCGAGCCCGCTCTGCGCGAGGACGACGTGGAAGGTGTGGATGTCCTCCAACCGGGGGCTCTGAGCGAGCAGCATCAGATCGGTGTCGCCCCGCATGCCGACGGTCGAGTAGGCGCGCAGGCTGCGGTCGATCCCGTAGTCCTCGCAGGCGGCGAGGAACTCCCGTTTATCCTCAGCCCGCGCCTCGGGGTCGCGACGCTGCCAGGCGGGATCGAGCTTGAAGAATGTGAACTTGGCAAACGTGCGCTCCGCCATCGGGGCAATGCTAGTGGGCGTCTTACTGGCCTCCGCCGGCAGTGCTCGTGCTGACACGAACCGTGCCGCCCCCGGAGGCGAGGAGGCGGCAGGCCGTGTTGTGGTTGCCATCCTCCCGTTCGGGACCTCGGTCGAGCAGATCGCCGCCGTGCCGGAACTGGCGCCCGGCCTGGTCAGCGCCGGGCTCGGCCCGGTTGCCGGCTCGCAGACGTTCCTCGACGTCTCGCAGGGCAACCGGGTCAACCAGAGCCTCTACGACGGCGACCTGCCCGCGCTCTACGTCCACGACGGCACCGTGCCGCCCGCGCTCTGGGAGCGGGCCGTGGCGCGCGCGGACAGCGCCCCCGCGAACATCGTTCCCGGGCTGCTGGCGTCGACGCTGGCCGACGCCGGCATCGAGGTCACCGCCGGCGCCGGCGGCGGGCCGCCGACGCTGATCGCCGTCGACCGCGACGGCGAGGTCCCGAACCCGGTCCCGCAGCCCTGCGCGGCCGGCTGCGGTCCCGGGCTCAGCGTCCTTTCGGCCGAGCCCGATCAGCTCGCCCGGCTGGTGGCCGGCCTCGGGCCCGACGACCTGCTGATCGCGGTCGCCGACGGCTCGGACGCAGAGCAGCAGCTGCTGCCGATGGGGATCGCCGGGGCCGGCTACGAGGGCGACCTGACCTCGGACTCGACGCGCACCGACGGCGTCGTCACCTCGACCGACATCGCGCCGACCGTGCTCGAGCACCTCGGTGTCGCGGTTCCGGATCAGATGAACGGGAGCGAGATCAGATCCGAGGGCGACCGCGACCCGGGGGGCGTCGCCGACCTCGAGCAGCGCCTCGACCACCGCCCGGCGCGCGACGCGGTCGTCCTGTTGCCGCTTGGGATCTGGATCGTGCTCGCCGGGCTGGCGGCGTTGGCCTGGCGGCGCCGGGGCGCCCGCGTCGCGCTGCGGCTGCTGGCGCTCTCGGCCGCCTGGGCGCCGGCGATCCTCCTCCTGGTCGCCGCCGGCGACGCCGGCGAGGTGGCGTCCGCGCTCGCCGTCGGGGTCGGCGCGCCGGCGCTCGCCCTGGCGACCGACCGCCTGCTGGCCGGCTGCGCGGGCCTGGCGCTGGCGGCCGGCGTCACCGTCGCCGCCTACGCGATCGACGTGATCGCGGGGTCGCCGCTCTCCGCGCTCTCCGTCCTGGGCCCGAACCCCGGCGGCGGCGTGCGCTTCTTCGGGATCGGCAACGAGCTCGAGGCGATCCTGACGGCGCTGACTTTGATCGGCTGCGGGGCCTGGCTGCAAACGCGTCACGGGCTCGAGCGGCCGCGGGCCGCAGCCCTGTTCGTGCTCGTCGCGCTCGCCGTCGCCGCGGCGCTCGCCCCCGGCCGGTTCGGCGCGGACGTCGGTGCCGCGATCGTGCTCGGAGTCGGCGCGGCCACGGCGGCGGTCGTCGCCCTCGGCCTCGACCGGCGCCGGGGGCTCCTGGTCGTCGCCGGTGGCGGCGCGGCGGCGCTGGCCGCGCTGCTCGCGGTCGACGGCGTGCTCGGCGGCGCCCATCTCAGCCGCTCCGTACTGGGCGCCGGCGATGCAGGCGACGTCGTCGACGTCCTCGACCGCAAGCTGACGCTGATGGTCCACACCTTCACGCATCCCGTCTATCCGGAGCTCCTCGTGGTCTGCGCGGCGCTACTCGTCGCGGGCGTTATCTACCGGGGCCGGATCAACGCCTGGTTCGGGGATCGCTCGGCGGCCCGAGCCGGCTACCTGGGCGCCCTCGCCGGGGTCCTGGTGGGCACGATCGCCAACGACTCCGGTTCCGTGCTGCTCGTGATCGGGACGATCTATCTCGCGCTCGGCGCGGGCTTCTTCTGGGCTACGCAAGCCGGCGACGGCGATCCGGGGCGGGCCTAGTTACCATCAGCATGTGCGCGTAGCGATAGTCACGCCCTACTCGTGGACGTATCCGGGAGGCGTGAATGGACATGTCGACGCTCTCGCCCGTGAGCTGCTCGCTCGCGGACACGAGCTTCGGGTCCTTGCTCCCACCGATCCACCCGGCCGCTTGAGCCGGGCGCTTCACCGTGCCGAGCCGGAGCTCGACGAGCTTCCCGAGTACGTCGTCGGGCTCTCGCGGACGAAGGCGTTCGGCGCCAACGGCTCGATCTCGAACATCGGCATCTTCCCCGAGGGGGTGACGAAGATGCGCCGTGAGCTGCGCGCCTTCGACCCCGACGTCGTCCATGTCCACGAGCCGCCCGCCGGGCCGCTGAGCTGGGACGTGTGCACGTACGACGGCGCTCCGGTGGTCGCCACCTTCCACGCCTACTCGACGAAGCCGGTGCTCAACCACGTCGCCTCGCTGGCCGGCGCCCGCCGCAGGTTCAACCACCTGGCCGGCCGGATCGCGGTCTCCGAGGCCGCGGCCTGGACCGGCCGCCGCTGGTTCGGCGGCACCTACGACGTGATCCCCAACGGGGTCGACGTCGCCGCGCCGCCGGCGTCCCCGAAGCCGCCCGCCGACCAGCTTCGCCTCGTCTTCGTCGGCCGCCCCGAGGAGCGCAAGGGCCTGCCCGTGCTGCTGACCGCCTTCGAGGCCCTGGTCGAGCACGAGGACGCCCACCTGACCGTGATCGGCGCCGACAGCGCCGAGGTCGCCCGCTACGTCGCCGAGCCCGAGGCCGAGCGGCGGATCGAGGCGCTCGGGCGGGTCAGCGGCGACGAGCTCTGGCGCCGCCTGCACGAAGCCGACCTGCTCTGCGCCCCGTCGCTGACCGGGGAGAGCTTCGGGATGATCCTCACCGAAGCCTTCGCCGCCGGCTCCCCGGTGCTCGCCTCCAACATCGCCGGCTACGCGGACGTCGTCACCGACGGCCACGACGGCATCCTCGTCCCGCCCGCCGACCCCCAGCGCCTCGCCGAGGAGCTGCAGTCGCTCAGCCGCTCACCCGAGCGCCTGGAGCGGATGGGCGAGGCCGCACGCGAGTCCGCCCAGCGCTACGCCTGGCCACGGGTCGCCGGCGCCGTCGAGAAGGTCTACGAGCGCGCCGTCGCCGTGCCCGAGCCGGCCACGCCGGGTGCGAGGTTCAAGCGCACGCTCGGGCTGACGACGGCGGACGGCTTCGCCCGCGTCCCGGCGCGCCGCATCCCCTCGCTCGATCCGGATCCGGCCACCGCCCACGACCGCCATCGCACCGCGCGGCGAATCGGGCTCGGGGTCGCCGGGGCGATCGGGCTCGGGCTCACCTTCATCGCCGCCCAGCGGATCGGCATCGACCGCGTGGTCACCAGCATCGTCCGCTCCGACGCGACCTGGGTCCTGGTCGCGACCGCGCTCATGGTGGCCTCGATGTTCCTCCGCGCCAGTTCCTGGTACGCGATCGCCAAGGCCGCCCTGCCGCGGCGCCCGCTGCGCCGCCGCGACGTCGCCTCGGCGACGATGGTCGGCGTGCTGATGTCGGCGACCCTGCCGGCCCGACTCGGCGAGCCCGCGAGGGCGATGGTGCTCGCCCGCCGCACCGGGCGGATGCGCGAGACCTTCCCGGTCCTGCTCGGGACGCTGGTCTCGCAGAGCGTGCTCAACATCGTCGCCCTCGTCCTCCTCGGCGGGATCATCGTCTCCTCGACCGACCTCTTCCACTCGAGCTCGGAGCGCCTCTTCGTGTTCAGCTTCGCGCCGCTGCTGCTGTTGGTGGCGGTCGTGCTCGCGCCGACCGTCGTCCGGCGCGGTGGATCCGGGCGCGTCGCCCGCGTGATCGCGGCGATTCGCGCCGCCCTGCTCAAGGTCCGCACCGGGCTGGCCGTCTTCCGCGACCCGCGCCGGGGTCCGATCGCGGCCCTGCTCCAGCTCGGCGCCTGGGGACTCCAGCTGCTCGCCTGCTATGCGCTCTTCACGGCCCTCGGGCTCGACGGCCGGGTCGGGATCGGCGCCGCGGCGGCCGTCCTCTTCGCCGTCAACGTCACCGCCGTGATCCCGGCAACGCCTTCGAACATCGGCGTCTTCCAGCTCGCCACGATCAGCGTCCTGACCACCGGCTTCGGCGTCTCCACGGCCGACGCGCTCGCCTACGGCGTGATCCTGCAGGCGGTCGAGATCGCCACCGCGGTCGCCTGCGGCCTGCCGGCCCTGGTCCGCGAGGGCGTCACCTGGCAGGACATGCGCCTCCGCGCGCTCTCGGCGGCGCCGGTGCGCCTGCGGCCTGCCGGAGCTGCCGAAAACGGCTGAATAGCGGCGTATCACTCGTCTGAGTACCGCTATCCTGGCCTGACCATCCAGAGCGGCTGAGGGACCCGGACCGCAGAAGCCGCCGCAACCCACCGAACTCCCCGGAGCAAGGCAAGGTGCGACAGCCGGGATCGATGGAGGTGAGCACACTGCCAGCTGAACAGAGAGACTTCCTAGCCGCTACCCGCGAGCGCGTGGTCGTCTTCGACGGCGGCATGGGTGCGACGCTGGAGCAGTTCGACCTCACCCAGGCCGACTACGGCGGGCTTCAGGGCAAGTGCCACGAGGCCCTGGTGCTCAACCGCCCCGACGTGATCGAGGGCGTCCATACCTCGATGCTCGAGGCGGGCGCGCAGGTGCTCGAGACCGACACCTTCCAGGGCTCGCGGATCAAGCTCGACGAGTGGGGTCTGGGCGAGCACACGCTCGAGATCAACACCAAGGCCGCCGAGATCGCCCGCAAGGCGGCCGGCGAGTCGCGCTTCGTCGCCGGCTCGATCGGGCCCACCGGCTTCCTGCCCGCCTCCGACGACCCGACCCTTGGCGGGATCACCTTCCGTGAGCTCGCCGACGTGTTCGCTGAGCAGACGAAGGGCCTGATCGCGGGCGGCGCCGACTTGATCATCATCGAGACGGCGCAGGACATCCTCGAGGTCAAGGCGGCGGTCTTCGGCGCTCGCGAGGCGTTCAAGGAGGCCGGCCGCACGCTGCCGATCCAGACCTCGGTATCGCTGCTGCCGCAGGGCGGCAAGATGCTGCTCGGCACCGACATCCAGGCGGTGCTGACGACCCTGGCCGCGCTCGAGGTCGACGTGATCGGCCTCAACTGCTCGACCGGGCCCGAGGACATGCGCGACGCGATCCGCTTCCTCGGCGAGTACTCGCCGCTGCCCGTGCATTGCATCCCCAACGCCGGCCTGCCGCTGCAGGGGCCCGATGGCGAGACGATCTTCCCCGAGACCCCCGAGCAGATCTCGAACGTGCTCGGCGAGTTCGTCGAGCGCTTCGACGTCTCGATCGTCGGCGGCTGCTGCGGGACCACCCCCGAGCACATCCGCGCGCTCGCCGAGCGGGTCTCCGGAAGGGTGCCCAAGCAGCGCCCCGAGCCCGGCCCGCCGGAGGTCTCGAGCATGATGACCTCGACCGCGCTGGTGCAGGAGCCGCGCCCGACCCTGGTCGGCGAGCGCGTGAACTCGCAGGGCTCACGTAAGGCGAAGGAGCTGTTGCTGGCCGGCGACTACGACGGCCTCGTCCAGGTTGCCGAGGATCAGGTCAACGGCGGCGCCCACGTGCTCGACCTCTGCGTCGCGCTGACCGAGCGCCAGGACGAGGACGAGCAGATGGCGGAGGTGGCGAAGCGGGTCTCGCTGACCCAGCCGGCGCCACTGCAGATCGACTCGACCGAGCCGGCGGTGATCCAGGCGGCGCTCGAGCGGACCCCGGGGCGGGCGATCGTCAACTCGGTCAACCTCGAGGCCGGGCGCGACAAGCTCGACACCGTGGCGCCGCTCGCGCGCGCCCACGGCGCGGCGCTGATCGCGCTGACGATCGACGAGGTCGGGATGGCGAAGACGGCCGAGCGCAAGGTCGAGATCGCCCAGCGGATCAAGGAGCTGGCCTGCGGCGAGCACGGGCTCGACCCGGCGCTGCTGATCTTCGACGCGCTCACCTTCACGCTGACCACCGGCGACGACGAGTGGAAGCCGTCGGCGGTGGAGACGATCGAGGGCATCCGCCGGATCAAGGCCGAGATCCCCGACGTGAAGACATCGCTCGGCGTCTCCAACGTCTCCTTCGGCGTCGGTCAGCCGGCGCGCGCGGTGCTCAACTCGGTCTTCCTCCACCACTGCGTCGAGGCCGGCCTCGACCTGGCGATGGTCAACCCGAACCACATCACGCCCTACGGCGAGATCCCCGAAAACGAGCGCGAGCTCGCCGACGACCTCGTCTACAACCGGCGCGAGGACGCGCTCGAGCGGTTCATCGAGCACTTCGAGTCGAAGGGCGAGGAGGCCGAGGCGGAGGTCGAGAACCCGACCGAGGGGATGGAGCCGGAGGAGGCCCTTCACTGGCACATCCTGCGCCGCAAGAAGGACGGGGTCGAGGAGTGGATCGACGCTTCGGTGGAGAAGATCGGCGCCGTGCCGACGCTCAACACCGTCCTGCTGCCGGCGATGAAGGAGGTCGGCGACAAGTTCGGCGCCGGCGAGCTGATCCTGCCCTTCGTCCTGCAGTCGGCCGAGGTGATGAAGCGCGCGGTCGCCCAGCTCGAGAACTACCTCGACCGGATCGAGGGCCATACGAAGGGCAAGGTCGTGATCGCGACCGTGTTCGGCGACGTCCACGACATCGGCAAGTCGCTGGTCAACACGATCCTCACCAACAACGGCTACACCGTGGTCGACCTCGGCAAGCAGGTGCCGGTGGAGACGATCATCAGCGCCGCGATCGAGGAGAAGGCCGACGCGATCGGGCTCTCGGCGCTGCTCGTCTCGACCTCGAAGCAGATGCCGCTGTGCATCGGCGAGCTCCACCAACGCGGACTGGAATTTCCTGTTCTGATCGGCGGCGCGGCGATCAACCGCGACTTCGGCCGCCGGGTCCTCTACCCGCTGGGCAAGGAGTCCGACGAGGTCTACGAGCCCGGGGTCTTCTACTGCAAGGACGCCTTCGCCGGCCTGGACACGGTCGATGCCCTGATCGACGAGGCGGCGCGCGAGTCGCTGGTCGCGAAGATCCGCGACGAGGCCGAGGAGCTGCGAAACCGCCCGGTCGAGGAAGACACCGGACCGCCGGTCACCGACGACTCGGTGCGCTCGTCGGCCGCCACGGACAACCCGATTCCGCAGCCGCCGTTCTGGGGGGTGCGCGAGATCGAGATCGACCTCGACGACGTCTATCCCTACCTCGACCGCCACGTGCTGTTCAAGCTCCACTGGGGCGGCCGCGGCAACAAGGGCGAGGCCTGGCGGCGGATCGTCGAGGGCTACGACGGCGACGAGGGCTTCGCCCCGAAGCTCGAACGGATGTGGCGCGAGCAGGACTACCTGCGGCCCCGGGCGAAGCTCGGCTACTACCCCTGCAACTCAGACGGCAACGAGCTGGTGATCTTCGATCCCGACGACCACGACCGCGAGATCGAGCGGCTGGTCTTCCCGCGCCAGCCGCGCCACGACCGCATCTGCCTCGCCGACTTCTACCGGCCGATCGAGAGTGGTGAGAGGGATGTGGTCGCGCTGCAGGCGGTGACCGTGGGCTCCGAGGTGACCGAGCGGATCAACCAGCTCGAAACCGACGGCGAGTTCGCCGAGCAGCTCTTCGTCCACGGGCTCGGCGTGCAGGCGGCCGAGGGGATCGCCGAGTGGCTGCACGCCGAGGCTCGCCGCGGGCTCGGGATCGAGCTCGATCAGGGGCGGCGCTACTCCTGGGGCTATCCCGCCTGCCCCGACCAGGACGAGCACGTCAAGATCGACCGGCTGCTCGGCTTCGGCGAGATCGGGATCTCGCTCTCCGGCGGCTACGCGCTCGAGCCCGAGCAGTCGACGGCGGCGATCATCGCCCACCACCCGCAGGCGGTCTACTTCGGGATGAAGTCGGGCTTCGTCCCGGCGGAGAAGAAGAGCGACGAGCTGATCGCCGGCACCGAGCGCGGGGGAGAGCTGCCCCCGGACGACGACCCCGAGGGCGACGGCACGATCGAGGCCGAGACCGACGAGCCCTCGATGGACGCGGCGACGGCTTAGTCGAATTGGCGACTTCTGGGTCGTATAGACCCGAAAGTCGCCAAACCGGAAGCCGCTCCCGCTAGTCGGCGATCCGCTCCGGCGCCGCCGGGCCCTGGTCGTGGGAGCCGAGCCGCTCCTTCGGGAAAATCGAGAAGCTGCCGATCGCGGTCGCCAGCAGGCGGCCGCCCTCGTCGGTGACCTCTGAGCGCAGGACGGCGACGCGGTCGTTGCGGCGGTCGAGGACCGACTCGCAGATCACGTCGCCGGCCCGCGCCGTGCGCAGGTAGTTGATCGAGATCCCGATCGTCGCGATCCGCTCCCCACTCTGCCGCTCCACCCACAGCGCCGAGCCCATCGAGTAGTCGACCATCGCGTAGGCGACCGGGCCGGAGAGCAGGCCGGCCGGGTTGATCAGCTCGGGGCGCACGGTCAGGCGCACCCGGTTGGCGGACTCCCAGCGCAGCCCGAGCCAGCGGGTGAGCCCGTCGATGCCGCCGTATTCCTCGGTCAGCGGAGTCGGTTGCGCAGGCCGCGCGCGTTGAGGAAGCGGTAGAGCCGCCGGACGAAGCCGCGCTTGCGGGCCGAGTAGGGGAACCAGACCGGCTCAGACTTCTGGGTCGGCAGGCGCGGACTCGTCACCGCCTCGGTGTGGCAGAAGCGGCGGATCCCCTGGGCGCCGTGGCGGACCCCGATCCCGGAGCTCTTCCAGCCGCCCATCGGCAGGCCGAGGATGTTGTAGTTGACGAGCACGTCGTTGACGTTGCAGTGCCCGGCCTCGATCCGGCGGGCGATCCGCTCGCCCTCGTCGACGTCGCCGGCGAAGACCGAGGAGCCGAGTCCGTAGGTGCTGTCGTTGGCGAGCTCGATCGCCTCCTCGACGTCGTGGACCTTCATCACCGGAATCACGGGGCCGAAGGTCTCCTCGCGCATCACCTTCATCGAGTGGTCGACGTCGGCGATCACGGTCGGCTCGTACCAATCGCCGGGGCCGTCCTTGCGCTTGCCGCCGGTGAGGATGCGGGCGCCGGCGGCGCGGGCGTCCTCGACCTGGTCGGAGACGATCTCGACCTGCGCCGGCGATGTCATCGCGCCGACCTCCGCCGTGTAGGTGTCGCCGTCGGCGCCTTGGCGCAGGGTCTCGACCTTCTCCTGCAGCTTGGCGACGAACTCGTCGTAGATCGGCTCCTCGACGTAGACGCGCTCGATCGAGATGCAGATCTGGCCCGTGTTCAGGAGCCCGCCCCAGGCGGTCGCGTTGACCGCGCGCTCGAGGTCGGCGTCGCGGGTGACGATCATCGGATCCTTGCCACCGAGCTCGAGGCTGACCGGGGTCAGGGTCTCGGCGGCGCGCTTCATCACGATCTTGCCGGTCTTCTCCGAGCCCGTGAACTGCATGTAGTCGCACTCGTCGATCAGGGCGCCGCCGGTCTCGCCCATGCCGTTGACGACCGCGAGCACGTCGGGCGCGCCGACGTCCTCGCGCCAGGCGCGGACCAGCTCGACCAGGGTCAGCGGCGTGATCTCGGAGGGCTTGATCACGACGGCGTTGCCGGCCAGCAGGGCCGGGATCGCGTCGCCGAGCGAGAGGATGACGGGGAAGTTCCAGGGGCTGATCATGCCCACGACCCCGAACGGCCGGTAGACGATCTTCGCGCGCTTTGCCTTCAGCAGCGGGTTGTGCGGCGAGATCGTCTCGTCGGCCAGGAACCCGGGTCCCTGGCTGCACCAGAAGTTGATCGCGTCGAGGATGTAGAAGGCCTCGAGCGCGGCGTCGGCGCGGACCTTGCCGGTCTCCTCCTGCATCATGTCGTCGATCCGGTCCTGGTTGGCGAGTACCCAGTCGCGCAGGTTCTCGAGCCAGCGCCGGCGGCCGGCGAAGCCGATCGCATCCCAGGCAGGCTGGGCCGAGCGCACCCGCGCCACGGCCGCGGCGACGTCGGCGGGCGAGTCGATCGCCACCTCGCCGATCACCGAGCCGTCGGTCGGCCGGTGGACCGGGAAGCTCTCGGTCGCCTTGGCCTCAGCCTCCGCGGCGCCGTTGGCCGCTGCCGCCGTGCTGGTCTCCGGCTGCGTCGCCGACTCCATCCTCTTTCGTCCTCCTCGGTCGCCCGGGCGTGGGTTTCGCCACCGGACTCTACTCCGACCGTTACTGAGCGATCCGGTACACGCTCCCGTCGAGCGAGGCGACGTAGATCCGGCCCTTCGCGTCGAGCCCGAACGAACTCGGCGAGCCGACGTCGAGCCCGATCGAGCCGTCGCTGTTCCCAGGACTTGACGGGTCGAACGAGCGCAGCGTGCCGTTGCAGTTGTCGGAGTAGACGTAGCGGCCGTCGAGTGCCGGCACCGAGTCGTCGCGGACGACGTAACCGCCGATCACCGCGCAGTAGCCATCGTCGTGGGAGAGCTCGAGCACCGGCGGTTGGTAGTGCGAGGGCGTCTCTCCGTTGCCCTCGAAGACGTGATCGCCCTCGAAGCGATCCCAGCCGAAGTTGGCGCCGCGGAGCTCGCCGGCGCTGACGTGGTCGATCTCCTCCCACTCGTCCTGGCCGACGTCGCCGATCCAGATGTCCTTCGTCTTCGAGTCGAACGAAAAGCGGTAGGGATTGCGCAGGCCGAGCGCGTAGATCTCGTCCTTGCCGCTGCGGTGGACGAACGGGTTGGAGCGCGGCACCGAGTAGCCGCCCTTCTTGCGCGGGTCGATTCGCAGCAGCTTGCCGAGCAGGACGTCGGGGTTCTGGGCGTTGCCGGGCGGATCGCCGCCGCTGCCGCCGTCGCCGGTCGCGAGGTAGAGGTAGCCGTCGGGCCCGAACTGCAGCTGACCGCCGTTGTGGTTCTCGTTCACCGGATGCGGGATCTCGATCACCTCCTCGCGCGAACCGGCCGCGGCCCGCGTGGCGCTGCCGCGCTGCTGGCGGAAGCCGTCGACCTCGATATTGCCGCCCTGGTTGACGTAGTAGACGTAGAAGCGGCGGTTGTGCGCGTAGCCGGGATCGAAGGCGACCGAGAGCAGCCCCTGCTCGCCGCCGTAGAGGACCCGGTCGCGGATGTCGAGGAAGTCGCGCTTCAGCGTCTTGCCGTTGCGCAGCACCCGGATCGTCCCGGGCTGCTCGACCACGAACAGCAGCTTCGGCGCCCCGGGCGCGTTGTCGACGTAGACCGGCGCCTCGAAGCCGCCGATCCGCGAGAGCTTCAGGGATCCGCCCCTGGCGGCGGCTGAATCGCCGCCCGCCGAGGCGATCGCGAGTGTCAGCCCGATCGCGGCGAGCCCCGCGACGCCAAGCCCCCTGCCCGAGCTGCGCGCCATGCCCTCAGGTTAACCGTCGGCGACCAGCCGGTAGACGGGGCCGGCGAGTGAGACCGCGTACAGGCGCCCCGCCGAGTCCTCGCCGAACGAGCTCAGCTGCTCGACGCGCAGACCTAGGTCGCGGTCGTCTCGCGCGGGCCGCCCCGGCACGGCGGTGAAGCTGTGCAGCTCCCCCTCGCAGAAGTCGCCGTAGAGGTAGCGGCCGTAGAGCGAACGCAGCGCCGGGTCGCGGACGACGTAGCCGCCGGTCACCGAGCAGCCGCGGTCGCGCCCGTACTCGTAGACCGGCGGGATCGCGCCGGGGGCGTCCTGGTCGTCGTTGAAGCGGTCGGTGCCCTCGAACGCCGACCAGCCGAAGTTCGGCGGCCGCGCCGCGTCCAGCGTCCTCGTGGTGATCCCGTCGATCTCCTCCAGCGTGTCCTGGCCGACGTCGCCGATCCACAGGTCGCCGGTCCGCCGGTCGAAGGAGTAGCGCCAGGGGTTGCGCAGCCCGAGCGCCGCGACCTCGTAATCGCCCGGGCTCTCGAGGTCGACGCGCAGCAGCTTGCCGAGCGGGACACCGAGGTCCTGCGCGGTCCGCTCGGGATCACCGGCGCCGCCGCCGTCCCCCATCCCGAGGTAGAGCCGGCCGTCGGGCCCGAACTGCAACAGGCCTCCATTGTGGTTGGGGGCGAAGTCCTCGATCAGCAGCAGCTCGCGGGCGCTCGCGGGGTCGGCCCGCGAGGGGTCGGCGCCGTCGCGGGAGTACTCGACCGTGCGCGAGTTGCCGTCGGCGTCGGTGTAGTTGACGTAGAACAACCCCGAGCGGCCGTAGTCCGGCGCGAACGCGACCGAGAGCAGGCCCTGCTCGCCGCCGCAGGTGATCAGGTCGCCGATGTCGAGGAAGACCGAGGGCTCGCCGCCGTCGACCGGCAGTCGCTCGATCCGCCCGCACTGCTCGACCACGTACAGGTGGTCGTCCCCGGGCGCCTCGGTGACGTAGACGGGCTGATCGAACTCGCCGAGCTTCTCCAACCGCACGCCGCCGGTCCCGTCACCGACCGCCGGCGGCTCGCCGGTCGCCGTCGTCTCGCCGGTCCCGATCGTGGTTACGTCTCCGCCGCCCCCGCATCCGATCGCCGCCGCGGCGAGCCAGAGGGCCATCGCCGATCCAGCAAGACGCCGCAACTCGCTAGGGATTCTGGATCTCGACCTGGCCGTTGTCGCCGACGGTCGCGGTCGCCGGCTTCGAGGTGATCGTGACCACGAACTCGCCGGTCACCGGGCTGCCGTCCTCGGTGACCGCCTTGGCCTTGCCGTTGAGCCCGGCGGCAAGCTCGTAATGGATGGTGTAGGTGCCGGCCTCGACCGGGGTCACGCGCCAGACGATGTCCTTGCTCTCACCGGCGTCGAGCGGCCCGAAGGCGAAGGTGTCGGTCTGCGCCACGTCGGCGCCGGCCGACGGCGCGGCGTCGATGTCCTTGACGCTCTCGTCGGCGCTCGTCAGCAGCTTCGGGAAGCCGCTCTCGAGGATCCAGACCGGCCGGTTCGGATCGGCGAGCCCCGTCTGGTCGGAGCGCGTCGCGAACGAGCCGCCGCCCTTCTCGTCCCCGGTGTAGATCGTCACCGCGAGGTCGGGGACCTGCTCGTTGCCGGTGTTCTCGATCTCGAGCCGCAGGTCGCTGGTCTCGGCCAGCCGCTGGTCGGTCGGGAACTTGGCCGCGTTGACGGACACCGGGAAGTTGCCCGACGGCTCGTCTGCGTCCTGGCGCGGCTTGTCGTTACCGCAGGCCGAGACGATCACGGAGAGCGCCGCGAAGAGGCTGAAAATGCTCGCGCGAGTCAGCCAACCTCGGGGGTCGGTAGGCCGACGGGCGCTTTTGGCGGTCCTCTCCCCCAAAGCGCCGGGAACATACCACCGCACGCGATCTCGCCCGCCGCCTCCGATTTCGGCTGACCAGCCAGACGGCCCCGGACGGGGACCGACGGTTGGGGGTGGCGGACGGGCTGCCCATCGAATATTGTTGTCGCGCTGGCAGCGGATCGGTGCCGCCTGCCGGAGGAGACAATGGTCAGATCAGTCGCTGACAGGGCATTCCTGCCCGCCAAGAGCCTGTTCGAGCAGGTCGGGAACATGATGATCCTGACCGGCAAAACGATCACGGCCACGGTCAGGCCCCCCTATCCCTACGGGGGCGAGTTCATCGGCCAGTTCCTCTTCGCGCTGCAGCTCTGCTGGTTTCCGATGATGATCTCCACCGTCGCCTTCGGCTTCGGCGCCCCGGGCCTGCAGGCCGCCAACTTCCTCAGCC